>JBAXBJ010000021.1:0-53036 GCA_037142075.1 Bacteroidota bacterium
ATCAGAATGAGGATATGCCGAGAAAATCCTTGTATGGCAAAGCGTACTTATAGGTGACATGATACATTTGCTAAATAATTACACGAAAATAGCCATGAGAATATTTGCAAAACATTGGAAAAGAGGGACAAAGCAGTTAGCAATGGAAGGCTTTTCTATACACAAATTATGCTGCAGGTGAAGTTGCAAATGGCACTATCGATTTGCAGTCCTGGGAGGGATTATTGGCACAAACACAGGTTAGAAGTTTCCAAAAATGAGTAGCCAGACATTTGAAGCTGGCGCAGCATTTATATATTAAACTGCAAAAGAATGAAAGCGATGGAGCATAAACAGTACAAAGCAGGAAAAGGGATGCACCGGGTTATTTTAGAGTGCAATATTTATCCGGTGTGCAGGAACTATTCCGGGAAGGTCTTGAAATAGGGCTTTAGCGGGAATAACGTTTTTTCTTTAAGCAATGAAGAAAACCTATAAAAAGAAAAAACTTATGAAGCGGATGCCCGGTGCGCGGAAATGAGAAATATAAAATACCCATACGCGCAATTTTCCAAGGGTAAAATGAGAAAAAAAAAGGAGATAAAAGTGTAAATGGTTCTGATACTGTTAAAATAATGGCATTTCAAGATTTATAAAAAACGCTTCATAAATAAAAACCCACAATTAACTTATTCTTAAATTGACTTTAATATTTGAACAATACATGTCATATATCTTTGTGCTAAAATGAGTACAGTCTATATTAAATTAATATTCACATGCAAAATCAATCCGTATGATTACAAATATCAAAGTAACAATTTCAAAAGAAGACAAATTTAATGTTCAGGATCTTATAGCTGAAATAAGTGCTGATCCGCAAAGCGCTTCTGATTTGTGTGAACACTATGGTACCGAAGGCTTTACGTTGGATGCATTTTCTGATTTAGAAAGTTTAACCGTAGAAGAAAAGTATAGGTTAATTGAAGACTTTGCTATTTCGAAGTCGGAGGCCGATGCAGAAATATCCGATAGTCAAGTCGAGAAATTTGAGTTTTTTACGCAATATTTCGAAGGAGAAGACTAAATTATTCAGGATCTTAATTAATTTTATTACAACATAGTAATCTATTGATTACTATGTTGTTCAGTTATTGATTCGTTCAAATACTTCTATATCATTTCACATAAGTACTCCTGTTTTTAGCTGAAACTTTCTGCATAATAGGGAATATTATAAAGTTGAAAATGTAAGTCTAAGTGATTGATTCATTTGGACCTAAATGTACATTGGCAGCATCTGTTGCCAATATTTTGGTTTATGCGCCATACCATCCCACTCGAAAAAGTTATGACTGATATCCTTTTCCTTTAATCTATGGCTGAACTCTTGATTATTTGAATGAAAAACATCTTCGCGGCCACATGCCAGAGTAATTTCGAGCTTCCTGATCCTGTTTAATTGATCGCCTTCGGCCATATAGGGAACATATCGGGTTGGCATTAGGTAATGGACTGCATCATCAAAATAGCCGTTTAATAAATTGTCGAACATGCCTAATTGAGTTGTTAAATCATAACGACCGCTCAAACCAACTACTTTTGAAAATAAATGCGGGTGTCTTAAAGCAATAGTAACTGCGTGAAAAGCGCCCATGCTGCAACCTACCGACATCAGGCATGGGTTTTCGTTTTTAGCTCTTGTAAGAGGAATTACTTCATTTAATATATAATTTTCGTATTGAATATGCCTTTCCAGCCGGCCAGCCGGATGTGCCCAAAAGCAATAAAAACTTTCCTGATCGATGCTATCTAATGCATATATTTGAATATGACCGTTTTCAATAAAATGCTGCAGAGATTTTATTATATTCCAGTTTTCATAATCGTAATAGCGCCCGGTACGTGTGGGGAATAGTATTACCCTGGCTCCGGCATATCCATATACCAGCAATTCCATATCGCGTTGAAGTCTTTCACTAAACCATTTGTGATATTCGCGGACCATGGCTATAGTTTTTAAAATACATATTTGTCAATCTGATTGAATAAACCGAAAAAGGAATTTCTCCCTGAGAATTTCCTTCCAAAGTTGGTACCCTGGCTCGCTCAGATGCAAGCCGTCAGCCTGATAGTACCTAGAATCGGGCAATCCGTTTGCAAGCATTTCATTGTAAACAGCCACAAAAGTGCAATTCGGATGAATCCTGTCAATTTCGTCTTTTATAATTTTATTGGTGTATTGTACTGAATCTGAGAGGTATTGGCGTGATAAGCTTGGCTTAATTGATACGAAGGCCACCGGTATATCTCCGCAATTTTGCTGAATAAGCGCCATCATATTTTTAAAAAACAAGAAAACCTCTTCCGGATGGCGCCCATCACCCAAATCATTGTCTCCGGCATAAATTACCATCGCATCTGGAGCCTGGATGGGAATCAGGCGTTTAAAAAACCAGCAGCATGCAGCAAGTGTTGATCCTCCAAAGGCCTGGTTGACAATATCAAGTTCAGTGAAATCGGTTTCGAGTGTTGACCATAACCGCAGGGACGAACTTCCGTAAAAAACGATCCTCTTTTTATTCGTGGACTTAGGTTTAACAGGTTGATTTTCAATACTAGTTACTTCATCGTTGTACCAAAACATAGTTTAATTTTCTCTTGTAAAGGTTAGTTTTTAGAAATAGGTAATAGATAATTCCAGGTTAAAATTACATTAAATAGCTTTGGCCACTTTCATATATATTACCTGAAAAAGCCGTTACAACTGAGCATAGGCTTTCTCGGTGCAAGTAAGGATATTACAAGTATAGCAAGTGAAATTCTCCTACCTAGTAGGATTAATAGTATAACAGGGTTTTAGTTCATGAATACCCGGACTTGTAGCAGTTAATTAATTGTTAAACTTAAATTAGAAATTGAACATCTTCAACATAGTTAATGAGAAAAAGCAATGATTGCCTCAATTGCATTATGGTCAGAAAGTGACCGGTGGTTCAGACCCCAATTGTTTTTTATAACTGATATTTTCCTTGAAATAGATTGTACAGCAAGGCTGTTCCGTAAAAGTATATAATCGATAAGCCTGGGTTTTTCGTTAAGTCCTTTGGTAATTTCATTATCTTCGGATGAGAAACTGTACTTCTCAGTACCGGTAAGTTTGCCATCCTCCGCATCCATCACCGAGAGCATCGAATTGTAATGATCTGTTTCGGCATGGTCTGTATTGAAATCTCCACAAATAATCTGAGGTATACCCTCTCTTGAATATGGTATAAGTAGTTTGTTATGAATATCCTTTATTTGTTGTTCGCGTATTTCCCAGCTATAATCATCCGACTGAATATGGGTTGCCACCAACTGAAAAACCTGCTTATGCCACTCGCCTTCCAGCAATATAGCTCCCTTATTGGCAAACCGGTCGAATCCGGAAGCTATACCAAACCGGATACTTTTTATCTCATTTAGCGGTATCCTACTTGCTATCCATAAACCACTGCTGGTTTGCGCCGAAAACCAGCTCGAATTATTCACCGGGCCATAAAAAAAAGGGAAGTTTTCGTGTAAAACTTCCCTTATTATATTTCTTGCGTTTTTGTCAAAGGCTTCCTGAAATACAATGATTGAATAATCACCCTGGCTCAGCTCTTTGGCGATAGCCTCCGCCCGTAATTTATTTGAATTTTTAAAGTCGAGATGAGGCAGCATATAAATATTCCAAGATAATATCTTAATTTCTTTCATTTCAGGAGGACGATAATATGATGATGACGGCCGGATTGAATTTACTTCGATTGGCAGAAATAGTAATTTGGCGACAAGTAATACAAAAAAGATGAATTTCTTTCTCATCAGACCGGATTTAAAATTAACAACTCAAAATTAATCTAACAGCTTGAAAAACAAGTTAAAATAACTTTAAGAAATTATTAAATAAGGTGGTTAACTTTATTAATAAACCAACTTACATCTCAGGCAAAAAAGATGTCGACTGCCAGGTCAGCCTCGCAGGTTAGGCTTTCTGGTTCATAATCTGACATTCGCTCCGGGAAATTGTTTGAGTGAACTTTACTTGCACAATCTATCTTCTTTAACAGTAAACTTATTGAGTGTTGATTAAAAAAATGTTATTGATATTGTATAGCAAAATTCTATAAATTTGAAATTAAATTAAACGAAATTGCTATATCTGCGAACCCTTAATTTTGTTCGCAAAGCTTGAAAATAATATAATAAATGTGATTCTATCTGCACTTTTGGAAGGATGCAATTTATAATATTTGTGAATTATGGCTTAAAATAAGAAAAATGGACACAAATAAAAAGACTAACGGACCTAATCAATTGAAACCGCTTCGGCTATGGCCGGGCGTTGTTATTGTAATTCTGCAGTGGCTGACCCGATTTGTCATCCCTGGTTTTGCGCAGGAAGATATTGTTACTCAAACAGGAGTATTTGGCGGTCTACTCGGTGGGTTTGCAATCGTTATCTGGTGGGCTTTCTTCAGCCGGGCACCCCGGCTTGAGCGATGGGTAGCTGTTGTTCTGATGATAGTTTCGCTTATAGCTACATCGCAACTGCTCGACAAGTCTATTGAAACAGCGATGATGGGAATGATGTTTATCATTTATGCTATTCCTGTTCTGAGCCTTGCTTTTGTAATTTGGGCTGTTGCCAGTCGTAACTTCTCTACCGTACTGCGACGTATAACAATGGTCGCAACCATCCTGCTCTCGACCGGATTCTGGACCTTCCTACGCACAGATGGAAGGGATGCCGAAGTCCATCATGATTTTGCTGGGAGATGGGCGAAAACTGCCGAGGAAAAACTTATGAGCCAGGCAAGTGACAAGATAAGAACGATGTCACCAGACACGGCAGCAATGACAACAGAAGCTGAATGGCCAGGCTTTCGGGGACGTAATCGTGACGGAATTATACATGGAGTTCGCATCAACACGGATTGGGAAAAATCACCGCCGGTTGAGATGTGGCGCCGACCCATCGGGCCTGGTTGCTCGTCCTTTGCTGTAAAGGGAAATTTACTCTACACCCAGGAACAGCGAATTGAAAATGAGATGGTTACATGTTACAAGCTGAATACCGGCGAACCTGTATGGAGACATGGCGATTCAGCCCGTTTCTGGGATTCACATGCCGGAGCTGGTCCCCGTTCCACGCCTACCCTTTCTCGCGGACGTGTCTATACACTTGGTGGAACCGGAATTTTAAATGTACTGAATGCTGCTGACGGCTCAGTGATTTGGTCTCGCAACGCGGCTACCGATGCCGGGGTAAAAGTCCTGCCCTGGGGTTTTACGAGTTCCCCGCTAGTGATTGACAGTTTGGTGATTGTTGCCCTTTCGGGTAAACTTGCTGCCTATGATATTACCAACGGAAAGCCACTTTGGTTCGGTCCTGATGGCGGTAACAGCTATAGTTCGCCTCACCTGGTAACTATTTATGGAGTAACGCAGGTTATACTTATGAGTCATTCCGGAGCGCTGAGCGTTGATCCGGATAGTGGAAAGCAACTCTGGAAGTACGACTGGTCTGTTGAAGATCGTATCCTGCAACCTGCGGTTATTTCAGAAGGAGAGCTATTACTGGCAGGTGAATATAACAGTATACGCCGCATTAAAATCTCACAGACACAAGGCAATTGGTCGGTTAAAGAAATCTGGACTTCAGAAGAAATGAAGCTCAACTTCAACGATATGGTTATTCATAAAGGTTATGCCTATGGGTTTGATGGTCCAAGGATCGCCTGTACCGACATAAAAAACGGGAAATGCATGTGGAGAGGCAATCCTTACCGGGGATTTCTACTTCTGCTTGAGGAACAGAACTTATTACTATTATTGTCAGAGAAAGGAGAACTGGCATTGGTTAATGCAAATCCTTCGGATTTTAAAGAACTGGCGCGATTCCCTGCTATAAAAGGCAAAACCTGGAACCACCCGGTTTTGGTTGGTGATATTATGTTGGTTCGCAATAATATTGAGATGGCCGCATTCCACTTACCCCTTGCAAGTGGTGAAAACAACTGATATTGTCCGAATAGAATTCTGACTTGTTTCCTTTTGTTTTTACGAAGCAAAGGTTATTCACAAACAGAAAATACGTAACACACTTCATAGGATAAGATATGACAACTATTATTGATGAAATCCGCAAGGAACTTGAAGCAAATAGCGATAATAAAACGAAGGAATCCGGGCAGCATTTTTTCAAAGAACAGATTATGCTGTATGGTGTAAAAACAGCTTCGGTCACCAAAATAAGTAAAGCGTATTTTAAGCAACTGAAAGGCAAAACAAAAGCTGAAATCTTTAATTTATGCGATACTCTCTGGCAATCGGGATACATGGAAGAATCATTTATTGCCTGCCATTGGTCGTATACTCTCCGAAAGGATTTTGAAGCGGGAGATTTTGAGATTTTTGAAAAATGGATCAGCAAATATGTTACCAACTGGGCATCGTGTGATACACTCTGCAATCATACAGTTGGCGAGTTTATTGAAATGTTTCCTGAGTTTTTATCCCGCTTAAAGGAATTTGCAAAATCGGAAAACCGCTGGATGCGCCGCGCCGCTGCAGTAACTTTAATAATACCTGCCCGGGAAGGTAAGTTTTTAAACGACATACTCGAAATTGCGGATATATTGCTTTTAGACAATGATGACCTGGTTCAGAAAGGTTATGGTTGGATGCTTAAAGCTGCCAGCCAGGCGCATCAGAAGGAAATTTTCGATTATGTACTTAGTAAAAAGGCAATTATGCCCCGCACTGCATTGCGCTATTCGATTGAAAAAATGCCAGAAGAATTAAAAACGATTGCTATGGAAAAATAGCAGAAGTACCCTTAATATTTATTTGCAGAAATGTTAACCCTAAAACTCCTATGAAACCAATTTATTTTTCTAGAAACCTTCTGATTTTCCTCCTGGGATTTCTTTCGCTCGGCGCGTTTTATGGCGGTATGGTTCTGATCATCAGCCCTGACGGCTCTCTATTCGGAATGCCTTTGGAATTGTTAAACCACTCTCCGTTTAATAATTATCTTGTTCCGGGTATTATACTCTTGGCAACATTCGGAATTTTCCCGGTTTATGTCATCTATGGATTACTAAAAAAACCGGATCACAAATTTTCCAATCACTTAAATTTGCTCTACGATTATCATTTTGCCTGGACTTTTGCCGTTTATACCGGAATTGCGCAAATAATCTGGATCAACATACAAACACTGATAATAAACTCTGTAGATATTATTCATACCATATATGCCGGCTTAGGAATTTTAATTGTTTGCATTGCGCTATTACCTCAGACCAGGAAACACTATAAAGTATGAAGACCAACGAACAACAATGGAAATTGATATACAAGATAGCGGCGATTTCTGCGTTTATTGCGCTATTCACCATGCTGACCGAAATATTTCTGACTGCTTTGCCCGACGGCGCCAGGGTAATGCACGGCATAAGCGAACTTTTTGATATGTACAACCGGAACTGGTTTATGGCTATGCGCTACATGGGGCTGATAAACATCATCGCAACTTCCTTAATGGTGCCGGTATTCTTCGCACTATATGGTTTACATCGGGAAAAAATGCAGGTTTTTGCTTCTTTTTCACTGATTATAAGCCTGTTGGGTTATGTTGTTTTTATGGCAGATAATGTTTCTTTTCCATTCTTGACATTGGCTGGAAAGTATGCTGCTGCCGCCACAGATGTTGAACGGAATCAATTACTTGCCGCAGGCGAGGCTTTGTTTACCAAAGGAGCAAGTCATACACCCGGAACCTTTCCCGGATTTTTTATCGGGCATATTTCAAGCATCCTATTCTCAATTATTATTCTGAAAGCCGGGATATTGAAAAAAGCAGTCGGAATGATTGGATTGATAGCATTTAGCTTCTTGCTGATATTTGAAATAATTTCTTCATTTGTTGTTTCCCTTTATAACGAAGCAATGATTTTCGCCATGATCGGAGGACCCTTGGCGCTTGTATGGTACGCGATGATAGGGATAGGTTTGTTAAAACAGTCAAAAGCTACTGAAAATGGGATATTACATTGATCTGGAAGCCATTAGCATTGATAGCTATAAAGCTAAAATAGAAGCCGCGTATTTGCCTCCGGGTAGAAAGTTACTCAAGGAAAGAACCGATGAACGTTTCGGCTTTTTTACGAGTTTTGGAATCACAAATGTGAAACAACTATTGCAAACGCTCCGAAAAAAAGACAAGTTTAACGAATTATCAAAAGCAGAATGCTATACCGGCAATTATCTTACGATTTTACTCCGTGAACTAAACAGTATTCTTCCGAAACCAATCCGGATCAGGGACTTCCCTGGAATATCTTCTGAAACAGTTGCTAATCTTGAAAAGACCGGAATTAATGATACGCTAAAATTATTTGATCAGGTTAAAAGCGCTGCAAGCCGCAAAGAACTTGCTGATGCAACTGGAATTACCCATGCTGAAATCATGGAGTTAACCAAATTAACCGATTTGTCTCGAATCAAATGGGTTGGAGGAACTTTCGCACGCATATTATACGATATTGGCGCTGATACTGTTGAGAACGTATCAAAGGCAAATATTGATGATTTACACCATCAAATAAATCAGATCAACGAGGAAGGAAACTATTGTAAGGGGCAGATCGGTTTAAATGATGTGAGAATAGTTGTGGATGCAGCAAAGGAGTTGCCTTTGGAAATCGAATTTGAACAAGGCAGTTAAAATGCCCGGTGGTTAAATGTGGTTTTTGACTTTATCCATCATTAAAATTTTTAAACCGAAAATCATGAAAAAAACAATTGTAGTGTATTATTCCCGGAAAGGCAGCAATAAATACTTAGCCGAAAAAATCTCGAAACGTTTACAATGTGAAAATGAAGCAGTCAGGCCATGGCTAAATGTCTTTATGCTGTTTTTGATGAACATACACCTGGGCATCAGGCCATTGAAACAGAATCTAAAAGAGTACGACAGGGTAATTCTGTGTGGCCCGATATGGATGGGCAAGCTTATTCCGCCTCTGCGCTGTTTTGTAACAAAGTATTCCGACAGCATCAATAAATTGATTTTTGTTACATGCTGTGGCAGCACGTATACCAAGAAAGACGAGAAATTCGGACACGGCCTGGTGTTCGATGAATTAGCTGATATTCTTAAAGATAAATGTGTTTTTTGCCAGGCATTCCCTATAGGTCTGGTAATGCCCGATGATAAAAAAGAAGATACGGACGCTTTTATGAAAACCCATCTGAATGATGAGAATTTTAAAGGAGAGATTGTTGAGAAATTTGAAAATTTTATGCTTAAGGTTTCATCTTAGCTTATCGCGGGATAAAATTTTTGATTCAAAAAGCCATAAGGTTAAAATAACTAAGTTTTATGACGATGTGAACCCGATAAAATTGGATGCCTCATTTCATTTGATCTTTACGCAAACTTAATTTACCACGTATATTATTGATTTGTAAATTTGATACTCCAAAGCAATCAAAATGAAAGCAAGTATACACACGCGTTACGGACCACCGGAAGTTCTCCGGCTCATGGAAGTGACGAAACCGGTTCCTGAAAACAATGAGGTTTTAATAAAAATATATGCAACAACAGTAAACCGGACCGACTGTGGCTTCCGGAGCGCACAATATTTTATATCCAGGTTTTATAGCGGGGTTTTCAGGCCCAAAAACAAAACGCTTGGGAATGAATTTGCCGGAGTAATCGAAGCAATTGGTAAAGATGTAAAATCATTTAATATCGGCGAAAAGGTCTTTGGTTATAATGACACAAAATTCGGGGCACATGCCGAATACATGACCATGGCCGAGAATGAACCCATAACCACAATGCCATCTGATGTAACTTATGAATTAGCTGCCGCAATATCTGAAGGCGGGCATTATGC
Organism: Bacteroidota bacterium; assembly: GCA_037142075.1. GTDB lineage: Bacteria > Bacteroidota > Bacteroidia > Bacteroidales > UBA4417 > UBA4417. The sequence goes on from JBAXBJ010000021.1 coordinate 9,921, forward strand.
GTTGTGCGATATCAGGGCGGCAAAAGTAAAAGCCGGGCAGAATGTCTTGGTTTATGGTGCTTCCGGTGGCATTGGTTCGGCTGCGGTGCAACTGGTGAAACACTTTGGGGCAAGAGTTACCGCGGTCTGCGGCACGAAAAACGTAGAACTCCTAAAGTCATTAGGTGCTGACGAGGTAATTGATTACACCAGCCAGGACTTCACAAAAACCGGTCAGACTTTTGATTTTGTGTTTGATGCCGTTGGCAAAAGCTCTTACAGGAAATGCAAACCACTACTTACCAAGCAAGGGATATACATATCCACAGAACTTGGGAAAAACTCTGAAAATATCTTTCTCGCGCTCGCGACACCTATGTTCAAAGGCAGGAAAGTGCTTTTCCCAATTCCGACAGTCAGTAAGGCAGATATTATTTTCCTGAAAGAATTGGTCGAAACAGGAAAGTTCAGGCCGGTAATCGACAGGAAATACACATTAGAGCAAATCGTGGAGGCAACCAAATATGTTGAAACCGGACAGAAAACGGGGAATGTTGTGATTATTCTGGAACCCGGGAGCAAAATCTGATAGGCGGCAGAAAGCTCAAAAATCATATAGGAATTAACCAAATAAATAATATAACACCTGATAGTATTGACGTCTGAGATATTCAAATTATTATTTTCTGATTCAAGCTGTTCGACACGGTTATTTGACTCCTGGATTACAGTAAGGTTTGAGATATGCAGTGCTTTCAAATCATCTGTAGGATTGCTAATTTTTCCGTGATTAATATTGCTGAAAACAAGGAAGTCTTTCCCTTACATTGATGAAAATTATTTGATTTACCCCTATCAGGATTTTATTTTTATGATCAGGGTATCTCCTGAGTGTAAAATATATCCTTTTTACAGGTTGTTATCTTTCATAATTTGTTTTGTACTGAGGTCATCGTTATAAAAAAGATTGGCAATTCCCCAACGGTTATCATCCTTTTTAATAATATAGTAAACATCAGCAGTTTCTGATCTTTCCTTTAGTTCTTGCCTAATATCCTTTACATGCTTAAGGTAATATTCAGTTGAATCATTCTGCCGGATGGATTTGTCAGGATTTTGATTTGCAATAGCCGGCAAAAAAAGCACCAAACATATAAACAGAATGAACTGAACTGATGTAACAATTGCAAAAAGAAGTTTTATTCTTTTGATTCTGGATTCACTTTCCAGTAGTATCTTACATTAGATTCACTATTATGTACTATTTGCCCGTGTATCATAATCCTTTTAAATCGGATTTACAATTCGGGCATATTGAATGAACAGATTGATAATCGGAAAGGCCCGGATGATTGCAAACAGGACAATTCATAACTTGTTTCTTTACTTTCTATCTGACCAATCCTACTGTTGGCATTTTTGTTCCAATAATTGCTTTAAAACACCCGGCTATTCTCCTGTTAATTCCCCGTCTTTGTTTACTTGTAACACTTCCATGTTATCCATTTTTACTTTCTTATTGACTACTGTTTTAACTTTTTTTGCCTTGGGTTCTTCAGCTTTTTTCGCTTTGGGTTCTTTAACTTTTTGTTCTATAGGTTCTTTAACTTTTTGTTCTATAGGTTCTTTAACCTTTTTTTTCTTAACTTTAAATTTATCTTCCAAAATCTTTAAACCTTTTGTAAACTTTTTTTCGGCGGCTTTGATAGCTTTATCTTTCTTTGCCATCAGTTTCTCTTTCCCGGCATTGATACGCTGCTCAAAATTTTCCTGGGTTAATGCAATTTTCTTTTTCATCTCTGTAACGTTTTTAGGGTGTAAGTGTTGATGTATTAAAACAAAGTTAAGTAATCTTTATCCTTTTTGCCTGTTTGGTAATGAGTATTTAACATAGATTTAATATTGAGGCTTTTCATCCAACACTTTCAGTAACATTTAGCTCTAATTTTAAAAAATAAATTACAGAAATTGACCTTTTATAAAAACCGGATTTCAAGTATTTGATATGATAAGAGGCTGTAAAATAATGAATGGGGATGTTGTTTACCTTCATGGAAAAACTTATAAAAAAAAATCTTATCCTTTTTACGTCATCTTTTAAACCGGCTATTTCAAGTCTGTTTTGCACAGGAACAATAAAAAAAGGCCACACGATGAATCGTGCAGCCTTGATAATATATAGGGGTATATGGATATTTAATAATAATCTTCAGTTAATATTTTACAAATTCAATCCAGCCGGGTTAACCTCCTAAATCTGTCCCGGATCATTTTGTGCAACATTAGCCTGAGCATCAGTTTGTGTAATCAGCTATGCCTTTACCTTCGCTTTTTGTTGAAAAGCCAAGAACAGAGTAAATAACAGGCTGATTAGTAACATAGTTGAATATCTGAATTCATTGATAATAATTATGACACATCTACTTGTAATGTTTGTCAAAGATACTGCCGGCATATTAGGAAAAAGTTTCGACTTGGTTAACTAAATATTAAGTATTCTGTTATATAGTATTTTTAGGGAAGTTGAACAGAAAATTTTAGTCAGGTTGGTGTGAGACGCTCAGAAACATTAAAATTTTTTTAGAAATAATGATATCTTAATTATTCCCAAATAGTGAATTAATATTACATACAGAAATTTGTAGTGTATATTTTATAATTATCAGTCATGAAAAAACTATTCCAGCTTTTTAAAATACAGCGCTCAGTACGGGTTAAAAAATCTGTTTCAAAAGGAACTTCCGGCGAAAAATCAGGCATAAAAACCGAAAACAAAGCATATTTATCATTGCCGATGACATTCGATTTCACAGCCTATTTCGAGGATAAAGAGTTGGAAAACAATACTGAAGCTATTCATTATAAGAACCCAACAACTAATACAATCAATGAGATTAATTGCGTGGAAGATGAAAAATGTGATGAAATACTTTATAAATCATATAGCCGCTTTGATTTAAGGGAATCGACTAACTTCTAAATACCTGATTGTATCAACTTACTATACCAATATCCAGAATCTTTAATTATTCTATCCTGCGTCTTAAAGTCAATATACACCAGCCCAAACCTGGGTTTGAACCCTTCCGCCCATTCAAAATTATCAGTAAAACTCCATGCAAAATAACCGTTTACATTCACGCCTTCACGTTTTGCTCTTAAAACCTGATTAATGTGCTGTTCCAAAAAATTTATCCTTTTAAAATCATGTACTTTACGATCCACCAACACATCCGGGAATGCTGCTCCATTCTCAGTTACGATAATCTCCTTAAACTTTTTATACTTACTGAACTTTACAAGCATCTTATAGATCGACTCAGGGTAAACTTCCCAGTTCATGACGGTTGTATCAACATTTCGCTTATCCGCGCTTACAACTTTGGCCTTAATCATTGGTGTGAAATACGAATGGGCAATCATTTCACGAGTGTAATTTTGTATGCCAATAAAATCCATATCGAAAGCAAGTTTGCTTTCGTCACCATCTTTAATAAATGGCTCCAGCTGCCGAAGCAATTTAAGTCCTTTTACCGGATAACCAAGACCGGCAAGAGGTTCGACAAACAGCCGGTTCAGCAGGGCATCTACCCGATGAGCAGCCATGCCGTCGTTTATTGATTTCCCGAATGGTTCAATAAATGAACATGAAAATGTAGTCCCTATATGTGCATCTTTTACCCGAGACCTGACTATCCTTCCGCCTTCGGACTGGCACATAGCCGAATGATGAGCAGCTGCCAGAAAACTGTTCAGTCCTTTTCGTCCCGGTGCATGAACACCTAAAAAATAGCCGGCACCGGTATAAACCATAGGTTCATTTAGTATCATCCAATTCTTTACTCTATCCCCAAAATATCTCATGCATAACTCCACATAATCACCAAACCAACTAATGATGTCCCTATTAGTCCAGCCACCTCTTTTTTCGAGTTCATAAGGCAAATCCCAATGGTATAAAGTAATCCAAGGCTCAATACCCATCTCAAAGCAAAAATCAATAACCCGATTGTAAAACTCAATTCCCAACGGATTAACCTTTCCATTTCCTAATGGAATAATTCGGCTCCATGATAAAGAAAACCTGAAATTTGGTATCTTCAGCATAGCCATCAAAATTATATCGTTCGTATAGCGCCGGTAGAAATCACAAGCCACATTTCCATTATCACCCTGAAATGTTTTCCCTTTTGTATTTGCAAAAACATCCCAAATTGAATTTCCTTTCCCATCTGAATCCCATCCACCTTCGGTTTGATAAGCAGCAGTTGAAACGCCCCATTTAAAATCGGGACCAAAATCCTTTCCTGTATAATTCATCTTCTCACTTATAAATGCGCCACTATCTTTTTCAGGATCAGATTTCGGAATTTCTTTACCGTGTATTGTTTTTCTTTTGTTAAAACCGGCTTTTCGGCAACTTCATGCGCGATAAGTATATTATTAATTATAACCTCAGTGTTATCCGGATAGTCAACTTCAAAAGTTGATCCGTTCTGAATCCAGTTCATTATTTTTCCGACATTTTCCAGTTTGAGACTTTTCAATACAGGAACTCCCATTTCTTTTAAGGCAGCCGCGTTACAATGCTGTTCGTATTGCCCTTTCATAGGAATAACCATCAATTTTTTCTTCATAAATAGTGCTTCGGCTGGAGTTTCGAAACCAGCACCGCACAACACACCTTCCGCCGAAGCCATACTCTTAATAAAAGCTTCGTTGTTGATAGGTTGAATGGTAATATTCCTGAAATCCATAAACTGCTTGCTATGTTTTGAAAATACATCCCAGCGGGTTTCACCACACTGTTTTAATACCTTCAAAATCCGCTTATCGTCATACGCAGGAAGATAAACAGTATAATGTCCATTATTTTCAAGCGTAAGCGCCCTTACCTGTTTGCGGACAACGGGTGTAAAAATATTTTCGGCATACGTTTTGAAATGAAAACCGTACTTTGCATCGGATGGGGAATAATTTTTTAAAATAGCTTTGCCAATGATGTCAGAATCTGCGGGCTGTGGAGCCTTTTTACTTAAAACAGCGGCCTGGTGGCTTAAAGCAATACACTTGACATTTTTAATGTAACAAGCCCAAGCCGATACAGGTTCAAAGTCATTGATTACCAAGTTATAATCTTCTACCGGAAGGCTATTGATTTCAATAAGCAAGCGCTTGATGTAATTCTTTTTATACGTTTCCACCAGGTCAATTCCACCTTTCGCTCCAAAAATAAATCCAAGCCCTTTGAATTTATATTTTACCGGAAATGGCAGTTCGACATCGACCTGTGATCCGCTCACCAGAATGTCTACCTCATGCTGTTTTTGTAATATCGGGATTATATCCCTGGCTCTGCTTATGTGTCCGTTACCCGTGCCTTGTATCGCATATAATATTCTCATTGCCTCATCATGTTAAATTCGTGCAACATATTGTCAAAGAGAAGATTAACGTTTAATTCGTCTTCCTCGCTTTCAAAATTCAGGATCATATCATCCTTATCACTTTCCTCAAATCTATAAATCGACCATTTGCCATCAGTATATTCGAGAGCGGATAAATTTTCGACCCAGTCGCCGGAATTAAGGTACGTTATACTTCCTTCGTGGTTACTTATTACTTTAATTTCAGGATGATGGATATGGCCGCATACCACATAATCGAATTTATTGCTGATGCCGATATCGGCACTCGTCTGCTCAAAATTATTGATAAATGAAACTGCCGATTTTACGCTTTCTTTTATCCTTTTCGATAATGATATTTTACCGTTAATAAAAACCTTTTCAGAAAGAAAGTTAACAAACCTGTTTATCAAAATCAGCGTATCATACCCAACAGCGCCCAATTTTGCAAGCCATTTCGAATGCTGCATCGTAACATCAAAAACATCGCCGTGAAATACCCATGCCTTTTTGCCACCGGGTAAATCAAGAACGATTTTATTGACAATACTCAAGGAACCCATTCTTAGTCCTTCAAATTTTCGAAGCATTTCATCGTGGTTTCCTGTGACATAATAGGTCTTAATGCCTTTGCCCATCCAGTTAAACAAATGCTTTACAACCTTCATATGGCTATTAGGAAAGTAGGCTTTACTGAATTGCCATATGTCCATAATATCTCCATTAAGTATCACCAATTTTGGTCTGATGCTTTTCAGATAATGTAGGAGCTCTTTTGCATGACAGCCATATGTGCCAAGGTGAATATCAGAAATTACAAGGATATCAACCGGTCGTTTTTGAGTCTTCATGTTAATGTTTTAGGGGTAAGTAAAAGTCAGTAAAAAGTGAAATCAGCAACTTCGAAATAATATTTGATATTATCAGCCTGATATGCTTTACGTTACAATAGACGGATAAATAAATTCGGGAAGTACTCTGGAATTCAGGCTTAAAACTCCTGATACTATAATATTGATTGCTGAGTGCCATGGAAATAAGTTTCTCAAAAGTAAAGTGAGCTTATGAACAAAATATGAAGAAGATATTATTAAACTGTTAGATTTTAAACCATTAGACGAATTGAAAGAAAACCTGGTATTAAACTGATTAGATTGATAAATTGAAGAAAAATATATCGAAAGTGAGCGGGCAATTCTTCAGAGAAGTTCTTCTATTAACAAAAAGCAGCAACATAAATTTCACACATATTTAATACAATAGTAATACGAATAAAGTAACTTTGCCTATTAAGTCAATAATATAGAAAATAGCATAGCAATGAATGAAAGATTTATTAATTAATAACAAAAAGACGATAAATCGGGATGTAAGTTGGATGTATTTCAACAGGAGAATACTGGATGAGGCAGCCAATAAAAATAATCCAATCCTTGAAAGGTTAAAGTTTATTGCTATATATTCAAGCAATCTCGATGAATTTTTCAGAGTAAGAGTTGCAACCTTAAACCGGATGATTGAAATAGAAGAAGCGACAAAAGAAATTAAGTCGGATTCGAAATCAATATTGAAAACGGTTTTAAAACTGAATCTTATTTATACGCATGAGCTCGATGAAATTTTCAATAATCTAATCTTAGAATTAGAGTCGAAAAAAATATATTTTGTTAATGAGAAGCAGCTTAATAAAGAACAAATAGAGTTTATTGAATCGTTTTACAAAGAAGAGTTGATGAATTCGCTCTTCCCAATTTTGGTTTCGCGCATGGACGAGATTCCTAAATTAGACGATAAAAGCGTATTTTTAGCTGTAATAATATCGAAGCTAAATGGACCATCAGCTAAGAAAAGCAAAAAAAACGAATACGCATTAATTCAGACACCAACTTCCGAGCATTCGCGATTTATCATTATCCCATCAGCAAAAGGGACCACAAGCATAATGTTTATTGATGATGTGATCCGATATTTTTTGCCAAAGATTTTTTCTTCCCTCGATTTTGACACCTTCAAAGCATATACAATAAAATTTACGCGTGACTCGGAAATGGATTTTGATAATTCTGTTTATCAAAGCATATTGGAAAAAGTTTCAAAAGGAGTAAAAAGCCGAAAAGAGGGTGTGCCTGTGCGCTTTGTATATGATAAAGAAATTCCCTCCGAATTACTTCGTTTTGTCGAAAATATTTTAAATATTGACAAAAAAAGTGCGCATATAGGGGGCGGCAGATATCATAATTTGAAAGATTTTATAAAATTTCCTATAATAAAACAAAATGCTTTTTATTACAAACCTCAACCACCATTATCGGTACCAGCCTTTGATAATATAAAGAGCATGATTCATTTAATCTGTGAAAAGGATCAGTATTTGCATTATCCATATCATAGTTTCGACTATTTTATCCGGTTGCTTCGTGAAGCAGCAATAAACCCGGAAGTTAAAACAATAAAAATCTCTATTTACAGATTAGCAAAGGATTCAAAAGTAATAAAGGCACTTATTTGTGCTGCAATGAATGGAAAAAAAGTAACTGCTAATGTTGAATTACTGGCACGTTTTGATGAATCATCCAACATCAACTGGGCATCAAAAATGCAGGAAGCCGGCATAAAAGTCTTGTTCGGAGTTGAAGGGCTAAAAGTTCACTCAAAATTGATGTATATCGGTATGCGTTCTGAAAGCATTTCATGTATCAGTACAGGTAATTTCCACGAAGGAACCGCTTCGGCATATACCGATTTCACATTAATGACAGCAAATAAAACGATTTGTAGCGAGGTTAATGAAGTTTTCAGGTATATCGAACATCCTTATGTTACTCCCGTTTTTAAAGAATTAATTGTTTCGCCTAATTACACACGAAAAAGGCTCCTGAACCTAATCAAAATCGAAATTGGTAATGCTAAAAAAGGTCTGCCAGCATATATTATGATGAAAATCAATCATATTGTGGATGAGAGAATTATAAATAAACTTTATGTAGCGTCGAAAGCCGGAGTGAAAATTAAACTTCTGGTGCGCGGAAATTGTTCCATAATAACCGGTGTGCCAAAGCAAAGCGAAAATATTGAGGTATATGGTATCATTGACCGCTATTTGGAACATTCCCGGATTATGATTTTTGCAAATGGAGGTAAAGAAAAGTATTATCTTGGGTCGGCAGATTTGATGGTGAGGAATCTAGATAACCGTATTGAAGTATTTACACCCGTATATGATATTGAAATACAAAAGATTTTAAAAACGTGCATTGAATATGGCTTAAAGGATAATGTGAGCGCCAGAGTTGTTGATGGAAATGGTAAAAATGAAATTCGCCAAACAGGTTCAGATATAAAATTTAGAACACAAACTGAACTGTACTTGTTTTATAAAAATATATTTGGAATAAACTGACACAAAACTTCAATATAAAAACGATTTTATGGAAAGACTAAAATTTGCAGCTGTCGATATTGGTTCAAACGCAGTTAGATTACTAATAATGAGTATTTCATCTGAAGTTACAGCTGAGGCATTCGACAAAGAAATTATGATACGGGTGCCTTTGCGTTTAGGGCAAGAATCTTTTGTGTCAGGTAAAATCGGAGATGCGAAGAAGAAACAACTTATCCGTTTATTAAAAGCTTTCAAACATTTAATGAAAGTATATGAAGTAAATGATTACAGGATTTGTGCCACAGCCGCCATGCGTGAAGCGAAAAATTCAAAAGAAATTGTTAAGGAAATTAAAAATGAAACTGATTTTAAAGTTGAAATAATTGACGGGCAAGAAGAAGCCAATATTATATTTGAAAGTCATTTCGCATATCATTTAAACGATCACTTGAACTATGTTTTTGTAGATGTGGGAGGAGGAAGCACCGAAATCAGTTTAATTTCAAACGAGAAGTTCATCCAGTCCGATTCGTATAATATCGGCACTGTGCGTAAATTGTTCGGTAAAGTTGATGAACAGGAATATGCAAGACTCCATACCGATTTAGAAAAGTTGAAAAAGCAGTACCAGGTCAACGATATTATTGGCTCCGGTGGCAATATTATTAAACTGAACGCGCTTGGGGAGGTACGAAGAGGTCGTAAACTATCGGTTGCTGCGCTTGAAACGCTGAACGAAAAACTGAAGCAGTATTCGACGGATGAACGGATTGAAATGTATAAACTTAAACCCGACCGCGCTGATATTATTACTCATGCAGCCGATATATACTTAGACGTTGCCAAAACAATGGGCGCGAAAAGTTTTATTGTTCCCAAAATAGGTTTAATAGATGGTATTGTTCATTTGTTGTATGTAAAATGGAAGTTGAAAAACGGTAGTGATACAGACCAATTAACTGGACTTTTAGACAATGATGTAATTAAACTAAGTAATTAGTTTTTCAGATTATGTTACTGAATTTCAGTTATTAACAGGTAAAGTAAACTTTATCGCGGACTCAGGAAAGAAGAACTCCACAAGGCTTGAAATTACATAATCAGCACATGCACTAAAGTATGCTTCTTTTCCTTTATATTCCGGTGATTTCCGGTTGAATATTTTCTGGTATGTGGTTAGTTTATAAATTTATACTAATTCGTTTTTGATTTATAATAACGCAACTGCTTCCATTCGCATTAAGCCAGCTAGCATTTTGAGATAGTATTCTTAAAATCTAAAAAAGGGAACAATTACAGATTATCCCCCCAACCAACAAAGGACCGCTGTCTGTAATTTTCCCGTTTAGTAATTTTAAATCATTGCATATTCTCATTGTCACAATTCAACCAATTCTATCTTTAATTCGTACAATACGCTTTCTATTGTATCCACAAGTTTCTGGATGTCATGAGGATAAAGTTGGCCAATATTGGCAATACAGAAACTATCCATCTTACTAATTTTGCCGGGAATGATTACAAACCCCTTTTCATCCATAGTCATATAAAACTTTTCGAATGAGAAATCCGGATGATCGGGATACAGGAAACAGGCAACAATATTACTTCGCATAGGAGCAGGAAGAAACTATACTGCTATGTTGTAATAAAATTGATTATGATTCTGAATAGTTTAGTCTTCTGCTTCGAAATATTGCGTAAAAAACTCAAATTTTTCAACCTGACTATCGGATATTTCTGCATCGGCCTCCGACTTCGAAATAGCGAAGTCTTCAATTAACCGGTCCTTGGCTTCTTCGCTCAGACCTCCAAAATCAGTAAATGCATCTAAGGTAAAGCCTTCGGTACCATAGAGCTCACACAAATCGAAAGCACTTTGCGGATCAGTACTTATTTCATCTATAAGATCTTGAACATTAAATCTGTCTTCTTTTGAAATTGTTACTTTAATATTTGGTTTCATAAGGTTAGATTTTGCTAGTGAATATTAATATTGACTGTAATTATTCTGAGACAAAGATATAAGCCCTATATTGTTCAAACATTAATGTCAGTTTAAGTATAGGTTAATAAAGGGTATCCTAAATGTGAATCAAATTCTTTAAAATGGATTTTTGAAAAAGGCCTAGATGAAATGAAGTAACGATTTGGGTGTTAGGGCCATGTTGCTTCAGTGAATTGCATGTTTAAATAAATACATATTATTTTTCTGCTAACAAATAGTTAACTATGAGATATTTACAACACAGATTCTGATATTTGCAGAAAATTCAGTAAGATGAAAATTACAACCGGTCAGTTTAATGATTCCTATTTCCCGATAATGGATGGTGTGGGCATGACAGCTCATAATTACGCACATTGGCTTAATGAAAAATATGGGAAGAGCATGGTAATCGCTCCAAAAGCAAGCGATTACGTCGACCATGTGCCTTATAAAGTTTATAGGTTCAAATCGGTATTGCTTCCGGGAATGAATCCCTACCGGGTAGGGCTTCCACTCATCGATTTTAAATTCAAAAAGAAAATAAAAAAGGTAAACTTCGACCTGATTCATGCGCATTGCCCATTTATAAGCGGTCAACTGGCAGTGAATTTAGCGAAGAAAATGAATGTACCCCTTGTTACAACATTTCATACCAAGTACCGCGATGATTTTAAAAAAGTACTGAACAATGATTTCCTTGTTGATTTCCTTATGGGTTTCACTCTCGATTTTTACAATTCAGCCGATCTTGTTTTTGTTCCGAATAAAGCCACCGGATTAACATTAGAGGAATACGGATATAAAGGTGCATACGAAGTTATGCCTAATGGCTCTGATATGGTTGTGCCTGAGAAACTGAAACTATTAAGTTACCGGAAAAAGGGGCTCAACATGATTAAAGCTGATGCAAATGAATTTGTTATGCTTTTCGTAGGACAGCACAGGTGGGAAAAGAATGTACGTTTGATTATAGATGCACTTAAAAAGGTTAAAGAAGGAGGAAAAACCTTTAAAATGGTGTTCGTGGGTGAAGGGTATGCCTGTGAGGATATGAAAAAACTCGTAAAAAAATATAATTTAAAGGAAAATGTAGTTTTTCTTGGTTTAATTACCGACCGAAATGAGCTTATTAAGGTATATTCGGCTACTGATTTGTTTGTTTTCCCTTCAGAATATGATAATTCTCCACTTGTAATACAGGAAGCCGCAGCATTTGATGTTCCCTCCATAGTTTTGCGGAAAAGTTCGTCAGCCGAAAGCATATTAGATGGTATTAATGGATTTCTGGTTGAAAATGACCCAGCCGACCTTTCGAGAAAAATATTGGAACTTATGCAGGATAGGCATACTATGAAAAAAGCAGGTGAAGGTGCCCGGAAATCAATTTATCATCCTTGGGAACCCATAGTTGATGACGTTTATTTGAGGTATAACGAACTTATCAAGGATTATAAATTATCAAAATCAAGGACGCAAAAGTAGGTATAGGATTTTAAGATCAATACCCAATGAAAATAATGCAGTTACAACCAAAAACATGCTCAACTGAGCTGAATACCACAGAAATAAATGAACTTAAAATGGAAATCGAAAACCGCCAATCTGGTGATCACACAGTATGCCGGGGATCATCACTTTTATTGAGCGATTTTTTCGAATTCACTGATTTTCTTATTCCTCATTGTTCTGGTAGTAGGATGATTAGGAGCTCAAGGCAAGCTTTTCCGGGAGATTATTATTCAGGATTATAGAGTATATTATAAACTCAATAGTCTTCTAAATATTCTTAAACTATTCGACACTGTTTAAATTTAACAAATCTTTACTCCGAAAGCGTAAAGGTCGGAAGACGGAAGTCCGAAGACGGAAGAATCCTCAATTGAAGATCACAGTTCATTGTATTTTTCCGTTATTCGGCCCTCTCCTTGTCGCCTCTCGCCCCTTCAGAATTTATAAAAATACAATTTTAAACAGTCTCTTAATCCGTAAATATGAAATGATGTTGAAGAATACTAGCTATAAGAATGCAGGATGGTCTAAAACAATGAGAAAATCTCAACTGGCAGGATTATGCCTGATTGTTTTGTCATGGGTATGCTGGGCATTAATCGTTGCAATTCCATTTCTAAAATTAGGAGTAAAAACTACCTCAATAGCTATCGCCATATTGCTGGTTGTGTCAAATGTATTCTGGATTGGAGTATTCCTCGCAGGGAAAGATTTTTTGTTAAAAATAGGTTTGAAGCAAAAAGTAAAGAAACTGTTTTCGAACAGATAATTTGCTTTTATTCAGTATGTTAATATGTCAAACAATAAATATCGCGACTATAGATATTTACAAATATTAGTTTGGTGTTACCTATACGAATATCAAAAAATAGTCCATTCTCATTTTTCATTCACTCAGCAAAGCCATTTTCGCTTTGAGCAATGCGTCCCTTTCAGCATCTGAAATCACAGGATAAGACAAGTTTAGTTTTTTTAATTCCGAGCAGATAATATTGCTCATCAAATAGTGGGTATACCATTTTTCATCTGCCGGAATGATAAACCATGGAGCTGATTTTGTGGCTGTATTTCTTATAGCATCTTCGTAAGCTGACTGATATTCATCCCAGAAAGCACGTTCCTTAAGATCGGCTGTAGAAAATTTCCAGTTCTTTTTCGGATCATCAATCCGGTCCATGAAACGTTTCTTTTGAACGTTTTTCGACATGTGCAAAAAGAATTTCAGAATCGTTGTATCATTTTCGGCAAGGTTTTTTTCGAAGCGGGAAATCTGTTTGTAACGGTCTTGCCAGAAAGATTTATCAATATCTTCTATTGATTTGATAAAACTGTGTTTTTCGCTCAATATAAATTCGGGATGCACTTTAGTAATAAGCACGTTTTCGTAGTGCGAGCGGTTGAAGACACCAATCTCACCTTTTCCCGGCAAATCCTGATAATGTCGCCAGAAATAATCGTGATCTAACTCGGCCCTCGAAGGCGATTTGAAGCTGGTTACTTTTACGCCTGCCGGATTTACACCCGACATAATGTGTTTGATGGTGCCATCCTTCCCGGCAGCATCCATGGCCTGAATAACGATTAATACGGCATGACGGCTTTCGGCATACAGCATATCCTGCAGTGCTGACAGTTCTTTAATGTCATCTTGAATCAACAGTTCTCCTTCGGCTTTTTCAATATTTTTCTTTTTAATCATCGTCGGGTAATCTGATAGTGAAAAATTGTTTCCATCAATTATTTTGAAATCATCTATATCCATTTTTTCTTTCTTCATAATCCGTTAATTTGAATGTTTAGTCCAATTACACTTCAAATCCAGTAATATAGGTGTTGTTGATAAAAAACAGATCAATTATTTCCCTGTTTTGCTTTCAGGCTAATTTGATATCATATTATATGGTGTGCTAATAAAAAAATAGGTTTCGTCTTCCTATTATTCAATTAGATTCGATTTAGAATTGGTGAGTCTTTCGGATTTTTCGAACTATCTGCTTCACTATTAACTACGACATTCTTCATTAACTTCTTAGGTTTTTCCTTGATATGGGGCTTGGTTAATACTGCATCGATTACTTTTTTTCCAACCACAAACTCATCTGATATATTTTTTGGTTTATTCTTTGTAGAAACAGGTGGGCTTTTAACTTCTTTTTTTTCGATTTCTTTTTCAGGTTCATTCAATAAAATCTCTTTGCCAGTTTTTGAGTTAGCTTGGCTATTTAAACTATGAATAGGGTCATTTTTACCAAGCACTGACTTACAAATTCCGATAAACTCCTTAGCCTCATTTTTAAAATTTTCTTCTAATATAATTTGTTCCTTCTTAAATACAGCAAGGTCCTCATCTTCAACCAGTTTTCTTTTCCTGTAATATTTTCCTGCAGCATTAAAAAATACCTCGAAATCATGAATCTGGCCCAGAACATCCTGATAATGTTTCATTTCATCTAGTTTTTTTTCGTCTATAACTTCAATGTAATCAAGCACTTCGACCATGTAACGGTACTTTTTAAAATCAATTCTTATTAAATGAATTTCAATCGCATTGCCATTTACCAGTGATTGTATTTTAGCAGTAAGAGAAATCAGTAGTTTATTTGCCCTAATTTTGATTTTTTTAGAATTAACTTTCAACTTTTTCTTAATAACCGGGAATTTCAGCTTTTCCTTCTTCGAAAATTTGCGTACTTTTTCTCTCAGTTTCAATTCCTTTGTTTTCAGAAATTCGAGGTATTCAATAAGCGACGGGGTAAGTTCTGCCTTTCCCAATTTTTCAATCTGTACCTGAATATCACGTAGTTTGCCAAATAGTTTAAATGTTATACCTCCATTTTTCACTTTCGAATGACTGATGCCGAAAGCTGTGAGTATAGGAAAAACACGTCTTAGAATTACCCTTTTATCATGAATTTCATCGGGGGTAGAGTCTTTCTCAATTTCGTGAAACTTTTGAACAAGTGAATTGTACGTTTTGAAAATTGAGTTCATGACTTCGTTTTTAGATTAGTGTTATTCAGATGAATAATGAAAAATCAGGTGCGATTTTAATTGTCCGCTTTCGGCGAAGTTCTAAATTGGGCTCTCTCAAAGAATTGCATCAGTTTCACTTCTGACCAATTCCAGTTTGTTCACAAGTTCATTTAAACTGGTTCATCAAAAATTAAATGGGAATTGACTATCATTGGGTTGGAAGATTTGGCAATAAGCAGAAGTTTAAAAAGCAGAACCGTAAAAACTTCCTTGTTAATGCCCTGATGAATCAGATAATCGATCATTCAGATTACTAATTACTTACCAATCAGTTAGTTGGTCGTGAGTTGAATCTGCACACCATTGAAAACAGATTGATCTGCCAGGAGAGTGGCAAAGCATTTATTTATTTATCGTCTTTTTCTTGATTTCTTTCCACAATGCTTTGAAGGAGGCCGCTGCTTTTGAATTGGGTATAAAATCAGCCAGCGGCTTTCTGTAAATACCCATCTTCTCTATATCGGCAAGAAAAGGGATAGTGGAAGTACAAAGATTTGGCATTTTCCCATTTAGTTCCTTTATTATGTTCTGGTGAATTGATTTCCGCATTTCCACCATGGAGAAAAACGGGATCACAGATGATTTATCTTGTCCATCCTCTTCGAAAAAAGACTTTATCTGTTCGTATGTCCTCAGAGACAGAGGAGTTGGAACTGTGGGAACAAGTACGTAGTCGCAAGCATGGAATATATTTTCAGCTAAAACAGAAATACCCGGCGGACAATCCAGAAAAACAATATCAAAATCGTCTTTCATCTCCTTGAGAACTTCTCTGATTCTTTTTTTTGATTTTTTGACCTGATCTAGTATAGTATCCATATGCCGATACGAAAAGTCAGAAGGGATGATTTTAAGTTTACGGTAATCAGTATCTACTATTATGTCTTGTAGTTTAATTTTACCTGTTATGATTTTTTTCAAACTGGCATCATTTCCCTTTTCTTTATGATAGTAAAAAGAGGCAGAACCCTGCGGATCAAGATCCCACAAGAGCGTTTTCTGCCCATCAAGGCTGGATAGATAGGATAAATTAACCGCTGCAGCAGTTTTGCCCACTCCACCTTTGATATTGTAAATGCCAAATATTATCATTTTACATCTTCAACTTTCACAACATTTTGTTTTTTCTCTTTTTTATCCTGCTTCTTTTTTTTCAAAGGTTTTTGGGTTTTGCCCAACTCTTTGTTCAATATTTTTTTTGCTGCTTTCACATTTTCGAGAGTCATCTCTCTTTCCTGCTCAAAAACTGACTTTTTGTTTTTCAATTTTTCCTTCAGTGTATTGAGTTCTTTTTCGAGGCGGTCCATTTTACGAACCGAAGCACTGAGGGCCTTCACAAATTCTTTTTCCTGTTCAGTTTTCTGTAAAATTTCCGCATTTGTTTTAAAAGCATCAACAATTTCAAGCGCTTTTTCTGTGCTGATTTTCAAATTCTTCTTTTTCATATAGGTTTTATCAGTAATTAATTTATAAAGCGTGTTTACATATTATCTTACTGACAAAGATAACACTAATTGAAAAGGATATTTTGGTTCTTGCAATCATTTTTTCAAATTGTTCCCGAAAAGGTGTTCAAAAAAGCAAGTTATTATTGTTAAAATATAATATGAAGTATTTAATCTTAGATTCATTGCATCTACTCCGTTGCTACAAAGTATTGAAAAACAAATTTTTGCCGCAGATTTCACAAATTTCGCTTATGAGAATTTAATCGATTCAGTCAGTTGTAACCTAAAAACTATCTTAATTAGCTAAATATCTGTGTTAATCTTTGAAATAGGGGCAAAAATGGTGAATTGTGAGGGTGAATAGTTCCTCCTTAATTTTATAGTTAGTTAACATTTAATTATTCCTTTAGAAATATTTTTGCAAAAACAATTAATTCATTGCTATGACTACGTTATTCCGTTTCTTATTTTTATTGTCACTCATAACAGCGTCTGAATTTGCTTTATCACAGTCGCGGATTGAAGTGTTAACTGTGCCGGCCGGTGAGCAGTTTGCCAAAATCGATTTTCCTGGTACAACTGTTTTGCCAAGCGGCAGATTTGTTACCCCGGCCGGAGACTTAGTACGAATCACACACGATCCTTTTGGCCTGGCTGTTTCACCCGATGGCAAAAAGTCTGTTACTCTGCACAATGGAGTATTTACAATTATCGACCTTAAATCAATGGGTTCAGTAAGAGTTCCTGATTATGAGAAAAAGATTAAAACACCCTTGTCGAATGGATCGTACCTAGGTGTTGCCTTCTCAAGTGATTCAAGGAAGGTTTATTTAAGCGGAGGCGATAACGGTGCTGTAATAGTTTATGATATTGTTTCGTTGAAAAAAGTTGATTCAATTTCGCTTAACGGCTTCATTAACGGAATTGAGTACCAGGATAGTTTTACTTCGGACCTTGTGCTGAATGAACCAAATAATGAAATGCTGGTGCTCGACAGGGGGAATTTCAGGCTTTTACGTATTGAACTGACATCGGGGAAGATAACCGGATCAATAAAGGTAGGCAGGCAGCCGTTTGGACTGACATTGAGCCCGGATAAGAAAATGGCTTTTGTGGCTAATGTAGGTATGTACGAATATCCTTTGATTGATGGAATGACACCTGCGAATTATGATTCCATCCTGATTTCGCGACATCCGTATGGAGATAATACATATGAATCCATAAATGGTACAACGGTTGAAGGTCGCAAAATACCAGGTGTAGGAAGTCCTTTGCATCCTGACGCCATGAGCGTATTTGCCATTGATTTAAAACGAAATGAAGTTGTAGGAAAATACAAAACAGGGCACCAGATCGGGCAAATGATTGAAGAGGCTGAAGTGGTTGGTGGTGCTAGTCCGAATTCAATAGCGGTGGGCGAACATTTCGCATTTGTATCTAATGCTACCAATGATAACATCTCAGTTATTGATTACAGGAACAATAAAATAGTAGGTCATATCCCTATTCAGGTTGAAAAACGAATTGATAAATATCGGGGATTATTGCCTTTTGGACTTACATTAAGTAAGGACGAGAAAACACTTTACGTTGCTTTACTCGGATTTAATGCAATAGCTTTAATTGATGTTGCTACACACAAAACCAAAGGATTGATACCCACAGGATGGGGGCCAACACGTGTTAAATTGTCGGCTGACGAAAAGGAATTATACATTATCACATGCCGCGGCCTGGGTGCCGGTCCCAATGGAGGTAAAGGTTTTGTTTCGCCTCCGCAAGGCACCTATATTGGGGATATACAGCTTGGTAGTTTCCAGAAGGTAGCCATGCCTGATAAAAACAAATTGGCTGAATATACCCGTGAATGTATTGGCAATACCTTTATAAACATAAGTAAAGAAAAAGATACGATTAATCCTTTGCCTGAGTTGCCTGGTTTGCGAAATTCTCCGATAAAACACATTGTATACATCACAAAAGAGAATAGAACTTACGACGAGATTTTCGGACAGTTAAATAATGCTGCCGGCGACAGTTCACTTGCACGCTATGGGGTTAATAATGAGTACACTCTTGCAGATTCATTACAAAGCAGGTTTAAAAATTTGCGGATCAGTCCGAATCACCATAAAATTGCGAAACAATTTTCATTCTCCGATAATTTCTATTGCGACAGCGACGCATCCATACACGGACATCATTGGATGATGGGTGTTATACCAAACGAATGGGTTGAAGTAAACTCAAGTGTGAATAAAACAGCCAGATATTTTTCAAAAGCTCCCGGACAAAGGTATCCGGGCTCAACCG
Source organism: Bacteroidota bacterium (assembly GCA_037142075.1). Classification (GTDB taxonomy): domain Bacteria; phylum Bacteroidota; class Bacteroidia; order Bacteroidales; family UBA4417; genus UBA4417. The sequence goes on from JBAXBJ010000021.1 coordinate 28,986, forward strand.
GCAGCATGGATCCGGAAGATTATGCCGAAATCGGAGGACTTTGGGAAGCCCTGGAAAGGCAAAACATATCGTTTTATAATTTTGGCGAAGCCAATGAAACTGCCCATGTGCGCGAGGAGTGGTACGATACACTTACGGGAGCTGCACATGGTGTAATGGTTCCTATGCAGAAAGCTCTTTTTACCAGGACCAGCCATAATTATGCCGGATTCAACTGCAACATTCCTGACCAATACAGGGTTGAACAGTTTGAAAATGAGTTTACACAAAAATGGATAACAGGTAATGAAGAAATGCCTTCTTTAATTACAATGCAGGTTCCTAATGATCATGGTGACGATATCAGGCCTGCAGACGGCTATCTATATCCACAATCCTTTATGGCTGATAACGATCTGGCTGTTGGTCGAATCTTACAGTTTCTTTCGCACACTCCATACTGGAAAAACATGCTGGTTATTATTACAGAGGATGATCCTCAGGGCGGTGTTGATCATATTGACGCGCATCGGTCAGTTCTGATGATGGCCGGGCCTTATGTTAAAAAAGGGTATGTTTCGCACACGCATGCCAATTTTGGCTCGATCCTGAAATCAATTTATAATATTCTTAATATACCATATGTCAATCAGTTTGATGCCACAGCTTCTTTGCTTCAGGACTTTTTTACCTCTACTCCCGATTATACTCCTTATTCGGTTGAGATAAATGATCCAAGGGTGTTCGATGTGGAAAAAGCGATGAAAAAATACAACCGCACCATCGATTGGCGCAAAATAGAGAAGGGTACGGAAATAGACAATGAAGATATAGAACGCATTAAGCACTACAATAAATAGTTTGGCTGATAAAAGCCGATCAGGCATTTGTTTCCTGATGGAATCATCGGTTTTGATTAATAATTCCTGGAAACCACGTAAATACCGAGTTAACTCAAAGTTTCAATTTTTACTGAATGAATACGTTCCGCAACTTTTCAATTATAATAGCCGTAATCGTATCTTCATGGTCAGGAATAGTAGTTGCCCAGAATTTTGATTCGATACCCGTCAATGATTCAATTGCGCCGCACATGCTTTCCGAAGTGGTGATAACCGCAAGGAGGTCAGCGTCACGTCGTTTTACCACACCCGAAGCCATCGAAGTATTGAAAAGCAAATCAATAGAGCAGAATCAGTTGCGTTCTGCACCCGAAGCACTCATAAATACGCCGGGAGTATTTGTTCAAAAAACAAATCATGGTGGTGGCTCACCTTTTTTACGTGGATTAACAGGTAACCAGAATCTGCAGATGATTGACGGCATCAGGCTCAACAATGCAACATATCGTTATGGACCGAACCAGTATTTTAACACCATTGATGTTTTTAGTCTCGAACGTATTGAAGTTCTTCGCGGAAGCGGTTCAGTTCAATACGATTCCGATGCATTGGGCGGTACTATTCAGGCTTTTAGCAAAGATGTTGCATTGAACGAAAGCCACAAATGGGGAAGCAGTTTGCTTACCCGTTTTTCTACGCAAAGAATGGAACAAACCATTCGTACAGATGTAAAATACAGCAGTGAAAAAGTGGCTTTCAGGGGTGGGTTAAGCTGGAGAAATTTTGGCAATTTAATGGGCGGCGATACTGCAGGAATGCAATCACCAAACAGTTACCGCGAGTTGGATTTTGATTTGAGAGGGAAAATCAAGCTTTCGTCTTCCTCAGTTTTAACTATGGCATATCAGAATGTACACCTTGAAGATATTGATATTTACCACAAAGTTGAACTCGAAAACTATGCAATTAATAAAATTGATCCACAAAACCGAAGGCTGGCTTACTTTCGTTTAAATCAAAAACTGGATGCCGGAGTTTTCAAAACATTGACAATGACTGCATCCATGCAAAATACTGAAGAGGGGAGAGAAAGCCTTAAAAACGGATCCAATACTCTGCGTTATGAAAAGGATCAGGTACGAACCTTAGCTTTTTCAGCCGAAGCATTTATTCAAAACAGGGATATCTGGTCAGCCAGTAGCGGAATCGAGGTTTACAATGATCTGGTAAAAAGTAAGCGCGTTGATACTGATTTATCTTCAGGTGCGTCGGTTTCGAAACGCGGATTATATCCAGAAGGCTCAACTATGAGCAGCATAGGTGCATTTACGCTTCATACCTTTGATTTGCCAAAATGGATTTTCACCTCAGGAGCCAGGTTTAATACATTTGTGATAGATGTTGAAGATGAAACACTTGGCAATACAACGCTTACCCCATTGGCACTGGTTGGTAATGCTTCAGTTATGCGAAAACTCACTGCAACCTCCAATGTTTTTGTTTCGGCAAATACCGGTTTCCGCGCACCAAATATTGATGACCTGGGAACTTTAGGTATCGTAGATTTCAGGTACGAAATACCCAATTTCAATCTTAAGCCTGAAAAATCGTTTCAATACCAGCTTGGTTATAAGTTGCAGAAAAATAATCTGAGGGGTGAATTATTCCTGTATCGGAATGAATTATACAATCTAATTGTACGCGAAAGAGCAGAAGGAGACAGTATAGAAGGATACCCTGTTTATAAAAAAGAAAATGTGGAACGTGCTTTTATACAGGGTGTTGAAGCTTCGTTTGATTATAGACTTAATACTTCTTTTTCCTTTTCCGGCAATATAACCTACACCTATGGCCAGAATGTTACACGTAACGAACCTGTGCGCCGTATTCCACCACTTTTCGGTCGCTTAGCAGCAGAATATAAATATAAGAACTGGTGGTGCAACATAGAGTGGCTGGCAGCTGCAAAACAGGAAAGACTTGCACAAGGGGATAAGGATGATAACAGAATACCTGAAGGTGGTACTCCCGGATGGAATATTTTCACTATCAATACCGGTTATACATGGAAATTCCTGGGTTTCGAATTACGCTTGCAAAATTTACTGAATAAGGATTACAGGTATCATGGTTCCGGGGTAAACGGATATGGGCGATCTGCTTTGCTGACAGTAAGCGTTAAAATATAAAAAGCAACCTTTCATTTAAGGTTGCCTTTGAGTCTTCGCTTATTGTCTGGATATATTCAGTTTTAATTTACGTTTCCAGAATATCTTGCTGATATTGAATGTGATAAAAATTCTTATCAGGATAATATTGCTCTTTCAATTTCAGATATTCCTGCATATCATGTCCCAACCATAACCGAACACCCTTATCTGAGGTATAATCGAGCAAGTCTTTATCCCAGATTCCATCACCTCCGGTTATCACAGGTTTATGGCTAAACTTACTTTTCAATGCAGTCACTTTTCCAATGCCATAAGGAATTCCGGATGGTTTATACGCAAGTATCCTGTTTATATCATAACTGACAGGTACACCAAAAACATTTGACGATGGGATGTCAAAGTACTTCTTGCAAACTATTTCTGCCGATATTTGGTTGCTGGCTGTTACTACGATTACATCAATCTCCATTTTATGCAGGAAGAGTATCAATGCCTGCATAACTAAATTTGGCTTTGGGTAGGGAATGAAAACAGTACCGATTTCAATGTTCAGGTTATCAGATTTTATAACTTCGCATGTTACCTTTTTCAGGATATCGAGTCCAAGGTCATCCATTATTTCAACTGTTTTTACATAAGCCGCTTCCCTGTTCAGGCAAAGTAAATCCTGATAATCCTGCCAGCTGAATCCCTGTATCAACTCATTTTTGATAAGACTAGCAAAAACGGCTTCACCAACATCACCTATTAAGAGTGTATTATCAAGGTCAAATGCTGCATAGGGATTTCCTTCATACTCAATCTGACTTACTTTTTCCAGGATTTCAGTCAGAATAACAGATTTTGAATTTTTAGTATCAGTTAGGTACATAAGTTAATGGGGATATTAATAGAGCTTAAGCGCATGTTGGTAAGGAATTCAGGGCCTTTCACCCATTGCAAGCCGAATGTTGATTTTCTCAATCAACTCTCTTAGCTCTGCCAGGCTGTCAATTACATAATCAGCACCGGCATCAATGTAATCCTTGCGTACTTTTGCTCTGCGCTTCTCAAGCTCAATGGTGTCAATCAGATTGATTTCATTGAGGGTTAAACCCATTTCGTTACTTGAATTCACTACACCAACGCTCCACATACCGGCATTAACGCCTTCTTCGATGTCTGCAATTGTATCGCCTATTTTAACAAATGCCTGCATTGGAAAAATACCTAAGTTTTCTGCATTTTTTAATGCCATCCAGGGTGCCGGCCTTCCGGCTGGTACATCGGTAGCGCAAACTACAGAATCAGCTACATAGCCCTGTTTTGCGGCGGCAGCAGTCAGTATTTCCATCATCTCGTTATTATATCCGGTTGTAGATCCGATTTTCATATCCATCGACCGGATAATTTCCCGTGCATGAAGAAGTTCGGGTACTATTTCGGAATGCTTTTCAATAACGGACAATTGCAATGGGATAAAGTTGTTGAACATTTGTTCAACGTCATCTTCTGTGCATTCGCGACCATATTCTTCTTTCCATTTTAGTGCCACCCTGGGATATTTCGTAATTACCCGTATATGATCCCGCTTGTGCATCCCCATCGGGCCGCGAGCTTCTGCTATTGTAATCTCAATGCCTTTTTGCATGAACACTTCTATAAAAACGCCAGTAGGTGCAAAACATCCAAAATCTACGGTGGTTCCTGCCCAATCGAAAATGACTCCTTTCAGTTTACCTTTATAATTTTTCCTATATAGTTCGTTCATTTTTATTTTTTTTATACTTCATTAAATACGATGTTCATTTCGTGCAATACACTTTCGATGGCATCGACCAGATTTTGAATATCGGGAGGGTAGAGTTGACCTATATTGCCGATCCTGAAGCAATCGACTTTGCTCAGTTTACCTGGATAAATAACAAAACCCCTGTCGTTGAGACCCGTATAAAACTTTTCAAAGGAAAAATCCGGATGGTCGGGGAAAAGAAATGAAGTGATGATGTAGCTTCTCAAATCTGCCGGAAGGTACAATTCGAAACCAAGCTCTTTCATCCCTCCTACAAGCAATGAATTGTTGACTGAATAGCGTTGTGCCCTTCCATTTGGGCCACCTTCTTTTTCGAGCAGGTTCAGTGCTTCATGAAAGGCTAGCAATGCCTGCACCGGTGGTGTGAAGCGGAACTGACCGTTGGAATTTAATCCTGCCCACTGATCGTAGAGATCAAGGCTTAATGTGCGTGCCTTTCCCTTGCATTTCTCAAGTTCTTCGCGCTTTGCCAGCACATAACTAAAACCGGGGATTCCTTCGATGCATTTATTGGAAGAGGATATCAGGTAGCTTATATTAAATTCCATCATGTCAATATCATATGCTCCGAATGTGCTCATAGCATCTACAATATATGCTTTGTTGTATTGTGCTGTAAGTTCACCAATTCTGTCAATAGGGTTCAGCAAGCCTGTGGTTGTTTCGCCATGAATAACTGCTACATGCGAAATTTGATCGTTTTCCGATAAAATGGTTTCAATTGCAAGTAGATCAGGGAGTTGATTCTCATCATAGATTAGTTCAACGAGAGGTATGGAATGAACGCGGGCTATCTGACTTATGCGACGGCCATAAGCTCCGTTAACAATATTCAACAGCATTCCATCATTTGGGATTGCTGACGAAATGACGGATTCGATACCGAAGGTGCCGCTTCCCTGCATGATAACAGCTTCATATTCGGGTGCTTCTACATGTGCTAATGCAAGTAGTTTTTCCCTTATTTGTTGCACATGCTCTATAAAGGCTGAATCGCGTGAGCCTAAATCGGTAAGTGTAGCTTCTTTCACGCTCAGCCAAGTTGTTAAAGGGCCTGGTGTAAAAAGTAATTTATCTTTTGTTTTGCCTATATCCATGGTTTTCATGTTTCCTCAAGTATTATGTTGTTATTGTATTTATGGTAGTATTTTTGATGGTTAATTCATCTTTTGGTTTGATCTGGAATTTTATTCTGAAATACCATAATGTGAGTATGGTTAACAAACTGCCGGTTAAAGCGAGTCCATACGAGCTTGTTATCAGGAAATTTAACCAGCTCAGTTCCTTGTTGTTAAAGTTTTTGAAAAGCAAAGCCCCCACACTTCCAAGATAGCCAAATGAATCGGCTATATATATAAAGAAGCCCGCATTGGCAGCGGAACCAAAGGCTGCAATTAGCCTATCGAACATAAAGCAATTAAACGGAAGGTAGCCTAAATACGTTCCCAATCCTAAAAGCACCATCCATGTTACAGGATTGATGAAACCTGTTTTTAAAGCCAATGTGCTCATGCCAATCAGTATAAATCCCGAAAGTACAATGTAGTTATTCATTTGCAAGGCTTTACGGTTATCCCTGATCAACATCAATGAACTCATCACAATAAATACGGTAAAGGCAATCGGCAATTCCGACCAGGTGAAAATCATGGAGTTCCCTTCAACCCCGATAGTATTCCATATTTCGGCAGCGAAATTATCGCGCAGATCCCTGAAAATCGTCAGCATCATATATGCAACAGTAAGCAGTATCAGGCCGGGAGCAAATTCCTGGAAAATTATTTTCCGCTGGAGTTTATCCATTGGTACACGTTTTGTCCTTAAGGCCTCATCCTCAGCGGTTGGCTCCGGCGATTTATCGAGCAGCCAAACCAGTATGATAAGTGGTATATAGAAAACCAACCCGGTTATCCAGGGCATTTGAAAATCGGTAAGATGAAAGGTACTTGTCAGGATTTTTCCAACGCTTTTTACAAAACCGGATGATACTATAAAGCTTATGCTCAGCACTGTGCCAAGTATCTCTGTTGTTCGCCTGCCTTCGAGGTACGCAAAAACCAGCCCCCATATCATTCCTAATGGCAGCCCGTTTAAGAATAAAAGTATAATATTGTAAGGCTCCGGAACTATGCTGAATAAAACTAATGCAACTTCGGCAATGCCGGTAAGAATGATAATGGATATGGCACGCGAACTGCGTCCCATTTCTGAGATGACCTTGATTCCGATAAATTTAGAAAGTGCATAGCCGATTACCTGCGATATAATTAATAGTGCTTTGTAATCCATTCCGCCCCAAGTCAATCCTTCAAAACTCCCAACGGTAAAAGGTTTCCTTAGGCCATACATACAAGCATAAGTAAGAAAAGCAATCAAACTGATATAAATCGTTTGAATTACGCTGTTTCTCCTGTTTAACCAGGCTGTGATAGGGTGGGGTTTGGACATTCTCGGGGATTAGGATTTAGGGGTTGGGGATTAGGGTTTCAAGTTTCAAGTTTCTGGTTTCAGTGTTTAGAATTCAAATCAGCCACTACCCATCACGCATCCACCATCCAACATCATTTTTTCTGTTCCTCCAGCCTCCACCTGCTCTGCTCTTTGCTTTCGCGTTTCATATCTTCAGGATCATCCAAACCGGGGCCTTTTTTAAGTTGTTTCCAGTTAAATTTTTCATCAAATGGATCCAATGCTTTTTGCGGATCGAAAATTCTGATATCAACCGGAAGTGCCGAATAGGGCGTATAATCAGGCTTATCGGTAAACATGTCGGCAAAATCCGTTGCACCAGCATCGTACTGATTCAAATATGGAATTCCCAGAATGTTCCAGTAAGTTTTAAAAATACTTCCGAAGCTTGAATGTACCTGCCCTATATAATTTTTCCTGGCATATGGAGAGATAAGCATTAATACGCTGCGATGAGCATCAATATGATCCACACCGCCCTGTGCATCGTCCTCGGTAATTACAATAAGCATATTTTTCCAATACGGGGTATGTGATAGAAATTCGACAATCCGTCCGACTGCCAGGTCATTATCAGCCTGGTAGCTTTCGCGGAAGGGATATCCGGCATCAGGCCTATCGTCGGCACCATGGTCGTTGGGAAGTATTACCGTTAGCATTTGCGGCATGGTGTCTTTGCCACTTTCCCATTTTTCACGAAATTCTTTTTTGAACATATCCACCCTGAACTGGTCGGGAATTGCCGTATTGTAGGTGGGGTAAATATGCGAAGTCCGGCTCCATAGCGGGGCGGGCAAGGGGAAATTTGCCACCTGTTTTATACCGCCGTATTTGTATGTATCCTGATAATCGGCAGGTTCGAACATTATTCCAAAGCCAAAATTGTAATATGAAATATTTTGCCTGTACAATTGATCCCACATGGAACCTGCTTCGTTATAATCTTCAGGATAAATGGCTCCTGCCGAACCGTTAAAGCCAAGGTTTCCGGGAGCTGCAGAACTGTCGCGGTATTCGCGGTTGCCGCCGTAACTGGCGGGAGTGGTTGATTCGACCCATTCATTTGGATAAGTATTTGCCAGCCAGCGATGCCCGTCTGCCGAAACATCCGAATCAACGTAAAAATTATCGCTGATAGCAAACTCCTGTGCCAGCCTCAAATGGTTAGGCATAACGGTAGCATTTTCAACTCCGGAAGTCTTTTTATGGTTGGTAAATGTGGCATTGTTGCCATAGCGGGCTAATGTTGAGTCGCCTTTTCCACTCTTCATCTGTCCGAATATTTCGTCGTAGGTGCGGTTCTCTTTCGAGATAAAAACAATATGTTTAATGGGTGAAACTTTTTCTCCGGGGTACAGCGGAACAGGGTTGCTTTTTCGCCAGTCGAATTTTTGTGAATCAACGAGAACAATCTCAAAATTGTTGGCTACAACCTGCCTGGTTAAAACAGACAGTTCTGCATCTGATGGAATATCAATAACCTCAACTGTTCCTTTCATCAGGCTTCCAATATAAGTGCCTTCGTTACCAGCCTTAAAATTGCTGCCGCCGTTCGGCCCGCTGCCGTATCCTTTTGCATTTGCGACAATTAATTTTCTGCCATCAGGCGATACTTTCAGTTTTGCCGGAAACCATCCGGTTGGAATATGACCGATTACTTTGAGCAATTCAACTTCAATTACACCCACAGCGTTCAAGCCTGATTCGGCTACATACACCCTTTTTTCATCGGGTGAAACAGCAAGTCCGAAAGGAATTATCCCCTTCAGCGAACCTAATTTGGGTTCAGGATTGAGTTTTATATGGGTTATTATTTTCTGAGTCTGGCTATTCAGAACAGTAATATTGTCGTTGGTGCCATTACTGATGAAAATATAGTTTTTAGCAGCTACAATTGAGTTCGGACTTGATCCGCCAACGGCAGGGATACCGTCAACCATTTGCCCTATTAGCGTTCCGGTTTTTATTTTTGAGACAATTACAGGCAGTTCCGGTTTTTCTACATCAATGGCCCAAACAGAAAATGCCTCATCCGAATCCTGCGGCCCTAATCCCGGGATTTGCAGGGTATCATTCGAAATACCGATTTCCGATTCTTTTGAACCATACGCATAAGCAGGAAAATCAGTTGTCCCTTTTTTCCATTCGCCTTTTCGCTTACGTTTAACATACCCATACTGGTACATGCCAACATTGGCAACATAAATTGTTTTTTGGTCGTCCGACATTGCAATGCCGAAAGGATACCGCCCGACCTGCGTGTTTGAAACAACCTCTTTTTTTAGCAAATCAATGGCGATCAGCCTGAAGCCGATCTGGTCGACGGCATATAAAAACTTTCCATTCTGGCTGATAGTTATATCGCCTATATACCCATGGGAATAATCTGTTTTATTTTTGGAACTACAGTCAATATCTCCTTTTCCCTGGCCTGTGGCAATATCGAAAATGTAAACTTTATTTGCCTGTCCACCTGCTACATATACTAATTTATTGTCGGGCGAAATGGCCAAACCCATAAACACAGATTCCAGTACCCCTTTGTCTCCGGCTGGCGAAGGAGGGATTTGTTGTATTTCCGGATTATCGGAATTCAGGTTACGTAAGACAGTAATCGAAATAGGATTTGTACCTGAGTTTGCTGTTACAGCAATATTGCCATCGTTGCTTAGTGCCAGTCCGTAAGGATGTGGTGCAACCATGAAGTTTTTCCCGGCAGGAGTCAGAAATCGTCCGTTAGGAATAACTGATTTACCTGTTTTATTTATTTGGGTAAAACTGCTGCCAGCCGGTGCTGAAATAACATAGTCAGACCGCTGGGCATTTACTGTCATCGAGAAAAAGACAAATATTGAAAGGTTAAAAAGGATTCTAATCATTACTTTACATTTTTTTTATAAACCTCTTTATATCGTTACCTGATTCATCATCTGAGAATTATCTTTTCTCTTGTATAATGATCAATTAAACCTGCGTTTGAAAATTAATTTGGTGAAACTACAACTCCCTTGTTAATTCAGAGTTAAGTGAATTTTAACTTTTACGTTCAAAATGAAATATGATTTTTATTATCATAGTATCAGTGAGTTGCTGGTGTGGATTTAGCAAATGCAGTTGCTAAAATCGATGTTGCCAACTGCAAATCATCACGTGTAATAGTAAGTGCAGGTGAAAGTTGCAGCACATTTCCCTGTGAAATTTTAAAACTTAAGCCCTGCCTCATACAATCGTACATTATTATTTCTGCTTCCGGGATCGCCTTTTCTTTTGTCTGGCGGTTCTTAACCAGTTCAAGTCCCCAGAGTAAACCTATTCCACGCACATCGCCAATCAAAGGAAACTGCTCTTTCATCTTAAAAAGTTCTGCACGCATAAACTGCTCATCATCAGCTACTTTTTGTAAAATATTCTCTTTTTCGATAAAATTCAAAGTAGACAGTGCTGCAACGCTTCCAAGAGGACTTTTCTCATGGGTATAATGCCCCAACGAAACATCATTCGCAATGTTATAACTGTCGCGGGCAACAATGGCAGCAAAAGGAATAATTCCGCCGCCCAAGCCTTTTCCAAGGCAAATAATATCGGGCTCAATACCGAAATGCTCGAAGGCAAACATTTTTCCTGTTCGTCCCAATGCAATGGGTATTTCATCAAGTATAAGCAGCACACCGTGTTTGGCGCAAATCTCGCGGACTCTTTGCCAGTATGCCTTAGTTGGTATCTGTACATCAGTATTCCTTATAGTCTCGATCAGGAAAGCGCCTATGTCGCCTTCTTTTTCGATCACATATTCGAGGTAATCGGCATATTTTACCTGATCGTTTTCAGTATGTCCCAAAATCCCCCTGTACATGGTTGGTGGAGGAATATGTATTACTCCCGGCATCAGCGGACCCATATGCTGTTTGAAAACGGCTTCGCCACCCGCTGCAATCGCATCAAGCGAAGCACCATGGAACGAATCCCAAAGAGCCACTATTTTGTGTTTTCCGGTAACAACGCGGGCCAATTTTATTGCCATGCCAACGGCTGAAGTGCCTCCTGGTGCAAACAGGCTCCGATTGAGATCGCCAGGCAGTAGACCAGCCAGTTTTTTGGCAAGTTCAACTGCAGGTAGGTTGGTATACCGGCGCGGCGAAAACGACAATTTTTGCAACTGTTCAGTAATTTGTCCGATCACATAATCGTTACCATATCCCAATTGATGAACATTGTTCCCATGAAAATCCAGCATATGCCTTCCAGAAAGGGTTTGTATTCCGCTACCCTTGCAGTTGTGCAGTACATCGAGGCATGGGCTCGACATGGACTGATGAAGGAAATACCGGGCATCATCTTCCAATACTTGTAGGGTTGTCAGATCGGTGATTTGAGCCTTCCACCTTCGGCGTTCGTCCGAAAAATTTATGTCTCCTTCAGCAAGATGATTTATTTTGTTCATGGCAATGATTCGCAGGCATTTGACATTTTTAGTGATAGAAGGTGCTATTTTAAGTTTTCTTCCTTCCTTGATGAATATCTGAAAAAAGAGACTGCCTGAATAAATGCATCAGGCAGCTCTTCCCCAACCGATCAACCAAATCAATCAAACCTATTTTATAACCCACATTTCAGAGTTAATATCATCTGTTGCCGAACCGTACTGGTTCTGCAAGGCTGCATTGTAATTTCCGGCATTGGTAGTTCTTTCGGAACTTGGGTATTGCCAGCGTTTTGCTATACGTCCGCTGTTGGCTGTCCCCGGACCTGTCAGGAATGTTGGAATACCGGTACGACGGTTATTGTAATATGCTTCCCAGCCTGAATTCTGGAAGAATCCAAGGTATTTCTGGGTTAGTATCTGAGTGAGGCCATCGGTATTGCTGCCTTTGTATTTTACCGATGTTTGTGCATAGTAACCGGCCCAGTTTGCATTTACATCCGCGCCATGGAATGTCCATGAAGCTTTTATGCCGGCAATGTAGTACTCTTCGGCATTTCCGCCTACCCAACCCCGGTTAATGGCCTCGGCAATATTGAAACATTGCTCTATATACCCGATTTGAATACAAGGTTCACCTGTATAAGTACCATAATATTTTTCCTTGCTGATGGGTGAATATTCACCATTCAGCATTTTAGTCGACATATCATCCAGACTTTCACCTGAACTGGCACCAACATACGCTTCATAATCATTAGCTGTAAGCCCAGCTGCTATTTTAGCAGGAGCAGGATCAGCAACAATAAATGTCCTTGGATCGTGCAGGGATGCAAGTGTATTAAGGTATGCAGCCGACATATTATTACGGGTGGCTGTAAAACCATATTCATCAGGGTTCAACGGATACTTGTTGGTGGTAGTATTAAAAACATACTGTAGGTTATCATTCAACGAACTCAAAAGCGGATACTTTGTAGGATTGCCAATCATTTCAGCGAACTTTTGTTTGATATTCAGATCCGCATCGCTTTCTTTTTTGCTCAGTGTAATCAGAAGCCTCAGTTTATATGCATTCACAACTTTTTGCCATTTTGTCAGATCATTGCCCAACATAAAGTCGCCGGTTAACGTATTGTCATTTACATCAATCAATTTTTGTAAATCGCTGTTTGATTCTTCGAGCCAAATTAAAGCCTGATGAAATACAGCTTTTTGTGTGTCGTAGGCAGGAGTAGTATTTTCAAGACCTTTGAGGGCTTCGGTTAATGGAATGTCGCCCAATCGCATGCTCATGTCAACAAAATAGTAGGCTTTGAAGAATTTAGCCATTGCCGAGTATGCATTGTTTTCGGGTAATCCTATCCTTTTTGCTTCAGCAACCATTTGCTCAACATTATTCAGGTTTGAGTAATTGAAATTGGTTGTTGTCCAGTCATACTCCTGGTCATCATAATAAGCATAATTGCTGCACCAAAACTGGTTCCATCTTTGCACATCACTCCATGGATTGTAAACCATTCCATTGATTACGTTGGTAAAAATGAGCGATGGAGGAACATCTCCCGGAAGGTTTGGGTTTTTCTCGTACTCTTCAAATTTGTTGCATCCTGCAAATGTGATCATCAGCAAAATGAAGAAATATAGTATTTTTTTCATTGTTTTATAGATTTTTAGGTTAAAGTATTATTTATTAGAATGTCAGATTAATATTGAAACCGAACCTTCTGGTAGTTGGAGTTTGTAAACCTGAATACCCATCGTTACCGGTATATTGTTCGATGTCAATGTCAGTTCTTTCGGCAAAATACAGGAGGTTGCGTCCCACAAGTGATATGCTTGCCTGCTGAAGACGTGTCTTTTTCAGGTATTTCTGAGGAATGCTGTAAGATAGCACTACTTCTCTCAATTTAATAAAAGTCCGGCTCATTGAGGTGGATGCATCTGTTCCATAATAGCGGCTAATGTAATCCTGAAGGAAAGTAGCAGTAGTGTTTGGTGCATATGTCAGCTTATCACTATTAATGATTTTTCCATCCTGGTTATATTGGATAGCTACACCATTGCTTACTGCAACACCTTCGCCTACGTATGATTTTATTCCCAGAATGTCATTTGCCCTGGCAACACCCATTTCGCCTTCAATCGTATTGATGATTCTTCCTCCCTGGTATGTTTTTTTCTCAACGTAGTCGAGTATTGTTCCTCCAAATCGTCCGTCAAACTGGAATGAGAAACTAACGCCCTTATAAGTTAAGGTATTACGGATAGCACCTGCCCAATCGGCATTAGTATTCCCAAGAAATTGAGGAACAGAATTCCGGATCGGACGGCCGCTGGCATCATTAATGATCTGGCCATCAGCATTCCGTACAAAGTCCGAACCATACATTTTATCCATACGGTCGCCTACTTTCAGGTATGTGTTAAGTGATTCAACACCTGGATAAATTTCTTTGAGGTACGACTGATTGGTTGCATAATTAGCTGTTACATCCCATTTTAATCCGTTTGGCTGATAAACAGGGGTAGCATTAACTCCAATTTCCACACCTTTACGCTGCACTTTTATACCATTAACCAATGCATAATTGAAACCTGTTGCACTCGAAATTGGAAGAGAAAATATGGCAGGTCCGTCAATGGATGAGAAGTAGGTAAATTCAAAACCTAAGCGATTCTGAAACAAACTAAAATCTGTACCGGTTTCCCAGGCTGAACTGAAACTGGGTTCCAGGTTTGGATTTGTAATGGTACCTGTGTAACCAGCTGAAGGAAGACCCTGTATAAGTTGAATGCCGTATGAAGCAGTATTAATGTATGATGGTCCTGAATAAGGAGAATAATATGTTCCGCCATAGTCTGTGACATCCCCGGCAGGTCCTATCATTGATGAAGTTAATGCACTACCCACGTTTGCATACGAACCCCTTATTTTCCAAGAGTTTACTTTTGGTATATTTATAAACTTCGACATTTCTAAACTTGTAGAAACGCTTGGGTAGAAATATACGTTGTTGTCAGCCGGAAGTGTTGAGTTTTTATCCCAACGACCGGTTAATGATAAGGTTGCAAAGTCGTTATACGTGAAATCAGCATAGGCGTACCCGCTGAGTACACTCATTGGTGCGCTGAAATTGAATGCCTTTACCGGATTCTTTGAATTGCTGAGGTTATACCAGCCTGGAACATTCAGGTAATCGGTTGAAGCATAACTGCTGGTATATTTGAACGAACGTAGGTTACCTCCGGCTGCAGCATGTACGCTCAGTTTAGGTATTATATACTGGTCATAGGATAATAAGATGTCAGTATTATTTTCAAAAAGAGAGCGTTTATCTTCCCTGTAATCTCCTAAACCGGCTTCTCTTCCGTAAGGGTGTGCCGAGAAGGGAAGTTTCTCTGTTCTGAATAAATCATACGATGTGACTGCAGTGCGAGCCAAAAGGTTTAAATGATCTGAAAATTTATATTTAGCCGATAAATAGCCGTTGATATCGGTTTTGTAATGGCCACGAAGCCATTCGTACGACATGAAATATGGATTATGGTACCTTTGGTATTCGGCATAAATGGATTGTACACCTTCTTTACCAGGTTGCCAGTAGTTCTTCATATCTTCAATATTCCAATCAGCACCTCCCCAGGCTATTATATTGTAAATAATACTGTTAGGCCCGTAGTTTACATCCGGTACATTAGGTGTATATTGCTTGCTGTAAGCCATGTTGGCATCAACTCTCAGTTTTTTCGAAATATTGTATCCTGCCGACAGATTAAAACTGGAAACATTTAGCTGGGTATTAGGAGTAATACCTTTCTGATAGCTATGTGAAGCAGAGAAACGCATGTCATATTTGGCTGTACTTGAAGCAACTGATATGCTGTTTGTTGAAAGTAACCCTGTTTCGAGAAAACGCTTAAGGTTGTCTTTACCACGGGCAGTCCAGGGTGTGGGAATACGTTCACCGGTTACGGGATCAATCGGGCTATCGTATTGTGCGATTAGCTGGCCATTAAATTTTGGGCCCCAAACATCATAGTCACCGTCATTGGTTCCACCGCCGCGTCCATCTACAAAAGAGTATTGCCCATGGTCGCCCGGACCGTATTCGTCCTGAACTTTGGGTATAGCAAGGAATCCTTTTTCGAACATGGTGCTTGAGTTAAAATCGACCGAAAACTCTTTCTTGTTACTGGTACCACGTTTTGTAGTTATCTGAATAGCTCCGTTTTGGCCACGCGAACCATATAATGCTGCCGCGGTAGGCCCTTTCAGTACAGTATAGCTTTCAATATCATCAGGGTTAATATTCCAGGTATCCGATTGAACCGGCACGCCATCAACTACATACAATGGAACCACCCCGCGCAGTAAAACGTTTGGGGCTCCAAGTATTTCGGACGAACTACCTACTACAAGCCCTGCAACTTTACCTGTTAATGCATTAATAGCATTAGGTTCACGGGCTTTTACAAGGTCGCTGCCTTTAACATCGCCTATAGAATATCCTATAGTGCTCTTTTTCTTTTCGATACCAAGCGCTGTTACAACAACACCTTCTAATTGTTGGCCTGATTCGATAAGTACAACATCAATGATTTTTTGTGCGCCTACGTAAATTTCTGTGGATTCAAATCCGATAAATGAAAACACTATAATGTCAGCAGGTTGAGCGGAAATTGTGTAGTTTCCATTAATGTCAGTTATCCCCCCTTCAGTTGAGCCTTTGATAAGGACTGTAGCCCCTGGCAGGCTTTCTCCTTTAGCTGTTCTGACAGTACCTTTAATACTTGTTTTCTGGGCAAAGGCTGATATTCCAAAAACAAAGAATACCATCAATAAAATGTAGAATTTTTGCTTGTGCATGATTGTTAAGTTAAAATGGATAGTTGGTTTTAATTTGTTGGATTATGTTATTCATTTGTTGGTTAAGCGTAAATTTTATGACTAGTACATTAAATTTACCCGTTTTGTAAACAGGTCAATTTTCTTGTCGTCAGAATCTGATGATTCGATTGCAGCTTCAAAATTTTTAGTATCGGCATTCCTGATACACAGTGCTACATCCAGGACTTTATTAAGGGTATAAATAGCCGGGTCGATGGATATGGTTCCCTTTTTAACTGATTTTTTCAGGTACTTTTCGATACGTTTTACAGCCTCGTATATCACTGGCTTTTGGATCACAGTTTTGGTTTGGGGATTTCCTGGGATCAGTTCTACCTGGGATGTGTACTTTTCGCTAAGAAGGAACATTTTTTTTGCTATTTCATCGCCGAATAGGTGTTCGCCTGCCGTTTCGCTCGTAATTTTTTCTAACTCATAGTTATGTGAGTACCCGACAAAATCAAAAACGGGTAGTGGATTTATACTAACTTTGGTCTCCGGGTTGTGAATTTCGTTTGCATAGGTTAGACCATCCTGTGCTGATGCATTTATAATAAATACTGAACACAGTATTAATATAAGTAGAGATAGATTTTTCATGGGTTCGATTTTTTATTTGATGTATGCAAAGTACCGCATGTATTATTATCTCACTATTTGTGAAAGATTAACATTTTATTACCACGGGAAAAAGGGCAAACTGAATATTATTACCAAATCGATATATATACGTATATAGCTCAATATCAATATAATATATTGACATTATTGAAATGGACCAGCAATTAGATTTAAACAATGAGGTATGATTCACAGTAGTGGAATACAATGAGCAACGTATTGTTTTATTGATATTTACACCCCGGAATTGAATAAAGTAGATTGAATTATTGAAACCAATTTCTGAACAAGATATGTTAACTATATATTATTTTACTGTTTGTTTAACTAGTGTAACAGCATCCGCCGTATTGTAGTCCATTATGGTAGCATAAATTTTAGTTGTTTTTTGGTAAAAATTCCATTCACTTGCGCGCATCTCACGAATTTCGACAATTAAATCGTCGAAATAGGTTTTGCTTAAAAACGATCCATTCTTCAACCGCTCTTTATCCAGCAAATAACCACGGATAGCAAAATCTCTTAGCACCGAAGTAGCCCATTGCCTGAACCGGGTTGCCCGCCCGGAATTAACACGGTAACCTGTTGCAATAATTCATCGAAGTGCAGGATTTAAAGCTTTCGTCGTATAAAGCAAAGCCTTTCACAATGTATTCTTTGAGTCTTTGGGTTGCCCAAATGCGAAATTGCGTACCTTGTTGCGATTTCACACGATAACCCACCGAAATAATAACATCGAGATTATAATACCGGGTATCGTAGTTTTTGCCATCGGGAGCAGTTGTTCGGAAATTCCGAACAACTGAAATTTCGACAAGTTCGCCTTCATCAAATATGTTCTTAATATGCTCACTGATAGTGGCTTTTGATTTCTTAAAAGTTCGCAAAGCTGCGCCTGGGTAAGCCAAACCGTTTCATCTTCGAGCCGAACATCAATTTTAATGCTGCCTTCCGGATTTTGATAGATCAGTATTTCGCCTGTATTCATTTTGATTTTTTGTTATAGTGCTGAAACTTTGCAGGCAAAGTAAAGAAAAGGAATCCCCCTTAGGGTTTCACTTTTGACAGGAAAAGGCAATACTAGTCAATTTAAGTTATGCCCTCCACTATCCTAATCTCCTCCTCCGTCAACCCATACAAGTCATACACCATACGGTCGATTTCGTTATCGGTTTTGCTGATTTCGGATTTTATGGTCAAGATTATTTGTTTTTGCTCGTTAAAATAATGCATCCATTCAGCTTCAGCAGAAAGGTTGATTTGAACTTTGAATTTTTTAAGTTCATTCAAAAACTCTTTAGCATCCAATTCATACCAGTTTTGAAGCTTTGTTGTGAGTTTTTCTATATCGTATTTAGTTTGAAGCAATTCTGTAAAGTGTATTTGTATTCTATAAAAAGAATTTGTTTGTTCAATAATTTTTTCAATATAAACTTGAAACTCGTCATTGTTACTTTTTAGATAAGGGAAACCTTCAACATAAACTCCTTTAAACTGAGCAAAAGCTTTGTTTTCTGCACTACTCTTCATTTTATGATAGTAGCTCATCAATCGAGAATTAATTTGCGCCATCAAAGAGTATATATTATTGTCACCCTTGGGGATGATTAGATAAAGGTTTTTTAAAGCTAAAAGATTTTCCCTTTCTAATGATGCAATTATCGTCGCACCGGTTCTGCGCATAAGAATTTTAGGTTGTTGATACATTATAACATTAGCATTGCTTTTCATTTCTTTTTTTATAAATTTCACATACGTGCCACTATAAGTGTAATTGTATCTATTAACATCTCTCCCTAATAAAATTGGAATATATAAATCAGATTCCTTTGTTTCAGATAACCATTTCTCATTATCACGAGTCTCGAGCCCTCTGTAAACTATTGCTCCATGTCCAAGTTTACTGAATTTTGTTTCAAGTTTTTCAAGCAAAGGATTATCCTGTGTTATAAATGGATTAAAACCACCTAAAAACTTAACATCTTCAAATTGAATAGTTTGATATTCACCTGCGATCACATTTGAGGAAATTCTTATATTTTCAATAACACAACTCACATTTTTACAAATCAATATGACAGTTTCAACTACTTCTTGGAAAACAGTGTCTTTGAGATACACTATTTCCTCAACAAATTTGGAATATACTCCTTTCCTCATTCGCGAAAAGTATTGTCCCTCTAGCCATGTATTAGGGAAAATATAACTTAAATATCCCCCTTGCTTTAACAAGAAGTTAAGTCCAAGATCTGTAAAAAGTGCGTAAGTATTTGGGTTATACTCAGCAAAATCATACTTTTTTAAAATACTCCCTAAGACTTTTTCTCCAATAATAGACTTTATATAAACTACATACGGCGGATTCCCAATCACCACATCAAATCCCCCTTTTGCAAACACACATGGAAATTCAGCCTGCCAGTTAAATGCTTTATCACCTGCCACAGCCGGGTCATCAATCAGCGAGTTGCCGCATTTGATATTGTTATTTAAATCGTTCAGTTTGCGGTTAGGCTGCGCGGTGCGTAGCCATAGGGAAAGCTTGGCAATTTCGACACTTTCCTCGTTTAGATCAACACCAAACAGGTTGTTTTCGAGTATATTTTTTTCGAAATCGCTCAACACCATGGCATCGCCGAAAAGCTTGGCCTGCAATTCGTCGATATACCGATGCTCGTTTATCAGAAAGTCGAGCGCCTGGTTAAGGAATGCGCCCGAACCGCAGGCCGGATCGCAGATGGTAAGTTGCAAAAGCCAGTTGCGGTAAGCGGTAAGCTTGTCGAATAAAGGTTGCTTGGTTTTATTGGTTCTTTTCCGATCTGTGATATACTCTTCCTCAATCAGCCCGATTTCTGCCTTTTTCTCGGTGCAAAGTTTACCAACGGTATTATCAACAATATACTTGGTAATGTATTTTGGGGTATAAAAAACACCGTCCTTTTTGCGCTTGCTTTTAGATTTGTCAACCTGCTGTCCTTCGAGCTGGGCTTTAATTTCGTCCAGTTCATTAAGGGAGTTTTCGAAAATATGGCCTAAAATATTTACGTCTACTTCGCTGGCAAAGTCATATACCGAAAGCTTCAGCGTATGCCGGTAAAGCAACTCATCATATATCTTTAACCCATCAAGCAGTTCATCCGTTTTAAATAAACCGCCGTTGTATGCAAATACATCGTAGCGTTTTCCTTTAAAGCCGGTATTAAGGTATTCGAAATACTTTTTAAACCTTGCGTAAAGTGCAATATCAACATCTTTATCCTGCAAATCGCGCCAATCATCCAGTATAAGCCGCACCGAATTTGGCGGCAACAGTTGCCTGTCCTCGGCAAAAAAGAGGAACAGAAAGCGATCCAGCAACTTTTGCGATTTCTTAAAGAGCGTCAACGGGTCATGATCCGGATTGAGTGCCACCAGGTTCTGATGCAGTTCGCGTTTAAACAGCGAATAATCGTTGTACAGGTTTTTGGTAATTACATCTTCCTGGCTTACCGATTCGTCCTTAATGCGTTTTGCAAGGTTTTTTTCAATATTTACAAATGCCAGGCACAGCCACAGCAGTTCAAACTCTTTTTCAGTAAGCGTAAACAGGTTGAACTCAATATTTTCAATGGCGTTATCGATATAAAAACGCAGTTTTTCGAAATTGGAAGTGATAACATACACGCATTCGGGCTGGTTGTTCTTATAACCGAAAGCCTGGGCTTCTATCCGGTTTAAGTCGGTAGTTTCGGTTCCTTTGAGTTCGATAACAGCTTTTACAATGCCGTTTACAAGTATTGCGCCATCGGCTTTTTTACTGTCTTTAACGTTTTTATATTCGGTAGTGAGATTAAATCCTGGTTTTGGGTTTTTGGTATAGCCCAAAACATCGACAAACAGATCAATCAGAAACTCGCCCTGGTATTGTTCTTCTTTGCTGTTGCGGATGTTTTCCTGAACTTCAAGATTGTGGAAATAAGCTGAAAATTTAGTGTACGCTGCTTTTATTGCCTGGGCATCCTGGGATTTGAGGTGTTTGCTGAGGACGGAGTTCTGGAAGAAGTTCATTGATATGGAATACTTTGATTTTATAAATGGTTTTGGGTTTAAATATGAACAAATATAGGATAGTTTTTAATTGGGGTTGGAATAAAATTGGAAGGATTTGGATGTACTACCCCATCCTCTAATCCTTCTCACCTCATCCGCCCTTTGGGCACCTTCTCCTCGAAGGAAGGAGAAGGGAAGAGGAATTTATAGCTTTTTTGGAGAAGGACGTTAGCTTTACTAAATGTTGAAGTTTTTGTAAATGTTGGAGATAGGTTGGAGCAAGCTAGAAAGAGTTAAGATTTAGAAATCCGTTTATTAAGTCTTGAATATTTCTCCTGCATCGTCTTCAGTGATTTCATAGCGGGTAAAAACAATGCGGTTTATTTCACGGATGGTAGCTTCGGGGAGTTTGTGAAGGTTTTCCACATCCAGTTTAATCGTGTTTTTATTATTCTGAATCAGAATATAAAAAGATTGTTTTTCCATTCGTTTGGGATCTTCGAGAGTGGCAGGACGTTTACCGATGGCTTTTAAAAGGTTTTGATGTTCGAGAGCAATAATTTTTCTTGCTGCAAGTGAGCCATCGTTGTTACATCTGGTGATGTTTGCAACTATGCTATTGATAATCCAGGTACGCCAGAAATCGTAATTGAAAGTATGAAAGGTTTTGAATAAGCGAACGGAAAGGTGCATGTCATTGTATGCGGTCTTCATATCAATATCCGGGTATTTTGCCAGGTGCAATGAAATAGCAGCTTTTTTTAAAGGGTTTTTATCAAGGATTTTAGCCATGGAGATAACACGATCTAGCAAGTATTGTTGGCGGGTGGAGAGAGGCGAAGAGCCGGGGTTAAGAATGTACCCTTTAATAAGTTCGTAGTTGGCTTCTTCAAGTGCAAATGTGCTCATAGTATTGATGGGTTTAGTGGTTGAGACGCGATCATCGGTTGGGTTTTGTTAATTCTTGAACTCTTTGAGGGTGGATGATTCCAGAATTTGTTTCAGAAGCTGTAAGCGATTGAGAAAGTGTATGAAAACGGTATTTCCATTGTATTTGCGAAGAGTTACCAGGTGATCGGAAATGAAACCGGGCAGATTGAGAATGACTGTACACTGGTTCAGGCGGATGGGAGTATCTGGAAGTTGTATTGAGGAAAAGTAAGATTCGAGCAAATCAATTTCAGCGCTCCAGGTAACAAGTTCTGTATCGAATGGGAATGTGTTTTTATTATTGGGTTGTAAAAGCGATGATTTCTTTGGGTTTTCAGAGTAATTTTCAAATGTATCAACTGAATCCGATTCGTTCATCTTGACTGGCTTTGGAGATATTGCTATATCATGAGTTTGCATAGGCTTTTTTTTATTGAAAAGCTTAAGGTCGAATCTGGTAAGATAATCGGCTAAATCCAAGCCTTTGTGTTTATCGGAACCATTGGCTTTGCTCTCTAACAAGTCAGAAACAAGAAACTTCGTATTGGTAAAACAATTATTCAACTCCTCAGCCTTAGAACTCCATTCTGAAAAAGCATTAAGGTCGGGGAACAGGACAACATTGCGTCCTTGCAACGCTTTGCATTTCTCTGCATTAAGGCTGCTTTTATTGTAAACGGCCAGCCAGAGCAGGTTGGTGGAATTATCGGGCAATCCGTAATACAGAGTTGCAATAATTGCCGTTTTTGGTGCTTCAACCAATGCAACCGTGTTTTTTGAATATTTTGATAGCAGGTGTTCCCCGAACAAGCATGAGACACGCTTTTCATTCTTCGAATAATTACTCAGCCATTCGGGCAAAGCTTTCTCACGGTCAGCGTAATGGCGGATCAGGATTGAATGAACAAAATCAGTGCTGGTTGTATGGTTGGTGTTATCAAACTGTTTGGCCTGAATGGTGCGGATGTTACCTGACTTATCAATGAAAGGGAAGGTTGCCGCTCCAGCCCTGCAACCTTTGCCGATAGTTCCAATCCTGTAAAGTAAAATTATCTTTTCAATGTCGGATGCAGATGCCAGTTTTAGCAGGTTGCTGATGAAAGTATTTTGAGAGTAGTTCCGCAAGGTTGCATTCAATATGTCTGTAGGAATGAAATGGATGGGTTGAGGCTTAAACTGGGGTCTTTGATCCGGGAAAGGCCCATCGTTTGTTTTATATCCGGTCTTGTATGGATTCAGATGATACCCACAATTGCTCTCACGATCGCACCTTCCAAAATGTTCAGGTAAATACTCTCCGGATTCGGTGTTCAGGTACCTGACAAAACGCTTTTTAAGGCAGGAGGGGCAAATGTATTTCTTGGGCGAAGGGTCTAATTTGTAATGGATTTTTTGCATGGCTTTAGGTCGGTTTTTTGAGTGGGTCAGTTAGTCAATACCAGTATAGTCAGATTGACTGACTATACCGGTACAGTTTAGGTCAATTGTACCGGTGCTATACCACTATACCGGTTGGTAAGAATTTTAAATTTCTTTTGCTGGCTTTCTTAATGATATCAATGGTTCTCATACTTTTTAAACTTTTTTATTCTTTCTTTTTTTTCTCTCTTTTAGGTCAGTTTTTGAGCCTGGCCGGTTTGTTAAAAACAGGATTGTTTTTTTTGACAAACTATACCGGTTTAGTTTAGGTCAATTGTGCCGGTGACCACTATACCGGTGAGTAGAATTTTAAATTCCTTTGCAAGTTTTCCTGATGATTTCAATGGTTCTCATACTTTTTAAACTATTTTCTTTTTCCTTTTTCTGCTTTCTTTGAAGTCGGTTTTCTGAGTGGGTCAGTTAGTCAATACCGGTATAGTCAGATTGACTGACTATACCGGTACAGTTTAGGTCAATTGTACCGGTGC
>JBAXBJ010000022.1:0-50503 GCA_037142075.1 Bacteroidota bacterium
CCAAAATATTGAATTCTCAGTCAATTGAAAAATGGGGTTATCGGAGAGGACTCAAAATTTGAAAATGAGGCTGATAGGTTGATGGGTTGAAAGGGGATATTTCATCAATTTTAAGGATGCTTTATTTACCAATAATAGTTACATAGAACTGATTATCAATCATATAAAAAATATGGAAAACGAGAAAATTGTTCATGGAGTTCCTTTTGTTTTTTCCGATTCGATCAACTACCAGGCTGACGGGATCGTGAGTAAAAGAATTATCCAGAAAGAAAAAGGCAATATCACTCTATTTGCTTTTGATGCCGGGCAAAAACTGAGCGAGCACACAGCGCCTTTCGATGCGATGGTTCAGGTTATGCAAGGAAATGCAGAGGTCGTGATTGGCGGGAACCCGCATCAACTTACTGCCGGTCAAAGCATTATAATGCCAGCCAATATTCCTCATGCAGTAAATGCCAATGAGCAGTTTATAATGCTTCTGACAATGATCAGGGAATAAACCAGATTTGATGCTCATACTTAAGACACGTCGCGAAAGAGAATCGATCATTGTACAAACCATGATCAGATTGTACTGCAAGGAAAATCATATCACCGATGCGAACTTTTGTGATGAATGTTTGTCCTTGAAAGTGTATGCCGAAAAACGTCTGCTTCGCTGCATGTTTGGAGAATTGAAACCGGTTTGCAAGCAATGCCCTGTACATTGTTATTCACCTGCTATGCGCGAACAAATGCGGGTAGTGATGCGATGGGCAGGTCCAAGAATGATCTATAAAAAACCAGGGCTTGCCATTTTGCATATCCTTGATACTATGACTATTAAAAAGTAAAATACCCTACTGTAACAAAATTTAATCCCATAGAAATGAAAATAGTCTCTTTAACGGACGCACCAAAAGTACCTTCGGGACTTGACAGTCACATCATGCATTCTTCTGATAAACTACAGGTTATCCATCTCTGCCTGCAGCCGGGACAAAATATTCCTCAGCATCCAAACCCGTTTGATGCTGTCGCCTGCCTGATAGAAGGTGAAGTTGTTCTGAACGCCGGAAAAGATCAATTCAGACTGACACTGTACGATGTGGTTGAGATAGCTAAAAATACAGACCGGGGATTTTCTAACCAAAGTGCATCGGAAGCCAGGCTGTTAATCATGAAAAAGTTATAAAACCCTGACGATCTATACCTCCCAGGTGCCCGTGCGGCACTTTTTTCGTTTTATATAATAAGCAAACAGCTCAAATTAATACCTTTGACCCGGTTTAACATTGAGTCAGTATCGTTTCTATGACAAATATACCCAATTCCGATCCGGCCACTTCAGCTAATGTGCTTGATATGTTCACGGTAGCTAATGAATTTTGCATCTTTACCGAAAAAGCTGAGAAATATGATCCACAGGAAGTGCTACAATATTATGCAAAAATTTGCCCTCTATTGTATTTAAAAGGGGCTCTTTTGCCCGTAGTTGAGACTGATGAAGATTTTTTCGGCGAACGGTTTGTGAACGAAGATCAATGGGAAAGCATCTACAATTCTCTTCTGAGTGTATTTATGACAAACGATGAGTTTTTCACCCTCTCCTACGATAATACTGATAACATTCCACTGAGAGCAAGCATTTCGGAACACCTGGCGGATGTTTACCAGGATTTGAAAGATTTTGTTCTACTGTATCAGAAAAACCTGGCTTATGCCAAAAATAATGCAGTGAGCGAATGCCGGAAATTATTTATTTCGCATTGGGGAGCAAGGATTGCTGCCGTTTTGCCTGCCTTGCATGCCATCGCATTTCCGGCTGAACCGGACGATGAGATGAATTATTAGATTGGTTTCTATCCGAATTAGTTTCAACAGTTGATTCTACCACGAGTTGAATGGGATTTGAGGCTTTTCGAGGCCGGAAGACCGAAGTCAGTAGACGGAAGTATTTGCTAACTTGAAATTCTTAACAACCAATGAAAAATAATTCCAGGAAAGCTATTTGCCATAATATCTGCTGCTTGCAGTGAAAATAAAAGTTATAAAGGGACTCTAGTCTTCTGACTTCCGGCAATCTGATTTTATCGACTAAATTATCAGCACAACCAGTTAAATTCCCCTGTTTGTTTTACATCTGATTAATTTTTGTATAGTACTCATTATCAGGCAAATAGTATATTGTATCCAAAAAAGGGGGAACTTATCCTGAGTTGCTCTTCGTATCGGTTAAATTAAACTTGAAAAAATACCCGATTAAAAGTCAAACCTAAAAACTTTCCGGTCTTTGATATGTTCTTTAACTTTACATATATAACCAATAATTTACAAATCATGAAAGAGTACAAATTATTTACTTCCGGAAAAACAGGATCTTCAGAAGTAAAAAACCGGGTTGTAATGGCTCCAATGACACGCTGCAGAGCCATTGGAAATATACCTAACAAACTGATGGCAGAATACTACAAACAGCGTTCAGGTGCCGGATTGATCGTCACTGAGGGTGTATCTCCTTCGCCAAACGGCCTGGGTTACGCACGTATTCCAGGAATATTCAGCAACGAACAGGTAGAAGGCTGGAAACTGGTAACCTCGGCGGTACACCAGGAAGGATCAAAAATATTTATTCAATTTATGCATTCCGGACGTATCAGTCATGAGCTGAATATGCCTGAAGGCGCGCAAGTACTTGCACCATCTGCAGTTAAAGCTGCAGGCCAGATGTGGACTGATGCAAAGCAGATGCAGGATTTCCCGGTTCCTAAAGCAATGACAACGGATGACCTGCTGCACACAAAATCGGAATTTGTTGATGCAGCTTTAAATGCCATGGATGCAGGATTCGACGGCGTTGAACTGCATTCAGCAAACGGGTATCTTTTGGAGCAGTTCCTCTCGCCGTTAAGCAACATTCGTACCGATAATTATGGAGGAAGCATCGAAAACCGTTGCCGCTTTGTTATCGAAACCATTACTGCTGTTGCAGAAGCTATTGGTGCCGAGAAAACGGCCATACGTTTATCGCCTTACGGGGTAGCCAGCGATATGCCACATTACCCCGAAATAGATGCTACGTATAAATATCTCGCTGAACAACTTAACAATCTTGGTATTGCCTATATTCACCTGGTTGACCATTCAGCCATGGGTGCGCCCGAAGTGCCTTTAGAGGTTAAAAAAATGATACGCGAAATTTTCAAAAACACTATCATCCTTGCCGGAGGTTATAACCTGGAAACGGCTGAAGCACATATCCAGGCTGGTTTGGGTGACCTTATCGCATTCGGACGTCCGTTCATTAATAATCCCGATCTGGTGAACAGGATGCAGAACAACCTGCCTCTTTCCCAGGACCTGAAAATGGATTTGTTTTATTCGGCCGATGAAAAAGGATATACCGATTATCCAAATTATAAAGCCTAATCGAAGTGCTGGCTTGAAAACTGATTGGGTTTATCCCGATTGTCAAATCTTATTAATTGTTGATAATGAGTAAATAGTAAATCTGGCATTATTTTTTTTGATTCAGAGTAAACATTTTTTTTAGTATTAACAATAGATTTTATTGAAAGAAAACGGGCGATCTGATTGTTTCAGGTCATCCGTTTTTTTGTATTTTTACTTTTTACACTTCTGAGAATGAACGACCTGACTGAGAAAGGATTGACACTTTTTACCGGCTACAAAGTTACTTCGGCCGAAACCGATATGTTTACCCGGATCCGCGCCGGTGCCATGGTGAACCTGCTGATACAATCGGCAATAAACTCGGCCGAAAAACTTGGGTTTGGGTTCGACGGGCTGAAGGAGCAACAACTTTTCTGGGTACTTAGCCGCTTGACAGTTGAAATTTACCGGCCATTAACCTGGAGCCAGGAAACAGTAGTTGAAACCTGGCCAAAATCGGTTGACGGCCTGCTTTACCTGCGCGATTATATTGTGCGCGACAAAGACAAGAATATTATTGCACGTGCAACTTCCGGATGGTTGGCCATAGATACAGCAACAAAAAGACCGAAAAAGATTGATGGCATTCAGGCTGAAATGTTTGTTCACCTGATGGGGAAATGTGCCATTCACGATTCGCCCGAAAAACTCCCGGCAACCACCACGGGCGACGAGTTTTGTATTAAATCAGGTTATTTTGATATCGATCTGAACCGGCATGTCACTTCCACCCGGTATATCGACTGGATGATGGACACATTTACTGTTGATTTTCATGAAAAGCATTTTCCGAAAAGAATTTCAATTAATTTTATGAAGGAAACCATGCCCGGCGATTCGATCAATATCATTCGAAGCCAGTCTTCTGATTCAGAATATTGTTTTGAAGGAACCAACATGTTACATAAAACAGTGGCTTTCAGGGGAAAGATAGATTTTTAATGTTAAAATTCAGCACTTATATTGGTATCTTGGAAAATTTATCTGTCTCACGACTTTAGAATTCTTAGGCTTCGATCCTATTAATTAAAAAGCTCCCGGCTTTTCTTAGGCAAGTGCTGCAAAACACAAATTATTTTTAAAGATTAAAATGCGTACGCCCTTAATTATCGTAACTTTGCTATAAGCTAAAATTCAGGTGTTTATCAAAATCATCAGTTATGAAAAAGATAGTTTTCTTTATTTTTTGTTCTGTTGCGGTACTGTTCAGCCAGGCTCAGGCAACCCGGGATGGAAAAACTGACGATAGTATACTAAACATTACAGATGAGCAAACATATCATCAGATTATTTCTGACTACAAAGGCCCCTGCGGGTGCGGCAGTCCCATGACTGCTGATGAACTAAAGCAGACTATTACGGAAATTAAAACAAGGAATTCGGATGTACGCATGCTTACTTACGCCAAGCAGGAAATTCGCGACAAATGTTTGTTGGCATCGCAAATCAAGCAAATAACGTTGTTATTTACCTACGATGATACCCGTTGTAATTTTGCATCATTCGCTCATAAATACACCTACGATCTGGGAAACTATATGGCTGAACTCCAGCAATTTCTGATTCCTACTGTGAACACCAGGTATGGACAGATGTACACTAAAAATGCATTAAATAAGCTATGGGTGAATCCAAGTTATTCTGCCGAAAGTGCACGGCAATTTTACTATTACGGATACTAAAATCATTACAAAGCACATTGAAAGCCTCCTGAAATGGGGGCTTTTTTATTCATA
Organism: Bacteroidota bacterium; assembly: GCA_037142075.1. Lineage (GTDB taxonomy): Bacteria > Bacteroidota > Bacteroidia > Bacteroidales > UBA4417 > UBA4417. Next base: position 5,172 of record JBAXBJ010000022.1, read on the forward strand.
AATTGTCAAATAAAATTGTATTTTGCACCAATGAAAAACCACATCGAACTACTTGCACCCGGCGGCGATATTGAATCGATTAAAGCGGCTGTCCTGGCCGGGGCTGATGCAGTATATTGTGGTCTGGACCGGTTTAACGCCCGCAACCGAGCCGCGAACATCAGCTTTGACGATTTGAACGGGATTTTACGTTTTGCACATACTTACAATTGCCAGGTTTTCCTCACCCTGAATATCATTGTTGTCGATAGCGAAATTCCGGCTCTTTTTAATCTTTTGAACAAATTGGTAAATACGAGCATCGATGGGATTATTGTCCAGGATTTGGGCCTGTTTTATATTCTGTCCAGGTATTTCAAGGGCCTTAAAATTCATGCTTCTACTCAACTTACCACGCATAACGAAGGCCAGGTCAGGTTTCTAAGTAAACTTAATGCAAGCCGCGTAAACCTGTCGCGTGAACTGAATATCAGTGAAATAAAAGCATTGACTGACGTGGCCCACGAAAATAATATACTGACTGAAGTGTTTGTTCATGGCTCCAACTGTATCTCATTTTCAGGCATTTGTTATATGAGTTCCTTACATGGTGGTAACTCCGGGAACCGTGGCAGATGCAGTCAGCCATGCCGCGATCAGTACGAAACTACGGCTGTCGGTAAAGATTTTCCGCTCAACCTGAAAGATAATTCCGCTTTTTCGGATCTGAGACAATTAGACGATGCCGGGGTTGATTCCCTGAAGATTGAAGGCAGGATTAAAAAATTCCATTATGTATATACGGTGGTTGAAGCATGGCGGAAACAACTCGACAGCTTCTACAACCAGGATGATCTAATCACTGATAAAAGTGCTCTGTATAGGGTATTTAACCGCGATTTCTCGAACGCTTTTCTGCAAGGGAATATCGGTTCGGATATGTTTATTGATAATCCCCGCGATCACTCGGCTATGTATTTATCCGGATTAAATGGCAGTTCGACTGAGGAAAAGCTGGAGAAAGCCAAAGGCGATATTTACGATGAACGGACTGAAATAATATTCAATGTTGAAAATAAAATCAATCAGTTAAGCATTGCAAAAGTGCCATTACGACTGGGTATTTCGGGGCAATGCGGAACACGCTTAGAAGTACGTGTGCAAACATCCGGCAAATCTTTCAGTGTTTTATCAGAAACGAATCTTTCAGATGCCGGTAAAGAGGAATTAAACTATGAGATGCTTTTAAAAAGGCTGAAAGCAGTGAATGACACTGAGTATTTCATTGAACTGCTTGATCTTGAGAATCTGCAAAGCGGAGTATATTTGCCGTTTAAAGAGCTTACTTCAATCAAAAGAAAGCTGTTGTTTATCCTGAACGATTCCCGAGAATTTATTGATCCCATCGAGGTTCCTGGCATAAAAAAGCATCACAAACAAGCTGTTCAAGCTTCTCTTTCCGTGCTGATTTCGGATGAGAAGGATTTGAACCTCTGCAAGAATAACCATACAGCTTACTTTCAACTTCCAAATTGCTTTAAAAATGAAAGTGCTCATTTTATTGATCTCTTCAAAAAATACGATCAATTAACGCCCTGGTTTCCTGCTGTTTTAATTGGTGAAGATTATCTGGCAGTCGTGGACTTCCTACATCAGTTGCAACCCGCATCCATAGTAACCGAAAATACAGGAATTGCTTATGAAGCATACAAAGCAGGAATTCCATGGATAGCCGGACCTTCACTTAATTTGGTTAATTCCTATAGCTTACTGTGTTTAAAAGAAAATTTTAATTGTTCGGGTGCCTTTATTTCGAACGAAATCAGCAAACTGCAGGTTAAAGGCATCAAATGCCCGGAAAATTTCAGATTATATTACAGCATTTACCACCCCATAGTACTGATGACGAGCCGGCTATGCCTGTTTCACCAGGTTACAGGCTGTGAGAAAAACAGAATTGACGATAGCTGTATTCCTTTCTGTGAGAAAGATTCTTCGATAACAAATTTGAAAAGAGAAACTTTTTTTATCGAAAAAACAAAAGGAAATTATCATCGCATCTATAACGAAATCAATTACTTAAACACTGATATCAATAACGATTTTCCCGGTTTCTTCTCATGTTTCCTTATCGATTTAAGAGATATAAAAACTAATACCAATTATGAAATCGACAAAAAAGGTATAATTACACTTTTTGAAAATCTGCTGAATGGTGAAGCCGATTCAAAAGAGGAACTCAAACGAAGCTTTCATCCTACGACCAATACACAGTATAGAGCAGGGATTTAACAAGTTGCTATAGAGCTCAAATGAATTTAGATACTGTTTAAATTTAACAAATCTTTACGCTAAAGGCATAAAGGTCGGAAGCCGGAAGTCCGAAGACGGAAGAATCCACAATTGAAGATTACAATTCAAAGTATATTTCCGACATTCGCCCCTCTCCAAGTTTATACTGAGCGAAGCCGATGCACTCTTCGCCCCTTCAGAATCAATAACAAACAATTTCAAAGAGTCTCTTAATGAATTTTTTATTTCTCTTGCTATTAATTCTAAATTTGCGTCTTCTCAAAACAGGCTTTTATGGCAAGATCCTATTATTTCCGGATATCCGCACTTCTTTTCCTTATTTCGCTGCATACAAAACCAGGGCTTCAGGCACAGAAACCAGAAACAGGAAAAAAATTGATTTATACGTTCGCTATAAGCGATGAAATTGGTAAACCGGTTTGGTTCAAAACAAAAAAAGCACTCACTGAAGCATCAGCAATCAAGGCTGACATTATTCTGATCCATTTGAATACATATGGTGGTCTGCTCGAAACCGCCGATTCCATACGAACAGCTATCTTAAATACCAAAATTCCGGTTTGGGTTTTTATCGATAACAATGCGGCCTCGGCCGGGGCACTCATTTCGATTGCATGCGATAGTATTTATATGCGGGAAGGTGCGAATATCGGGGCTGCCACTGTAGTAAATCAAACCGGTGAACAATTGCCCGACAAATACCAATCGTATATGCGAGCCCTTATGCGAAGCACTGCACAGGCTACCGGGCGAAACCCTGATATTGCACAGGCTATGGTCGACCCGCGCATCCATGTGGAAGGAGTTAACGATTCGGGACAAGTGGTTACTTTTACAGCCCAGGAAGCATTGAAACATGGATACTGTAATGCGCTGGCCGAAAATATTACCGGGGTTATCAGTAAAGCCGGGATTGTAAACTATACGATTCACGAACAGCAACTTACTACGACTGACAAGTTGATAAGTTTCCTGATTTCGCCTGTAGTTGCCGGTATTCTGATTGTAATAATCGTGGCCGGAATATACTTTGAATTTCAGTCACCGGGAGCCGCTTTTCCTATTTTAATTGCAATCATAGCAGCACTTTTTTATTTTGCGCCCCACTATTTGGAAGGACTGGCAGCCAACTGGGAAATTATTGTTTTCATTACCGGAGTAATTCTTCTGGCAGTCGAAATCTTTGCAATACCCGGGTTTGGCGTAACCGGAATTCTGGGTATTTTCATGATGCTGATGGGACTGACTCTGGCCATGATCGATAATAGTTATTTTGAATTCAGCCCAAGTGCATTAGCGAAATTAGGCGAAGCATTCTTTATAGTTGTAATTGCATTCTTTATTTCGATTACCGGTTCACTTTATCTGACAAGGAAACTGTTCGCCGGAAAAACCTTTTTCGGAGACCTGGCCCTTGTTACAACTCAAAAGAAAGAGGAAGGATTTACTTCTGCAGATGCTTCCTATCCTGATTTTACAGGAAAAACAGGAATTGCAAATACTATGCTCAGGCCTGCAGGCAAAATAATGATTGATGGAATGATGTACGATGCAACCGCCCTGACCGGCTATATCGACAAAGATGAACAAGTGGAAGTGGTGAAATACGAATCGGCACAGCTTTTTGTGAGGAAAGTGGGGAATAGAAAATAGAAAATGGTTAATGGAAAATGGTTAATGGAAAATAGTCATTCGTTAATAGAAAATCGTTAATCGTTAATCGTTATTCGTTATTTGTTAATCGTTATTTGTTAATAGGAAATCGCAAATCCGCAATCATAACTCATATCTCATAACTCATATCTCATATCTAACATTTCACATCATTTTGTGCTTTTCAATCAGATCAAAGAAATTTTTCTGATAGGTTTCGCTGATAGGGATAAGCAATTCACCGATTTTAATCTGTTTGCGTTCAACAAATTCAATTTTATCAATCGCCACGAAAAACGACTTGTGAACCCGGCAGAATTCAGGCTCGTGCAGTATTTCTTCAATTCCTTTAGCATTCATAAGGGTCATTATGCGACGTGATTTGGTAACTATGCGCCAATAGTCACCCATGCCTTCTACATAAAGCACTTCTGAAGCAATTACTTTTTCGATCCTAGTCTCGGTTTTGACGAAAAAGAATGTGTTGGGTTTTGAAACTACCTGTTTTTCCTGCTTCTCTGATGCATTCAGGTTGGGTTTTTTCTGTATCTGCTCGAGCGCTTTGTTGGCACCTTTCACAAAACGTTCGAACGAAATCGGTTTCAGCATATAATCGAGCACATCGAGATCAAATCCCTGAATGGCATACTGATCGTAAGCCGTCGTAAAAATAACAAAGGGCTTATTATTCAACGAATTAAGCAATTGTATCCCGGTAAGTTCATCCATCTGAATATCCAAAAACATCAGGTCAACCGTATTATGGCGCAGGTATTCCAGGGTATCAATAGCATTGCTGAACGTTCCGGCTAAATGCAGAAATGGAATTTTTGCACAATAAGCTTTTATGATATCGAGAGCCAGGGGCTCATCGTCAACGGCAATACAATTGATGTTCATATCAGTTTATGATTGTCAGTTCAATTTTATGCTTTTCCCCGTCCGTATCAATCTTCAGTTCATGCTTCCCGGGGTACAACAAACCAAGCCTGCGCTTGATATTATGAAGGCCAAAACCACCGGATTCTTCCGTAGTGGCCGGATGAATGCTTTTGACGTAATTTTCGACCGAAAATACCAATTTATCTTCGTTGAGATCAAGATGAATGATAATTCCGGGTTCATGATTTTTTTCACCGTGTTTAAACGCATTTTCCACAAAAGGAATCAGCAACATGGGCGCAATAGTACGGTTTTCCATTGATCCGAACACTTTGATCTCCACAAAACCCTTCTGGGTAATGCGCAACTCCTGCAGTTCGATAAAACTATTGAGGTATTCAATCTCTTTTATGATGGGTACAAAATCAGCATTTGAATCGTAAAGCATGTACCGCATGATGCTCGAAAGTTTCATTACAGCTTCGGGCGCTTCATCAGATTTGTTATATACAAGCGAATAAATATTATTCAAAGTATTGAAAAGGAAATGTGGATTCACCTGTGATCGTAACAATGCTATTTCGCTGGCCTGCTGCTGTTTTATAAGTTCATCCTTGTATTTTTGCGACTCGAACCAGTCGATGCTGAAACGTATGAGCATGGCATAAATACTGATTATGACCGTATATTTGAGGGTAGCCCAGAACCATTCGTACTGAAACTGAAGTTCGCTGGCCGGCATTTTAACAATATACTTCCAATAGGCTATTTCAATAGGAAGCCTGATAGCAGACAATGCAAAAGCTAGCAGGATGATAAATGGGAATACGTACCATTTGCGGCTGAACCTCAGAAAATTAGGAATGATGTAATAAATGGTATAGAAAACAAAAATATTGAGCAGGGTAGTGATAAAAATGTCTTTCAGGTAAATATAGTCCTGAAGGTACTTGGTGTCAATTTTATTAAGATACACAGGAAAAAATGCCTGGTTCAGCATATAAATCCAGAACAGGAGATGTATGAGAATTTTGTACCTGTTTTTCATATTTATTCATTCGTTTATTATTAGTTAAGCAGAGGCGCAATGCATTGCACCTCTGCTTAACCAATCAATTCAATTTATTAATTCCAATCGGTTTCTACCAGATATCAGCCCTGTTTTCGGGTGCGATATATCTTTTATCCGTTGGTTCAATATTAAATGCAGTGTAAAATGCAGGAATATTATATACAATGGCATTTACACGTGCATCACCCGGTGAATGAACATCTTCCTTCAGGCGGCGCATGGTTTCTTTTTCCCTGATATTGGCACGCCACACTTGAGCATACGAAAGGAAAAAGCGTTGATCGGGTGTAAATCCATCGATTTTTTCGTCTTTTTTCTTTCCTTCGAATGCCTTCTGTAAACCGTTGTATGCTACATTCATGCCTCCAAGGTCAGCGATATTTTCACCCAGGGTAAGTTTGCCGTCCACATGCAGAGAATCCAGAATTTTATAGTTATCGTACTGATCAACAAGCACTTTGGTTTTGCCTTCAAAATTCTTTGAATCGTCAGCAAGCCACCAGTCGTGAAGGTTGCCATCTTTATCATACTGACGGCCCTGATCATCAAAACCATGTGTCATTTCGTGTGATATTACCATACCGATTGCACCGTAGTTTACAGCATCGTCAGCATCCATAAAGAAGAAAGGCGGCTGCAATATGGCTGCAGGGAACACGATCTCATTCATATTCGGGCTGTAATATGCATTAATTGTTTGAGGTGTCATGCCCCATTCGCTTCGATCGACAGGTTTACCAATTTTTACGATATCGCGGTTAACAGCAAATTGCCTTGCATTCTTCTTGTTGGCATAATAGGAATCAGTTCCAATGGTGAGGCTGCTGTAATCAATCCATTTGTCAGGATACCCAATTTTCACGTTTATTTTGGCAAGTTTGGCCTGAGCCTCTTTTTTGGTGGTATCCGACATCCAGGTTAGTCCGTTGATGCGTTCGCCCAGCGAAATTTTCAAATTACCTACCAGTTCGACCATGCGTTTCTTAGCTTCCGGTGGAAAGAATTTTTGAACATATAACTGTCCGACTGCCTCGCCCAAAGAGCTGCTGGTTTGATCAAGCATGCGTTTCCAACGTGGTTGCTGCTCTTTTACACCCGATAATACTGTACCATAAAAGGCAAAATGTTCTTTATCGAAGTCTGACGAAAGCGATGATGCCGCCGAATTAATCAAATCCCAACGGAAATAAACCTTCCAGTCGGCAACCGAAACTGTATTCAGTAATTTTGTTATACCAGTCATAAATTTTGGCTGACCAACGTTAATTTCGTTTGTCGCCTGCAATTTAATACCATCAAAATAGGCTTTCCAGTCCAGGCCAGGAGCCATTTTCTGTAATCCGGCCAAATCAGTTTTATTGTAGTTCGCGTTCGGATCGCGCAGGTCGAGACGTGTTGAAGAGAATTTAGCGATTTCGGTTTCAATTTTCATCACAACATCGGCATCTTTTGCTGCCTGTTCGGGAGCAGAACCTGCTAAGACGAACATTTTTACCATATGTTTTACATAACTTTCGCGGATTTCCTTCGATCGGGCGTCCATTCCCAGGTAGTAATCCCTGTCGGGCAAACCAAGCCCGCCCTGGTAGGTGGAAGCGATTACCTGGTTAGAGTTTTTGTCGTCGGGGCTGCTGAACAGGTAGAACAACGGGTAATTCCCTGAAGCATGCTGCATGGCAATCATTTTCTGCACATCAGCGATTGTTGCAAACGAATTGATCTGCTCCAGTTCTGCCTTTAACGGATTGATACCATCTTTATCGATTTTCACCGAATCCATTCCGGAATTGTAAAAGTCACGGATTTTCTGATTCACAGAACCTTCGGCCGCATTTTTATCGGCAGATGCTTCAGCTAAAATAGACTTAAGCTGCACGTAATTCTCTTCTTCCAGTACTTCGAAGGCCCCGTAACGGCTGTACTGGGCAGGAATCGGATTGTTTTTCAACCATGTTCCATTCGCAAATTTGTAAAAGTCGTCGCCTGCTTTTACAGTTGTGTCCATGTTGGCTGCATTTATGGCCGGTTCGGCTTTCTTGTCTTTCCCTTTGTCGCCGCAGGAAGCGGTTCCTAACGAAAGAGCTATGATACCTACTGATGCCATGATAGATTGTCTTAAAGTAAATTTCATTTGAGTTAATTTATTGGTTTCGGGTTTCGATAAAAATCGAACAAAAGTACTGTTTGTTACGACTCTATCACCTGCTAATCGCTGAGTGCCTGAAGTAAATCGGTATAATTCAGTTAATAATCGACAGGATGAAATATTCCAGTTGCCCGTCTTTCAATATTTCATTTGAAAAATTCAAAAGTGGAACTCATAAAAGGTTGAAACAATTGAGAAACTATAATTTCTGCTCCTGTTTTTCTTAATCGCGCATTCATTTTTCCATACATTTGCCGACTCATTGAAAAGCGGAATTAGGATAATCTACTCAGCATAACTCATTGATATAAAATATATTAAATTAATTGAAACAACATGAAATTTTTTTTTACTGCCCTTGCTGTACTTTTTGCAGGACTCGTTTCGGTTTTCGCGCAGGAAGTCAAACCACTCTCAAATCCCGAAAAACCAACTATTACCTGGAATGGGTTTGTAAAAGCTGAATCCATGTTTGATACGCGACAGGTGGTTGAAGCCAGGGAAGGCTATCTTTTACTTTATCCTAAAAAAGTGAACCTGGATAAAAACGGTAACGATATAAACGCACACGGCAGTTTTAACCAATATGCCATGACTGCCCGCCTCGCTTTAAAGGCAACAGGTCCCGATATATTGGGGGCAAAAGTTATGGCATACGTCGAAGGCGATTTTACGGGAGCTTCAAATGCAGAAAATAACAGTTTCCGCCTTCGCCACGCTTATGTGAAATTAAAATGGAAACATGCCGGTATTCTGGCAGGGCAATACTGGCATCCGCTCAATATTCCGGAAATGATACCAGGCGTTCTGTCTCTTAATACAGGTGCGCCTTTTCATCCTTACAGCCGACATCCTCAAATCAGGCTTGATGCTTCATGGGGGAAAATTAATACGGTGCTCGTAGTTGCTTCCCAACGCGATTTTACAAATATCGGTCCGGCAGGCGCTTCATCTGTTTATCTGCGCAACAGCATGACACCAAATATACACGGCCAGGTTCAGTATGTCGCGCCTAAAATATTTGCCGGCATAGCATTGGATTTTAAACGCTTAACTCCCAGACTGGTAACTGATAGTTTGTATGCAACCCATGCTTCGGTAAATTGTTTCTCGTTTTCTCCCTTTATGATGGTTAAAACAAAACCGGTAGTTTTTAAAATGCAATTGATTTACGGGCAGGGGCTTAACGATCATACAGTATTGGGAGGATATGGAATTAAACACACCGATCCTCTTACCAATGAACAGGAATATTCACCGCTCAATTACATCTCAAGCTGGTTTACCATAAATACAACGGGCAAAACATGGCAAGGCTCGCTTTTTGCCGGATATACAAAGGCATTAGGGTCAAAGGACATTCTTACCGGAGCCGTATTTGCCAGGGATGCCGATATTGGATACATCTACCGGTTTGCACCCATGCTGACATACTACAATGGAAAACTTTCGATAGCGGCTGAAGTTGAATATACAAGCTGTGCCTACGGGAAAACGGATACAAAATACAAAGTTTCAGATGCAGTATCTGTTTCCAATACCAGGATCCTCTTTTCAGTTGGATATAATTTCTGATTTCAGACCTGGTAACATCATTGCCAGAACTTCTATTTCATAAAAAAAGGCTGCTCTTATTTAAGGGACAGCCTTTTTGAGTGCAATCAATATCGATTTATTTCCCCTTTTCTTTAGTATTCATGCCAATTATAGGATATAACGGGCAAACACTGATAAGACTGGTTAGAACAAATACACCTGCAATCACAAGCAGTATAATTCCCAGGGTACCCGGAATCAGGTCGGTTAAGAAATAAAGTGCCACAATTACCGCTGCAATGGCGATGCGGATGATTTTGTCGGTGGTTCCCATGTTTGGCTTCATAATTCAATTGATTTAGGTTATTATAAGGTGTTTGTCAGAGATTAAACCATGCGAAAAGCCCATTTTATAAGCTTGTTTTCCTTGGATAAAGGTAAAACAAAATGCCGGGAAATTAGACTAAAATTTGCGGGAAATTGATGCAGGTTTTACTGGTTGGCATATGAAAAAGATGTGCGCCGAGCGGGTCGGTAAAGTTCAAAACAAAACTAAAATTGTTGTCGTGAAAGGGTTCAAGGTTGCATTTGGGCTTTTATGTGCACGACTGCGCTTAAGTTCTATTCTTTTGATTCAGTTCTTTTTATAATTCTCTCAAATTTTGAAGGATCTTGCCTGCTATCCCAAATAGTCAATATCTCGATTGTTATCTCAGTTTCGCGGTAAGTAAAAAAATAATCACCTGCAATCCTTATCCTAACATCTTGTATATCAGTCGCTTTACCAATTTTAGGATGCTTGCTTATCAAATCAACAGTATCCTCGAATATTTGATTTAGTCTTTTGCTATAAACATTTGACTTGTTCCGATTAATCCAATATTCAAGTATTTGAAATCTATCTAAATGGGCTAATCTTGACCAAATTATTTGTTTAGCCATTCGTCAACTTCTTTATTGGACTGGTCATTAGTTAAAAAATCATCATTGGCTATTTGGCTTATTGCTCTGTCAACTGCTATCTTATGATGATCTGATAATTTATAAACCGCTGAATCCACTATAACGTTATTAAGAAGTTTAAATACATCTGTTAATAACTCATCGTCGTTTAATTGATGTATTTTTCCAATTACTTGATTTTTCATTTCAATCGTTGTCATAACCATCTTTTTTACAAAATTATAACAATTTATTGGAGAATATCCTAACGATGGCAATTTTATGAATGGCTTTATCATTGGTAAGCCTTCGTACCACATGACGTCCTTTGTATTAGCCACAGATTTGATTCATACTATTCCAAAATATTACGAGTAATTATCTCATTTTTAATTACTTCACCATTCAGAGCATTAATAATAATCTCTTGGATTTTATACTTATCATTAAATCGTGGAGATTTAATTGTTCGTTGAAATCTCCATTCAAAATTATTCTGTCTAGTATTAAGTACAAGGCCACCATTGATCTTGGTTATTCTATATTGGCAAATAAACCCCGGAGATTATAAAAAAACAGTATTTTTGCTTTCAATCATCCGCCTATATGTTATTGATCCTGGTTCAAAAAGAAACTAACCGACTGCGCTATACCATGCAGCTGATACTCACGCGGCTGTTAGGACTGAGCTATAAATTTACTGGCGATCCTTCCGTTTTTGAACAGTACGATGGGCCGAAATTCGCTTATGGCGTAACTGCTGATGAGAAAACGCTCTTTTTTGCTTCAAATGGTTTGCTTTCCGAGAGTAAAATATCAGCAAAGGATTTGAAGCACTCCATGTATAAAAACGAGATTTGTTTGTTTTCGGTAACAAACGCATCCTCAGCGCTTCCGTTCGATGCGTTTGCAGCCACTTTTTACCTTGTGAGCCGGTATGAGGAGTATCTGCCACATATCCGCGACAACCACAACCGTTTTCTTGCTTCGGGAAGCGATGCTTTTCAGCAAGGATACCTGCAAAAACCACTGGTTAACATCTGGTCGTTACAAATCAAAAATATTTTGCACGAGTGGTTTCCTGGTTTGGTATTTAAGACTCCGGTTTATAATTTCATTTCCACTATTGATGTGGATGCCGCTTATGCATTCAAAAACAAGGGGCTTACACGAGAGTTAGGTGGTATTTACAAGGCTTTACAAAACAGGGATTATGATGAGGTTAAGCAAAGGATACGGGTTTCACTCCATTTGGAACGGGATCCTTTCGACACGTTCAAGTTACAGATGCAGTTGCAGAAAAAGTACAACTACCAGGCTATTTATTTTATCCTTTTAGCGGATTATGGTCCAAATGATAAAAACATACCGCATAATAACCGGTATTTCAAAAACCTGATACGATACTTGTCCGACTATGCCGAAATTGGAATTCATCCTTCCTATGCTTCTTCCCTGGAGCCATCGTTGATGGTTATGGAAACAGCCCGGCTGGCGAAAATCCTGAAACTCGAAATAGAGCACAGCAGGCAGCATTTCCTGAAATTGACATTACCCGAAACGTACAGGAATTTGATAAACAACGACATAACTCACGATTATACCATGGGTTATGCCGAAGTTGCAGGCTTCAGGGCTTCCATCTGCACACCTTTTCCTTTTTACGACCTCGATCAGGATCTGCCTACAAACCTGTTATTACATCCTTTTGCCTTAATGGACGGGACTTTAAACAATTACATGAAACAAACCCCTGAACAGGCAAGCGGAATAATCAACAACCTGATTACCGAAACCAGAAAAGTGGGAGGCACATTTATACCTTTATGGCACAACTCGTCGTTAAATGATCAGGGTGAATGGAAGGGCTGGCTTGATGTTTATATTAAGATGGTGGAGGAAGGAGTAAAGAATTGACAATGGATAGTGGACAATGGAAAATGGTGAATCGTTAATGGAAAATGGTTTATGGGAAAAGGAAGTAAAAATTAAATTTCTCAGTGTTTCTCTGTGTTCTCCGTGCCTCCGTGGTTTATATTAATCGTAAATCCGCAATCGTAAATCCGCAATCCGCAATCAAAGATCCGCAATCTTAAATCCGCAATCGTAACTCATCTCTCATAATTCATATCTCATAACTCCCTACTCCCCGCCATGATCAGGTTTTTCCATCACGATTCAATTGATAAAGCGCGGTGGGACTATTGTATCAACAGGGCTGTGAATGGAAATCTGAATGCATGTTCGTGGCACCTGGATATTGTAAGTCCCGGATGGTGCGCTCTGATCGAAGATGATTATGAGATAGTTTTTCCTTTGCCGGTTTCGTCGAAAGGAGGGTTTGAATATATCATGCAGCCCTACTTCACACAACAACTAGGGCTTTTTTACCCATCCGGAATATCTGAAGAAAAAACAGCTCAATTCCTCGCTTCTATTCCTCCCAAATATAAAATCATTGATATAAACCTTAATACTTCAAACCATATTTCGTCAGTTGAAACTATTACAGACAACACTAACCTCGAATTAGATTTAAATTGTGAGTATGCTAAAATTGCAGCAGGCTATAAAAATAATCTGGTTCGCAACCTGGCGAAAGCCGCACAAAGTAAGCTAACCATTGCAAAGCATGTGAGCCCGGAGGAAATAATTCAACTTTTCAAAAGCAATAAAGGGCAGGAACTAAAACACCTGGGTGATAAGCAGTACATAATGATTCAGCAAATTGCCTGCGAAAGCATAAACCGGGGAATGGGTGAAATATGGGGTGCCTGCGATGAACACAACCAATTGGTAGCAGCCATTTTATGGGTTACAAGCCATCAGAAAGCAATTTTCCTTTTTTCGGCCTTATCAGCCAGGGGTAAAAGCCTGAATGCGATGCCCTGGCTCATTGATGCTTACATTCGTCAAAATTGTCCGAAACCACTTACCCTCGATTTTGAAGGATCGAATAATGAAGGATTAGCGCGGTTTTACAGCAGTTTTGGAGCAAACAGGGTAGTCTACCAGCGTTTTTTTCGAAACACATTACCCTTACCATTGCGCTCTGTCCTGAAAACCTGGCGAAAAATCAGGCATAAGTTGCAAAACTGGCAGTAAAGTTGAGCATACTCTTTATTCTCAACGGCCCTAATATAAAATTGGCAGGTTTAATAGCATCAACCCTTCAACCTTTCGACCCTTCGACCATTCAACCTTTCGACCCTTCAACATCTCAACCCCTCAACATCTCAACCCATCAACCTTTCAACCTTTCAACCCATCAACCCATCAACCCATCAACCTTTCAACCCATCAACCTCTCAACATCTCAACATCTCAACACCCCCTAATGTGAAAGTAAAATTATTCCCAAATACAGTATATTAAAACAAATAACTATATTTGTGTGATCGGGAAATCAGGAAAAATCTCAAAAACTAAACCTATGGTGGTCAATATTGGAAGCAAAAATTCACTTGTAAACCAGTTTTTACGCGAATTACGCGATGAATCCATACAGCAGGATAGCATGCGTTTCAGGTTCAATATGGAACGTTTGGGCGAAATATTTGCTTATGAAATCAGCAAAACGATGGAATATGAGCCTGTTGAAGTTATTACCTCACTGGGCACAGCCGAAATTCCGGTGATGAAATCTGTTCCTGTGTTAGCCACCATTCTCAGGGCCGGTTTACCCTTGCATAACGGGATGCTGCGATTTTTCGACAGGGCTGATAACGCATTTGTTTCAGCTTACCGCGAACACCGTAAAGATGATGAATATGCCATTCAGATCGAATATGTTTCAAGCCCTGAAATCGAAAACCGCATACTCATTTTATCGGATCCTATGCTGGCTACCGGTCATTCCATGGTTTCATCCTTTAAAGCCTTGCTGCTTCACGGTCAACCTTCGCACACCCATTTCGTGTCAGCAGTTTCGAGTGTTCAGGGATTAGAATATTTAAAACGGATGTTGCCTAAAAAAGGCGTAAGCATCTGGGTGGCTGCAATCGATGACGAACTTACGGCTCAAGGTTACATTGTTCCCGGGCTTGGCGATGCCGGCGATCTTGCATTCGGGTCAAAATCCTGATAATTTCTTCTGTCTGACTTTTACCCGAATCGTTATTAGATAACGATTCACGTTAATTACATTCATTAATCCGGTTGTGATTCCATTTATTCCTGTCCTGTTTTTTTGATGATGCCATCCATTTCTCATCTGACTTGTGGCACAAATTCTAAATCCAATCATTCAACAATCTTTTCTACTTTCGCAAAAAATTAACAATACTTAAAAATTTGTTATGAAAAAGATCTTGACTCCAATACTGCTGCTGACAATGGTGACATATGCATCATTTGCCCAGCAGAGTATGACTCCCAACCGTTACACACCCGAATTGCTTTGGAAACTTGGCCGTGTAAGCGACGTGCAGGTTTCACCCGATTATAAAACCATTTTGTATGGCGTAAGCTGGTACAACCTTGCCGAGAATAAAGGAAACCGCGATCTTTACACCCTTCCGGTTAACGGGGGAAATGCTGCTAAAGTCACTGCGTTTAAAGGAAGCGAAGGCAACGGCGTGTTCAGACCTGATGGAAAGAAAATCGCATTTCTGTCGGCTGAGTCAGGTACTATGCAAATCTGGGAAGCGAACCCCGATGGCTCCTCTCCCACTCAAATCAGTAATACAGGAGGCGATATTTCCGGATTCAGCTATTCGCCCGATATGCAGTATATTCTGTATACGCAACGCGTAAAACTTGATAAAACGGTTAACGATATGTATCCTGACCTGCCAAAAGCCAATGCGCGTGTAGAGGATGACCTGATGTACCGCCATTGGGATAGTTGGTCGGATTTCAGTTACAGCCATATTTTTTTAGCAGCCTATTCTGACGGGAAAGTTCAGGCTGGCAAGGATATAATGGAAAAACAACGATTCGAATCGCCAATGGCTCCCTGGGGCGGAATGGAACAAATAGGCTGGAGCCCAAAGAGTGATAAAATTGCGTACACCTGCAAAAAACTCACGGGTCTTGAATACGCGGTAAGTACAAATTCAGAAGTTTATGTTTATGACCTGAAATCAGGCAACGAAATCATTGTGTCGGATGGTATTGCCGGATATGATCAGGATCCCGTGTTTTCTCCGGATGGTAAAAAGCTGGTTTGGAGAAGCATGGCCCGGGACGGATTCGAAGCTGACAAAGATCGGATCATGATCTATGACCTTGATTTAAAGAAATATACAGATTTTTCTGAAAAGTTTGACCAGGGTTCGAATAACTTCACATGGTCGGCGGATAGTAAAATGCTCTACTTCCTGAGTTCAATTCACGGAACTGTTCAAATCTATTCACTCAATCTGGGTTCAAAAGAAATAAAGCAAATAAGCAACGGTCCATGGGATTATTTATCGATAAGTCTGGCAGGTAAAGATATTGTAACCACCAAGCAATCAATGCTGTTGCCAACCGAAATTTATAAAATAGATGCTTCGGGTAAAGAAACACAGCTCTCGTTCACAAATAAAGAAATTCTTAAAGATGTTCGTTCGGCTAAGGTGGAAGAACGTTGGATGACAACCACCGACAATAAAAAAATGTTGGTTTGGGTAATCTACCCTCCTGATTTTGACCCGAATAAAAAATACCCGGCCCTGCTATTCTGCGAGGGCGGACCGCAATCGATGGTTAGCCAGTTTTTCTCGTACAGGTGGAATTTTCAGATCATGGCTGCAAACGATTATATAGTAATTGCTCCCAACCGCAGAGGATTGCCGGGCTTTGGACAGGAATGGAACGATCAGATCAGCGGTGATTATGGCGGCCAAAACATGAAGGATTACCTCACGGCTGTTGATGAAATGGCAAAAGAGCCTTTCGTGGATAAGGATAAATTGGGTGCAGTCGGAGCAAGTTATGGTGGCTTCTCAGTGCTTTGGCTCGCCGGGCATCATGAAAAGCGTTTCAAAGTATTCATATCACATTGTGGCATGTTTAATCTTGAAGATCAGTATCTTACAACCGAAGAAATGTGGTTTGTAAACTGGGACCTGGGTGGTCCGTATTGGGAAAAAGGAAATCCAAAGGTGGACCATTCCTACGCCAATTCGCCCCATAAATTTGTCGACAAATGGGATACCCCTATTATGATAGTTGAAGGCGAAAATGATTTCCGTATCCCTTACACACAGGGAATGGCGGCTTACAACGCAGCTAAACTCCGCGGAATACCTGCGCGCTACCTCCATTTTCCTGAGGAAAGCCATTGGGTGCTGCGTCCGCAAAACAGCGTTCTTTGGCAAAGGGAATTCTTCCGCTGGCTGGATCAGTATTTGAAATAATTTAAAAATGGGATAATTTGAGAATTTGAAAATTGAGTCCACTCAAAAAAATCTTTTTTGCCACGAAAGCTCGAAGCGGCAAAGTTTAATTACGTTTGTGATGTTGATTAACAATGCTTTGTGAACCTTTGTGTTCTTAGTGCCTTAGTGGTTTTCTATATTTAAGGGTTATCGTAAAGGATTCAAAAATTTAAAATTCCATGGTAAATACAAAAAGAGAAATGAAATATTTCTAATCGGATTTTTCAGATAAAATATCCTGCAGGTTATCAGTAACCAACTATTTGCACATCATTGTCAGATAGTTGGTTATTTCTTTTATCTGCGAAGGCTCAAACCATTTGTATTCATCTGTCCGGTTGAACCACGTCAATTGGCGTTTGGCGTACCGACGGGTATTGGTCTTTATATTAACAATGGCCTGCTGCAGGGTTATTTCCGAATTTAAATATTCAAATATTTCTTTATAACCTACTGTTTTTAAAGCATTCAAATGCCGAAATGGCAATAGATTTTCGACTTCTTTAACCAGGCCATTTTCGACCATTTGATCCACGCGACTTTCAATTCGACTAAAAAGCTCGGGTCGCGGAAGGGTTAATCCTATTTTAATTATCCGGAAATCGCGATTTTTGGAACTATTCGATCTCTGTTCCGAGAATTTTTTACCTGTTGTGTGGCATACTTCCAATGCGCGAAGCAATCGGTTCGGATTGTTGATATCCACGGTCGCATAATATTCAGGATCAAGATGTAACAACATCTCTTGTAATTTCCCGATTCCGTCGTCCATGTAAATACCTTTAAGGTAAGCCCGGAGTTCCGGTTCTGGATCAGGGAAATCATCAATTCCTTTACAAACAGCATCAATATATAACCCCGAACCTCCCACCATGAAAACTAGGTCATGTTTTTCGAAAAGCTTTTGTAAGAGTTGCAGTGACTCGGTTTCAAACTTAGAAACGTTATAATAATCGTGAATGGAAAGCTGCCCGATAAAATGATGCTTAACCTCATTAAGTTGCTGTGAATCAGGCTTTGCTGTCCCAATGGACATTTCACTATAGAATTGCCTCGAATCGGCTGAAATAATTTCGGTTTGCCATTCTTTAGCCAGGCTTATGGCAACGTCAGTTTTTCCCACCGCAGTCGGACCGGCAATTACAACAAGGAATTTATCGGAATTCACCAACGGAATGTAGAATCAATGTTTATAACAAATGCGGGAATTAAGAGTCTTACACAATTACCATTCAGGCTCTGTAGTGTAGTTTTCATCAATCTCTTCTTCCAGTTCACCGTCTTTTATCATATCATCGAGTTCGCTGAGCATAGCATTTTCATCCGGATCATCTAAAAATGAAAGAAAATCAGGGGCAGCGGTAGGTGAAAGTGTTCCTTCTTTTTTTACACAAACCGGATATTCTTTCTTTGCATCGGTATCAACAACTTTCGAAAGTTCAATATAAAAAACCCTCGGATTTAAAAAGTTATATTCAAACAGAATCCTCTGATGAGGATCTTCGATCACGTCCCTGATTTTTACATCATCCATAATCAAGACCGGCATCGGAATAATTACCGGCTTCCCGTCTTCATCCTCATCGGTACCGGCGTCGGGAAGTTTAATTCCCATGTCGATAAGCGTTATCTCTCTTTGTTTATTCCAAAGAGGATCACAAACAAAAAATGAAGCAAGTTCATTGCCTTCAATTTCGACAGATTTCAGGATGATATCATGAAAATCTCTAAATGTCTGCCCTGGTTTTATTTCGATAATGCGCAGAAAATCATCCTGTTCTTCTAATAAAATCCTGAATCGGTATGCTTGCATGGTATGAAGTATTGGTAGTTTACGTATGTAAAGTTAATGAAAAAGTCGTGATTTTCCGATTTTACTTTAAAATTATTATTACTTATTTAAGTGGTTGTTTTACAATAGTTAATCCTATTTTTGCGCCTTCCTCCAGCATCATCTGGTACGCTTCCGCAAAATTATTATGAATCACACCCTCAAGAATGGCTTCGCGAATAGCTATTTTTATGACTCCAACCTGCCGGCAGGGCCCGAGGCCAAATACCTCCATGATTACTTCGCCTGAAACCGGGGGTTGCCAGTTACGCAAACTATCTTTTGCTTCAATTTCTTTCAGTTTAGCCCTGACAATCTCAAAATTAGCCAGGTATTTTTTAACTTTTGCCTGGTTCTTCGAGGTAATATCGGCTTCGCAAAGTGTCATCAAATCGTCAATATCATCACCGGCATCAATAAGTAAGCGGCGGATAGCGGAATCGGTTACCACATCTTCCGCCAGTATGATAGGACGCAAGTGAAGCAATACCATTTTTTGAACATATTTCATCTTTTCGTTCAATGGCAACCTCAGATGCCCGAAAATAGCGGGTATCATTTTCATTCCTTTAAACTCATGACCATGAAAAGTCCAGCCTGTCTGAGGTTCAAAACGGCGTGTTACCGGTTTGGCAATGTCGTGTAACAATGCTGCCCAGCGAAGCCATAAGTTGTCAGTATTAAGTGCAATACGATCAAGTACTTCAAGTGTATGTTTGAAATTATCCTTGTGTCCTTTTCCATCCACATACTCAGCCCCTTTAAGAGCCATGAAAACAGGAAATATTCGTTCCAGCAGCCCGGTTTTATCCAGAAGGTAAAAACCGGTGGAAGGCTTTTCACATAGTATGATTTTATTCAGTTCCTCAGTGATTCTTTCCATGGAGATAATACTGATGCGGGCAGCATTTCGCGTAATGGCATCAAATGTTTCGGGCAGAATCTCAAAATCCAGTTGAGTTGCAAAACGGATGGCGCGCATCATGCGCAGCGGATCATCCGCAAATGTAATATCGGGATTGAGCGGTGTACGTAGTATTTTTGAATTCAAATCGTCAACCCCGTGAAAAGGATCGATCAATTGTCCATAATCAGTTGATCTCAGACTGATTGCCAATGCATTGATAGTGAAATCACGCCGGTTTTGATCTTCCGTTATTGTTCCGGGAGATACTTCCGGATTACGCGAACTGCTGTTATACGACTCTTTCCGGGCACCCACAAATTCAATCTGCCAATCGCGGTGCATAAACATGGCAGTACCGAATGTTTTAAAAATACTTACTTTTTTAACTTTAAGTAATTCGGCGACTTTGTTTGCCAATGCGATTCCATCTCCGGAAGTAACAATATCCAGATCTTTACTTGCGCGCTTCAACAGTAAATCGCGCACAAAACCGCCGATAACGTACGCATCTGTATTCAACAATGCTGCAGCCTCTGCTATTTTAGCAAAAACAGGGCCGTTAACACTCTTCACTAATGCGTTCGTATTCATATTCAACTGTTTGCAGAATTCTGTTCTCTTTTTTTTCTGTTTAAGGCTGCAAAAGTAACTAAATCAGCTTGAAAACGGAAAAGACATTTCGAGAATTATAAACTGATTCTTTATCTTTTTGTACAAATTCCGATTTCGGTTTCCCATTTTTTCAATAAATAACAGCACCATATTTCACTGGTTCTTCTCCCATTTTCAGCTCGATTCAATCATTGATAACAAGTAACAGGTTCACAAAAAAAATCATTTATATTAAACATCGACATATTTATATAGCACTGTATATCATTACTATACAAATAATTACAATAACATATAAAGTATCTGCCGAATGAATACCAAACATTTTTTTACCAATTATCCAAAATAATATTTTCCAAAAACCACTTGTTATTTGGTAATGAAATTATAATTTTGTCGTTAATTGTTTTTCAAATAACAAGTAAAAAAAACACCCTAAAAATTATGGCAAAAAGAACGATTGTATCAATGCCTGGCGACGGTATTGGAAAAGTAGTACTTGATCAGTGTATCCGTGTACTTGATGCTGCCGGATTTGAAGCTGAATATGTAAAAGGCGACATTGGATGGGAATTCTGGTGTAAAGAAGGAAACCCCTTGCCCGACCGCACGATAAAACTACTGGAAGAACATAAAATTGGACTTTTTGGAGCCATTACTTCCAAGCCTAAAGACAAAACAGCTGCAGAACTTGCACCCGAATTACAGGGAAAAGGTTTTACCTATTACAGCCCCATCGTTACCATGCGCCAGCATTTTGATCTGGATATTTGCATGCGCCCGTGTAAAACTCTGAAAGGAAATCCATTGAATTTTATTCGTCGTGGTAAAGACGGAATTGAAGAACCTGAAGTTGACGTTATGATTTTCCGTCAGAATACCGAAGGACTCTATGGAGGCGTTGAATGGACCAACCCTTCGGACCAGGTTTACGATGCATTAATGACTCATCCGAAATTCAGGGCCAATTTTGGCTGGTGTCCTCGTCCTGAATTAGCCGTTTCGACCCGGATTTTTACAAAAAAATATGTCACCCGAATAGTTAAAGCGGCTTTTGAATATGCAAAGAGCCGAGGCTTCAGTAAAATTACAGTTTGCGAAAAACCAAATGTAATTCGCGAAACTTCCGGAATGATGCTGAAAGTTGCCCAGGAAATGAGCAAAGTTGAATACCCGGATATCTGGGTCGAGGATGTGAATATCGATGCAATGACCATGTGGCTTACCAAAAACCCTGAAAACTACAATGTTATCGTCGCAGGAAATATGTTTGGTGATATCGTTTCGGATGCTTTTGCCGGATTGATCGGAGGACTTGGTTTTGCTACTTCAGCCCAGTTCAACCCTGAAACCGGTGTAAGCGTTTTCGAACCTACTCATGGTTCAGCACCAAAATATGCCGGATATGACGTATCCATAGTTAATCCTATTGCCATGATCCTTTCGGGTGTGATGATGCTCGAACACCTGGGAGAAATGGAAATGGCTGCACGGATAAGGAAAGCTATTGCTGATGTGGTTGCCGAAGGCAAGGTTAAAGCGTATGATATGATGAAACTGAAAGGTACGCCCGATGTCATCAACCAGGGAGCAGCTTCAACAGTGCAAATGGCAGATGCAATAATAGCAAAACTAGGGTAGGTATGAGATATGAGTTATGAGACATGAGTTATGAGATCAATGCTTAATTTACACAAAACAACTCCAACCCTTCAACTTATCAACCTATCAGCCCATTATCACATTAACACATTAACGAATTAATACATTATCAAATGAACATAGAACCAAAATACCTCGAACAAGCCCGGCAACTCTGGCCTGAACTGGAATGGATTAAAGATTTTGATCTGAAAGAAAAGACTACTCTTACCTGGGCTCTCGCTTTACAAAGGAGTGTCCTGACACCCGACGACCTGAATACCATTCCCTTCACACTTTTGTGTGGACCGGATCTGAAAGTTACTTTTATGGATCACAAACGCTGTGTTGTGCATATTGCCCTGGATGCCGGAAATAAAATGAACGAGTTTTTCAAAACCGATTTACCGGTAGATATGGATGTCCTGATTGCGGGAGCCATCCTGGCCGATGTGGGTAAACTTCTCGAATACGAACTTAAGGATGGCAAATCAGTACAGGGAAATTATGGCAAATATATCAGGCATCCTTTCTCCGGAGTTTCATTAGCCGAACAATGCGGTGTTCCGGCAGCAGTTTGTCATATTATTGCCACCCATGCCGGCGAAGGAAATATGGTAAAGAGATCGACCGAAGCCTACGTAGTGCATCATGCTGATTTTATGACATTTGAGCCCTTTAGGGAGAGATTGAAGGTGTAGGTAGGTAAGATAAATAGAAAATAGTTAATGGAAAATGGTTGGGGGAAATAGTTAATAGAAATTAAGAAAATGGAAAATAGTTACCGTGAAAAATCGTTCTCTACTTGGGATATTCTTTACTTTACTATTTTCTATTTTCTATTTTCCATGAAACGCAATTCTCACATCTATAAAAACCAATGATGAGAACGTTCAAAGATCTCGAAGTTTGGAAAAAATGCAGAGAACTTCGTTTGGAAATTGGGGTTCTGGTAAAAACATTTCCTGTTGAGGAAAAATACAGGTTGAATGATCAAATGATCAGAAGTTCCCGATCTCCATCAACTCAAATAGCTGAAGGGTACGGAAGATATCATTTTAAGGAAAATGTTCAGTTTTGCCGAATTGCAAGAGGGTCTCTATATGAAATCATAGATCATTTATCAGTTTGTCTTGATTCACAATATATTACGTCTGAAAAACACGATGCCCTTGAAAATTTAACTTATGAGTGCATCCGACTTTTAAATGGGTACATTAATTATCTTGTCAAATCAAAAAACAATCCACCCTCTGCAGAAGTTAATGATGAGTCCCAAATTTACAAACCAGGTTAGACATCAGAAGACAAAAACCTAATCTGAAACCACCATTTTCTATTTTCTATTTTCCATTAACTATAACCATACTCCCATTTTCTACTTTCCATTAACCATTAACTAACAAAACCCATGACAATCATAGAACAAATCATAAGCAATCACAGCAACCAGGAAACAGTAAAACCAGGCGATATTGTCGATGTTTTTATCGATGCCCGCGCAGCACGCGATTTTGGGGGTGCCAATGTTGTTGAGAATATTCTCAACAATGGTCTAAGTGTTCATGATGCAACGCGCACGTTTTTCACTTTCGACTGCAACCCGGGAGGCTCTGACCAGAAATATGCTGCAAACCAGCATTTTTGCCGCCTTTTTGCCCGTCAGAATGATATAAAAGTGTATGATATTGATGCAGGTGTTGGAACTCACCTCGCTATCGATAAGGGACTTTCCTACCCGGGAAGCACATTTGTATCAACCGATTCCCACGCCAATATTATGGGCGCCATTGGTTCGTTCGGGCAAGGAATGGGCGACCAGGATATTGCTGCCGCATGGGCAAAAGGCTCAGTCTGGTTTAAAGTTCCCGAATCGGTGAAACTCATATTAAAAGGCAAACGACCTGAAAATGTCAGGGCGAAAGATGTTGTTTTAAACCTGCTGTCCATTTATGGTGCCAACAAACTGCTTGGCTATTCCGTAGAAATTGAAGGCGAGGCTGTCGAGAGCTTTTCGCTCGACGAACGCATCACGATAGCATCAATGGGTACCGAAATGGGTGCTATTATTATTCTTTTCAGTCCTAACGAAAAGATACTTAGTGAGTTGCAGCATAGGACAGGAAAACGTTTCGAAACAATAAAAGCATCAGCGGAAGCAAAATATTTATTTGTGCATGAAATCGATATAGAAAAATTTGTGCCCATGGTTGCTAACCCCGGCCATCCGCACGACGATGTTTCGGTGGAAAGTGTTAAGAACACGAAAATAGATTCCGCATTTTTGGGCAGTTGCACCAACGGGCGCATGGAAGACCTGCGTGAAGCAGCCGGTATATTAAAGGGCCGAAAAGTTGCTCCGGGCGTTGTACTTAAAATTGTTCCGACTACCGATGCCATCTGGCGTGAAGCCTTAGACGAAGGGCTGATCCAGATATTTAAGGATGCAGGTGCTTTGGTCTCCAACGCTGGCTGTGCCGGTTGTGCAGCCGGACAGGTTGGACAGAATGGCCCCGACGAGGTGACTATCAGCACCGGAAACCGTAATTTTTCGGGCAAACAGGGAAAAGGAGCTATGTTTTTAGCTTCGCCAGGTGTAGTTGCGGCTTCGGCTATTGCCGGCTACATCACGACCCCTGATGACATTCCTGAAATTGCAGCATCTTTCAGTAAACCAGCGATTAAACAACGTGAGATTGTTGTACGTGAGAAATCTGAAAAACCTGAAATTATCGAAGGACGTGCCTGGGTGATCTTAAAGGATGATATCGACACCGACATGATTTTCCATAACCGCTACCTTACGATTACCAATATCAAGGAAATGGGTCAATATACTTTCGACAACCTGAAAGGGTACGAAGACTTTCCGAAAAAGGCCCAGGCAGGAGACATTGTATTTACAGCCAAGAATTTCGGTGCAGGCAGCTCGCGCCAGCAAGCAGTTGATTGTTTCCAGTCGCTGGGCGTAACCGCAATTATTGCCGAATCATTCGGTGCTATCTATGAGCGGAATGCCATAAACGCAGCTCTTCCTATACTTACCTACAGCCAGGGTCAACTCGAAGAACTTGATTTACAACAAGGTGATCAGGTAAGAGTAAATTTCAATACCGGGGAAGTGACAAATCTCAGCAAAAACAAATCTTTGTTTATCAATAAGTTTTACGATGCCCAGATGGGGATTTATAAGAACGGGGGATTGTTGTAAGGGAAGGAAAAAGGGTTAATCGTTAATGGAAAAATGGTAAATAGCGGGCCCAAAATCCTAAACCCCAAATCCTAATTGGTTAATTGAAAATAGTTAATGGAAAATGGTAAATTGTACTTTAATTAGTTCATTTAGAAAACAATAAAGTAAAACCTTTTTAAACAATAAAAGCCCGGCAAGAATTTGTCGGGCTTTTGTGCTTTATATAGCAAAATGCTACTTGAAAGTCCAAACCTATTCAATGAACTTACGAGATTCGATAGTTGCAGGTATTTTATAGTAAGTTGCAGGATGTTTATTGTAAGTTGCAGGAGGTTTATTGTAAGTTGCAAATGATTTATTGTAGGTTGCAGGTAGATTAGTGTAAGTTGCAGGTATTATAATGCAAACTGCAATTACTTTATCAGCAATTGCAGTTTGCAAAAGAGTAAACATACCTGATTTGTTGCTGCTATTCGGGAATAGATTTGAATGCTAATGCTGATACTTGTTTGTATTGAGGACTGCTTGCTCCAAAAACGGATTTTATATACGTTTTTACATCCATTGCAATATCCACCAGCCCGGCATTGGGTTTGTACAATACATCGTTGCGCGTAATACGGGCATTGCTCAGCGGGATGGTAGCAGTTATAACAGCGGCGTTTTTCGCACTTAAATCGGCGTACAGGGCTTGGATGCTTGTAATCTGCAAATCGGTTTCGTTAGGGGTGTAAAGCGGGGCACTTGACAGTAGCTGAACAAGTTTATCGAAATTATCGAGGCGGCTGTCGTAGCTCATTTGCGAAGTTGATATCTCCTTCGTGGCTTTGCCATCGGCAAGCAGGGCTGCTTTTTCCTCTTCCGTTTTTTTAGGGGTGGTTCTTTTGCCTTGCAGTTTGTTAACAAGTGCTTTTGCACTTTCGATAACTTGTGGAGAAGTATCGGTAGCTTTCAGGGCATTGAGTATGCGGGTAGTTAATTTGTTTAGAGGTGCAAATGCTACTTCCCTGTCGGCAACGGCCTGTGTGTAAGCCGGCAAAGTGGCATTTACTGCCCGTACTGCATTTTTGGCTTCGGCTGACTGGCTTTGCAAAGCCGGAAGCAGGAGTGTTGGTTTAGATGGGTTGTAGGTCGCGCCATAACCGATAGCGCAGGTGATTAATGTGTCGAAATTGGCAGCGTTTTTAGCATGCCCTGTTTCGGAAGTGCTTGCCATACTAATAGAATTAAAGATTTATACTAAATGAATTGGTTGATCAAAAGTAGGGAAAAATTGTTTTGGATAGGCCGGAATTGGATTTTATTATTGATAGCATTTTATAAATGGTTGCGGAAATTATATTTTCTTTATCACTCAAATAACTATAAATAAAAGGTTAAGCAAACATTTTAATTCGTTGGATAGGTATTCCTAGTAGCAAAAACTTGAAGCGGAATTTCTTTTTTGGTAGAATTTCTTTTTGAAGGAATGATAAAGAGAACACGATGGGGAGTATTATACTATGCTTTCTTTGAAATTAATACAGGATTCTACTATTTCAAATGATTTTAGCGAACTAAAATTGACCAAATCATATAATTCAACAATTCTTTTTCTCTCAAAAATCAAATAATCTTGCTCAATTATGTCGGAGTGGTAAAATTTCCCTTCTCTTGGATTTATTAGAGAAAATGGAATAAACATTATATGAATTGGAGATACCTTATAAAAATTAAGATAATTCCTATATCTCCTTGTATCATGTTGTTTTGATTCAAAATCCTTTCCGCAAGCACACTGAGCTAAAAAAACAAGTAAATTTTTACAATTATCAACAAATGGAATCCAGCCAACAATGTCTAGGCCCCTTTCTTGATTATTCCGCTTGGATACCTGACTGATTTCGTATTCATCGACTGCTAAGTTTAAATCCGCAGCCAATTTTCTGATCTTGGTTGTAGCACTTCCTACATAAGCAGAACGTCTGCCAAAATTTTTTACAACTGCGTAGGTAGGTAAATATTTTACAAGAGCATCTTTACATATAAATTCAAATTCTGTTGTTAATTCTGTTCGGAAAGGTTCAAATATGTTCAGTTTTGATGAAATGAGAAGATAAATATAGAGTTTTTGTTTGTCAGATAAATCATCTTTAAACAATAAAAGTGTTTTCTCGTTATCAAAGCTAAAGGGATAATTCATACCATAGAGGCTACTTCTTTCTTGAATTAAAAGAAAAATTTCTATCAACAAACTCTCATCATCATCTCTTTCTAATGAAGTACTGTATTCTTTTGTACCAAAGAATCTATCTTGTATGTCACCGTATGAAACAGATTTATCCTTTGAAAAAACTGTTACCAATTCTACAAAATCAGAATAAAGATATAAATCATTTCTGGAATATTGTGGGGAAGAATGATCTTCAAAATATTTAATACAATTGTCAAATTTATTTTTAAAAGTCATCTCCTTGTTGTGTTATTTTTTCTTTAAAGTCGTTGATTTTTAATGCTATTTTTCGGATCGATTTTAAATCATCATAAAGCCCTGTATAAAAATGTTTAACCTTATTAGATATCACATCTGCTTGCTCTATACCTCTT
The DNA here is from genome assembly GCA_037142075.1 of Bacteroidota bacterium. GTDB lineage: Bacteria > Bacteroidota > Bacteroidia > Bacteroidales > UBA4417 > UBA4417. Next base: position 32,830 of record JBAXBJ010000022.1, read on the forward strand.
AGCGATTCCTTAATCTTATATTCAAACTGCAAGTCTAAATCTCCCGTGATTTCATAAGCTTCATAAATTGAAACGCCGCCAGTATCAAATGCGTCTAGGGCGTGTTTAAATTTTATAACAGTATCTAAAAGTTTTAACCCTTCACTATCACCAAGCACCCTTGACTGACCATTTGTCTTTTCAAACCACCAATGTGTAAGCTTTCTCAGATTGGTTTTATTGAGTTCATCTAAAGGGTTTTCACTATTAAGGTTAATACCTAAAAAATTTCTAATATTGTCTTTATTTAAACTATCTGTAAAATAATTTAAGAAAAATTTTGTGTCATTTAAGTTATCGATCTGATAAAATTTTTCATCTTCAACAACCTCATAAAGTTTATACCCGATGATAAGCCTTTTAACGTAATCACTTCTACTACCTATCATTTTAGCAATCTCGGAGCAGGATTTTATAAAATGAATCCCACCAAAGTCTCTCTGTCGCATTTCTGACAAATACCTGGCTTTTTCTAAAAGTCTCCATGATTTAATACCGGTAATGTGCCTAAATCCGAGATATTTCAGAATTTCATCCTTCTTCTCAAAAACAAGGCATGGCACCTTGTCTGGATGAAACTTGGCATTTTGGTAAATCTCAAGAACACTGATTTTTTTTACAGAAGCTATTTTGGGGTCGGACAACAATTTAACCGCAGTTAACCTTCTATTGCCTTCCACAACAATATATTTTCCCGGTTCATTATTATCTCCAACAACAAGAAGAAGTTCACCTGCAAAAAAACCATTTTCTGCTATTGCCAACATTAATTCTTCTGTAGCTGCCTCGAGTAGCAAATATTCAATAACTGTTTTTTCATCTTTACCCTGTTTTGATTTAGGCAATCTAGGGTTTTGCAAATCCAACTTTAGGTCAAGGATTGCAATTGTTTGAATAAATGGCGTTTCCTTTTTCATTTTTTTTATCAAGTTCACTTTTTTGATCAAGTCCAATATCTTTTTATTGGACTACCAAGATATATGTTTTAAAAATTGACATCTTTACTTATTTGCTTTTACTTTCTATCAGGCAAAAAGTTTAAAATACATTAAAAATTTTAGCTCGTTCGTATTCCTTAATATTCGATATTGCTTGCCGATTCTGGATTTTCTCCATTGAACGGGCAACTTTTATACTTTCCTTTTCGGCAAAACCTAAGAATTTATTAATTACTTTCAAATCGGTTTTATTCTTGATATTCATCAGAAATGCAGTCTCACACATGCTCGAAAAATCAAATGATGGTTGATTAAACTCTTCAATACCTTGTGATAAAAGTATTACGGAAACACCCTTTGATCTAATCTCCCGTAAAATTTTCTCGAGAATCTCTTTTGATTTTTTATCCTTAAAGACATTATGTGCCTCGTCAATTAATAAAACATACTTCATACCTTTCATTTCATTTTCAACAATGGAATTCTCCATGTTCATGAAGGTATTATAGATGTAATTAATTACAAGAAAAGCAGCAGTAAATCGGACATTACGACTTAAATCACCGGACAGACTGAAATAAAAGTTCTTATTTAGGAATGAACCATCTAAATTAGTATCGAATAAATTAATTTCGCTTAGTCCAGTCAAGATTTCAGTTAAAGTAGAAGGTTTGTCTCCTACGATTTCATAAACATTATTTAATATTTCCTTTATTGCTGGATACTTCCCGCTGTGATGATTATCGAATGCTTGTTTTGTCGCTTCCTTTAAGGTCTGTACCTGCACTTTACCTAGCCCAGCATAATCCGTAATTATATCCACAAATTTGTTGATTCCAAGTATCTTGTTATTGTCATTAATATTATCAATAAATGATAGAGGATTTACTGGGAATGGTTTATTCGGGGTATCTATTAATTCAGCCTGCGTATTCTTAAAAAAGCTTTTAAACTCTTCACTGCTTATTTCTGAGTCACTAATACCTTTAAAATCAAGAAATAAGAAATTAGTTTTGTAATTGCTTGCCTTGACTATTCTTTCTAGTAATCTCTGAGCAAAATATGTTTTGCCGGATCCAGATTGACCTGCAACTGCTATGTGAGCATTACTATAAATTACAGTATCATTAGGAGTAAAATAAATTTCATTACCAACTTCATCTTTGCCGACAAACAATTTCCAGGGATTGCAAGAAAACGTTTTCTGGATATTTTGATTATGGTTGGCTACATGCTCTAAACTGACTTTTGATTGTTCCAATTCGGAAATTCCACTTTCTATGCTATCAATCAGAAAATCGAACCCGGAATAATTCGCGTTGTCTTCAAATAGCTTATTTATCATATCCAAACCGTGGTCGATATGCATCTTTACATATTTCCCTATATCCGTATTTGATTTATGTAAGTTATATTGTTGGCAAATAAGTGCGATATAATAGTTCCTGTATTTCCCAAAAAATGTGTCGTCTTTATAAGTTTTACCCTTTGAATCTTTGAGATTCTGTGAAATGGTTAATATTATTTTTGTTTTTAGGGAATATGCCAATGCGATGCGAGCAATATGGTTTTCAGAGCCCAGGTTTAATCTGCGGGTAAGGTCTCTTACAACATCTTTGTTTTCTGTTGATGTGGTAATATTAATTTGCATAAACATTCATTTTTTCAAATTCCGTAAATAATTCTTTTGTTTCTACCCGTTTAAAAATAGTTCTATCATTTTCAATATTATTGAGTAAGTACGCATACGAAACATGTGGCAACAAAATACTGTATTCTTCGAGCGACATTTCTTTTTTAATTAATGGAAATAAAACAACTTGATCCGAAACATCGGGATAAAAGTGCTTCACAATATTATGAGCATGGTCAACATCGAATTTTTGCATTGGAGAATCTATAAAAACAGGGAATTTGATATATGACTCTTCAACCAATCCTTGCAGAAGAGCTGTTGCGTACATTTGTTGTTCCCCTTTTGATAAATTGCCTTTATTTATGTACTCCCCCCTTTCATCTATTAGATTGATATCAATATCATCGCCAATTATTTGCACTTCAACACTATTAACAAACCCTTTTTTGTGCATTAACGTTTGAAGACCTGTTAATATTTGCCTTTCAAGTGACTTCTTCTTTTCCTCTTTAAAATTAGCAATAAATTTTTGAAGTTTCTTGATAATACGTTCTGTAACCTTATACTTTTTTTCGTTTTGCTTCGAAACTTGAATTTTCTCGGTGATTTTGTCTATCGCTTTTCTCTTTTTTACGATTTCAATAGAAAACTCATCACATTCTTGTTTTATTCGACCAATTTCAATCAAATGATTGGCAATTTCGGTTTCCAAATTTTCTCTTCTTTGTCTGTCTGCTTGTATTATTGGATTTTCCTGATGCTCCTCAGCATCTCGTATTCGTTTTTTTATTGCATTAATTTCATTTTTGCTTTTGTTATAATCGCCACTAATCCGTTTGAAATTCTCTTTAAATGACAGTTTAAGTTGATTAATTGTCTCATTAAGTTCACTCCGTTCAACTTCTGAAAACCCATGCAATTCTTTGTAATCTGCTGGTACTTCAATAGTATCGGCAAAGAAATGCTTTTTGATTAGCTTTTTGATAGTTTCAACATAATACTCTTGTACTTCATAGTCAATAACAAGGTTTTTAGGTTTTTCTTGTGCAATTAAATCGTTAATTACTTCGCGAGTTACGCGATGAACCCGTTCCTGATCAAATTGGGCATTGCTCAATTGAAATTCATCCTCAACTTGATCCCTCACTTCATTGAACAAACTACCAACAATTGCTAAAGGAATTATTTCATATGAACTTTTTAATTGCTCAGATAATTCGCTGATAACAGTTTCTAATTCAGCTTCTTTCTTTCTTAATTCGTTTAACTCTTCAACAGTAATAGTACTACCGCTTTTAATTAGTTTTTCTTGTATTTGATTAGATTCATAACGACTCTCTGCATTTTTCTCAATATAGTCCCTTATTTTCTCGTTATTCTCTAAAATAAGTGCTTCATTCTTCTCAACGTCAGTTAGCAAATGAGTTAACTCAGCCTTTTCTTCAACGCCAGCGGAATCAGCTCTAAGTTTTTTTTGAACTCCTATCAATTCGGCTTTCATGTCTTCATACTTCTTTATACCTAACACTTCTGAATATGCTAAGCTCAAGTTCCTTCTTTGTTCTGCTGTATTTACTTCTGCCAGACTCACTATTTTTTCAGCATCAAAAAAGAAAAATTTTGCTATTTCTGTAGGCATTATAAATTCCCGAATGAAGATTTCCGGACCGACTTCACGTGCTAGTTCATTTTCATAACCATCAATTAATATTTCAACACTTTCCGGATTTAATACCTTGGCAGTTGAATATGTACGGGTTATTTTCAATTCATTACATTGTACTTCAGGTATATCCACATCCTGGAAAGTAATGGTAACGGAAAATTGCGTAGCACCCTCCGCTTTTGCTTTTCGATTCAAGCTATTCGCGATGTATTTAGGATAGCCCCCGTTGTCGCGGATTTCCCGACTATATAAATCGTCAACATCCTCCATTTGGCGACCATATAGACACCAAACCAAAGACATTAAAAATGTAGTTTTCCCAAAACCATTCTTTCCACTAATAATGATGATGTTTTTATCTTCATCAGGCGTTAGTTGGATTTCGTTTTTTTCTTTATAAATCCGGAAATTATTCAGTACAATTTCTTTAATGACCATAATAGATATCTAATTTTGATCCTTAATAAATCGTTCTAATCTATTTTCAATATCTGCCTGTAAACCTCTTTTGCGTATCATCAGAGTTTTACTTTTTTGTAGCTGTAGGAGGTCGTGAATAAGGTTAAACTCACCTTCATCATTATTACAGGCTTCTAACAATAATTTATGCTCCTTTTCTTGTCTTTCGGCTTTGTCTTTCATATCAAGTTTGATATTAAATATTTCGTTATAAATTTGTGATACTTTTTTTTCAAAAAATAAATCCCTGCTCCAAATCACCTGTATGGCAATTAATTCCTGATTCGTTATCAATTCAACCTGCGGCTTTGTTTGCTGTATCTGCTTTTGTGTTTCTAAGACTCGCCTCAATATACTCGAACGATAATTAGGTTGATAGGTTCCCATGTCATTAACAGCCTTTGTCCCATCCCTCCTTGTTGGCATTCGTATTTCAACATCATTTCTTTCTGCATCCAAAGAATCGCGTAAGCTTAACAACGGCTGTAACCAATCGAAACCGTTCTTGATCAATGCAGTCATTGACTTATCTTCTTTAACTACAGTGCAAGTCCAGCAACCAAAACGACTTTGACCACAGGATGAATGATCTTTATTGGTAACTAAGGTTGGGCATTCATAATCATCAGCACTAGCATCAGAATAAATTTTGAAAAGCTCAGAATTATCTGCTCCCCAAGGCGACGGATTAGAATTAATCACACCCCAAACTTCCTCCAAATATAAATGACGAATTGGAGCATAAACGAATGTATTAGTTTGAATGGGATGTTTTGTTAATCGTTTGCCCCGGATTTCATGCTTTTTAATAGACCGAGCCCTGCTAGCACTTTCCGCAGACCGAGTTCCTAATAAAATAATTGCCTCACCATTCTCCACAACTTGTTCGGCAATAAATCGAGATGTTGGTTTAATTTTTAATTTGTCAGTACACCACCGGAATGCATTGTTAGGCACAGGATAACCTTTGCCGATAATATTTACCCAAAATGAATCCTCTAAACGAGGTATTGTTTTGCGAACAAATATTGGTAAATCTTGTTCACGTGCTGCCTGACTGACTTTATTTAAAACCCTATCGGCATATTCAACAATAATTGGGTTTTCAACAAGCGTGTTGTTGCATACAACATAAACTGGCCTTCTGAGTTGGAACGGCATAGGAAATTGCCTAATCCTGAGGAGTGCCTCCCAAACTAAAGTAAGTAATACAGTCGAATCCTTACCACCACTGAAACCTATAATCCAAGGCTTTTCGGAAGTATCAGCATAGCAATATTGGTCTATAATCTCATTAATAATATGTTCTACTCTTTTATTATTCATCTATTTGTACTCCATTTTATTTAATTTCCTTAATTTTTATTTCTATTTCTGCAATGCGTTCTTGTATTATCTTGTTAATCTCTCTGGGAAATACATATAATTCGATAGTGGCCATATCTGCCTTTCTTAGCTCACCAGCTTTGGCCATTTTTATATAATCCATATGAGTATTAAAGAAATCTAAAAGACCAATTTTCTCTGGAATACTGCTAGGAGCTTCTTTATCAAAAAATAATTTTACACTAGTAATACGTTTGTCTTTAGTAAAATCTTTTGTTAAAACTTCATTATCAACAAGAAATGATTTCTCGATTATTAATGTCTGTAATTTTTCTTGTATAGTTATAATTCTGTCAATCATCTTTAGCTTCTCATCAGCTAAAGTGACTTTTTGAGGAACACCCGCTGAATCTTTGAACTGTGCCTCTTTATCAACCAAATAAACCAATGTTCTAAACTCTTTTGGTAACCCTTCTCTTATATGTTTATAAAGCTCAGTAGTTGCTGTTAAATAACGATTAAAAGGCAAGTAAAATCCTTCTAATTGGTTTTGCAATGATTGTATCTTCTTTTCTTTGGTAGCACTCAAAAAAGCAGCTGTTTGTATTTGTAGAGTTTTTTTTTGGTTAATAAAATTTAAAACAGCAACTACCAATGTAGCTAATGCAGCAATTATTGCTGCCCAAACCTTGCTATCAAGGTTATTAATTTGCTCAGAAAGAGTTTGGATTTCCATGATATCTAAAATTATTTATTTTGGCAAATATACGTAATTTAAAAAGTAGATTGAAAAATTGTACTTATCGAAAAATCAATTTGTAAAAACAGCAACTCTTACCCTACACTGGCACAATCACTTTTTTGCATGCCGCAGCATCGTAAAATATTTGGCAGCTTTCATTGTTACGCTTGTAGTAAAAGCCTTTTTGCTCCAATACCCGGATCAGGTTTTTGGCCGAATAGTTCATGCCATTTGTACGTTCAACGAATACTCTATTGTACCCGTATCATCCGGAATATCTTCACCACGATCGCGAAGATCTTCGATGTATAACTCAATAGCTTCTTTTGCCATAAGTACAGCGTGTTCACCGGTATCGCCGTATGTCATGCAGCCTGGCAAAGCCGGAACTGAAACAGAATAAGAGCCTTCCGGCTCCCTGTGCATTAATATCTTATAGGTGAGTTGCATAGCTATAAATGGTATTAAGAAATGGAATGCTGAATCGTTTTTTTTAACCAAAACGGTTTACAGTCAACAAATTTACAAAACAATTCCCATTTCCTTCCCTATACGAAAAAAACATCCCGAATGTTTGTTACCGGATCAAGTGAGAAGAGCGTTACTTTGCAGTATCTGCTTTTTGCATTTGATTTTTCCGATAGCATCATTCAGGATGTTTTTCGCGATCAGCCCTATTCTGCTTTCATAAAGTTCTGATCTTTTTAATCGTTTGTACAACAATCATCTGACTGTTGTACAGGTTGATCCTTATTTATTAATCACAATTTTCTTAACGATTTGTTGTTTGTTCGATCGTAAAACAAGGGTATACATTCCGGCGGATAATTCATGAAGATCGAAATATTGTTTGAATGTTCCGCTAACTTCCACGTTATTGGTTTTTGAAACGGTAGCGCCAACGCTATTCACTATTTCCATATCAAAAACTTCGGTTCCCGTTGCGTTTATTGATACCCAGAAAGCTCCATTGGATGGATTAGGATAAACATTTACGAGTTGTTTTTCGAAAGTATCAACACCCGTGTGAATGATTATAACGCTGTTCGAAGCATCCGAGCTACATCCGTTCAGGGTAACAATCACATAATACGTTCCATCCTGGGGAATAGTGTAGGTCTGTGCTGTTGCGCCACTGATAGCGACACCGTCGCGGTACCATTGATTACCGGTTGCTGAACTGCTTGTGAGAATATTAACATTGAGCGTCACAACAGGAGTTGCAGGTTTGGTATTTACCGTAATTGCCTTTGTTGAAGCAGTTCCGGTTCCGCATGTATTTACACCGCTTACAGTAATGTTTCCTGAGATGGCTGTGAGGCTGTAGTTAACGGTAATGCTGTTGGTAGCTGCTCCCGTTGCAATGGAAACACCCGTTGGAACAGTCCAGTTGTAGCTGGTAGCACCGGCAACAGCAGTAACGCTGTAAGTAATTCCGGCTGAACCCTGGCAGACAGTAGCTGCTCCGGTAATAGTTCCGGGTGTGAGCGGTACCGTATTTACAACAACAGGGAAAACTGCAGATGATTGCCCGTCGCCACAGGTATTGTGAGCCAAAACCGAAATGTTTCCTGAAGTGGCGGTTGCATTAAAGTTTACAGTTATGGAATTTGTTCCGGCACCGGTGGCGATGCTTGCACCTGTAGGAAGAGTCCATACATAGGAAGTTGCATTGGTAACGGCAGCTACTGAATAAGCAACGCTATTTGAACCGGCACACACAGTTGACTGACCGGCGATTGCACCAGGCGTCCCTGGTAACGGATTAACGGTAACATTATAAACTGTCGGAGTAGCAGTAGCACAACCATTAGCGTTGGTGTAACTTACACTCACCCATTTTGCACCTGGCGATGTCCAGAATACACTGGTTACATTAGTTCCTGTCATTGCATACGTACCGCTGTTTGGAGTTATATTCCACACATAATTAGTCATACCAGGTTCGGTGGTATAATCGAGATACGCAGTTGTTTCGCAAGCTACGTTAGCTCCACTTATTGTAGGAACAGGTAAAGGAAGTATGGTTATCGGGAAAGAAGCAGGAGCAACTGCCGAACAACCGTTAGCATTCGAGTAGTTAATGCTTATTGATTGAGTTCCAACCGTATTCCAGGTAACTGTAACTGCACTGGTTCCTGCACCGGCGGTAATTGTTCCGCCTGTGACACTCCATGCATAGTTAGTCATACCTGCCTGGGTGGTATAAATAGTACCGGCTACATTTTGACAAACTGTTGTTAATCCGCTTACTGTGGGTGTTGGCAAGGCATTAACGGTTACGGCAAGTGAGTTTGTAAGTCCTGATCCACAGAAGTTTGTACCGGCTACTGTTACATTTCCGCTTACGGCCGCAACTGAATACGACACTGTAATGCTATTGGTATTGGCACCCGCAGTAATGGTAGCTCCGGAAGGCACAGTCCAGGTATAACCGGTAGTGTTAGCGATCGGGGCCACGGTATAAACATTACCGCTTGTATTTTTACAAACGATCTGAGGACCTGTGATAGCTCCTGGCAGTGCCGGCGTAAAACAACCTGATGTGAACAACTGGTCAAGGCCGTAAACGGTTCCGCCAGGGCCTGTTCCAACGCAACGGTAATGATAGTTGGTTGCTAATGTAAGTCCGGTTATTCCGGCAGATACAGCTGTAAGTGTGCTGCCGGTTACAGTTGCAGGTGAAGAATTTACCACATTACCATAAGCAGTGGTCAAACCCCATTCGAAAGTTACATTTGTTGGTGCATAATTCGCATTAACTGTTCCATTAAGGGTAGCCGTTGTTTCAGTAATACTGGTTGGTATTAGAGTATTAACTGTAGAAGGTACAGCTACAGTTGTGAAAGTCATATCATTTCCGTTGGTTGAACCGCCGGCATTTGAACTAACAACGCGATAATGGTAGGTGGTATAAGGAGTTAATCCAGAAATAGAAGCCGAAACAGCGGTTGCCACAGCACCCGTAACAGAGGCCGGGGTAGCAGCTATGGTAGTTCCATAAGCTGTTGTAAGACCGTATTCAATTGTCACTGTTGCATTACCTGAATTTGCATTTACGGTGCCATTAAGCGTAGCAGCTGAAGATGTGACAGCAGTTGCAGCCGTTGTAACAACAACCGGAGGTGCAACTAAGGTCGTAAATGTCATATCAACTCCGAAAATCTGGGCCTGGCTCGAAGTTGACGGGAATCCCGTTAATTGGTAATGATAAGTAGTGTTTGGAGTTAAACCAGTTAAGGGTACAGTAATAGGCACTAGAGTAAGTGATCTCACTTTAGGTTGGCTGGGATTATAGCCGGTTGGTATACCATAGTTGCCATAGGCTGTAGTTAAATCCCATAAAATATAGGTTTCAACAACTTCGCCATTTGTATTTAAATCGCCGTTAATGGTTGCAGTATTGTAGGTGATGGCAGTTGCTGGTAAAGTATGGTAATCAGTAATATTTACCGCCCATTCATAAGCGCCCATATCAGGAGGACTTTTGCGGGCCGCATTTGCATAATCCGTGGTAACTCCCGTTCCTGCTACACCGGCGCAGTTCAGCTCATTATTTGTAGCATGAAGGTCAGTTTCCGATACAAAGGTTGGGTTGTTGGTAATGGAATTTGCATCTTTACCCGTATATGCCTGCCAGGAAGCCAAAGTACGATAATCTACCCAACCAGTTCCGCCAGTAACCCAGTGCTGAGCAATACAACCTCTGTATCCGTCGATAAAATAATCGTTGTTGCTTAGGGCTGAAAACATTGCTGATACATTGGTAGCCGCATCCGTAGTAGAAATCATAAGCCCGTAAGCCCTCCCCATTGCAAGAGTTGTATCCGGGTTTGTATATGAATTTGTCATTGCATTCCGGAATATGTTGTTCCTCACATCAAACAGGTTGGTAGCCGCCTCATAAAACCCGATACACCCTGAAGAAGGCTGGTACGAATCGTAACCAAAAAGGAAATCGCCGCTGAGGTAAATGGTATTGAAGACCATTTTAATATTTCCACCCTGGCGCACAAAAATTCCATACGCAGGATTATTGCCCGTTCCCGGATTTATTGCATAACATTTAATGTTATAAATCAGGTTGTTGGATATTTCAGTCACAGCAGTATTATTAAGACTTGAGCATTTTATTCCTTCGTTACCCATACCCAAAGAATACCAATCATGAATTTTATTACCGGTAATCTTTGTGGCCGAAGCGTTATTATAATAGATTACTCCATACATAGCATCCAACGCGAGGCCACTGGCAGGACCCATGATATCATTACCTTTAATAAGCGTAGCATCCGATTGCTCAACAGCAACACCAATCCTGCAAATATAATCAGCCACTGTTACAGAGCCTATGATATTATTAAGGATTTGCAAGTTATGACTAACATTATTTTGTGAAGCTGTAACCCAGATAGCGTATTTGGACTTAATAATGGTATTGTTGCTGAACGTACAATTGTCGTATCCACCACCGGTAGTACCTCCACCCGCGTTAAACAAAACCACATAGGTCTCATTATTGATCGGATCGGTATTGTTTCCTTTTAAAATGGTATTTTTAACAGTAATGTTAGTCGAAGGATCAATACCGCCATTATTAGTAATACCAAAGGTGTGAGCGCCGTTCTGGCTTATTGTATTTTCGATAGTCAGGCTCTTGTCAGTACCGTTAGTTACATTGGATCCGTCAACGGTCACATAGTCGAGCCCGTTCATTATGATTATACCATTAATATTGGCTCCGGTTAAAACTGGGGTAGCAGCTGTAAAAGGCTTGATAGTCAGCTTATTGGTTGAGCTGTTACCCGGGTTTCTGTTGAATTTAATCGGGTAGGTTTCGCTTGGGTAGGTATTATCGTCGAGATAAAAAGTAACTGCCCCTGTCATAAATTTAAAATTGAGGTCGTTAGCTGCAGCAGTTAGTGTAGCATAGTCTTTTCCAACTCCCACATGGAAAATACCGGTAATATCCTGTATAATCAGGTAGCTCGAAGGAGTGGTTGGTGGTGTTGAACATGCCGGAGGTGTAGTAGTAAAACCGGCTGCGCCTACCCATGGAAATGCGCCTGCATTAGGAGTGGTTGCCATATCCTGGGCAACAATGTAATACGATACCAAATCCTGGTATGCCGTTGCAGCGCCAAAAGTAAAGCTATAGGACGAACCGCTTGTCCACACTCCTTGTGCAGCCTGCCATGCACCGCTATTGAGCTTCCAGTAAAGTACCGGTAAGCCGGCACCCACGGTAGGCACGCCGCTTCCATCAGTTATAGTAGCAGTAAGTGTGCGTGGTGCAAAACTGCTGGTTTGAGTAAACGGAGTATAGATTATAGCAGGAGGAGTTACATCGTTTTGCAATCCGGCAAATTCATCAGCTCCAATGTCGGGAGTGGTTCCACGTGCATCACCATCAAAGTCGGTAGTAACGGCAATAGGAGTTGTAACAGCAAAGCCACCTTTTTCGCATTGTGTAGGAACTGTTGTTTGCAGATGAAGATTGTAAGGCGAAGCTGCAATATTAACGAAAGGAGGAAGTTCTGTTACCGATTGCAAATCCGTATTTGTCAGAGTCCTTAATTCCACCAGGGTTTGAGCTGCTGTGTAAGTTCCTTGGCCGATAACAAAAAGTTTGTTCGTAGCACCCGGAGTACCTGCATAAATATTATTGTAATTGGATGAAAAATTAGTATAAGCGGCAACACTTGCATTCCGGCTTTTAATACCTGAAGTATATCCTAAACCTGCCGATGCGGAAGTATTTACAAAGTTGTTATTGCGAAGGTCGATGCCGGTAAATGACATAGCATTGAAAGCGGCAGAACCATAAGAACCCGATGTGGTGGTCGCATTCAGGTAAACTGTGTTGTTGTAAAATCCTTTTACGTTTGAGCTTGCATCAACATAAAATCCGGCTAACGTACAGTAATCATACCCAAGTGTTGAATTACTTGCCGGGTTATACATCTCGCTCACAAAATTATTGTAATAGTAGGTCGCAGTTCCTGCTGAATGGTAAATTCCTGTCAGTACTGCAGAGGAAGCATTCACCCCGGAACTGATATTCTGGACCTTGTTTTTGTAGTACCTGCCCAGGGTTCCGCCAGTCTGATAAATACCGTTGAACGATCCGTTTACCTGGCTCATATTTGTTACACTGTTGTTATATACATCTTTGGATGTATTATCAGCGTATGTAACATATAGCCCAGTGCCTCCGCCGCTTGATGCCACAGTGTTGTTATTAATGATGTTGTTGTAGGCATTCAGGGTTGTACCGCTTCCGGATATAGCCAGGAAATAAGTTAAGCCACCCCCTTGTACCGACTGAATGCGGGTATTGCCCGAAACCGTATTATCGTGCACAACACAAGGCCCTTTGGTAGTAGAAGTGGGCTGAATCCAGATATACCTGATTTCACCACTTGCAGTTGCTGCAGCAGCACCACCTATGGTATTATTGGTAACGTTGTTACCATACACATTTACATTTACGCCCAGGTTTAACAGGAAGATACCTCTCGTTGTTGCCGAAGCTGCCGAGTTAATAAAGTTACAATTCGTCACCGAATTATTATAAACGTTTGCCGTGTTGGTTGTGCCGCTTGCCCCCATATCGCTGTATATAGGATAGAAATTCGCATTGCCGTAAATGTCAGTTGGGTTAAATGTGATAGTGACGGTATTGTTATATAAGTCGAAGTTTGCATTTGAAGCTGTTGTGAGGTAGATCCCATAAATATTTTTTGTACCTGCCGTATTGCTGGTAACCATATTATTGGCAACTTTTAAGTTATTCTGGTACTTGGTATAAATACCATAAGCTTCAACAGTTCCACCACCAATATTATTTATGTTATTTGCTCCGTCCTTACCAATTTCATTGTTCTGGTCATAGTAGGTATATGGAGATGTAGTATGATTGTACCCGGAAAGGTAAATTCCAAAATAAGCTGCAATGGTATTACTGTAAATCTTTAAATTGGAGTTTGCTCCTGTAGCTGCTGTAACTGTTAGTTGAGTTATAGCTACAGTAGTATGATTATTCGAATAGATACCTATTGAACCGGAATAGGTCTTATTTAAACCAATAACACTGTTCTTTATAGTAATGTTTTGCGAACCATCAGTTGCCGAAGCTTTCAAAATGGCAAAACCCCATTCCATCTGGGTAAGGGAAGTAGTATTTGCACTGTTTTCTGACAGATCAATTCCATCAAAAGTAACATAATCGCAACCTGCAATGACAATAATGCCATCGAGAACTCCGACTCCGGTTGCAGCTGTAATTACAGGGTTGGCACCGGCTCCTGATTTGACAAAAGTCACCGGATTGGTAACAGAACCGGTGAGAGTGGTAATAACCCCAATGGTAGGAGATGTGAATGTTTCGGTGTACCCGGCAGCTACATTAAATGTAACACCTCCGGCACCTGCTCCAGAAGTATTAAGCGCAGTAATTGCCGAAGCAACTGTGGCATAATCCCCCGGGATGGTTTTCGTCCCGGTAAGCTGGGCGAACGATGTTGCGCTGATTACCAACGCAATGATCAAGGTAAGTAGTGATCTTTTCATGTTGATTTTTGATTATTTATTAGTGGGTTTAATTTGATTTTCGGAAGTATTCATTTTTTCAAGCATTTTTTTAAGAACACGGTTCTGGAGTTTCTTTAGGTCGAGAAATTCCTGGATGGTATTTACACCTGTCACTTCATCGGCTGCTTCCTGAGCGGCAATTCCTTCTTCCTTTAACTGTCGTTCAGGGGGTCGGATTTTGTCTTTTTTAACTTTTTTCATGTTGCGGTTGAAAGGGTATTTGTTTTGCTGCCTGTGGTTAAAATTCCCAATAGGTAATAGTTGCGAATTCATGGTGCAAAGATTCACCCGGAAAATCCGTTTTCCTAATTTATGGCCTGTACAAAACCAATACAGAACATATAATGCACCTATACATTACCTGTACAACGGGCATATGATTATTATAACAGAATGAATATCAGGCAAATGAAATTTGAGGCTAAAAATGCCTTAAATTATTCGAATAGAAAAGGAAGAAAATGCTTGAAGCTAAAGTGAGGAAAGAAAAGTGATAAGATTCACTTCTGAATTGGCAATGCCCAGCTTTTGCCTGAGGCGGTAACGTGCTGTTTCGAGCGAAGCAACACGCTGGCCGGTAAGTTCGGCAATATCTTTCGACGACATATTTAAACGCAGAAAAGCACAGAGCTTCAACTCGTTGGGACTTAATGTCGGAAATTTTTGCAGCAGAGTATTATAAAAATCTCCATGCACTTCTTTAAAGCGGTGCGAGAACTCTTTCCAGATTTCATCTTCCTGGCTTTTCTGGAGTTCGTGGGCCACTTTCTTAATGGTGTTCTTACTTTCGGCGGAAGTGGATTCTTCCTCAATGTGAATGAGTTTCTGCGACAGATCGGCCAACATTTCATTCTTTTTCATTAAGGACATCACGTTCAGAACCATCTCCTTATTTTTAAAATCCAGTTCCCTCTCGTGGCTGGCTTTCTCCAGTTCAAGCTTTTTTGCCTTAAGTCTTAATTGTTTCGATATCAATATAATAATAACAATACTAAACAACAGGCATCCTGAAATTACTATAATAGCAATGTTACGGCGCTGCCTGGCCAGATGGACATTTTGCTCATTTTTCTCGAACTGGTACTGGAATTCAAGTGAAGCCAGTGTTTTTTGTTTTTCATCGCGAAACAAACTGTCCTGGTATTGCTTTTCGAGGATATAATACCTGAAAGCTGCGACCGAATCGTTTTTCTTAAGATACAGTTTACTCAGGGCCGCCGAGGACGAAACAATAATTTCCGTATATCCAAGTTTCTGACCTATCCTCAGGGCGCTGAGTGCAAGTTCTTCAGCCTGGGACAACTGACCAGTTTTGAGGTATATTTCGCTGAGCAAAGCCTGGCTTCGCGCCTGGCGCAGTTTATTACCGAGTTTCTCGAAAATTTTCCTGGCTTGATTCAGCTTTGTAATGGCTGCTGCATATTCATTCATTTTGAGATATACATCGGCAATATTCAGGTAATTGCTTGCTACCAGGTATGTTTCATTGTTTTTCAGGTTAATCTGCAGGGCTTCTTCATATGTTTGCAGCGCCTTGGCATATTCCATTTTCTCGCTGTACACCTTCGCCAGGTTATTCAGGTTACTGGCAATACCCATGTCATTCTTGAGTTCCTTTGCCAGGCGGATGGAATTTGAATAATACTCCACAGCTTTAATATAGTCTTTCTGGTCAAAATACAGAGTTCCGATGCGGCAGAAAGTCCCACCTATCCCTTCTTTATTTTTCAGTTTTTCGTAAATCTTCAGGCTAAGAAAGAAATACTCCGAACTTTTTGACTGGTTACCTATATCGTAGTAAATTGTACCGATGGCATCATACGAACGGGCCAGTTCCAGATCGCTACCAAGACTGCCTGCCAGGGCTTTTGCCTCCAGGGCTTTATCCATGGCCATGCTAAGGTCTGACAAATAATAATATACATTTGCCAATTGCAGGCATGCATTAAGTTTCCCCTCCTTGTACGATAATTCATCCGCTATTTTGTAAGCCTGCTTTCCATATTCCAATGATTTCGATACATCGGAATAAACCTGTGTTACCGATGCCTTTAGCAGTAAATCAAATTTTTCTTTGGGATCAGTGGTAACTGATATCAGTTTCTCCAAACTATCAGCTGCCCTACTGCTTTGTGCTACAGCGGCATAAGCCAGTATGTAAATAGAACAAAATAACAACAGCTTCCTGAAAATCATTAATAGCATTTTAAAAGTTCAAATGTAAGACAAAAATACACGTTATCATCATGACCAAGCACTCAATAAATGAATACTTCAATAGCATTTTACATGTTTAGGCTTTATTAAAACTAAGATCCGGTCTAAAAATGACTGACTTTCACCTGAATATCTGTATTCCTGCCTTTGTCATCGCTGCATGATATTTTTATCAATCCGTCATTGGGAGTGAAAAACAACTTCTGACCGGGCAAGGCTTCCCTGAAAAATTTATCGTTGATATACCAAAACACCTTATTTACATCGGGAGCTGCAGTAAAAGCCAATTGCAATTGTTGCCTGGCGGAAGCATACAGAATGTATTCCTTACCGTCAGTAAGTGAAGTGATTACAGGATTATCACTATGATATATTCTGTTGCACAGCGGATTATGAGGCGGTATTTTGTGATACGGAATTTGCTCCTCTTCATAAAAAGCAATCAATCCCGGGCTTAGGTTTGAGAAGAAATCGGTACGGTAACCTGCTTGTGGCAAACACGAACGACATGGAGAATGTCGCGATATATTACTTTCCTCGCCACTGTCGACTGGCAGAAACGCCACTGTTTCGGCGACTGGCTGAACATAAATGACAACACCCCGGGCGATCTCATAGGCATTGCTTTTTATGCCTATTGCACTGAAATAATTGCGAATATCGCAGACATCCTCGGGAAAAAAAGGGATGCAAAACGATACCGCTCCCTGCTTAAGAAAATCAAAAAAACTTTCAACAGCGAGTTCGTCACTTCAACCGGCAGGATTCTCGGCGATTCGCAGACCTCCTATGTGCTTGCGATTAAATTTGATCTGCTTCCGGAAAAATTCATCAAGACTGCCGGAGAAAATCTTGTCAGGAGGATAGGCCACTGCAAGGATCATCTCTCCACAGGTTTCATAGGCACTCCATATCTGCTTTTCGCGCTTCTGAAGGCCGGCTATGTGGAGCTGGCTTATAAGATTCTGCTTAATGAGGATTTCCCTTCATGGGGGTATCCCATAAAGCATGGTGCGACAACGATGTGGGAACGCTGGGACGGATGGCGTCATGACATA
>JBAXBJ010000023.1:0-50261 GCA_037142075.1 Bacteroidota bacterium
AGTCTAACAACCTAACAGCCTAAATTATGACCGAAAAAGGATATTTTGCACATTCCACTGCCATTATTGATGAAGGATGCACTATAGGCGCAGGAACACGGATCTGGCATTTTTCGCACATCATGCCGGGTTGTATTATCGGCGACGGTTGCAACATCGGGCAAAATGTGGTAGTGTCGCCTGACGTAGTGCTCGGGAAAAATGTTAAAATCCAGAATAATGTATCTATCTACACTGGCGTTGTGTGCGAAGACGATGTTTTTCTGGGCCCTTCGATGGTGTTTACAAACGTAGTTAATCCGCGCAGCGCGGTAAACCGCAAGAATGAATATGCCCGCACCTTCGTGCGCAAAGGCGCAACTATTGGGGCAAATGCTACTATCGTGTGTGGAATTGAGTTAGGCGAATTCTCTTTTATCGGTGCCGGCGCTGTTGTAACAAAATCAGTGCCTGCCTACGCTTTGGTTATTGGAAATCCTGCCCGTCAAACCGGGTGGATGAGTGAATATGGTCACAAACTGAAATTTGATGCCGAGGGGAAAGCTATCTGCCCTGAAAGCAAAGTTGCATACCAACTTAAGGATGGCGTAGTGAGTAAATCATGTTAATCGATTTATAATCAAATGCTTGATTGTTTTCTGAAATTATAAAATCCAGTTCAAATAGTTCTCCGGATTTACTATATCAAAAGACGCTTCCGGATAGGCCCCTTGCCAGGCAGCTGGTATTTTGAATTTTTTATCTTTCCATTTCATTTCAAAAGCTTTTAGCGTATCTGCATTCGCTTCTATAAAATCGATCTCCTGTCCGTCGTATGTGCGCCAAAAATAAAAATTGGTAAGTTCCGATTTATATGCTTTTTTCTTTAGCCGTTCTGCAACGAGGTAGTTCTCCCATAATAAGCCTGTATCGTGCCTGATGGACAAGGGATTGAAATTTCCGATCAGCGCATTTCGGATTCCATTGTCGTAGAAATACCATTTTGAACTTTTGCTGATTTCCTTTCTTAAATTTTTAGAATACCCTCCTAAACGATGGATTATAAATACTTTGGCTAGTAAATCCAGGTATTTTTCTATCGTATTTTTACTCAGCCCCAATTGTGATCCTAATTCTGTTAACGATACTTCATTCCCCACCTGATATGCAAGTAAAGTCAATAAATCGCGGAGTTTATTTGCATTGCGTAAACCTTCCAGGCTTAATAAATCCTTTAATAAATACGCAGAAACCAAATCCAACAGGTATTCTTTACGCAGGTTATTGTCTGCCATCGTAATCACTTCCGGAAATGAACCGTAAATAAGTCGCGCTTCCAGATTTTGACGGGTTTGCAAACTATTTTCCGTAATCGAAAGTTCAGATTGACTGATTGGCAGTAGGTTGAACGAATAACTTCGTCCTGTAAGCGGTTCGCCTGTTTTGTTCAATAAATCGAACGACGATGACCCGCTTGCGATCACCCTTATCCTGGCAACTTCACCTACAACAAGTTTTAATACTTTACCGATATCAGGAATTGCTTGCGCTTCGTCTATTACTAGTAAATCAATATTATTCAGTAGATTGCGATAATTGGAAATGCTTCTTTCTGATAATAAAGCTAATGTATTGGCATCTTCACCATTCAGAATAAGGGTCCTACCATTAAAATTTTTGAGGATTTCTCCAATAAGTACCGTTTTGCCGACACGACGCGGCCCAAAAAGCAAAATTGCTTTTTGGGGTATTAATTTTGCTTCAATTTTTGCCTGTAATTCTCTTTCAATTATCATGTTGATAGAATTTTAATAGTACAAAGTTAGATAATATTCTGATGATACAATCATATTTGCGTTAATACAGTCAATATAATGACTGAATTACTATTAATGCGGTCATTACAATGACTGAATTAATAGTATAATGGTTAATAGAATAAGCGAAAAGATTTTTTGTGAAAGCAAAAGTTGAAGAAATACATGGAAATAATTGCAGTACAATTCCATCAGCATCGGGCTGATTTCCTCTTTTTCCCGAGCAGATTCCGTTTATGCATCTTTTTGATGTATTCAGTGGCATCAGGCACCTTACATGCCGTGCCGCCCATGTCTACCTGTACTTTCCCCAAAGTTGAAGCAATATGTTTGGCATCCTCTGACAAATGAGTACAATATCCACCCAGAGCGATCACGAAATTATTCATGGTGTGTCGAACCCGGTTTTTCTCAGTATGGATTGTTTTTGAAACTCTCTCCAGTAACCCTATAAACAATTTTTTATCAATATCCGAATCGTTTTTGATAGCCGCAATGCTTGCCAATGTGGCCCATCCTGAGGATGCAATGTTTTCTTTCCCGGAATCAATCCACTGCAAAGCCAGTTCAAGACCATAGGGACTTTCGGATGCCACCCAGGCCACTGTATACTCGCTCAGCATATACCAATAAGCTTTTTCAGCCCATTCGTTCAGATCTTCCCGGGTCATCTTTTCGGGGTCAGCCATTAGTCCGGCTAAATACATGGCATCGGAATTCCCGGTATTGTACAACCCGAGCGAAAGGGCGTAATTTGTCTTTGTTTTTTTTACAATTTCCTTCAGGTATTCTATTTTCACTCCGAAAAAAGGTTCCCTTGCGCCATGTTTTATCAAAACCTTCTTTGTACTTTCATTTCCAAGCAATTGCAATTGCTGCATAATTTCGTCACGAGTCATATCATGAATTATTTGATTGATAAACAACATTTCAAAAAAATAAAAGTTCAAAAAAAACACCCTGTTACTTTGCGGAAACAGGGTGATTTATAAAGAAGGAAATTTATTTAAAATCCTGCAGTTTCCACTTCAGGAGCAATTTTTTTCACCAATCCCTGCAATACGCTGCCCGGACCCAATTCCGTAAAAGTAGTTGCACCATCAGCCACCATATTCTGGACAATCTGCGTCCAACGTACCGGTGATGTCAACTGAGCCACGAGGTTAGCTTTTATTTCTCCCGGTGTTGAATACGGTTTTGCATCCACATTCTGATAAACAGGGCAAACCGGCGTGGCGAAAGTAGTGGCTTCAATCGCCGCAGCCAACTCAACGCGGGCAGGCTCCATGAGGGGTGAATGGAAAGCACCGCCGACCTTCAGAGGTAAAGCCCGCTTGGCACCCGCAGTTTTCAGCCTTTCGCAGGCAATTTCAATTCCTTTCACCGACCCGGAAATAACCAACTGACCGGGGCTGTTATAATTAGCAGGAACTACAATTTCATCGATTCCGGCTAAAACTTCCTCGGTGGTTGCATCATCAAGGCCAAGGATGGCAGCCATGGTGCTGGGCTCGGCTTCGCAGGCTTTCTGCATGGCCATGGCACGTGCGTAAACCAGGCGGAGACCGTCGTCGAATGACAAGGCTTTGTTGGCAACCAGTGCCGAAAATTCGCCAAGCGAATGGCCAGCAACCATATCAGGTTTAAACTCAGGTAATGTTGCAGCCAGAATTACTGAATGCAGGAAAATAGCAGGCTGGGTAACACGCGTCTGCCGCAAATCCTCATCCGTACCTTCGAACATAAGATCCGTTATCCGGAAACCGAGAATGTCGTTGGCTTTTTCAAACATTTCCTTAGCCAGTGGGTGATTATCATATAAATCCTTACCCATCCCGACAAATTGTGCTCCCTGTCCGGGAAATACGTATGCTTTCATATAAATATTTTTTCAGATTTGAAGTGCAAAAGTAATCATTCTGTTACTAAACGCCACAGTATGCATGCCGCTCAAATAAAAAAGGCCGGCTTGGCCGACCTGAAAGGTAATAATTGCTTTTTTAATTCCTGCGGCCGAGGAAACGCAACAGGAAGAGAAACAGATTGATAAAATCCAGGTAAAGTGACAATGCTCCCATAATGGTATATTTGCGCGTGGATTCCTCACCGGCTGTCATTTCAGCGCCTATTTTCTTAAGTTTTTGAACATCATAAGCCGTAAGGCCGGTGAATACAAGGACACCAATAAAACTGATCAGGTATTGCATGGAATCACTTTTAAGTAAAAAATTTATCACTGTCGCAATAATAATTCCTACAAGTGCCATCATGAGTATGCTTCCAAATTTTGTAAGATCGGTTTTTGTTGTATAACCGGCAACGGCCATAACACCAAATGTAAGTGAGGTCACCCCAAATGTTGTGGCAATGGACCCCATGGTGTAAACAAGGAAAATAAAACTAAGGCTCAAACCGACAAGAACCGAATATAGAACAAATAGCAAGGTCAGCGACATAGCACTGAGTTTCTGAAACCGGAAAGACATCAGCAGGACAAATCCAATCGGCGCCAGCATTACTATCCAGCCAAAAACTGAAAGCCCTGTTTCGGTAACCATGAGTTGCATGATTTCAGGACTTACAGAAACATAATAGGAAATTCCTGCGGTTATTGCCAGGGCAATAAACATCCATGCAAATACGCCGGCCATAAAGGAGCGAACTACACTTTCATCCTGAACCTGAATGTCGGAGATTGTGTTGTATTGATCTTGATTGAACATTTTCTAAAGGGTATTAAGTTTTACACGACAAAATTAAACATTCTTTGAGAAATGTTCCTAAAATTGGCTTGTTTTAACATTTTCAGATTTAACCATTAGAAGTTGACTATGTCATGTCAATCGTTCGTGGGTTTATAAAAGCAAAGGCAAATAAAACCGTCAATGTAGCCTGCTGCCGATCAAATGAATAAATTCAGCCCTGGTTTTATCCACAAGGAATGCACCCGTAAAATCAGATGTTGTGGTTACTGAATTTTGCTTCTGAATGCCGCGCATACTCATGCACATATGCTGTGCTTCGATAACAACTGCAACACCCAGCGGTTTCATTGTATTGTTGATAGCGTCCTTTATTTGTGTTGTAAGGCGTTCCTGTACTTGCAAACGGCGTGCAAAAGCATCAACCACTCTTGGAATCTTACTTAATCCTACAATACGTCCATTAGGAATATAGGCCACATGTGCTTTACCGAAAAACGGGATCATATGGTGTTCGCACATGGAATACAATTCAATGTCCTTTACTATCACCATCTGTTTGTAATCCTCGTTGAACATGGCTGAACGAAGCATCTCTTCCGGATCCAGATCGTAGCCGTGAGTGAGAAATTGCATTGCTTTGGCGACGCGTTCGGGTGTTTTTTCCAGGCCTTCGCGCGAAGGATTTTCTCCTATAAGTCTCAGGATTTCACGATAATGAAAAGCAAGGTCCTTAATGGTAGTCATGTTGTAAATATCGCGCTTCTCGTATCCGTCTTTTAGTTCGTAATCATCCATGTTGTTTTCAATCATCATGGGTTTTAATATATCGCTGTGCATGGGATGTTTAGGTTAATTTTATTAGTTATGAGTTTTGAGCTATGAGTTATAAATGTGGAGGTACTATTATCCAAAGTATTCAACAAAGTTGTTTTCGGTTTCGCATAGTTTTATGTTATGCAACGTTGCGCCCAACTGCGCGATGGGATCCATGAGTTCATTCCAGATGCCTATCGCCAGGTTTTCGGTCGAGGCTAACAGACCCGCCATAAAGGATACCTCGAGGTTGATGTTTCGGTGGTCAAGTCTTTCGATCACATGATGATTTATCAACGCACTCAGATCTTTCAGGTTAACTAAAAAACCCGTATCGGGATCAACTTCGCCTTTAACAGTCACAAACAGGGTATAGTTATGACCATGCCAGTTCGGGTTTGAGCATTTGCCAAAAACATCCAGGTTCTGTTCATCGGTGTATTCGGGTTTGAATAACCTGTGGGCTGCATTAAAATGTTCGCGCCGGGTAATGTATATCATTGAGATGTTGATTTTAGACTGTAAAAGTACAATAATGAATTAATACAAATTAAACACCTCAAAGTAAAAAGTGTTTAATAAAAATAAAATTAAATTAAACAAACTTATCGAAAAGCAAGTTAAATGTTTTGAAACAACAATCCACCGCATATTTCCAATATGCTGATTATCAGTGATCATAAATATCGTAGATATTCTCCAATGTTCTGTCAATCTGTGATTTCCAACATTTCAATTTTGTCGGGAAGAAATAGTTCAGAATACTTAAGTGAAACTATCTAAATAACTTCCCCGAAACAAAAATCGGAATCTTCCTATTAATATGTATAAAACTCCACTTATGGATGTGTCGTTTATCAAACATAACGTCCCTGACGGGACTTCATTATGAATGCATATTGCTTGCTACCAATATCATAGTCCCATCGGGACAGTCCCGTTTGGGACGATATATTGGTAGAATATGAGTAACCTAATTGCCAAAGTCCCGTAAGGGACGAGATAGAAATTAGCATGTAATGAGTTAGTTATGTTCGCATTTGTAATATGAATTGGGGAAGTTATTTTGACATCTTTACTAAGCTGTAAGATTTACTTATTTCCCATCTGACTTCTGTAATTTAAGAAGCCAGATAATTTCGAATGCGAGATACAAAATGTAAAATACGAGTAATGTTACCGAGAAACGTATCGCATCAGCCTGGAATTTAAACGAATAGGCTGCAATAATTATTATCAGAATAAGAATTTTAACCATGCTGGCTATCATAAACGTATTGGAAAACCGGCTATATTTTTTTTCGCTGGCACTGAATAAAAGACTTACCAGGGTTAGTGTTATTCCTGCAAAAAGCAACAACAACAAAGGCCAGAACCTGGTAAGCAGGCCGGCCGAAAAAAACACGACAGTAAATCCTGCCGAAGCAAGTATGGCAGTAAAAATGGTGAGGCTGCGAATAAAGCGGTTCAGTAATTCCTTCATACTTAGCGGGTTCAGTCTAATTGTATATTAGCAATAATTTGAGCAAAGTGTTAATGCTAAAATATTGATTATCAAATCGTTATTTGTTATTTTTCAGCAAATCCTTTACGGCTGTATAAATAGCCGCCGCCACAGATAAGATTGCCAACAGAACGGTAAAAACAGGGAAACCTATCTTTAGCCATTGGTCGAGTTTCACACCGCCAAAAATGCCCAATCCAATAATGGCGAACATCTGGAATGCTAAACCCGAATAACGGGCGTAGCTTTCGAGTGGAGGTCTTTTACTTTTTTCCTGCTTCGGGTGTTTGGTCTGATTTTCCATTAGCGCCTTCCTGGTTTCCCATTTTACAGGCACCGGTGAACACTGCACCGGGTTCAATAGCCAGCTTATTCGTAAAAATATCGCCGCTCACCGTAGCACTTGCTTTGAGGCTGAGCAACTCCGTTACTTTGATATGCGCCTTCACATCACCTGAAATATCAGCATTCTGGCAACTGATTTCGCCTTCAACTTTGCCTGTCGATCCAACTACAACTTTGCCGGTAGCCACAATGGTGCCTTTGATAAACCCATCGATGCGCAGGTCGCCGTTGGTTTTTATGTTTCCGTTAATATCAGTGCCGTTACCAATAATATTTACTGAGGGTGTTTCGGTAGGTAGTATTTTTGACATACGATTCGGTTTTATTTTACCGAAAACAAAAATAGTGCATTATTTAACAAATGCACTATCTGTTGACGAAAAAGAGTATGATATTATATGCTGTGCTTTTGGTAGCGAACAGATATCATCATTGACTCAGGTAGTTTTTTTTGAAGAAGTTCAAATAGCCATTGTATTTCTTCTCGCGGTAAAACACCGGGTAATTATCCATCGAGATCACCATTTGCTTGAATGAGCTTTTATTGAGCTGGGTGGTAACATACTCATTCTGACTGATGGTATGATAAAAATCCATGGCTGCCTGGCTATTGCGGAAACTGCTGATCGATATCATCTGCCATCCGCCATCCAGCACGATAGCGTTTACCGAAAGATTCGCATTGTTAAAATTCTTCGAGATAAAATCGGAAATCCGGACTTTGGTAGCATTCACATTTACCGTGTTTCCGTCAACCAGCATAAGGTAGAAATGACTTTGATTCGGGTCGATTTTGTAGATATCAGGCACAACAGTGTCATTACTTTGAGCAAAAGGATCATTGGATGGTTTGCTACCCGGAATTGAAGGGTCGGGGGTTTGTGTGCCGCCTAAGGCCGTATTCGTTTGTGGAACAACCGGTTTGGACTTATCGTATTTCTGAAGCATCTCCTTCGCCAGGGGAGTGACCGGATGATTCGGATTATTTAACACAAGCTTGTTTAACGCAACTACCATGGTATCAACGCTTGCTGTTTTGCCTAACGACACTGCCCTGAGGTACTCGAAGCGGGGAATCAGGTCTTTATCTTTATAATCGGCTATGGCCTGGTTGCTGTACAATAAAACCATCCGGTATTGTCCGCGCTTGAATGCCTGGTAGGTTTCTTCATAAAGCGATGATACACGGTTTTTCCGTGCAAGAACTTCTTTGTTGTATTCCGGATCCCTGATCAGTTGTGCATAATCCGATTCGCCGTATTGGCTGAGGATGATATCGCTGTATTTTTTTGCCAGATCTTCATCCGGAATTTGCTTGCCGATAAGGTAAAGCTGAAAATAAATGCGGATATTTTCCTTCATTTCGGGAAAACGGGTAACCAGTTCTTCGAACGAATTTACCGAGTTCGGCATATCTTTAAGGTCATCCTTGTAAATATAACCCATATTGAGCAAAGCGTCGGCAATCAGTTTGTTGGAAGATTCGAGGGCTTCAGGCGTTGTAGGCAATTGAGCTATATAGGTTTGTGGGTCTTTCAGGTCGTTTGATTTCGGCTTACCCCCAGGTGATGATGCAGTGCTTAACGAATCACCGGGAAGAGCAGAGACTGCCGGATTGTCCTCTACTTGCACTACAGCGCGTTTATTAGAAAGTCTCCAGTTGTCCTCCAGTTTTCGGCGTCCCCATTTGCGCAGGAATTCTGTGTAACCAAAGCTTATTGTCGAAGGGTTATAGAAGTACCAGCCGCCCCCGCCAATGTTTGCCATATTCTCGTTACGCATATTCGGAGTGTTTGCCAGGATATTCTGTTCATTGGCTAATTGAGCCTCTATTTCTTTTTGCTTTTCTTCTTCTTCAACAACCTTGGCGATGATTTTATTCAGCACTGCCGCCAGTTCAGCCTGCGACATGTGAGCCAGTTTCTGTAAACTGTCTTCATATTGAACGACCCGCAGGTTTTTTACTAATTCGGTAAGTGTGAGTGTTTTGGTTTCTATTTCATTGTAATTTGGATGATCCAGGGGAAGGGTTTGTATAGTTGTGTCGTAATAAGGAGCCGCCATTTCGTAATTCTGAGCTTTGAAAAACAAGTCGGCAAGTTGAAGTGAGGATGTTGATTTCTGGTAGTTGTTCTTGGTACTCGTTGATACCGAAAGCACCAAATAATGAATTACAAGGGTATCGTTATTGTCGAGTGTGGCAAGTTCAGCCAAAGCATAATAAATCTGATCAAAATAGTCACTGTTCTTCGAATCCTTCAACATTTTTTTAAGCTGTTTTTCAAGCCCTGCTTTGTCGCCTGAATAAATATCAAAGGACTTGGCCATATTGATCCGCGCATTGAAAACCATCTCGAAAGGAGCAGGACTCTTGATCACCTGCGTATAATACTCGGTCGCTTCGGCAAAATTTTTCTCTTTCTGAGCAATCTGTCCCAGAATAAAATACATACGGGCTTTAAGCTTTCGGTCGGATGCGAGGGCAATACCTTGTTTCAGATTTGCTTTTGCCGATTCCAGGTTACCTGACATCAGGTAATAATCGGCGTAAAACAAAGGTATTTCGCGGCGTATTTTATACGGAACCTTTTGTTTAGCCATACGCGCTTCAAATTGTTCCAGATTTGCCGCAACATCTTCATAACGCTTTTGCTGTAATAGTGAACGCATGTACCATAACGATGCTTCAAGTTCGGTATCCGTGCCGCTGTATTGTTTCATCAGGTACTCCATGGTGCGCCTCGAATTGGAATAATCCTGCTTGTAAAACTGCGCTTTGCCAATCAGCATATAACAATCATCAATCCAACGGTTGTATTCCACATTACTAAAAAACATGGAATGGCGCGGGATTGCTATTCCTGCTTTTTCAATAGCCCTATCCATGTTGGAGTAGATCTTCCGGGCTTCGTCGGGCGAGCCGAAATTATAAACAGTGAGAATAGTGTTGTAATTATCGACAGCACTTTCATTCAGAGTGGCTTTCCCACTCTTAAAGCTTTCATTTCCATTCCAATAGATATTGTAATGCGTTGTGAGGCTATGGTAAGTCCTGCGGGTAAAAGTGTTTTTTTTGGTCGAACAGGAATACAATATGGCAATACCAATTAACAGTGCAGGTATGAGGAAAAATCTGATAAATATCTTCAATTTCAAAGGGGTGATATGTATTAGTTTGCGGATTGCAGTATTGCATTGTAATAGTAACTCAAAGACTGCAAAAATATTTCATTTTTTCCAATTTCCAGCCAAAACCAGAATTATTAATACCATCAATCCTGGCAAGAGGCGGACTCCTCTGTAAATAGTGCAATTTCCAATCATATATAAGACTCACTTTCCACATTCAAAATTCAAAATTCAAAATTCAAAATTCCAGATTCCAGTTTCCAGAATCCAGATTCCAGTTTCCGGTTTCCGGTTTCCGGTTTCCAGTTTCCAGTTTCCGGTTTCCAGTTTCCAGCATCCAGATTCCAGTTACCAGATTCCAGTTACCAGATTCCAGTTACTCAGAAAAAGGATTTCAGGCTTTCAAGTAAAATTTTAAGTACTTTTATGAAATTATATTGAATGATTTTGTGCTGAATTTTCTTATTTTAGGTAGGTTTGCAAAATAATACAGGGGCAGTTAGACTAAACTATGGACTTTAAAACGGAAAGAAAAAAAATCTGGAAGCATTTATTACGACGAATCCGCGATAAATACAGGCTGGTACTCTTAAATGAAGAAACACTCGAAGAGCGTATCTCTTTTAAGCTTTCGCGTTTGAATGTATTTGTCGCCATAGGTTTGCTGTCAATTATCCTGGTTTTTATAACAACCTACATCATTGCATTTACGCCCCTTAAAGAGTATATTCCCGGTTATACTGATGTAACGCTGCAAAGGCGTATTTATGAACTCCAGCTGCGCTCCGATTCAGTGTCGTTTGCTATGCGCTCGCAGGAAAAATACCTCGAAAATCTAAAAAATGTGTTGGGTGGCAACCTGCCAAATGAGCGGGAAATGGCTCCCTCCGATACTGCAAAAACCAGCAATTACCGAAATATCAAAGACATGCATTCGCCGGAAGATTCGCTACTCCGCTCAGAATATGAAAATGCAAACAAGTACAAGCTTTTTATATCGGATAAATCGTCGGGGAAAAACTCCTCCATGCGCAATTTAACATTCTTTTCTCCTGTAAAAGGTACAGTAACCAGCGAATTTGATCCCATCCGGAAGCATTTTGGCATTGATGTAGTTTCTGCGCGCGACGAAGTGATTAAATCCGTTCAGGACGGAACGGTTATTTTTGCAGGCTGGACGGTCGAAACAGGCTATGTTATTGCCGTGCAACATCCCGGAAATGTAATTTCCATATATAAACACAATTCCGTATTGTTAAAAAAAGAAGGAAATATTGTGCATGCAGGCGAAACAGTAGCCATTATTGGAAACACAGGCGAACTTTCAACCGGTCCTCATTTGCACCTCGAATTATGGATAAATGGCATCCCGGTAAATCCGAAAGATTACATTGTCTTTTAGAAAATTTTAATCGCCGGTGATACACAGATAATTCTAAGAATCAGTATACTGTATCTGTCCTCATGATGTTACAATCCCAATCCAAAAATGACTTCCACTCACTAACGGTATATTGACATTTGAAAAAGCGCATTGCAATACTTGGATCCACGGGTTCAATTGGTACACAGGCACTCGAAGTTGTGAGACAACATCCTGACAAGCTGGATGTGGAGGTGCTTACTGCCCATTCCAATGCTCCTTTACTTATCAGGCAGGCGATAGAGTTTATGCCAAATGCAGTTGTGATTGCCAAAGAAAGTATGTACCAGCGGGTTTTTGAAGCATTGGACCCTTACGATATTAAGGTATATACCGGCACTGCCTCCATCGAACAGGTTGTGGAAATGGAAAGCATTGATATTGTATTGGTTGCACTGGTTGGCTGGAGCGGATTAAAACCCACCATGAAGGCAATTGAAGCCGGGAAACAGATTGCGCTGGCCAATAAAGAAACCTTGGTTGTTGCCGGCGAATTAGTTACTAAACTGGCCCGCGATAAAGGCGTGAATATCTACCCGGTCGATTCGGAACACTCGGCCATTTTCCAATGCCTTGCCGGTGAATTCCACAACCCGGTCGAAAAAATTATCCTTACAGCTTCAGGTGGCCCGTTCAGGGGAATGAATCACGAGGCATTGCTTCAGGTAACTAAGGAACAGGCGTTAAAACATCCGAACTGGAATATGGGATGCAAAGTCACCATCGATTCGGCCACCCTGATGAACAAGGGGCTTGAGGTGATTGAAGCAAAATGGCTTTTTGGACTTAGTATCCCCCAGATCGAAGTGGTGGTGCATCCACAGAGTATTATACATTCGATGGTGCAGTTTGCCGATGGCTCCATAAAAGCACAAATGGGAATGCCCGATATGAGGCTACCCATACAATATGCCCTCACTTATCCCGAGAGGTTGCCTTCAAATTTCCCGAAATTCAGTTTCGACCAATGCCTGCAGTTTACATTCGAAAAACCGGATAAAGAAAATTTCCGTTGCCTGAATATTGCCTACGAAGCAATACGTTTGGGCGGCAATATGCCCTGTGTTATGAATGCTGCTGATGAAGTTGCGGTTCATGCGTTCCTGCGGAATGAAATCAGCTTTTTACAGATTCCTGAACTAATTGAGAAATGTATGTCGAAGGTAAGTGTTATAAAAATCCCTTCGTTAAGTGATTATGAAGCAACAGATTTGGAAGCGAGGGCGATTGCGACTGAATTAATTGGTACATTTAATTAATTGGATTTTACTGATTAGCAAATTATTATAATTGATTATACAAAGTCAATTTTGTTACATGGTTTTTTTTAAAAAAATATAACTTTGCCCAGTATCAATTATAAGTCTTAACTGAATTTATCTAATTCAATTTTATGAAAAACCTTTTATGCCTCATTTTACTTGAAATTATCCCATTTTTAGCTTTTAGTCAAAATAAGCCCAATGTGGCTATTTTTAGCAGATTTGATGATAAATTTTCCTACTGGTATTTTGGAGATGCCTTCTGCCCGCCATTTACCCCTTATACACAACAATATACTCTTGATTTCAATTGCAATCAGTATATTATTGACTATATACATAAGCGATTGTCATACAAATTTAATTTTGTTGAAATTCCTGCCAATATTCCAGTTTTGGAGATCAGGGAAAAGTTTCATTCCCTTGATGTTCACAAGGAATCAATGTATCTCGTTGATTCATTGCGTAATCACAAACTGGACTATGTTATTGTTCTTGTAGGTACAGCTGACCCTTTAAAGCAGAATAACAATGCTGGTAATATACACGGATGGGGAATGATTTCAGCTTATAAATACGCAACATATTTTTCGTATTTTAAATTATATATTATTAACATAAAAGGAGCGAAATTTGGGCCAGAGCTTGCCTTTGACCCTATGGTTGACGCGATTAGTTTGAAGACTAAGAGAATTAAAAAGAAAGATGATTACAGCGCAACACCGGAAGAATTGTCAGCTGCTACAGCACCTATCATTAGGCAAACTACACGTTTGCTGGATGAAATAATTCCTCAGTGGTAGTTATTGTAATGAATGGTGAATTGCAATTTCAATTGTTTTGCAACATTTTAAGCAAACATATCTCCAAAAGAATGTTCTGAACCTTGCCTATATTAACAAAATCTTTTACTTTCCAATGAGGGTAACATGCTCTAAATTTATCTCCTTGCCATTCACTAGCAAAAAAGCCGTAAATTTGCACCCCGTTTCAAATTGAAAATTGCTATTAATACAATAAGTTAAAGTTTCCTATGATCATTCTAACAAAAGTTGTCCAGTTGCTTCTAAGTTTATCGATTCTCGTGATCTTTCACGAATTCGGGCATTTCCTGGCGGCCAGGATATTTAAAACGAGGGTCGAAAAATTTTATCTTTTCTTCGATCCGTGGTTTTCGCTGTTTAAATTCAAAAAAGGCGATACCGAGTATGGTATTGGCTGGCTTCCTTTAGGAGGTTATGTCAAAATATCGGGAATGATCGATGAATCCATGGACAAGGAAGCCATGAAACTTCCGGCACAACCCTACGAATTCCGGGCAAAACCATCGTGGCAACGGCTTATAATCATGTTAGGGGGTGTGACTGTAAATGTATTACTGGCTATCGGTATTTATGTTGTCATGCTTTCGTGGTGGGGCGAGCAATACCTGCCAAACAGTGAAGTAAAATATGGTATTACTGTTGACACCTTAGGTCAGAAAATCGGCTTGCAGAACGGAGATAAAATACTCACCCTTGACAACAAACCGATTGAGGATTTTTTTAGAATTCCTGCGACACTGATCCTCGAAAATGTTCAGACCATTCAGGTAGAGCGCGACGGGCAAAAGGCCGAAGTAGTGATTCCCCGTGAATTGGTTTCTGAAATTGTAAAGCACAAATCGCCCGACTTTATCAGTGTTCGTATTCCTTTTGAGGCAGCCGATTTTGCACCTGGTTCGGGTGCTAAAAGTGCCGGGATGCAAGTGAAAGATAAAATTATCGGGATCGAAGGACAGACTACTTTGTATTTCGATGAATTTAAAACCGTTGTACAACAGCATAAAAATGAGACTGTTAAGGTTAATGTGCTTCGTGGCGCCGATACAGTTACGCTGGCGGTGAAGGTTTCGGACAGGGGCCTGATTGGCGTGGCGCCCAAATCGCCCGCAGGTTATTTTACTTTTAAAGAGTATCATTATAATATCATTCAGGCAATACCTGCAGGAACTAAAAAAGCGTATGAAAAAACTGCCGACTACCTGAAATCGCTGAAACTCCTTTTCAATCCTGAAGTTAAAGCCTATGAGTCAGTAGGAGGTTTTATCACCATTGGCAGCATCTTCCCGTCTGTCTGGGATTGGGAAGCGTTCTGGAGTCTCACTGCCTTCCTCTCACTTATGCTTGCTGTACTAAATATACTGCCTATTCCGGCTCTTGATGGAGGGCATGTCATGTTTCTTTTGTACGAAATTATTACCGGGCGAAAACCCAGCGATAAGTTTATGGAATATGCGCAGATTACGGGTATGGTATTGCTTTTCGCCTTACTTATCTTTGCGAACGGGAACGATATTTTTAAATTGTTCAAGTAAAAATGCCGGGAATGGACTTTAGCAAAATTATGGTCCAACTATAAATTGAGTGGGATTTGACTCTGAGGGGTCAGGAGACCGAAGTCAGAAGTCTGAAGTGGCTGTTTAGCTGATACGGCTTTTTTATCATAGAAAACAGATCGAATATAGCTAATTATCATTCAACCTGCGACTTATAAATGGAAAAATATATTTGTGGGTAGCTTCCGACTCCCTTCTTCTGACTTCCGACAATATATTCTTACCCATTGAATTAACGCAGAGCCAATTTTATAAAATTTCATTCACATGCCTCATCACAATATCTGTGGCACCGCAACCATTCAAAACATAGTTCTTGCTTATTGATGATGTCAGCGAAAGTTTTTCGGGATCCGAAAGCAACTCATTGACTTTGGCTGTCAACTCTCCGGAATTATTTACCGAAAAAGCCCCTTCGAGTCCGATCATTTCTTTTGCCTCGTTGAACCTGTGGTACTTTGGCCCGAAGAAAACCGGGAGTCCAAAGGCGGCAGCCTCCAGGATATTGTGAATGCCCACCCCAAAACCGCCCCCTATATAAGCCAGCGTCCCGTATTGATACAATTGCGAAAGCATCCCAATAGAGTCGACAATCAAAATATCCGCACTTTGAACTTCAACAGGATTAGTTTTTGAGTACAACACTGCCCTGTTTCCTGCTTTTTGCTTCAGTAAATTTATGTGTTCGGGGTTAATTTCGTGAGGTGCAATGATGAAGCGCAACCTGTGGTTATTTTGTTCAACCAGTTTTAATACCAGGTCTTCGTCTGCCGGCCAGGTACTTCCAGCCACCAATATATTTGAGTTACCAGTAAAAGCCTTTGCAATTTCAATTTCAGCAGGTTTCGAAGCCACCGCCTCTACCCTATCGAAACGAGTATCACCGCATATTACAGCGTTTTCAATCCCGATAAATTGCAACAGTTCGTTGGAATCCTCGTTTTGAACAAAAATTCTGGTGAAACCCGATAATACTTTCCGGGGCCATTCGGCATAGCCTTTAAAAAAATGCTGGTCGGGCCTGAAGATGGCTGAGACCAGTATAGTAGGAATATTTTTCGCCTGAAGATAGCTGAGAAAATTAAACCAGAATTCGTATTTAATATAGAAAACGATATCAGGCTTAACCGCATCCACAAACCTGCGAACATTGGATTGAGTATCGAGCGGAAGGTAAAGGATCAGATCTGCGCCGGAAAATTCTTTGCGGACCTCGAAACCCGATGGGCTGTAAAAGGTAAGTAAAACCAGGTAGTTGGGGTGCTGCAGTTTAAACGCCTCTATAATAGGACGCCCCTGCTCAAATTCGCCCAGGGATGCACAATGAAACCATGCCAGTTTCCGATCCGGCTGCTGAAATTTTTGTTCGGAAAGCTTGACATCGAGAAGTGACCAGTAATTTTTCCTTCCCTTGATCCAGAAAGCGGCTTTTTTATTAAAAACAGAATATATCCGGATTCCAAGTCCGTAGCACACAATCAGGAAGGAATAGATTTGTTGCATAACTCAGTTATGTGTTGTTGCCGGTTTAGTAGTAATAAAAATCCTGGCGGGTCTTTTTATACAGCGGAAGGTACCAGCCGATTTTAATGCTGCTCAAAAGGTCGATGCGCTTTTCGTCGGGTATTATTTTTTCGTTAAAATAATACGAACGGCTCGAAAATGTATAAGCCTGCACGAAATCGAAGCCCGCATAAAAATTCAGTTTACGTTGATTCCCCAAATGCTGATATCCAACAAATTCAGTAATACCAGGACCGTTGCACATGTGGTCGTAGCCTTTTTTATAATCGCCTCTTAGTTGTGGTGCCGTATTGTTGGGGACTTCGATGCGGATTTTATGCTGTAACATTCCTGCCCCAAACTGCACTAATAAACCGGAATTAGGGTTCGGGCCAATAACCGGAAATAATTTTCCCACTTTTGCAAAGAGAGAATATCCCCGTTCGAGTAACATTACATTGGCAAAAACGCCCCCTTCATCAATGATATGCCCATCAGATGTGGCAATGCCCGACAAAATGCTTGCCGAATTCTTAACACCATCGCGAAAAATATAGTTGCCTTCAAGGCTGAAACTCCAACCGGTTTTGGCTTTAAACATGAACCCGACACCAATCTGGTGCGAAAAACCAAACCTGTCGGCCATATCGCCTCCCGGCATGCTGTAACCATAAGTAGGATAAAACATACTGATATTCAGGGCTGAATCTTTAACATTAACCTGTGCCTTGCCCGGTAATGGAAACAGTATAAACGCAATTATAAAGAATGGCAGAAGCCGGAGCAATTTCATAGGCTTGTTCTGGTATAAACATGCAAAGATACAAATCGGATGATGCCTGCGATTGCTTTTGAAATTATTTTTAGGAGACTTTGTGGTGTAGACATCGATAAAAGGAAAATGCACAAACAGATTACCCAACTGCATGCATTGAACTTGATTTAAGTAAATTTTGCTTCAGAATAGTAAGATGCAGCAGAATCATGCAAACATAGTTTTCTTTAGATTTTTCAATGCCTGTATTTCTTCTGATTGCAAAAAGTTTGACCTGACGACTTACAAAACCACCAGCAACTATTTTATTACAGGGTTTTAAAACATTTCTTTACAATCAATTGTTATTTATTTCGGATTTCCACTCCGCCTCTTACATAATGTCATATTTGACCTGCATTTGCAGCCAATAACTTACAATGTTACAGTTAATTACACTTGACAGGCAATTACCGGCATACTGTTTAAAATACCCGAAAGAATTTACCCACCTTCTATAACATTAGACTTATGAAACCAGCCTTAATACTATTTCTTTCTTTGTTTTCTACTATTGCCGTTACAGCTCAAACCCAATCAAAACAGTTGATACAGGATCCTTCTGAGCTAGCTCAAAATATTGATAGTATTTACGGAAAAGCTGCAGCTAAAAAAGCGTTAAAGGTTATGTACTACAGAATGGATGAAGGCAAACCGGTTTTAAATGCATATGCAAATATAAGCAATAATGGTAAAGTGATGTTTACCAACTGGATAAGCATTTATTTCGAACGCGTTTATTACAGCTTCAGCGATTATGGTATGTCTGTCCGGAGTTTGAAAGCCGCTACTGATAATTACCCTCCTAACGGAGACATTATAGTAAAAGACGAATTGTATGATTTAAACGGACAACTAACTAATTGTTACACCAAAGTGACCAAAGCTACTTATGATACTTTGGGAAAGTCCAAAGAAGGTTGGTCGTACAAAAGGAAAAACGGATTGCCTGTTGAGAAAAATTATACTAACGGTGAAACCGATTTCTATACCTACGATAGCCATGGAATCCTAACGGAGATAAAAAGACCGGACCCATATGATACTGAAAAATATAGCAGGACTTATCTGGGCAATAACCTTATTGAAACGAATTGTACAATTAAATACAGCACATTTTTGCTTGAAAAATTTGAATACAATGCCAAAGGACTTGTTTCCAAAAGTTCCTTTTTTGATCTGTTCGGAAACGTTACCTCGGATACGTATGAGTATGATGCTGCCAATCGGTTAATAAAAAGAAGTAATGAAAGAGGATATCATAAATTTACATACGACAAAGAAGGGCGCTTAGTGAAGGATGAATCGTTTGAAAATAAACTTAATTACCCTAGTTATACTACAAATTTCCTGTACAACCCTCAAGGTTTACTCTCATCAGTCGAAAGTAAAAAAAATACAGACGCTGCTTTTAGTGTTACAAAAACCTACAGCTATACATTGGGGGAATAAGCTTTCCTGCAATTCATCTTAATTAACGCCCTAATCCCTTACTAATCATGAAATTAATCAAAACCCTTCTTTTTTTATCAATACTATCTGTTCAA
This sequence comes from Bacteroidota bacterium, assembly GCA_037142075.1. GTDB lineage: Bacteria > Bacteroidota > Bacteroidia > Bacteroidales > UBA4417 > UBA4417. The sequence continues at coordinate 19,219 of JBAXBJ010000023.1, forward strand.
GGGATGGCACAAGTTACTTCGGCAGATATATTTGTGCGCGAGCCTTCCTTAACGGCAAAGGATAGCTTAAACGCCTGGGCTTCACATAAAAATGTTAAGCAAATGAATGGATTTGGTGACGACTTCGGAGAAATGGAGTTAAAGCGCATTTCAAACTTCAGCAAGGGAGGGAAATTAGAATCGGAATTTTGGCCGGGCAGTTTTTTTCTAAGCGTATATTACACCTATTCGGGTGATACTACCATTATCCGCCAACTGATGCCCGATCCGAGTCCATATGGTGGTGGCGACATTTTAAATCTTGAGAAAAAAAATTCAAAAGGGCAGACACTTGCTTACTACTCTGAAGGGCTTGCCAGCGTGAACGATTCGATGAAGACCCCGGAGGATGGCAGGATTTTCCTGTTTGAAAACGGCTTGCCCGTAACAACTGTGTACTCCTCAGGTGAGAAGGAAAAAACTACCTACGACAGCCATGGCAATGTAACCAAAATCAAGACAAAAGAAAAGACCGAAACCTACCGCAGGGTATATGTGGGGGATAAACTGTCAGAAAGTTATTATGCGGTGGATAACGAAAAAGAAAAACTTTTTGAGAGCTTTAAATTCAATGCCGAAGGATTACTTGCTGAAAGCACCTTGTACGGAGACTATGGTTCGACAAAAAAATACACCTATGATGCTGTCAAAAGGCTGATAACCGAAACGGCTGAATGCGGCACTACAAAATATACTTACAATGCAGGGAACAGGCTTGTTAAGGAAGAACGTTCCGGCTGTGCCGCATATCCTGCGACCTATGTGACTGATTATAAATACAACGAAAAGGGGCTGCTGGTATCCATTGTACAAAAGGACAGCGACGAGGCCAAGCCTCGTACTGAAACCTTCAGCTATACCTATTGGAAGTAGTTTTAAGTTAGAATCCGCATCTAATACAATTAAAAACCATTGGCGCACATCTTCTTTATAGATGCGTACCAGTAAAGTCCCAAGATGGCGCGCGTCTTATTTTCAGACGCGTGCCGGTAAAATTTGGTTTCAATATCTAGTTAACTGTTGGCTGTTAAATTTGATTTCGATTCAGGCATATATCAATTTACCATTTTATTTCCTTTTATATTTATCTGTCGGGCTTCGTTTGGTATGAAAAATATGCAGTATATAAATGAATTTTTCCTCTTTTAGATACTCATAAACAATTAAATAAGGGAATTTACTAAAATGTATTTCTCTGTATGAGCTTACTTTTATCGGAGAACCTTCAGGATTTAATGTAATAAATTTAATGGTAACATCAAGGAAATTGATAAACTGCTTACCCAAACCCAGCGAACGTTCTTCATACCATTGATAGGAAGTTTGTACTTCATGAATGGCTGCTTTCGACAATATGATTTTACAATCCATTTTGAGTGGATGTTTCCCGGCTATTTAATAGTTCATTTTTAACTTCTTCCCAGGATACCCCTTTATCCTTCCCACTTTTTAAATCAGCTGAACAGGAGTTGAGCTCAGCAATCAAGGCCTCGTCTTTCCACCATTCGTACAATTCATCCATATCACTTTCAATTATTGTATAGATAGCCTTTACTTTCTTATCGTCCGCTACCCTGATATATTCATATAATCTTTGCCGGATCGTTGAGGTATTCATAACATTGATGTTTTTTTTGTAAAGATAATCAATTTTTCAAATTGGAGCAAAAGCAAGATTACAGCTAATAATAGCCTTCTCCTTAAAACAAAAAACCCTGCTATTGTATAGCAGGGTTTTAAAAAGAGTAATATATGTGAGTGTGGTTTAGGGAAGCAATTTCTTAATAATCTCCGAAATCATCTTATTATCAGCTTTACCGGCAACCAGTTTGGTTGCCATTCCCATTACTTTGCCCATGTCTTTTACACTTGTGGCACCGGTGTCGGCAATTACTTTGGCTACAATGGCGGTTATATCCTCATCACTCAGTTGCTCGGGTAGGTATTTTTCGATGATGGAAGCCTGGAAGATTTCGGGTTCGGCCAGGTCGGGACGTCCTTTGGCAATGTATATATCGGCACTCTCACGACGCTGTTTTACAAGGCGTTGCAACAGTTTAAGCTCCACGGTTTCGGGAATAATGCCACCTGTAACATCCTTGCCTGTTTTTTCGAGCAAAAGAGCCGCCTTTATAGCACGCAAAGCTTCAAGTTTAGCCTTATCCTTGGTGATCATGGCTTGCTTGATATCCTCATTGATCAGTATTTCGAGTCCCATAGAAGTCATTTTTAGTCAACATTATCAAAAAGGAAGGGATTTTCCCTGAGGCCGTTGTTGTTGCCCCTGTCAGGTCCCTGCGAATAACGCGAAGGCGGGTTTTCGTTCGACTGGCTTGCATCAGGAAGTTCCACATTGCGGCGCATGTAGGCAGGCACTCTTTCCAATTCTTCAACTTCCGACATGGTTGTAGGCTTGCGACTCATACTTTTAAGTTTATCCCTACGCTGGTCATGCATCTGTTCTTCCTTCTGAAGGCTTGGTTTTTCTGCATCCGTTGTAATATAAACAGTTGCTTTCACCTCTGGCTTTGGGGCAGGCATTACAATTTCAAATTCGGGTTGCGGGCGAAAGAAAGATTTTATCTCGACCGGTTCCGGATTCTGGAATTTTACTTCGGAAAGCTGTGCTGGTTTTTCTGTTTCCTTTGTATTGAAAAGAGATAAAGGAATGCTGTTGACAGTAATTTCAGGCATTAGCCTGGCAACTTCTTCAGTCACTTTTACAGCTGCCACATTCTCAACCATTTGCACTTCGGTTATAGCTTCAACCTTAGGTGCGTGTAACGCGGAAAAAGTATTCTGAGTTTCGTCGAGATTATGTTTTGTAACAACAGGTCGGTTAAACCCGGTAGCAATTATGGTTATCGAAATTTCATCATCCAGGTTTTCGTCTAGTCCGTCACCCCATATTACATTGGCATCTTCGCCGGTACGCGTGGTAATATAGCCGGTAATTTCGTGAAGTTCTTCGAGCGAAATTTCATTTTTCCCTGAAGTGATATAGAGCAGCACGTTTGAGGCGCCTTTAATATCGGTATCATCCAGCAATGGAGAATTCAATGCCATCTCGACCGCTTTGGTAGCACGATCCGGACCGCTTGCAATGCCTGCACCCATGATTGCTTTTCCGCTGCCTTGCATAACCGTTTTTACATCCTCGAAATCGACGTTGATACGACCTGTAACTGTGATGATTTCGGCGATACCCTTGGCGGCGATGGTTAAAACATTGTCTGCTTTGCCAAAAGCCTGGCTCAGTTTCATGTCGCCCTGCATCTCAAGCAACTTATCGTTACAAATGACAAGCGTGGTATCGACATATTTTTTCAGTTCATCAATACCGGCAACGGCCTGCAATTCGCGCTTGCGCCCTTCGAATCCGAAAGGTTTTGTAATAATACCTACCGTAAGAATGCCGAGTTCACGCGCAATTTGTGCGATGACAGGCGCTGCGCCGGTTCCGGTTCCACCACCCATTCCTGCAGTTATAAACAACATCGAAGTGTTGTGCGAAATAAGTTCACGGATCTCGTCGGCAATCTGGATGGCAGCATCGCGTCCGACCGAAGGGTTGGCCCCTGCACCTAATCCGGTAGTGCCAAGCCTTATCTTATTCGGCACGTCGCACTTGTTAAGCGACTGAGCATCTGTATTGCAGATATAGAAATCTACTCCTTTTATTCCCTGAGCCATCATGTGTGAAACAGCATTGCTGCCACCGCCTCCAACACCTATTACTTTTATGATTGGAGCCTGTTCGTCAGGCAGATCGAATTTGAGCATATCAGTCATTTTTGTCCCCCTAAAATTAAATGTTTTATGTTTTGGTTAATTTCTGTTCTAAACTTTTTACTAACAAAATGATTGTTAATTACCCGTTGATCCCGTCCCTGAAAAACTTATCGAACCATTCGGCCACACCCGGTCGTTTTGGGGGAACCGGTGGCTGAGGTTTTTCCTTTTCCTCAGGCTCAATTGGATTATTTGGATTCCGTGGAACGTAAGCCCTTTGCATTCCAAGTAGCACCAAACCAATTCCGGTTGAATACATGGGCCTGGTCATTTCGTCGGCCGAATTTGCGGCAAGGTGTTCGTTCGGGTAGCCGATGCGCGTATCCATACCTGTGATAAACTGGGTTAGCTGTTCAATATGCTTGAGCATCGATCCTCCACCGGTTAGCACAATCCCGGCAATAAGCTTTTTTTCCAATCCGGTGATTTTAATTTCCTGGTGCACGGCTTCGATGATTTCTTCCATGCGTGCCTGAATGATCTTAGCAAGATTTTTCAGCGTGATTTCCTTTGGTGCACGGCCTCTTAATCCCGGTATGGCTACCACTTCTTCGGCGCGGTTTTCGCTGGCCAGGGCGGAGCCGAATTTTACCTTTAAATCTTCAGCGTGTTTTTTAATGATGCTGCAACCGGCTTTAATATCTTCGGTGATGATTTCGCCACCAAAAGGAATCACAGCCGTATGCCTGATGATCCCATCCAAGAAAATAGCCACATCGGTTGTTCCGCCACCTATATCCACCAGTACAACCCCGGCTTCTTTTTCATCATAACTCAACACGGCTTCAGCCGATGCCAGTGGCTGAAGGATCATATGCTGGAGGTTAAAACCGGCCTTTTCGATGCATTTCATAATATTCTGTGCTGCCGATGTTTGCGCGGTAACAATATGAAAACTGCCTGCTATCTGATGCCCCAGCATTCCTTTGGGATTACTTACACCCGGATCGCCATCTATAAAAAACTCCTGGGGTATGACGTCAATTATTTTTTCGCCGGGATTCATGGCAATGTTGTAGATACTTGAAGTAAACCCGTCAATATCCGCCTGGCTGATAACAATATCAGGATTGGGCCTGATGGTGCTGGTCCGGTGCTGTATGCTTCGGATATGCTGGCCTGCAATACCCACATTTACAGTACGGATATCAACTTTCGAGGTTTCCTGAGCTTCCTTGATAGCTGTCTGAATAGAATTAACTGTATTTTCTATATTGGTTATAACTCCGCGGCGGACGCCAATGGATTCGGTATGGCCATAGCCAAGAACTTCAATTTTGCCGAATTCATTGCGGCGTCCCACAATGGCAGCAATTTTAGTAGTTCCAATATCTAACCCGACTACGATTTCACTTTCCATAGTTTTATAATTATTTTGTACACACTATTTGATTTTTATATTCAAGATTCAATTTCCGGTATTTATCCCAGCCGGTTTTTACGAGTCCGTATTTGTAGAAATATTTCAGGTTTTCAAGCTTCTCGGCTGCATCAGTAGTGTCGCCGAAATAAATGATATGCGACCCGGCTTTGGTAACCAAATGAAGTTTCCCGTTTGCAGCCACATCCACTTGTTCGATCAGTGCATTCATGGTACTGTCGTTCCTGATTATTTCGGCCAGTTGATGTAAATCGTACAAGTTTTTCAAACCCGAACGTAAGGACTGATTCTTATCCGGAACCGAAAATATGTTTTTTCCATCCCCTAACGGACTCTCAATCTGACCCGTTGCAATCAGGATTTTATACGGATATTCCTGGTTCACAGGCATTATGCGGCCTTTGGTATCGATATAATGCTGTTGCCCGGATGGTGTAATATACCTGATAATGGGTATGCACTGTTTGGCTTTGATCAGAATATCCCCCTCGATGGTGAGCTTTACGTCTGTATTTTCGAGATAAGAATTTTTTTCGATATATGCGTTAATCCCTGCTATATCAATTTCTCCAATAGTTTGAGATTGGGGTTTGCCAAATTTTTTGACAATCTCGGTAATCAAACCATTTTCACTTAGCAGCGGCTGCCCGCCCCTATAGTCAATCCGGCAATTAATACTTCTGCACTGTTTTACTTCGTGGGTTACATTGGCAAAGCCCATCATTACCACAACCCCTGCTGCTATGGCAATCCATACGATAATGAGCAATATCTTTACCAACAACTTCATGTTATACTTTTTTATTCGTTCTCAAAAAAATCTCTATCGGCTCAACAAGTGTGTCAATATCGCCTGCACCCATGGTCAAAAGCAATTCGATATGTTTACCTGCTAAATAGGCCGGAAAATCTGTTTTGTTTACCAAATACTTATTGCCATGATCCATCAGCGAAAGCAGCATTTCCGAATCAATTCCGGGAATCGGAAGTTCGCGTGCCGGGTAAACCGGTAAAAGAAATATTTCGTCGAGCATGCATAAGCTTTTTGCAAATTCCTCAGCAAAATCGCGTGTACGGGAAAACAAATGCGGCTGAAAAATACCGGTAAGTTTCCTCCCTGGAAACATGGCCCGGGCCGAACTGATGCAGGCCTTTAATTCTTCGGGATGATGGGCGTAATCATCAATATAAACCAGTTCGCTTTCATTCAGCCTGATATCGAACCTGCGGCTGACACCTTTAAATGCTGAAAGTCCGACGCTTAACTCATCAGGAGTTACACCCGCTAACAGGGCGGCAGCCAAAGCAGCTACCGCGTTTTCCACATTATACATACCTGGTATTCCGAGCACCAGGTTATCTATCTTTCCGGTAGGATAAGTGAAATCGAAATGGTAAAGTCCGTTTTCGAGCCGGAGGTTTGATGCATAATAGTCGGCTTCCGCATTCACTGAATAGGTGAAAACGCTGCTTCCTTCCGGGTTTTGAACTTTCAGTTCTAGGCCTTTTTTAATAATTAGCGATCCTTGTGGTACAATATTCCCCGTAAAACTGCTGAATGCTGCATGCATGGATTCCTGACTTCCGTATATGTCCAGGTGGTCGGAGTCGATGCTTGTAATAATGGCAATATAAGGGTGAAGGTGCAGGAAAGACCGGTCATACTCGTCGGCCTCAACCACCATGAAAGGAGACGATTCGGAGATCAGGAGATTGTTGTCGAAATTCCTCGATATTCCACCCAGGAAAGCCTGGCATCCAATGCTTGACTGTTGCATGAGGAAAGCTACCAAGCTGGAAGTTGTAGTTTTGCCGTGTGTTCCGGCACAGGCTATGGTTTTGTATTCCGACGAGAGCATGCCTAATACTTCGGCGCGTTTCATCATCCGAACACCGCTTTTCAGCAGGTATTGAAACTCGGCATTCGTATCTGGAATTGCAGGAGTATAAATGACAAGCCCGGTCCCGGCCGGAATAAGATCAACATCTTCGTGATAATGAATGATCATTCCCTCCTTTTCGAGGCTCAAGGTCAGGGCGGTAACGGTGCGATCGTATCCGTGCACCTGGTAACCTTTGGCAATAAAATAGCGCGCCAGGGCACTCATGCCAATGCCCCCGATACCGAGCAAGTAAATTGTATGTTCTTTTATCCGCAACGACATGAATTTAACAGTGTTATTTTTTTGTTTTTAAAACCAGTTCAAATACGTACCCGGCAATAATGGCGGCAGAATTCCTCATCGCCAGGGAACTTATGTTTGAGGCCAGAATTTTCTGTTCTTCCGGGTTTGTTAACAACGCCAGGATTGTTTTAATAAGATCAAGAGGAGCATCTATATCCTTTATCATCAGAGCCGCCTGACGCGAAGACAGGGCTAATGCATTTTTGGTTTGATGATCTTCGGCTACATTTGGTGAGGGCACTAAAATGGAAGGTTTGCCACAAATGCACAACTCCGAAATGGCAATAGCACCAGCCCGCGACACAACAATATCGGCGGCAGCATAAGCCTTGTCCATTTCCTTGATGAATGGCATAGCAATAAGCCCTTTTTCCTTGTATTCAGCTACTGCCAGGGCAGCATGGCTTTCGTAGTTCTTCCCCGTTTGCCATATAAGCTGGATACCTGCATCTGCCAGGCTTCTCAATCCAGCATGAATACTCTGATTGATGGTTCTGGCTCCGAGACTTCCGCCAACAACAAGAAGTGTGATTTTATCTTCCCGAAAGTTAAAAAATTGCAGTGCAGATGATTTACTGTTTTCATTAAATTCTATGTCATTTCGTACCGGGTTTCCAGTGAATTTAATTTTTGATTGCGGGAAAAACTTCTCCATTCCTTCGTAGGCAACACAGATGATATCAGCCTTTGATGCTAATATTTTGTTAGTAATGCCCGGAAACGAATTTTGTTCCTGTATCAACGTAGGAATTCCAAGCCACGATGCAACTCTCAGTGTTGGCCCCGACGCAAATCCGCCTGTTCCGATTACGACATCAGGTTTGAAGGAACGTATGATTTTACGTGCATTATACAAACTCGAAATAATCTTGAATGGAAACATTAAATTATCAACAGTAAGCCGGCGTTGAAGTCCGCTAATCCACAGGCCTTCAATAGGATAACCTGCGGCAGGTACCTTTTCCATTTCCATACGGTCTTTTGCACCAACAAACATAATTTGTGCACCGGGGCTGGCCGCTTTTATTGCATTGGCTATTGCCACCGCCGGAAAAATATGCCCGCCGGTGCCGCCACCACTCAATATTACCCGAAGGCTGTCAGACTGCTGCATGTTCCAAATCAGTTGTTACGTCAGTTTCTACCTTAACCTCGTCCATTTCTTTGCTCACACTCAGTATAATTCCAATGGCGATACTCGTAAACCAGATACTGGTTCCGCCCATGCTTACCAATGGCAAGGGCTGACCGGTTACCGGCACCAGGTGAACGGCTACTGCCATATTTGCAAATGCCTGTATAATAAGGCTTATTGTAACACCAATTGCTAACAAAGCCCCGAAATGCCCCGGGGCTTTTATGGCAATCCGGATCCCACGGTATAGCAGGATCAGGTACATAAGCAGGATGGTAACAGCTCCGGCGACTCCATATTCTTCAACAATGATGGCAAAAATGAAATCATTGAACGGGTTTGGCAGAAAATTTTTCTGCATACTATTACCAGGAAGTTTGCCAAGAAAACCACCGTTTGCAATTGCAATTTTTGCCTGGTCGACCTGGAAATTTTCATCGCTGTCTCCACCACCGCCAAAATGTTCTATCCTGTTTTGCCAGGTTCCCAAACGGCCACTTGATTTTTTTGGCGACACCATCAGGAAAGCAATAAAAAGTGCCAGCGACGCAATTCCTATTCCGGCGAGAGCCAGAAGATATCTGAACTTCACACCGCCAATAAACATCAATACAATGCAGGTAACAAACAAGATCGCTGCCGTTGATAAATTAGCCGGCAAGATGAGACCACAGATCACCAAAACCGGCAGGAGAATCGGGATAAATGCATTTTTCAGATCCTTGATATTTTCCTGTTTTTTAGCCAGCATACGGGCAACAAACATGATAAGTGCCAGCTTGGCAAGGTCAGAAGGCTGAAACATGATATTCACGCCTGGCAATGTGGTCCAGCGGGCGGCATCATTACGCACTTCACCAAAAATAAGCGTATAGAGAAGGAGCGGAGCCGCAATAATTACCGCTAACATCGATATTTTAGCGTAATACACGTACTTGATCTTATGCGCGGCATACATCAAAACAAACCCAAAAATCAGAATCCCGATATGTTTTAGCAGATAATACTCCGTGTTTCCCTGCTTGAACCTGTAGGCCAGCGTGGTTGTCGAACTGTAAACAGCAAGCACAGAGAATAAGGAGAGAATAATAACTATCCCCCATATGACCTTATCACCACGAACTTTTGGAACTATCTGAACCATTAAACCTGACTATTTAAAGAGTGATTTATTATAAATTCCGGACTGCCTGCTTAAATTTATCGCCCCTGTCTTCGTAATCGGCAAATAAATCCTGGCTTGCACAGGCAGGCGACAATAAAACGGTATCTCCCGTTTTGCCTATCGTATATGCGGTAAGAACAGCCTGGTCAGCCGAATGAGTTTCGTAAATCGCTTCCACCTTGTCGGCAAACAGGGCAATAATTTTGGTATTATCAACTCCGAGGCAAATGATTGCTTTCACTTTCTGGGCAACCAGTTCTTCAATTTTGGTGTAGTCATTGCCTTTATCAATTCCGCCAACAATCCAAATAATAGGCGCATTGGTCGTTTCGAGTGCATACCATACGCTGTTAACATTGGTAGCCTTGGAATCATTGATAAAATCAATGCCATGGATACGTGCCACAAACTCAAGACGGTGAGGCATATTCTCGAAAGCACTAAGCGATTGGCGGATACTTTCCTTACGGATACCAACCAGATTAGTGCCTACCGATGCCGCCATCGAGTTGTACACGTTGTGTTTGCCTTGCAGGGCCAGTTCTTCCAATGTCATGGTAAAAGGGTTATTATTTATGTTTATACATATTTTATTTTCAATACAATAGGCATCTGATGAGGTATTTCCGGGCTGAATGGAAGTGGTGTAAATCCGGGCTTTAAACTTGCGTTTTAAAACTTCCGCTGCACTCACTTCATCATCGAGGCAATAGATAAAGGCATCTTGTTCTGTTTGATTTTGGCTGATTCTGAATTTCGATTCGATGTAATTTTCAAATTTGTAGTTGTAGCGATCCAGATGATCAGGCGTAATATTTGTCAGTATGGCAATGTCGGCCTTAAATTCAAACATGCTGTCGAGCTGAAAGGAACTGATTTCCAACACATACCAATCGAATTCACTTGTGGCAACCTGCATGGCAAAACTCTCCCCGATATTCCCGGCCAGTCCTACATTCATACCGGCATTTTTCATTATGTGATAGGTAAGGAGTGTCGTAGTAGTCTTACCATTCGAACCGGTGATGCAAATTTTCCGTGCATTGGTGTAGCGCGATGCAAATTCTATTTCCGAGATCACCGGTATCAGCATTGCCTTGATTTTCCTTACCAAAGGCGTTGTCAATGGTATTCCGGGGCTAATTATTACTTCATCGGCATCCAGAATCTGTTCTTCAGAATGCATGCCCTCTTCAAATGCTATTTCAAAATGAGAAAGAACGTTTTTGTATTTTTCTTTAATTTTTCCCGAGTCGGATAACCAAACCCTGAATCCTTGTTTTTTAGCCAGCACCGCTGCACCTGTCCCGCTTTCGCCCGCTCCCAGAATGGCTATTTTCTTAGTCATTTATCAAACCGTTACCTGATCTTTAATGTGATGATCGAAACCAGCGCCAAAGCAATACCAATGATCAGGAACCTCATTACAATCTTCGGTTCAGGATACCCCTTCTTTTGGTAATGGTGATGCAGAGGAGCCATCAGGAAAATCCGTTTCCCCTCACCAGTCCTTTTCCTCGAATATTTGAAATAGGAAACCTGTATGACCACCGATAGATTTTCAGCGATAAAAATTCCGCATAAAACGGGGATAAGCAACTCCTTACGGATCATGATGGCTAAAGCCGCAATAATTCCACCGAGCGCAAGACTCCCGGTATCGCCCATAAACACCTGGGCCGGATACGAGTTGTACCACAGGAATCCGACACATGCCCCTAAAAGCGCGCTGATAAATACCACAAGTTCACCTGTATTAGGTATATACATGATATTGAGGTAATCGGCAAACACAATGTTACCGCTCACCCAGGCCAACAGGCCCAATGTGATGGCAATTATAGCCGATGTACCGGTCGCCAGCCCATCCATACCGTCAGTGAGATTTGCCCCGTTGGAGATAGCTGTAATGATAAAGATCACAAAGGGGATAAAGATCAGCCAGGCATATTTTCTATAATCGTCGCCAGTCCATTTCAATAATACAGCGTAGTCAAACTCGTTGTTTTTAAAGAATGGGATTGTTGTTTTAGTGGATTTAACAGGAGTCGTTTTAAATCTTTTATTATGGTCTTTCACCTGTTCGAATGCAGTAAGTGTTTCTGATTTCACAACCATCTTTTTTTCAGGAAAACGTTCACGAATCACGATTCCCGGGTGGAAATACAATACTGAACCAATCACGAGCCCGGCAACTACCTGTCCCATAATTTTAAACCGGCCGGCAAGTCCTTCTTTGTTCTTTCTGAAAACTTTGATATAATCATCCAGGAAACCGATCAATCCAAGCCAGATGGTAACAAAAAGCATTAACAGTATGTAAATATTCAGGATTTTTGCAAAGAGCAGGGTCGGCAACAGTATAGCTCCCAGAATGATGAGACCTCCCATGGTCGGAGTGCCGGTTTTGGCCATCTGTCCTTCGAGGCCTAGCTCCCGGACAGTTTCGCCAATCTGCTTTGCGCGCAGGTAGTTAATAATCCGTTTGCCATAAATAAGTGCAAAAAAGAGCGAAAATATAGTTGCCATGGCCGCACGGAACGAAATGAATTGAAACAATCCGGCTCCGGGTACATTGTAAGCTTTATCTAAAAATGTAAAAAGATAATACAGCATATGGCTTGGCTTTACAGTTATAACTTATTGTTATTCAGTTTAGAGTAAGTATTTTTTTAAAATCTCCTTGTCATCGAAAGGATGTTTCACACCGTTGATATCCTGGTATTTCTCATGACCTTTCCCGGCAACAAGAATCACATCCTTATCGCGCGACATGGCGCAGGCAGTCCTTATGGCATCGTTCCTGTCAGTAATATTCAGCACATTACGGGCAAACTCTTTTTCAACGCCGGCCAGCATTTCCGAAATTATTTGTTCCGGAACTTCACTGCGTGGATTATCGGACGTTAGTATCACCCTGTCGCTCAGCCTAGCCGCAATGCGAGCCATCACCGGGCGTTTGGCTTTATCCCTGTCGCCACCGCAGCCAACAACCGTTATCAGCATTTCATTGCCGCTGCGAAGCTGGTTTATCGTTTCAAGTACATTTTGTAATGCATCGGGTGTATGCGCATAATCAACGATTCCAATAATGCCTTGCGGAGATTTGATGTAATCGAAACGACCTTCAACACTTTCGAGATTGCTTAGTATTGTCAGCACTTCCGTTGGATCCTGTTCCAGCAATACACTGGCAGCGTAAGCAGCCATCAGGTTGTAGCCATTAAAACGGCCTACCAGTCTGCACCAGATTTCGTTACCGTCAAGGTCCAGGTGCAATCCATCCAAAGGAGCTTCGATAAACCTACCCTTGAAATCAGCCAGCTTCTGAAAGCTATAAGTATGCTTCGAAGCTTTTGTATTCTGCAACATTACCATCCCGTTGCGATCGTCGATATTGGTCAGAGCAAAAGCGGTGGATGGCAATTCGTCAAAAAAGCGCTTTTTGGCTTTCAGGTATTCCTCGAAAGTTTTATGGAAATCGAGGTGATCGTGCGTGATATTTGAAAAAATACCTCCTGCAAAAGTCAGTCCTGCAATACGGTTTTGAACGATCGCATGCGAACTAACCTCCATAAAACAGTAGCTGCAACTCTTTTCAACCATTTCATTCAAAAGATGGTTGAGATTTATCGCATCCGGCGTTGTATGTGTCGAAGGTATTATTTCATCATCAACACGATTCAGGATTGTTGAAAGCAAACCTGTATGATAACCAAGTTCCCTGAAAAGGTTAAAAAGCAGGGTAACTGTCGTTGTTTTACCGTTGGTGCCGGTAATTCCCACGAGTTTAAGCTTTTGCGAAGGATTACCAAACCAGTTGGATGCAATAGTCCCAGATGTATAACTGCTGTCAGGAACCTGGATATAGGTAACATTTGGATTTATAGTCTGAGGAAGGTGCTCACAAACGATAATATTTGCACCTTTCTCAATAACCTGGTCAATGAAATTGTGCCCGTCAACCCGGGTTCCTTTCACGGCAAAAAACAAACTACCGGCTTTCACTTCCCGCGAATCATAGGTAATACCGCTGACAGTTCTGTCGGCAGCACCTTCTAAATGATCAACTTTTACGTTGCCGAGTAAATCAACCAGGGCCTTCATTTTCACGATTCTTTTAGTTTTTTTTAATTTATGTAAGTACGTTTTAAAATCCCATGCTTAACAGTATTGGGGTACCGGGCAAAATTTTACTTCCTGCAGGCAACGACTGTTTTTTAACAAGTCCAACGCCAGCTACCTGGACTTTTACCCCCAGTTTTTCGAGCCGGAAAACAGCATCGCTGGCTCCCATCCCGATTACACTGGGAATCGTTTCCTTATCGTATGCCACCGAGGCAAACCTGCTTCCGGTGCTGTCGGAAACCAATGTTATCCATTCGCCGGCATTGGGCATATACATCGGATAACCGAGCCATTTGCTGAGGTATTTGATATCACTGGTATTTCCTGCGTACAACGGATTATTTCGTGTGGAATGTGTTGTATCGACCCAGTTTCGGCCCACTTCGGGATCGGTTGCATAAACCCTGTCGGCAATTTCGCGGAAAACGGGTAAAGCTATGGCAGCGCCATAATAACCACCCTGGGTGGGGTTGTTGATTACCACGATACAGGCATATTTAGGATTTTCGGCCGGAAAGTAGCCGACAAAAGATCCCTTGTAGTTTGTCTTATTATAACCTCCGCGATTCTGGGCGACCTGTGCTGTCCCTGTTTTACCGGCAACAGTATAAATGGGGTTTTTCAATGCAGAGCCCGTTCCGTGATCCACAACTGCTTCGAGCATGATTTTGGCCATGGCAATCGCTTCTTTTGAGGCAATTTTAGGGTTGATCACCTGGGTTTCGAAGCTGGTAACCGGTAAACCTGCTTTACGGATTTCTTTCACAAAATGCGGTTTAATCATTACACCATTGTTGGCAACAGCACTGTAAAAAGTCAGGATTTGCAAGGGTGTGAGTGCAACTTCATAACCAATTGACATCCATGGCAGTGACGAATTGGACCATAGGCCATCCTTGGTACCAAGAATCTGAGGCCTGCCTTCACCCTTTATTTCGAGACCAAGCCTTTTATTTACACTAAAACTATGCAAGCGGTCAACGAAAGCCTGTTGATTTGATGCATATGCCTTGTAAATGACTTTTGATATCCCGACATTCGATGATTTCTCAAAGGCCTGCTGAACGGTCATGACGCCGCCGCCCATGTGCGAATCTTTCATGGTGCGCTTGCCGAATTGGGTAACACCACCCGTAACATCAACAAGATCATTCAGTCCGACTTTCCCATCTTCAAAAGCCGCCAAAAGCGAGAACAATTTGAATGTGGATCCGGGCTCTGTACTTTCGCCGATGGCGTAATTATAAAGCTCTGCATAAGTGCCGTCTTTGGTGCGCCCCAGGTTAGCGATAGCTCTTACTTCACCAGTTTTTACTTCCATGAGTATGGCACAGCCGTGGTCAGCCTGGTTAAACTCGAGTTGCCGTAACAGGGCTTCCTCGGCGACATCCTGAATATTAATATCAATGGTTGTGAGAATATCGGCCCCATTTACAGGTTCAATTTCGTTGCTCCGGTTCATCGGGCGCCAGTTTCCATCGGGAATGCGCTGGTAAAGCCTTTTTCCGGCCGAACCTTGCATCTCGCTGTTGAAAGCACTTTCGATGCCAACATTATTCGAATTTCCCTCTTTAAACCAGCCTAAGGTGCGGTAACCAAGTTTATCGAAAGGATACAACCTTTGATTTTGGACGGTTGTAATGAGTCCACCGCTATTCTTACCTAACCTGAAAATAGGAAATGTCCTTAAAGTCTTTAGCTGGTCGAAATTGGCTTTTCGCTTGATTAACAGGTATCTGTTTTTGCTATTTCGACCATTCACGAGCAAGGATTTATATTCCTGCCGGGTTTTATCCTTGAAATAGCCGGAAAGATAAATTGCCAGGGAATCAACATCCTGGTTGAAAGTGCTGTCCTGGATCAGTGGCGATGCCGCATCCATGCGAACTTCAAACTGCGGGACTGAAGTGGCAAGCATTTCGCCGTTTACATCGTAAATATTGCCCCGGTTGGGTTCGATCGTAAAATATTTTAGCGAAAGCTTTTCTGCCTTTGCTTTCCACATGTCGCCCTCAACCAATTGAATATAAAGGATCTTAGCGATAATAGCCAGGCCTATGACGAACATAAAGCCATAAACCAGGTACACACGCGTAAGTATTGATTTCCTTGAATCCATTGGGGAGGAGAGATGAGTGTTGAGTTATGAGTTATAAGTTATGAGAGATGAGATAATTATCGCATTATCGCATTAGCACATTTATTCATTCGTTTGTTCAATTAAAATTTTCCGCGGAGGCGTTTTCGATTCTTTTAATCCGCTGTTTTGTAACCTCTTAGCTATTTCAGTTTGCCTGGTAGCGTGCATCAGTTTCGATTTTGTATTTATATATTCAAACCGTTGCTCTTCAATCTGTTTCTTTGTTTTGCTTATACTAATAATGGTGTGATTAGCGTAATTCGAGTTAAAAATATAGAGCAATCCAATGAATGTCAGGAACATAAGAAATGGTAACAATCGTATCACCTTGTCGCGGGCCAGGAACGATCCTTCCAATATTCCTTTCGCGACTCCACCAGTCTGGCTTATCTTGCCTTTAGGTTGTTTTGCAGGCTTAGGCTCAGCAGAAGCTTCTTCGCTTTTAGTACTTATCGTATTGCGACGTTCGTCCATTCTTATATTTTTTGAGCGATACGTAATTTTGCGCTTCGCGAACGCGCATTGCTTTTCATTTCTGCCTCAGCCGGGGTTATCGGTTTGCGTGTAATTGGTTTTAGGGGTGCTGAAATATTGCCATAAAAATCCTTTTCCTGTTCCCCTTCAAAATTTCCAGTTTTCATGTAATTTTTCACCAGCCTGTCTTCGAGAGAGTGATACGATATGACTACCAGCCTGCCACCTGGCTTTAACACATCAGTACTTTGTTTCAGCATGGCCTGTAAGGCGCCCATTTCATCATTGATTTCGATACGAATTGCCTGGAAAACCTGGGCCAGGTATTTACTTTCGTAATTCGCAGGAATACAAGTTTTTATGGCTTCCTTCAACTCGGTCGTTGTAGTAATTGGATTTGAGCGTGCTCCAACAATTACCGATGCCAGTTGCCGCGCATTCGACAATTCGCCATACAACATGAAAACAGTGCGAAGTTTTTCTTCGTCATAGGTGTTGATCATTTGAGAAGCCGTAACACCACGATTGCGTGCCATACGCATGTCTAACGGCCCTTCGAAACGGGTTGCAAAACCTCTTCCGGGGGTGTCGATCTGATGCGACGAAATACCAAGATCAGCTAATATACCGTCCAGGGGAAGAGCTTTATGAAGGCGGAGGAAATTTTTCAGGTAACGGAAATTCTCATTTAACAAGGTAAAGCGCTCGTCCTCGAAAGCATTCAGTAAAGCATCCTCGTCCTGGTCAAAAGCTATCAAACGACCGTCGATATTGAGTTTTTCCAGTATTAAACGCGAATGCCCGCCACCACCAAAAGTAAGGTCAGTATAAATCCCTGACGGATTGATACTGAGGCCTTCAATACATTCGTGCAATAATGCGGGTTGGTGGTACATCCGGATTTCATTCGTTGAGGTTAATATTCCCTAATACTTTCTCGGCTAATTCAGGCATATTAGGCTGTGTCAGGCTGATAACACCATCGTATTTTGCTTTATCCCAGATTTCAATACAATCCAGTTTGGCTGCAACTACAATATCCGCAGTTATCTCAGCGAATAATACCAGGTCGCGTGGTATCAATATCCGTCCCGCATTGTCAATTTCAAGAGGTTGCAATCCGGCATTATAAGCCCTCAAAAAAGCCATATCGTCTTTCCTGAACCTGTTTATCTTCCTGTTTATCTTACCGATAAGATCATCCCAGGTCGATTTGGGATAGAGTTCGAGGCATGAATCGAAAATACTGCGCTTGATCATGAAACCTTCGCCCAAAACGGCAGTCAGCTGGCTTTTCAATGCCGCAGGAAGCATAAATCTTCCTTTCGCATCAACCCTGCAAATGTGCTCGCCCTGTAAGGATATCATGGGTACATTAATTTTGGGGTAAATTTACATCTGATTTACCACTTTTTACCACTTTTTACCACTTTTTTTTATTAACAATACACAGGATACCTATCAATAAAGAGATTCAGGAATTTCTTAGCTTATAATTAGGATGAATAAGTAATAAATCACGCTGACTATACTCCACTTAACACAAAACAAGGGGAAGATAAAAATCCAATTTAAATTATTTACATCCGGTCACAGGAGTTTTAAATACTCCGGAAAATCAGTATTTTTGCCATATGCAGCATGATAATTACTGAAGTGCTGCATTTCAGCCAACGTATGGAAGAGCAGCCTGTTAGCACTCATCAGAAAGATCATATTCTCGATCTTGACCGGGTAATTGCCAATAAAAATCCCCGCTTACTTAAAATTCTGCCTCGTTTTGTTTTGAGGTACCTAAAAAGAATTATACACCAGGATGAACTGAACCAAATATCACGGGACAACGGACATCTTTACAATCTGGACTTCCTGGATGCCACGTTAAAAGGGTTTGGCGTAAAAATAATCTACCGGGGCCTAGAAAACATCCCGGCAGAAGGACGCTGGGTTGTGGCTTCCAACCATCCCTTGGGTGGTTTGGACGGCATGGCTCTGATGTGGGTTGTAGGAAAAATAAGAAAAGACATTATATTCCCTGTCAACGACTTGCTCATGAATATCCCTAACTTAACAGGCCTTTTCATACCTATTAATAAACACGGTTCTAATGCAGGTAATGTACGTATGATTGACGAAGCTTTTGCCTCTGAAAAGGCGTTGTTGTATTTCCCGGCAGGCTTATGCTCGAGGAAGCAAAAAGGCGGAATCTGCGATCTGGAGTGGAAAAAGAGCTTCATAAGTAAGGCACGGGCACACAAAAGAGATATTATACCATGTTATATTAATGGCCGAAATTCAGACTGGTTTTACAACCTGGCTCGTTTCCGTTCATTCCTGGGAATAAAGGCAAACATAGAGATGCTCTATTTGGTGGATGAAATGTACAGGCAACGCGAAAAAGAAATTGTCATTACCTTTGGAAAACCAATTTCTTATACTATCTTTGATAAAAAGAAGCCGGATTTGATCTGGGCTCAAAAATTGAAGAATTACGTTTACACCTTGGAGAAAACCGAAAACAGTATTTTTATAGCTGAATAAAGATGATAAATGCGATGCAGGAAATAATCGGCCCGGTTGACAGAAACTTACTTGAGAATGAACTTACTCCCGACAAATTTGTAAAACATACAAATAACGGGGGCAATGATATTTATATTACCACCTACCACCAATCGCCTAATATTACCAGGGAAATTGGCAGGTTACGCGAAATCACTTTCCGTGATGCAGGCGGAGGAACAGGCCTGGATTGCGACCTGGATGAGTTTGATATGGCGGAGGAAAATCCGTTCCTGCAGTTGTTGGTTTGGGACCCACGTGAAAAAGAAATTATCGGAGGGTACCGTTTTATACACGGTAAAAACCTGAATCGAAATGCCGATGGCAAGATCAACACACCAACAAGTGAGCTTTTTCATATGTCGGATATTTTTATTTCCGATTACCTTCCTCATACCATTGAACTTGGGCGATCCTACGTTCAACCTATGTATCAGCCCATGGTAAACTTGCGCAAAGGCATGTATGCACTCGACAATATTTGGAACGGGCTGGGTGCCATACTGATACAGAATCCGGATGTAAAATATTATTTTGGGAAAA
The DNA here is from genome assembly GCA_037142075.1 of Bacteroidota bacterium. Taxonomy (GTDB): domain Bacteria; phylum Bacteroidota; class Bacteroidia; order Bacteroidales; family UBA4417; genus UBA4417. The sequence goes on from JBAXBJ010000023.1 coordinate 38,764, forward strand.
TCACGATGTATCCCCATTTCAATCAGGAAGCACGCGATTTTATTCTTTATTTTCTGAAAAAGTATTTTCGCGACAAAAATAACCTTGTCTTTCCGCATATACCACTCGAAATTAAAACTTCCGAACAGTTTATTGCCGGAATTTTCAACGGCGGTTCGTACGAAAAAGACTATAAAATCCTTGTGCAGCAGGTGAGGCAGCGAAATGAAAACATTCCTCCATTAGTAAATGCCTACATGAACCTTTCGGAAACCATGCTCTGTTTTGGAACTTCAGCAAACCCAGGGTTTGGCGATGTGGAAGAAACCGGCATTTTGGTTACCATTGACGATATATACGATTTCAAAAAAGAGAGGCATTTAAGTATGCCATCATAGCCTGAGCGGGACAAGCAATGCTGTTGAGGAAAAACAATTCCAGGAGTAAGTTCAAAAAGCAAATTTCAAAAAATTGCAATATTGAAATTTAGCTATTGAGGCGGCTCTTCAGACAGGCAGCCTTTGGCGGGTACCTTATCCTTATGAACCTAAACACATCAATCTGCAAGAAAAATATTTTCATTTGAATTTAAACTTTGCTTTTTGAATTACTTAAATCCACTTTCTCCGTTTTGTGTTAATGAATGCATCAAACTGAGAGTTACACTACTAATCTGAACTTATATGAATAACCGCAGGGCAGCTTTTGTGATAAGTGCCGCCGATGTTACAGGCTGTCCACAACAACGATTACCTGAATATGCATTTTTTGGCCGGTCGAATGTGGGCAAATCATCGCTGATTAATATGATAACCGGCGTTAAAAACCTGGCACGTACTTCGTCCACGCCAGGCAAAACGCAGTTGCTGAATTATTACATGGTTGATGAGGATACCTGGTATCTGGTTGATCTGCCGGGTTATGGATATGCCAAAGTATCCAAAAAATCGCGGCGCAATTGGGAAAAGATTATCCGGGAATATCTTTTACAACGACAATCCTTAGTCTATACATTTATATTGGTCGACACCAGGCACGAACCGCAAAAAAGCGACCTCGAACTGATTAACTGGATGGGCGAGCAAGGCCTGCCATTTTGCCTGGTATTTACAAAAGCCGACAAAATTTCGCGCAATGCGGTAAAAAGGAATGTTGATCAGTATAAAACGAACCTTGGAGAGAATTGGGAAGAACTTCCGCCTATTTTCATCACTTCGTCGCATTCGGGGGAGGGAAAAAGCGAAATAAACAGTTTCATCGCAACAACAAACACAGAGTACTCGTCACTCGTAGATCAGAAATAATAAGAGAGTTTAAAAAATCCTTTCTTTTCTTTTGGAAACTTTCCCGAATCTTTATCCTGATTGACAGGGAAAAAGGTTGTTGAATTTCTGCAAGTTCTAAAGAAAGTAATTTCTTAAACTCTCCGGTTGTATTTTTAATCGGTTATTTGTACAGTATCAGTAGCTTATTTTTCGAAACCATATCCCCTTCTTTTACAAAAACTTCAGCAATGATACCGTTTTCGTATGCAAAAATGGTGTTAAGCATTTTCATGGCTTCCAGATCTACAAGTTTATCACCCGTTTTTACTTTTTTCCCTTTGGCTGTATAGATCTTCTTTATGGTTCCGGGAATAAAGGAAAGTACTTTTTTAGGGTCAACCGGCTCATAAACCTTCCTGTTGAGGAATTTTTTGGTTAACCGGGTCTTGTATTTAACATCCTCTATCACCAGGGTTTGAAACACTTCGTTTTCGACGACTTCGGGTGTTTCATCTGATTTTATATCTTTTAAATTCAGACTTTTGGAATTTTCGCTTGTTGGCATAATCAATTTTTAAATTTGAAATTTGCTATTGAAAAAACGCAGAGGTTAAATCAAGATTTTGACAATTACCCATTCAAAAACAATTGCTTTAAGGGCATAATTTCACCATCAGGAGATTTAAAATGGCGGTATTCCATGTTTCTTCATCGGAACATCAACCTTTTTGTCGGCAGATATGGCGAGGGCGTGAATAACCATATCGCGGGTTTCTTCGGGACTGATTACAGCATCAACATATCCGTAGGCGGCTGCTACAAATGGATTTGCAAATTTCTCTTTATATTCCTTGATTTTGAGTTTGCGCATTTCATCCGGATTTTCAGCCTCGGTGATTTCTTTTCTGAAAATGATGTTTGCTGCCCCTTCCGGACCCATAACAGCTATTTCAGCCGTTGGCCAGGCAAATACAAAATCGGCACGTAAGTGGCTTGAACACATGGCTATATATCCTCCGCCATAAGCTTTACGCGTGATAACTGTAATTTTCGGGACTGTAGCCTCGCTGTACGCGTAGAGTACTTTTGCCCCATGGCGGATGACACCGGCATGCTCCTGGTCAACACCCGGCAGGTAGCCAGGTAAATCGACTAAAGTGACCAATGGGATGCTGAAAGCATCGCAATAGCGGATAAAACGGGCAGCTTTGTCGCTCGAATCCACATCGAGCACACCTGCCAGCACCAAAGGCTGATTGGCAACAAAACCAACCGTGAAGCCATTCATGCGTGCAAAACCGATTACAATATTCTGTGCAAATAAATCCATTACTTCCAGGAAATCGGAATCATCGCAAATGCCCCGGATTACATCTTTTACGTCGTAAGGCTGACGCGGGTTGGTAGGAAATACTTTCTCAAGGCTGTATTGCCTTACACGAGGTGGTTTCTTTGGAAACGGATCCGCTTTTTTCAGGTTGTTCCAAGGAATAAAACTGCAGAGTTTTTTTATTTGCTCGAAACATTCAATTTCGCTTTCGGCGAAGAAATGAACATTCCCGGTAATTTCGGCCTGAACGCGGGCGCCGCCCAACTCCTCCATCGAAATTTCCTCACCCAGAACCGTTTTAATAACTTCGGGCCCGGTAATAAACATCTTGGATATTTTATCAACCACGAAAACAAAATCGGTCAAAGCTGGCGAATAAACTGCGCCTCCTGCACAAGGACCGAGGATCACTGAAATCTGAGGTATTACTCCGGAAGCCTGTGTGTTACGATAAAATATTTCGCCATAACCTGCCAGAGAGTTTACCCCTTCCTGAATACGGGCACCACCTGAATCGTTGATCCCGATAAGAGGGATTTTAAGTTTCATGGCATGATCCATGATCTTGGTAATCTTTTTGGCGTGCATATAGCCAAGCGAACCTCCGGCAACTGTAAAATCCTGTGCAAAAATACAGACAGGATAATTGTTGATGGTTCCGGTTCCTGTAATTACACCGTCACCTGGCAGATATTTGTCGCTCATTTCGAAGTCGCGACCGGCATGTTCCACAAACAAGTCGTACTCGTGAAAAGATTTGGCGTCGAGCAAAGCAATTATGCGTTCGCGGGCTGTAAGTTTGCCGGTTGCTTTTTGTTTTTGGATGGCTTTATCACCACCGCCACGCAATGCTTCCTGCATTCTGCGTTTCAGATCAGACGATTTGGAGCTTAAGGACATAGAATTTTGATTTGTGAATAATAGAGTGTTTCACCTTGGGCGATTTCTTCCCTCATAGGCAAAGATACAAAGATCAATCGGTTTATCACACTATAGTCATGCAATTAATGTAAATATGATTTTACTTTCTTGCTTTAAATAGTTAATTTTGAGGCCATAACTATCAATTATGAATATAGAGGAATTAAGAGATTACTGCCTTGCGAAGCCCGCAGTTACCGAAAGTTTTCCTTTCGATGAATCAACATTGGTTTTTAAAGTGGCAGGCAAAATGTTTCTGCTTACGGACCTGGTGGATGCTTTTTCGATGAATGTCAAAAACACACCCGAAAAGGTAATTGAACTCAAGGAACAGTATTCCAGTGTTTTACCCGGATACCATATGAATAAAATCCATTGGGTGACCGTGATGATTGATGGATCAGTTCCTGATAATTTATTGAAACAGTGGATTGATGAGTCTTACAACCTGATTATTTCGGGTTTTGCACGAAAGGAAAAAGAACTTTTTGCCGTTTTGTCGGGAAAAAAGTAAAAAGCAATTACTGCAAAGGAACGTATTTCGATAGTGCATTTACCAGGGCCTCTTTCGATTGCACACCCACGAAGGTTTCCACAAGTTGGCCATCTTTAAAAATCAAAATGCTTGGTATCGATCGTATGCCAAATTGGTTAGCCAACGGACCGTTTGCATCAATGTCGACCTTGCCTACTTTTACTTTCCCTTCAGTTTGACCTGCTATTTCGTCGATAACAGGAGCCATGGCTTTGCAAGGCATACACCATGTAGCCCAAAAATCGACCATTACGACGCCTTTGCCTGTTTCATCCGCAAAATTGTCGGTAGTGAGTGTGATTAAATTTTTATCGGATGAACCTGATTTGCATGCAAGCAGGCTCAGCAATGCAAAAGAAATGATTGCTGTAAAAAGTGATAGTTTTTTCATGGCTGAAGTAGTATTGAAATTAGAAATCAGGAGCCTTTGTTGAGTTTATTTTAGCGTAACCTGTGTTATGCCCGAACCGCCGGTTTCGAGCGAGGCATCCTCAAAATGTTTTACTTCGGGAATGCCCGAAAGGTAGTTGCGGATTATACTTCGCAGTACGCCGTTTCCTTTTCCGTGAAGAATGCTTACCTCGCTTACATGAAGCATGATGGCCTCGTCGATGTAGCGTTGTATAAGGGTTTCGGTCTCTTCGGCACGCTTCCCGCGCACGTCGATCGTTATTCTGAAATTGGCCATGCGGGCATTCATGTCATTAACCATATTCTGGTACGCAACACCGCGGTTAACAGATTTTCGCAATTGGGTGTTCGGATGAAGAACTTCCAGGTTTTCGGTTTTCACCTTCAGTATTACCGTGCTAAAAGCAACAGTGGCCATGTTGCTATGAATTTCGGTTACTTCGCCCGATTCGTGCTGGCCAATCATCCGTACCCGGCTGCCTTTTATGACCGGGCTTCCGGCGATTTCATCCAAGGGTATGACAATTTCTTTTTCCGGCATCGATTCAACGACCTGAATTTCAGCAACCTGCTCAGTGAATTCTTTTATTTCCGATCTTAATTGCTTGGTACGGATTGCGTCGGCCTGCGAATGCTTTATTTCGCGTATGGTTTTTTCGATGATCTGGTTCGATTTATTCAGAATTGTTTGTGCCTGCTGGCTTGCATTATCCAGGATTTCCTTCTGTTTCTTATCGAGGTTATCTTTCAATAAAGTGTAGCGGGTAATCAGGCTTGTGAGCATTTCATCAGCCTGCTGCAATTGTTTTTCTTTCTGGCTGAGTTCCAACTTTTCGGCTTCCAGATCCTGCATTTGCTTGTCGAAGTCGAGTTTGCCGCTACCCACCTTCTCCCCTGCCCTTTCGAGCACTTGTTGAGGAAAACGAATAATTGTTGCAATCTCGAAAGCGAAAGAGCTTCCGGGCCTTCCTGTTTTAAGCACAAACAGGGGTTTCATATGCCTGGTATCGTAAAGCATGGCTCCGTTAACAAAACCCGGGTGATCGAAAGCAAGTTGTTTGAGATTGGCGTAGTGGGTAGTAACAACACCGAATGCCTTTTTATCATTTAAAGTTTCGAGTACGGCTTCGGCTATAGCTCCTCCCGACTGAGGTTCCGTTCCGGCACCAAACTCATCAATGAGGAATAAGGTAGACTGATCGGCAAAATCCAGGAGATTTTTAATGTTATACAAATGGCTGCTATACGTACTTAAGTCGTTTTCAATGGATTGCTGGTCGCCGATATCAATAAAAAGATGATCGAAAATACCCGCTTCGGAGGTATCGAGCACAGGGATGAGTAATCCGCATTGCAACATATATTGAAGCAAACCAACGGTTTTCAGCAACACTGATTTCCCTCCTGCATTCGGACCCGAAATAATAAGGATCCTGTTTTCTTCGTCCAACGAGATATCAGAAGGTATGATTTCCCGTTTTTGTTTTTTCAGCGAGAGCATAAGCAGCGGATGCCTGGCCTGTATCCATTTGAACGATCGCTGGTCGCATATATTGGGTTTCAGGCTTCCTGTTTCGATGGCAAGTAAGGCTTTAGATCTAAGAAAATCGAGCCTGCCTAAAAAACCGATTGACTCTTTGAGATAGGAAACAAACGGTCTCAATACGTCAGCAAGTTCGATCAGAATTTTTACTATCTCCCGGCTTTCGGCAAGTTCGAGTTCCCTGATATTGTTGCGAAGTTCAAAAACTTCGGTAGGCTCGATAAAGGACGTCTGGCCGGTGGCCGATTCGTCAATGATCACGCCGCTTATTTTGCGTTTGTTCGATGAATTTATGGGTATCACGGCACGGCCTTCACGGATTGCGATTTCGGTATCGGATGGAACCAGTTTATCGAGTTTGGCCTGTGTGAGAGCCTGGGCAATCTTTTTATCTATCAGGTGGGTCATCCTCGACAGGTCTTTCCTGATTTCCATCAGGGCCGGGGATGCATTGTCGCGAATATTTCCTTCCATATCGATAATCCGATTTATACCCGAAAGTATAGCCGGCTCAATATGATGCCCCGAGAGGAGTGAATGAAGACAAGGAAAAATACCGGCTGATGTTTCCGAAATAAAGGTCACGCAATTGCAATATCCTGAATAGGAACTGCGAAGAGCCACCAGCAATTCGGCCGAAAGAAAGGTGCCGGGGATGAGGATGTAATTTAAATCATCGTCTAAATCGGAATACTCCGATGCCGGATATCCAAATACAGTGAGAAACATGGAACGGAACTCCTCGGTAAGATCAAGTTCCTGCTTTAATTCATCCAGGTTGTTGCTGAATGAGATGCTGGCAACCAGCGATTTCCCACCCTCGCCCAAACAATGAGCATTGAGGATACGCCGTATTGTATCAAAACCAGTTTTTTCCTCGAAATTTGAAGGAGAGATCACAATTTTTTTTTGCAAAAGTAAGCAAAATCAGCCTTGTGTAAGCCGCCGGCTTTCCGCGAAAATCATCAATTTCACCGCAGTTGCATTCGAATCTTTTCTAAAAAGTATTGCCCAATGCGCCTTCGCCAATGGCATTCCGAGAGTAATCACCAATCAAAAAGCTATCTGACCAGGAAGACAGTTCCACGTTTTGTGTAACCCATTCCGGTGTATGAGGAATAAGTAATTATATAGGCATATAAGCCCGATTGTGCCGGCTTACCTGCAATCATGCCATCCCAGCCATTATACATATCGGTAGTTTCAAAAACCTGCTGACCCCATCTGTTGTAAATTGACATTGTAAAAGTCAGAGGATCCACAAAAGCTGTGATTGGTTTGAATCTTATATTTTTAGAAACATCACTCGCAGGGCGGAACGCATTGGAAATATAAAACGTAGGATCTTTCATTATACAGCAGGTATTTGATCCTGACTCAGCACCAATTATATAGATGTTCCCCGGATTTTCGCGCGCTGCAACCCGGTAACAAACTTTTTTGGAAGGATCGCTGAAGGTGGTAAAATCAGAGTAAGTTAAGATTGTGTTGGGTACGCTATCAATAAGTTCCTCGGGAGACCCTTCCACCATCCGGAATACCTTGTATGCTTTAACACCTGTTAAATAGATTTCATAATTGTTCCAGCCGATGTTGTTTTGTGTTTTTGTTGCACTGCAATCGAGATATATGGATCTTGAAATATTGGAATTGATCGATTTGATCCCGCAAGAGTCTGAGGCAATCAAACGGTAAGAATAACTTTGACTATGCACATCTACCGCTTTATCATCCAGGTAAAAATCCTGTGGAACAAAATGTGTATCAACCAGCCAGGTATTTATAGCTTGAAAACTTGTACCACTGTCATCAGAGCGCTCAAGTACCAGTTTTTTTATAGAATTGCCCGGAGAACTGTGAAAACTTACGCGTATATAACTGTCGCTCTCAACATTCACTTTTGTGATATAAATTGAGTCGGGCACAGTAACTCCGGCATATTTCCAGGTCATAATGCAGGAGGACGATATCCCTAGACCCGTTTTGCTGTATGCCTGTACAGAATAGCTGTAAAAATGACCATTTTCAAAGTTATACAAATCATCGTAAGTTGTCCTTAAGGTATCAGTGATGTTTGCAATTTCAACGGTTGCGCCATAATCAACCATCCGGAAAACCTTGTACCCTCCAAGTCCTCCCGGCATTAAATAATACGGATTCCACGCTAATTTTGCTTTCCGTTCGCATTCTCCTATTTCGGGAAAATTGAGCGTAATAGTCTGTTTTGCAGGTAGATATATCGCAGGACTCCACAGTCCACACCTGTCCACAGTTTTTATAGCATAGGCATAGGAATTATTGCAACCATCAATAATTGATTGATCGACAAAGCGGCTGGAATCGGCAGAAACTGTTGTAATACTATCATATGGAACATTTCCAGGATCGGGAGAACGCTCAATCCTATATCCAAAAATATCATCACCTGTAACCTTTGACCAAGATAATTCGGGTTTACGGAAGAAGTTGATGGTTATTATTTCATTAAAAACATTTTCAGGCTGAATATTATCCCATAAAGAAGTAGGTATCATATTTGAAGGTGCGCTATTAACAGATGAAACAGCGTCAAAGCTTATTTTATAAATAAAAGAAGTAGCTGTACAATACGGAAAACTGATGGTATCGCTGAATTGCAATGAAGCCGCATTGTAAGGCAACTGACCAATAGTATCCCAGATGCCGGATAAAGCTGCCTCACGCAGAATAAAATAATTACCAACTAAACCCGGATCGCTTGTTGTCCAATTTAAGAATGCCCATGATTGATAAGGCACTACTGTAAGTATAATAGTTGGTGGTGCAAGTGCAGAAGATAAATTAATATTACTTTCCGTATCAGCATGATCAATAGTTCCTGATGATTTCCGGATAAAATGTGACCTTGTTATATCCTGAAGATGAAAATCGGTGGAGGCAGAATAAACACCCTTCATGCCGAAAAGCAAGAGTATGAAAAGTGCAAGCCGGGATATCTGAATACCTGATTTCATTTGTATATTTTTATTTTTAAGGGACACATGAAAGTCGCTTTGTATATTCATTCCTCTGTGTGTCTAAATTGAGGACAAGGCGCGTTTCATAATATTTTATTTTGTATTTGCACAAACATCTTCCCGGTACTAATTTGCAACCACGATGTTAACAGCAATAATGTATCTTTAAAAAAACTGCGGTTTCGACAAAATTAGCAATTAAACATTTTCGGGACCAACTACCAGGGTGAACAAATTTTCCGGGTTCAGGTATCGGATTGCCAAGTCCTGCAATTGCTGTGGGTTGATATTTTGAACTGTATCGATTAAACTTTCGAAGTGTGAAATATCGAGACCGCACTCAATGAGTTCGCGGTACAGATCGGCCTGGGCAAACGGACCATCGACAGCCCGCAGCATTTCGCCCGAGAGATAACTCCGCACCAATGAAAGTTCGCCTTCCGAAACCTGCTCACCACATAAACGCTTAAGCTCTTTGTTTATTTCGGATAATGCTTCGCGTGTTACTTCGGCTCCAACTTCGCCCGAAATTACAAAATAACCACCATCCTGCAACGGCACCACCGATGAACCTATGCCATAGGTATAACCTTTGTCTTCCCTGAGGTTTAGCATTAACCGCGATCCAAAGTAACCGCCCAATATGGCATTAAGCACTTTCATTCCGGCAAAATCAGGATGACTGCGACTGAACATCAGCCCACCCATGCGGATAGCCGATTGCATTGCACCTTCTTTAAGAATAAAATGGCTCTTTTGCTCTGAGGTAACAGGCACATATTGTTTCCGGTTCGTGGCAATTCCACTCCAGTCGCTACCCCCGAAATAAGTTTCAATTTCATTGATCAGTCCCGGCTTGATGCGTCCGGCAATTACTATCATACAATTACCCGAATGGTATTGCGATTTATGAAAAGCGGCCAGATCCGAATTGTTTATCTGAGCGATATCGTCAGGCTGCAGATACATTCCATAAGGATGGTCCATGCCGAAAATGATGGAATTAAAATGTGTCCGGGCCAGGAAGTTGACTTTTTGGCGGTTCACTTCCAGCATCTGCCGCTGTTTGCCGGCGAGCACGGATAATTCATTTTGCGGGAATATCGGATTTTTAACAATTTCACTTAACAATGGTAAGGTACTGCCGAGATGCTTGTTGAGTGAATACAAGGTTACATATGCATTATCGCGCTCGGTTGAATTTTCGAATTGAGCACCAAAATAGTCGAGCGTTTCCGACAGTTTCCGGGCTGAATAATTGCGTGTTCCTTCGCGGAGCATGAGGTTGGTAGCCATCGCAGTAAATGGTTTCTGCTGAAAACAGCTCCCGGCTCCAAAAACCATCTCAATGGATATAACATCCTGGGTACCCGAATTAAACTGATAAACTTTAATCCCGTTATGCAATTGATAAATTTCGGGTTCAGGGAATTCAATTCGTCCGGGAGGCTGTAAGGCCGGCTGTATGAGCCGATTAAGAATTTTTGTCATTGAGATAATGTTTGCTGAAAGAATTGTTAGTTGATCCCTGCCTCATTTTTCGAAAAATAATAGAGCGTTGAGCTGTTTTCGGGCCTGAAAATTTTTCGTGCTTCCGAATTTATATCTCCGGTCGTTACCGAAATGTACTTCTGAACAAGTTCATTTACCTGTCCGGCATCGCCCAATAATTCGTAGTATGCGAGGTTCATGGCTTTTTCGAGCACACGCATCTCGCTGAATTCCATCATGGCTTCAAACCTGTTTTTTACTTTCTGTAATTCCAGTTCTTCAACGGCATGGTTGCAGATTTTGTCAATCTCCAGTTGTAAAGCCGCTTCAGCAATGTCCATGGCAACGCCTTTCATAAGTTTACCTGTAACTACAAATAGCCCGGCCTCAATATCTCCTGAAACAAAAGCACTTATCTCACTAAAGAGACACAAGGTTTTAACCAGTTGCTGGTTCAATCTTCCCGACTGCCCGGATGAAAGAATATCCGAAATCAGATCGGTTGCATAAAACCCCGGATCGGAACGGCTACACATATGCCAGGCTTTGTATATCGCATCAAATGGCACGTTGCGGTGCACAGTAAGTGTCCGAGCTTCAGTTTGCTCTGGTTCCACAGGCAGACTGCGTTGATATGAAATCCCTTTTTCAATTCCGCCAAACCATTTTTCGACCAACAGCTTTATTGTTGAAGTTTCCACATTTCCGGCAACTACCATGATAGCATTGCAGGGATTGTAGTATCGTTCGTAAAAAGCATGTACTTCGTCAATGCTGGCCTCTTCGATATGTGATGGAGCTATGCCGATGGTTGCCCATTTATAAGGGTGAACCTGATAGGCTAACGGCCTGAGGAGCAGCCAGGCATCGCCGTATGGCTGATTGAGGTAGTTCTGCCTGAATTCTTCAACTACCACATCGCGCTGTACATCAAAACTTTTTGATGAAAAAGCCAGGTTAAGCATTCGGTCCGATTCGAGCCAGAAGGCTGTTTCGAGGTTGGGCCCGGGAACTGTCAGGTAATAAT
>JBAXBJ010000024.1:0-48984 GCA_037142075.1 Bacteroidota bacterium
ACTAAACCGGTATAGTTAGTCAATTGTACCGGTGCTATACCACTATACCGATCTCATTGCACAACCCGGTTGTGCATAAGACTGAATTCTGACTTCAACAAACAAAACCTTTCAAATTGTATTCTACAATCCTGCACGCTTTTCCAATCTTCCAAAAAAAGAACAATATTCAGAAATCCGAATTCTTATTTTTTCGCTGACTTCGCTCAAAAAACAAATTCAGATCCTTTTCTGAATCTTGTCAGCATAGGACTTCTTTCGTGCTTTAGGACTGATTTTAAAGGTGTTCCGCTTCGCTGCACACTTGCTTAGGACTGCCCTCGAAGAGGGCAAAATCAGCCTTCCTGCCGACCGTGCGGGGCTGCCTGTGGCTGCCTGTGCGTTATCCTTGCAAAGGGTTGCACATTGGCAAAAGTGCCTTATATCGCTTTATCCTGACCTCTATCGGGTTGCTGTTTTTACCCTCTTTTTAGTGCCTCGTTTCGGGAAATCTACCCTAAAAAACAGGGCAAAATTAACGCTATGTCCGACCGTGCGGCGCTTTTTGGGGCTGCCTGTATTGCTACCCTCGCAAAGTATTGTAATACTGTAAAAGTCGTTTATAGGGCTTTATTCGTGACCAGAATCGAATGGTTTATATATGGATGCATCCGGCATATATCCTGTTTTTTCGTCTGTTTTTCGTCTTTTTGGGTAGGGCGGGCACACGGTACAAGCTCAGTTAATTACATCAAATTGAAATTAATTTGATGTAATTAGCTGGAATAAAGGAAAATATAAAATAGTAATGGTAAATTAAAAAAAATACTTTTCATTTTCACAAACGAAAAGTAAAAGCCCGGGAAACCCTCCAAACCAAAGCCCAGTAGAAGCCAGGAGAAGCAAATAATAAACGGTTGCAAATAATAAATAATATGCTGATATTCATTATTTTTTGCAACCGAATAACTGTGTTTATTTTTGTTAAAATAACGAAGAAATAAGACTAAAAGCTTGTTTATTAGTGTTTTATGTAGTAACTTAGAGGTAAATCAATAAATTAATTTAACCTTCTAGTTACAAAAATGATGAAAACCTACAAAACAACATGCCCGGAAATCGAACTTAAACTTAAAAGGGGAGAAATTAAAAAAATGCAAATCAAAACCTCGAGAGATGCACATGAAGCATTTAAATTCTTTTATGATCAGGACACGGTAGAATTAACCGAAACATTTTTAGCACTTTTTTTGAATCGTGCTAATAATACAGTCGGCTGGCTAAAAGTTAGCCAGGGAGGCATAACCGGCACCGTCGTAGATTTACGGCTAATTTTGGCCACAGCTTTAAAAATGGCCGCCACTGGTGTAATATTGTCACACAATCACCCTTCCGGCCAGCTTTTCCCGTCTGATGCAGATATTCAATTAACCAAAAAAATAAAGGAAGCCGGTGTAATTATGGACATTCCAATTTTAGACCATATCATATATACAGAAGATAAATATTATTCCTTTGCTGATGAGGGGATAATGTAAAAATGCAAACAGGTACCAGCCGGAGAAATCCGGCTTTTTTTATGTGTATTATTTTATTTAGATTCATTCTTAATAGGTTATTTGCAGTCGTGTTGCATGAATTAAATAATATATTAATAATATTCGATTCATGCAACATATATTTAATGTTTAATTTCGTATAAATAGTGTAGAAATATTGGTAATAGCTTGTATATTAGTATTTTAATTTGTAACTTTAAGGAAGTTTCAACAAATACCGGAGCCCAAACCGAAGAAAAAGAGAGGCCAAAATTATGCAAACAAAATCCAAAGGTTTTATTAAATTAAAAGATGGGCGGACCTTTAGCCAGGGCACAGCCTTTAATGTGGTACCATCCCCAACACGGCCGGATTTCGGCGCTCTGTGTTTTCCGCGACCTGAGGGCGCAGCCTTTAAAATTCCTTACACCTGGTTGCCAAAATTATTCGAAGATTTCCACGCAGTAACAGAATCCGAAATTGAAACCGCTTTGATGGATTATTACTGCCCTTCCATTACAGGCGCAGATGTAGAGCCGGACGGACACGATCAATACGGTTTCCCCTCCTGGTTATTAGCACTCGCAATGATTTAATTTTTATCGCTAACATTCAAAATCTAATTTTATGAAATGGTTTAAAAATATTGATAATCTGGATGAACTGCGAAAGCTTTACAGAAAGTTAGCCATGGAAAACCACCCGGATAAAGGCGGGGACGTTCGCAGTATGCAGGAGATTAACAGCGAATACGAACTTTTAAGTAAAGATCTGATAAACGGAAATGTAAATTTTTCGGAAGGGCGCAAAACGTATGAGCATGAAGTAGCAAAAAATATGAAAGTCAAAATTGATGATATTATGAGCATTCAGGGAATAATTATTGAAATTATGGGCTCCTGGCTGTGGGTTACCGGCAATACCTATCCGGTGAAAACAGAACTAAAAAACGCAGGTTTCAGATTCAGCCACAATAAACAATGCTGGTACTGGCACTGTGACGAGTATTTTAAAAGAACCGGCAAATTTATGTCGCTGGATGATATCCGGAATTTTTGGGGCAGCGAAGAAATAAACAAGAAAAATCCCAAAAATCCATTTTTAGGCACATGAGAAAAAATCTGATTATAGCAGGGAGCAGGGGATTTTTTGATCCCCTGCTTTTAGAATCTGAATTAAAAAAAATTATCGCATTTGGTGTAAAATTCGGATATGAATTTAAAATTTTATCCGGTAACGCTAAAGGGGCGGACCAGCTCGGGATCGAGGCAGCAAAAAAATACAATTTGCCTTTTGAACTATTTAAACCGGATTGGATAAAACACGGAAGAAGTGCCGGTATTATCAGGAATTTGGAAATGGCCGTAAACGCTGATTTTTGCCTTTGTTTTTGGGATGGGAAAAGCCCGGGAACCAACCACATGCAGAAAATCTGCAAACGTAAAAATGTACTCCTTAGAACCATACACTATTAAGAATCATTCTAAACAACTTAAAACCATGCAAATAAAATTGATTGGAGATTTAGACAGCGAATTGACAGCTCTCGGATGCAAAGAGGGAGATATTTTAAACGCTGAAAAATGCCCGGTCTCAACAGTCGGAGCAGTCTATTTTGAGATTTATAAATTCGGTTCAAAATACGATTGTGTTGTATGGCCGGAAAATTACCAGGTAATCACAAACTCAAACACACCAACAACATGAAAACAGAAAAACAAGAATGGGAAGTAATTTGTACTTACACAACTGCTGAAGCTGTGGAAGATGGCACATTAATTTTAGTTGACGAAAAAACCTGCAAAGAAGCCGGGATAAAATTTCCGGTTTATCTTACTCAGGCAGTATTTACAAAGTATGTGCAGGTTCCCGAAGTATTAAAAGGGATGCAGGATGAATCCGGCCGTCTGTGGGATTTGCTTTATATGTTCACTGTGAAAGCCTTTAAAACATCAAGTGCAAATATGGATTTTCAATTTGTTTGCGTGCTGCCAAATGCCGGTAACTGGGAAAAACACGAACAGGTTTTATTTGATATGCCCGAACATAGAACAGTCACTTTAAAAGCTGTCATACAGGGAAGAGATTTTGATGATCCGAGCCCCGCCATTTTTATTATGAAACCAAACGAAGATTAATAACATCCGGCCAGGATCGGGGAACCGATCCCGGCCCTAAAAAATCAAACAAAATGGATATCAGGAAAGGAATGAAATTTCAGTTTCACTCAGCAAGGCCCGGGGGCTTGTATGATGGATTTATTTTTATTGTCGCCAAACTCGGAAAATTTTCTCTGACCTTAAAAAATGATGCAGATTTACACCCTCTGGATGTTTTTTACAATGGGTTTCAAATCAATTACCTCGATTTTCAACTTGCAATAAAAGCAGATATTTACACCTTAATCCCTCAAAACAATGAAACGCAGATTTAACAATGATCCTTCTGAATTACTGGTGAAATGGGCTTGCAATTGTGCTACATGTGGCGCCAAATTACAAAAAGGAGCCAGGGCCTATTATTGGCCATCAGGTAAAAAAATGTACTGCCTCACATGCGGGGAACCAGATTTCCGCCGCTTCCTGGAAGAAGTCGCAGATGAAGAAATGTTCACACACAGATATTAAAAAAAAATATTAACCAGGTCCAGGATCGGGAAACCGGTCCCGACCTTAACCTTATTAGCATATTTCTACATATAATCATAAAAACCTGCTACTGAGCAGGTTTACTTTTGTCCTTTTTATTTTTATCACGGGAATATACATTTGCCTCTCATTTCAAACCTAACCTATTCTCAAGACCATGAAAAAAATCCTTGCCTTTTGCCTGCTGCTTTTAATTGGCAGCTTCGTGCATGGCGGTAGCTCGCCGCCTCAACCCATTCTTCCCGAAATCTCTCCAGGGTTCCATTCTGATCAGAGTGCCGACTGCTTCGCCCAGGCTTTGCCCGTCGTTACTCCTTATAGGATCGGGCTTGCGGTTATTCATTCTGAAGCGTATCCGGCACCTGTTCTGGTGGGATATTGCATCCTTTCCCCGACTTCTCAGGAAAAACAGATCTTACACCTGACTTCTGATGTAACTATTCAAACTGCTTTTGGTCAGAATCCTTTGAAAAGCGATATCGGTACTAATAAAATCAAACCTTCCAATGGCGGAAATCTAACTTGTTCTATTCCTCCTAACTTGTACAACTGCCATCTTCCTGCCTCCTAACTTTTCTCCATTGTTTGGTTCGTGCTGCCCGGCGCCGTGAGGTGGCCGGGTTTTTTGTTTTGTCCTTTCCTTTTCCGGGTTCTAAGAATATGTTTGCCTAAAAATTAATCCATGCTAAAAATCCGTCGCGCCGACATGCTCCGGGAATATGATATTAAATCCGATCCCCATGGCAAACAGGTAACATTCTCTATCCGGTTTATCAAGATCAACGGGGAGTCTGTATTCCTGCCCAGGGCAGTAGCTACCGGCCTGAATTGGAACGTAGCCAAAAGCCGGATGCGGGGTGTCCGGCCGGTGTCCAGCAAACTGGATCCTATCGGCCATATTTACCCGGTTCGCATCGACAATATCATTGAATGGAATAATAAACGAGTGATCTTATGACAAAAATACAATTCAACAAAGCGGGTGTTCCTCTCATGGCTTTTGGCGACAAAACCTTTGTTACCACTACCGGAGCCCCAAAACCCTCAGCAAAAAACAGTCCTGCAAACAAACGCCCGGATGCTTCCAAAAGTATCATCTATATTTACGACACCACTTCCGTTTCCGAATACCAGCTTTGTTCCTGGGGGAATGCCAACGACTTCCCTTCGGTCAGCAACGACATTATTAAAAAAGTAGGCGTTCTCAGTACTGGCTTAAAGTTTACCCGAAACTTTACCATGGGCCAGGGAATATTCCCGGCAAGGGTTACCGGCTATGAAAGCAATGGCGCTGAAATTCTGGAAGTGATCAACGACAAAGAGCTTATCTCCTTCTGCCAGGGAAGGATGGTCCGCCGGTACCTGGAGAAAGCCCTTCGGGATTATCTGAAATTTGGATGTGCTAATGTTCACCTGATTCCTGACTCCGAAGGGAAAACAATGAAAGGCATCGAGGTAATTAATGCCTTATACAGCCGCTACACAGTGGCCAAAAATGGCATCATCGAAAAATGCATTGTTTCCGGTAAATTTCCCGACTTCCCTGGTCAGGAATTTGAAGCTTTCGATATTCTGGATGATTTTGATCCGTATGCCGACTTAGACCGCCGAAGAATGGGCGGAAAAATCAAAGGAAATTCCTTTGTTTTTGCCGTCAAAGATTCATGGAGTAACAACGATTATTACCCCGAACCTGCCTGGTACTCTTCTTACCTTGCCGGATGGGTGGATATCGCCATGGTAGTACCCAAATTCCTGAAAAAAGCCTATGAAAACCAGATAAACTGGAAATGGCATGTTCAAATTCCGTATGCATTCTGGGATAAGAAATTCCCGGAAGCTGATTTTAAAGATACTCTCACCCGACAGGCTGCCATTCAGGACTATATGGATAGTATCGAAACCAACCTGTGTGGATCAGAAAACGCAGACAAACCGCTTTTTACATTTTTCGATATCAATCCGAACAACGGAAAAGTAGAAGAACAATGGATCATCACTCCCTTGGATAACAAATACAAGGAAGGCGATAAACTGGTAACTTCTGCTGCAGCCAACAGTGAAATTTTGTTTAGCCTTATGATTAATCCGAACGTGCTGGGCGCTGGAATGCCGGGCGGAACCTATGCCGGGAACCAGGGAGGCAGCAACATTCGCGAGGCTTTCCTGGTTAACATCGCTAATGCCTGGCTCGATCGGCAGAACATCCTGGATCCGCTGGAAGCCATGCTCGAATTTAACGGAATCAAGGATGTTCAGCTTCGCTTCGGAAATACCATTTTAACAACCCTCGATACCGGTGCCGGTACTAAAAAAACACTCTCCTAAAATGCTGATCACTACAATTGAAGAAATCAGAGCCATACTCAAAATAAGCTCTTCCGTCGATTTTGATGTTTTGAAACCCATCATTGAAACCGTAGAACGCCAGTTTTTACGTCAGGTTATGGGTGCCGAAATGCACGGCAAACTGCTGGAATATTATTCAGCCAGCCCGGATGAAATCGTGGTACCCGAACCGGATCCGCCTGTTTCTCCTTCGTTGGAACAAATCGCAGTAGCAACAGCAAAACTGCTTAATCTGGCTCAGGTGGCAGAGATTCACCTGGTTTACTGGTATGGCTTCGACCTGCTGAACGTGCAGATCATGAATGACGGTTTCAAACGCACTGAAACCGAAAAAGTAAAAGGGCTTTTCAAGTACCAGGAAGATAATTTGAAGGACTTCTTCAAAAACGCAGGCTTCAACGGTCTGGATGCTATGCTGGAATACCTGGATGGCCCGGACAAACTTTGCTTTCCGGAATTTCACGAAAGCGAAACAGGGAAACAACTCAAAGAAATGTTTATCCCGAGAACAGATATTTTTAGCCAGTATTATTTCATCGGTGCCAACCACCTGCTTTTCATGCGCCTGAAACTGCACATGAAAGTTGTTGAAGATATCAAAATAAAACTGGTTCTCGGAAATGTCAATTTCGATTTTATCAAAGCCGAAATGATCAAAGAAGAGCCGGATCCTAAAGTTAAAGAAATATTACCCTATATCCGTCGGGTAATTCCCTATTTCAGCACGGCCCTGCTGATGGAGGAAACAAGCTCCGACCTGGGCGATAGAGGCCTGTTTTTTGAAAGTATTTCCAGCAATGCTGCTGATCACTCAAACAAAGCTCCTTCTCCTGAGCCTCGGATCGCTGCCCTCATTCAGAGAAATACGAACCTTGGGAATCACTACCTGCAAGTTCTGAAAAGCTATTTACTGGAAAATGCAGCGGATTGGAACGGGTATGCTCAGCCCCGAAGTGGGCTTCCACACCGCGATAATTCAGGTAAAAAAACATTCTGGGCTTAGTTTAGTGAATAACGAATAACGAAAAGTGAAAAGTGCCCCTAATACAATCGAATGACCACTGAATGACCATTGAATGACAACCGAATGACCACTGAATGACAATTACACCATTATCGCATTAACACATTACCACATTAACACATTATCTCATTGAAGCAAATCTCCATACAGTACAAACAATTCGGAATAAAGCGTAAAATCTCCGCCACCCTTCCCGAAAGATGGGACGAGCTTACACCCTCTCAGCTTATTGCCATTTCACGCAATAACGCTGGAGATATCCCAGAAACTGAAATGCTGGCTTACTTTTTAGGGATTAAAAAAAATGTTGCCGTATTGCTGGACGACTACCAACGCTATTGCATTGCTGTCGAACTGGACTTTATGAAAGATTTTAAACCCTTTTATTCATTCGTGATAAGAAACATAAAAGGCCTCACTTCTCCCAAACCCAGGCTGGAAGGAATGTCCTTCGCTCAGTTTATGTTTATGGACACTTACAACGAAATAGCCGTTATTGCCGAAGATTCAGACCAACTAAACAAGTTTATTGCTTGCCTGTATCTTCCTGAAGGTAAGCCATTCGATGATCAGCTTATTCAGGACCGGGCAGATTATGTCGAACTTTTCTTCCTGCCTGAAGAAAAAACCGCCATTAACTTAAACTACCGGCTCGTTAAAGAATGGCTCTGCAATCAGTACCCACTTATTTTTAAAAAACCTTCAGAGAATCCGGACGAAAATAATTTACCATCCAATACGGCTGCGGATCGCAACCGTGGCAGCAATTGGGTAAAACTCTATGAATCCATTGTCGGGGATGATATTGTTAATCAGGATAAATATGCAGCCTTGCCTCTCCATACCATATTCCGCTACCTAACTCAAAAAATCAAAGAAAATGGCCGTAAATAATAAATTCGCTGAACTCGTTTCCTATTTCCAGCTACTTGCTTCCGAGCATGTTAGCATTAAAAACTTCTACCGCTTTGAAGTGGATGAAGTGCTTACTGACCTTCGGGACATTGATACTCCATGCCTCATCATGGAAGGCTACAAGTTTTCATTCACTGACAACAAAAGCGACAATATCCTGAAAACAAGAGGCGGAGCTTTTATCCTGCTGGATCATGTGAAGGATATTGGTGACTTCAACGCCATTCACATAGCCTGGGATAACCTCGAAGCCATTGGAGATGATGTACTGGCACGAATCAAATCAGACAGGCACGTTTCTTCGTCGCCGGTACAGAATTTCCCTTTTGAATCCGTGGAAGCTCAGCTCATAAGTACAGAATTCGGAAACTTTTACGGCATCCGCTTTACATTCGATATTGTCTGTAAATTCAATAACGAAGTGGATCCTTCGCGTTGGATACAAACCCCTTAAAACATCAATAGAATGCCAAACTCAAACCCGAACTGGATCAACGAACAAAATACAGCAGTAAAAGGCTGGGCTAACCTGGTAACAAGTAAACTGAAATCTTCGGCTTTACGTTTCCGCAAAGGTAAATCCGGGATGGTGATGAGAGGCGTAGGAACTAAAAACCAACACGCAGAGGATAAACTGGTTAACAGCATTGGCCGAAAAATATACATGGCTTCCGGGTTAGCTGAAGGTATCGGCTTTAAAATAGAACGCCATGGTATTTTCGTTCATAAAGGAGTGGGTAACGGGTATATAATGCAAAACGGCATGGTAATACGTGGTTCACGAAAGCCGAAACCCGGGAAAATATATTCTGGTCCAATTAACCGGCGGCCGGTTAACTGGTTCAATACGCAAATTGATGCGTATGCTCCCGATCTGGCCAATAAAATTGCTGCTATCAATGCGGATGCTGTTATTAATGAGTTGAATGTGAGGATAAAGTAGGTTAATGTTTATTCACAGGCTCTCATAAATACAAAACCAAATTGATTCTTACTCAAAAAAAAAGGAATATCCCCGGCAAAGATGAGAAATAGAGGTTCGTCTAGAATTTGGCTGGAAGTAAAAATGTGCTGTAAAAAATAATTAGCCTTTTTGATAATTCATGAGTTTAACAATATTATCTTAGCAAAATATAAATGGGTTTCACCTATAGATAGGAAAAGGTATATCAGTTTTTTATGCCGGGATGAAAAACCAATTTTTGCCTCCACTGCGGTAAGTATACCTATCTATGGACGCAAAATCTCAAATTTATCGTATAATAAAAGTGATGGAATCATACAATTTGCAATTCATAAGAAAGATATATATTCTTGTTAGTAAGAGGATTAAGCCATTGCTAATTTTAGGGTTTGTTTACGGTATTTTACCAGCAAATGAGTCATTTGGTCAGCGATTTGAAAATGGGATTGAATTTGACAGTATTTATAACAAAGGGATTAGCGAAATTTATTCCAATCAAACCATTTCGAAACAATGCCTGAAAATCCTGGAGCATCATAAAAAGGAATTATCTCCTATTCAGCAAGCACAAACCAATTATTTCAGATTAAAGGTAATTTATGCCGATACCAATGCCGTAAAGGCGCTCGACAAGAGAATGTTTGCAGCCCCCGATTCTCTCGGCCATACTGATGCACTTATTTATTCGGCACGGAAATTTCTGGAAAAATCAATGCCCGACAAAGCAATTCATTTATTGATGGAAGCCCTCACTACAATAGAGGCAGGCACTGAAAAAGCCGACTATTGCAGTATAAATCTGTGTGAAGCATACCGGCAAAAACAAGAGTATTCCAAAGGAATTGAAATACTTAACGATATATTGAACAGCAAAAGAACCGTTTCGGATATTAACAGGGCTTATGCTTTCAACCGCCTGGCTGCCATTTACGACGAATGGGGAATCGGCCCATTTCATATAGCTGATTCGGTACTAAAATATTCAATGTTGTGCATTTCGCTATCCGAAAAAATTAACTCTAAAGCAAACCTGGCATTGTCGCAAAACGAACTTTGTTATCGGTTTACTTTGTCAAAAAAGTATGATAAAGCACTGGAATTAGCTCTAAAAGCTATAAAAAATTTCGATGAGGCAGGAATGTTTTACAGCGAGATGAATGCATTAATAAACCTGAGTAATATTTATATCAGGATAAAGGATTATAAACTCGCGCTTCAGGCTGTTGTTGATGCCACAAATCTGTGCACAATTGAGGAAAACAGGAATCTGTTTATGAGGCTGTACCTGCAATTTGCCATTGTTTATAACCTGACAGGGAATTATAAAGATGCTTACAATTTTATGTCTTTAAGCCGTTTGCTTCTGGATAGTTTTTATAAAGACAGGATAAGCACCCAGATAAACGAACAATCGGCCAAATACGACCTGTTTACCAAAGAACAAAAAATAAGGGAAGCAGAGCAAAAAAACGAATTCCATAAAAAGCAATTGGTATTCCTGGTCATAATTTTGATTATCCTGTGCATTGCATTTGTTTTTAGTTTTTTCTATTTCAAGTTAAAGAGAAAAGAATTTATTAAACAAAAACTTATCGAAGCCGTTATCCAAACCGAGGAAAAAGAGCGAAAGCGTATTGCTTCTGATTTACACGATGGGCTTGGTCCGTTATTATCGGCTGCAAAACTTTACTTTCAGGCATATATTGATGCTAAAGATATTGAAAGTAAAACAGTTATCGAATCAAAACTTATCAGCATTATTGATAGCTCAATTGACGATTCTTCAAGAATTTCACACAATATAAGCCCCCATATTCTTGAAAAATACGGGTTGAAGATTGCGCTTGAAAATTTTATCAGCGAGGTTAATATCAGTAAAAAAATAAAGTTCGATATGTCTTTCGACAATATCAACCGTTTCGATCTGAAAGTGGAACTTACCATTTACCGTACAATTTTGGAACTCATCCACAATACGCTAAAACATGCAAAAGCATCACATATTTTTATAAAGATTTTTCTATCCGAAAACACGCTCAATGTATTGTATGAAGACAATGGAATTGGTTTTTCGGTAGTAGAAAAGATGGATTCAAAACAAGGAATGGGTTTGAAAAATATTAAAAACCGGATTCATTCATTGGAAGGAAAAGTTATTTTTGACACCCGGCATAATGAGGGCATGAAAGTATCAATAAAAATTCCATATAAAGAAATCACTATCAATGGAACAAATCAAAATAGCAATTATTGACGACCACGACCTTTTCAGGGAAGGCATCAAGCTTGTAACGGGTCAGATTGAGAATTTTGAAGTTATTTTTGATACTTCAAACGGAAATTTATTCCTCGAATTCCTGCAAAATTTCACACCTGATGTTGTATTGATGGATATTGGCATGCCCATAATTGATGGCGTTGAAACAACACAAAAAGCTATTGAATTGTGCCCGAACCTGAAAGTTATTGCCCTTACCATGTTCACTGACATGACCCACTATAGGCAAATGATCAATGCAGGGGTGAAAGGGTTCATCTTAAAAAAAGCAAATAAGTTTGAGCTGCAACAAGCTATTAACACAGTATTTGCAGGAGGCAATTACTTTAGCCAGGAAATCTTGCAGAAAATGGCTTTCCATTCCATTGATTATTCTAATGGCGGCCATCAGTTGACCCATCGCGAAATAGATATTCTAAATCAGATATGTAAGGGATTAACCACCCAGGAAATTGCCGAAAAACTTTTCATTAGCGCTAAAACGGTTGAAACACACCGAAGCAATGTTTTTCTAAAAGCCGATGTCCGCAACATTGCAGGGTTAATAGTATGGGCTATAAATAACAACTATTTTACAATCGATTAGTATCACGCTTTCACCATCCTTCTTTCTAAGGGTTTTCCCTTAGTACAATTACTGGTTTTCCCTTAGCCAAACTACAGGTTTACCCCTAGCTTCAGGGGCTCTGTGTATCGTAAATTTGTTAAAAAACTTTACAAAGCAGTGCTGATGAATAGTATAATTACCGGGCAAAACATAATTTATCGCGAAAGCATAAAACCTGTTCTTAATTAAATGATAAAAACCAACTCACATACTAATGGTGCAGTAGGGATGATTTTCCTCACTCAGTCTATTAATCCCGAAATTGGATATTACTAGGAACACTATATAAATGAACAGTATAATTACACTGATAAATTAAGCAACGGTACAATTAATATGACATTAGAAGATGCACAAGACTACGAAGCGCGACCAAGTAGTATGATTTTTGACCGTATTGAAAAAGTTGCCGGAACATTTAAAAAATCATAGGCCCGTTTTTGGTTACAACAGCAGTAATTAATAGGGTTTGCCCGAAAAAACTACAACTAAATTTATTGAAAAATCGGCAAAAAAACACATGAACATTATAATTATCGAACAAAACAAAATATACCGCGAAAGCCTGAAAACTGCTTTATGCCAGGTAAATGATTTTGAAGTGGTGTTTGATGCCGGCAATAGTCGTTTACCTGAAACCTTAAACAGTGTTCAGGTTAACCTGATTCTTTTTGATTACAGCTTCGGCGAAGTAAAATGCAACGAAACCATTAGTAAAGCTCTTTCGATATGGCCTGCTGTAAGGTTTTTGTTTTTGACAGATTATAAAGAAGAGTGCAATTTTGATAACATTAAAACATCCGCGGCAATTTTAAAAAACTCGTCAAAAAAGGAATTTGAATGTAGAATCAGGGAATTGGTTGGCAGTCAAATTTCAGTTCAACTGCATTTATAAATCAATTAGTAAAAAAACGTCTATGAAAAAGAGAAACCTTTTAGTCGCTTTAAGTTTTTTTGTCGTAACAATGGTTCAGGTATCGTGTAAACACGACGATCCCAAAATAAATCCAAATTATGGAGCCAAAACTTTGGAGTTGATTAGTGTTGTTGAAAATAATCCGAACATTAAATCGCTGTTGATCAAATCAATTGCACAGGCAAAAGTGGTGAATCCGGATAAAGATACAAATCCGGCCCAGACACTGGATGAATATTACGAATTTGTTACATGGGCCGAAACTTGTATGCCCTGGAGCGTACTTCCTACTACGCCATACACATCGTTGTATGATAAAATTGATCAGAGCTTGAACTATTTCTATTTCATTAACGACCAGCCGCTTACAGAGTTGGAAGGCCTGGGATATTATAATAATTCTCTTCAATATGTAAAACCTTATAGCGACTGGCTGGTAAGTTTCAATAAAGCATGGGGCTTATATCTGGATACACCGGCTTCGTGGAAAAACGAATATTACCAGTTGGCCCTCACTGACAATAAATTTGGGTTATCGGCAGGTTGGTACGAAGAACCCTCAAACTGGAATACGTTTAACCGGTTCTTTTCCAGGTATCTTTCGTCACCAGACAAACGCCCGATACATTCCCTCAATGACAGCACTATTGTTGTATCGCCGGCAGATGCAATACCTCAGGGCGTATGGAACATAGATGCCAGTTCAAATATGGTTCTGAAAAAAGGGGTAGCAATTAAATCCGGATCATTAACATCAATTGTAAAATTAATTGGAGAGGACAGTCAATACAAAAATGAATTCGCCAATGGGGTGATGACACACACTTTTCTCGATGTACAGGACTATCATCGTTTCCATTTTCCGGTGGGTGGAATAATTAAAGAAGTCAGGAACATTGCTGAGCAGGACGCAGTGGGCGGGATTATTACCTGGGACGCTGCAATTCAAAGATATATGTTTGACCCAACTGTACCAGGCTGGCAATCGATCGAAACAAGAGGGTGTGTAGTAATTGAAACTGAGGATTTCGGTTTGGTAGCATTGCTTCCGATAGGTATGTCGCAGATATGCTCGGTAAAATTTGAGGGGAATATTCAGCCGGGCACAAGGGTAAATAAAGGGGATATGTTAGGATGTTTCCTGTTTGGAGGTTCTGATATTGTAATGATATTTCAACAGAGAGCCGGATTTGTATTGACGGCATCAAAAAATGGAAATATCGGACAATCCTATCAACATATACTTATGGGCGAAAAATACGGCGTTTTGAAAGGATTAAAATGATAATTTCTAAAAGTGGAGTTCCCTCCGGGAAATAACCTTGTAAAATTAAATTCCAATGAATCTACAAGTTTTTGAAACCGTTTTTGCATTTACAATCGTAGTATTGCTATGCCTTCTGCTGCGAAAACTCTCGATTATAAAAACCGAGGACAACATGGTTTTCACCAAACTGCTCACACAGGTGGTGCTTCCCGCAGTAATTTTCCTTCAATTATCAGCCACTCCGATAAAAAGTGGCCAGTTTTTGCTTGTTTTTGCGGTTTTCGTGGCTGGAGTTTTATCCATGCTGCTGGCATATATTGCAGGGCGGATTCTGAGGCTAACGAAGCCAAAAATCGGTGCCTTGATGCTTACCTCTTCCTTTGGTTCGTCGGCACTGCTGGGGTATCCGTTTATTGCATTTTCGTTCCCCAACAATCCGGAAGCTATTGCTGATGCAGTACTTTTAAGTGAATTAGGGGTTGGGTTGCCAATGTTTTTGGTTGGACCTGCTATTGCCATTTATTTCGGGAACCAATCGAAGAGTTTTGACATCAAAAAAACTTTGTTTTCTTATTTCCAGTCGCCAATTTTCATCGCAATAGTTTTAGGAATTGTAGTTTCTTTTATGCCTTTCGACCGGCAGAATAATTTTGTTGCACCTTTTTTCGAGGCGTTTAAAATGATAAACGGTGCTTTGTCAATACTGGCATGCCTCATTCTTTCCCTAAATCTGAAACTTATTCCCTTAAAAGGCATTATTCCGTTATTTGTTATTTCTGCTTTAATACAAATGTGGTTTCAGCCTTTCATTGCCCACACTCAGGCAACCTTATATGGTTTAACCGTATTACAGACTCAGGTTTTAGTTTTGATAAGTTCCATGCCTTCGGCTGTGCTCGGCCCTGTTTTTGCAAGCCGCCACGATTGCGCCCCCGAAACGGCATCGGCTTTGGTTATGGCTCATATTGTTCTGAGTATTGTGATGATACCAGCAGTTTTTTATCTGATAGGATAAATGTTTTAGACTAATGAATTTTTTAACATCCCGTCGTCTAAAGCAACAATAGAATTTCAAATTATGAATATCAGAAAAATGAAAACAAAAATTGGGGGCACCTTTAACCTTTATTGTTTGGCAAAAGCAAAAATGCTTTTAATGGTCTGTATTATTTTAACCGGCACTGTATTCATTTCGTGCCAGAAAAAGAAAAAAATAGATACTGAAAACAAAACTTCCCGAACTGAAGCGTCACACCAAAATACTAGCACAAAGAACGCTGAAGGCGGAATTGTAACAGCTTCAGCAATTGATAAAGCTGGTGTAAGATTGGATATGGTCTTTTACAATACCAAAGGGGAAGCAACTTTTACTTTTAATGGGGAAACGATTGATATGAAACAAGATACAATGGGATCGGGCGTGAAATACAGCAATGCAAAGTACGAATTTACAGATTGGCATGGCCGTATTGAATTGAAAAAGGAAGGAAAAACCATATTTCTGAAAAATGAAAAGCAATAAAAAATTCTCTGAAAAATTAATACTATAAAAGATAATAGCATGAAACCCCATAGCAGCATTTCGTTTTTCTTAGCTACGATTTTACTATCATTCTACACTTTTGGGGTTTCTGCACAAAACTTAACTGACACGGTAAACACCCCACAGATAACCATCGAATCTCTGAATGGTTTTGGGCCTTACACCATCGGCACTTCGCGCGACAATTATTTCATGGCTTACAATCTGCCAGCAAATACTTCGAGTATTACTTTCAGGATGATAGATGAGAATGGCGTCCAAATAAACAGTTCATCTACTACGGTTGGCAGCAATTTAGAATCGGCCTTTTGGGAATTTGAATCTGACACGATGAATTTGCCTTTATCGCCGCAATTAAACGTGGAAGTGCATTATCAAACTGACAGTGTGGCCAATTATCACATTCCTTACATAGTTAACTGCGACACTGTTTCTTTTGAAGCCACCAAAGGATGGGGGCCTTTTGTTACTAACAACTACACCCGGAGCGATACTACATGGCACAACGTTGCCCAAACTGCGAACACTTTTAGCCTCAAAAATCTGCCACCACGAACGCAAAGCGTTAAGTTTACCATATTCTCGTCCGATTCGCTCGCTCTCGATTCGGCCCTATTCATTGCGCCAAGCGGCCAATATCTCGATTCGGCTTTCTATGTTAATGTTAGGATGGATTTGCTGCCGCTAAAAACCAGGTTCATTGAGGCCACTTCTTTTTGCGAAGGCGGCCCGTCGGATGGCGTTATTCAAAATAAAGAGCTTTTGGTTATTCCTCAAAAGCCAAAATTGGTGTGCAAAACCGATTTGGGCGTCTATCATGATTCGATCCCGCAATTTACCCAAAACCAGACAGGTGGACAGGCCATCATGGTTGATATAAATAAATACGCCCAAATTCAGAATGGGCCGGGGATTATGAACGGAACCGTATCGGGCACAAAATATACTGGCCCTTACAGTTTTGATATTATCGAAGGCAAATTTACCATTGAGGCTTGGTTACAGTTCAACGCTAAACTCTCTACTCTTCCAACGGGTGAAATGATAATAATGTCGGTTGATTCGCTTTGGAATATATCTATAAGTAAGAATGGAGGAGCTTATGATCTGAATTTCAGTTCCATGGCTGGCGGTCAGGATAACCAACTGGTACAAGCCTCTTTACCTTCAATTATAAACAATAGCTGGCACCATCTGGCCTTCACTTTTCGATATGATGCTGTCGAAGAAAATTATTCGATTAACTTGTTTTGGGATGGGGTTCAGATTAATCCTTCTAAGGTTTTTGTGGATATCGATGCGTTCAATTACATAGCTGACAATATTCCATATCAGGATAATAGGAGAACCAAACCCCTTATACTTGGTAGTATGCAGGATGATGCACCATCTGTTGGTATTATAACATCAATGGATGAAGTAAGAATCTGGAATTATGCCAGGTCGGCACAGGAAATAAAAAGCAATTACAAAAAACCCGTTTTCCAGGATTTGAGTCTGACCGGTTACTGGAATTTTGATGACCTGCGGAACCGCCTGAAAATAGTTTCAGACGACAGCTATACCAACAACACCGGTACCATTGAAAATGGCGCTTATTTTATTCCTGAAGCCATTGATATACAGGATTTAAACGATACCATAATCCTTACATCGAGCAATAAACTCACCGATTCGATTCAATTTAGTTTTTACGATGCTCACAACAACGTGCTTTATTCGAAATTGATGAAATCTGTGGGCAGCAAATGCAATTTTACTTACGATTTATCTTCAATTTCCTACAAAGTCAATCATTTGATCACCTGCGAATATTTTCCCGGGGTTGCCGACAGCGGTTTCATTACTTCGTACAATGTTTCCGTTTATCCGCCAATCCCGATCGCCACGCCAAAATACAACTGGAGCAGTTTTTATCAAAGTGACAATCAAAACGATGAAATAATAAATTCCATTGATGTTGCCGGGCTCCCGTCGGGTGCGTTCAAAATTGTATGTGGTCTTAAAAATGGCAATTCCTATTTCGATACTCAAACTTTTACCCAAAACAGCGTTCCTTACCAATACTCGCTTAACCTGAACGGAACCGACAACTATATCCAAACTTCCCAAAATATTTCGTGCCCAACAGATGCAAGCGTTTCTTTTTATTTTAATACCACTTCCCAATTAGGCGGGGTTTTATTGGAGTTTAGCCAAACACAAAATGGCGTTGGCAGCACCCGGAATGAACGGATTTTTATGCTGGAAAAAGATGGTTCCATAAGATTTCAGGTGAACAGCGGAACTGTACTATATGGTGAACATGCTTACAACGACGGGCAGTGGCACAATGTTTCCGTGCAATATGGGAGCTTAATGGCTGATTTATATATTGATGGTTCCTTGGTTGACCATCAGTACATCGGGTATTTGACCGGCTACGATGGCTATTGGTTGATTGGCAGGAATCACGCAGGCAAATCAGATGAAATGAGCGCGTTAGCCGAGTTTTTTAAAGGCTCTCTGGCCGAAATTAATATTTGGCAAAATGGCAAAAACCCAATCCAAACCTTGTATCGGCTAAACGATGGGCAAGGCGTAGCTGTTTTAGATTCGAAAGGCAGCAATCATGGTACTTTAAATGGCGGCATGCAAAAGTGGGTGAAGGTTAACCGAAATCTTTCGTACATCACCTGGCATGGAAACATGGTAAACAAGGCTCCCGGCACTTATACCTTTTTTGTGCAACTTTTTTATGAAGGCGGGCCAGTGGACGGGATTCAGTACCCTATTGGAAATTTCATCATCAAAGACCCTTTGCCGGGATATAATTTTAACTATAATTTCAACCAAGGCATCGGCTTTTTTAACGAAGGTGTTGCGCTTACCAATCTCATCACGTTTAAAACAAATTACACCTTAAAAGGCACGTCAAAATGGAAAGAAGATTTCCTGCAGGGTGTTTTTTTGTCGCCTTCTCACCAGGTTATCAAAAAATCAATTTTCGCCTACACTCAAACCAATCAGGATCTTATGCTGAGCTTCGATATGGGCGATGCGCCTCCCGGTAGTTATTTTAGTTTCCAGAACGGTTATATTACAACCACCGGCGACACATCGGTACAACATACTTTTTCGGTGCCTATTTATATCAACCAAATGATTGCCCCAACGGTTTCGGGCGATTTAGGCCCATTTTTACAAGCCATCGCACCCGGTTGCATGGATCAGGAAAATACGTTCACCATTGCCACCGAAGAATTGGACGACATGACCAAGGTGATTGGCAAGTTTTATGATAACTCCGGCCAACTATTGGCTCAAACCAATGGCATTAAACTTAACGACACCGTTTGGCACCTGACCTACGACATGGGAAAACTGCCGCCACCAGAAGCTAATTTGAAAATCGAATATTATCTCGGGCAATTCCCTGACCCGGCGCTTATTGAAGGCCCGTATAAGATTACAATCCATAAAACACGGCCACGATGGTTCGATTTTATTGCCGACACCAGTTTCCATAATGTGCAGGAAAGCGGCGATGTGGTTACATTTTCGCTTGAAACGTATTTTGGCGAAGACACAGACGCAACTTCGGGCGGAGATGGCTGGAAAATCCCTGAAGCCATTCCATTTTTTGGTGGCACCGAAGTAACAGGTGTTTCGGTTTCTGCCGAAGCATTTTTAAAATTCACCAAATCAACAGCCAAACTCGAACTCAACCAACCCACTTTGCTGAGCCAGAAGTTGGTAACTTTCAAATTGGGGCCGCCAGAAATAGTGAACTTTAGTGTTGCCAACAACGCGAATCACTACTATTATTTAGACGAAAACAACGATTTATTTGCCTCTCAAAACAATGCTACAAACGTAGCGACAAATTTAAGCGCCACCCGTGCAGTACATAATCCCATTACCAAAATGATGGAATTGTATAAAAAGCTGAGAATAAAAAATTGGGCCAGTGCAAAACCTGTTGGGGTAACTGCCAACATGACCTTTTCGCCAGAACTTGGAGGAGCTTATAGGCTCAACTATTCTATTGATACAACCACAGGGAAATGGGGTTCGGTAGGGAACCTCGAAATTGATGCAAATCCTGACCACGAAGATGCGTATAAAAACAGTGCCTCGTATCAATTTGGCTATATGGGGGTTCAGGGCGAATTATCTGTCGGCATTACCTTTTGCGCCGGATTGGCTGATGTGTATGCCGCTTTTGCAACCGGATTTTTTGTAGGCGTTGGCAAATCGTATATTGATATTCCTGATAGGCAGACCCGGACCAAATTGTCGGGTGTCCTGCGCCCATCATTCCGTGTTTATCTCAACGCGCTCTGGAGTTGGTACGAAGTAAACATATATGGGCCCAAAATACTTGGCAACGCAACATTTGGCGACGATATGAGCAGTTGTTTCCCGCCCTTTGTCAAATCGTCGGGCAAAAGCTTAAAACTGACTGGCAACCCCGATTTCACAAAATCATTATCAATAATGGATCCGGTTGGCTGGTACCAAAAAATGGCTTTGCCAATGCCGCAACATTCTATCAGCATGAAGGACAAA
Organism: Bacteroidota bacterium; assembly: GCA_037142075.1. Lineage (GTDB taxonomy): Bacteria > Bacteroidota > Bacteroidia > Bacteroidales > UBA4417 > UBA4417. Next base: position 20,580 of record JBAXBJ010000024.1, read on the forward strand.
CACCGTTTAGTTACATGGCTTGAACCGGGAAAATCGTATGGGAAAAGAGATCTTTGTTTAAGGAATATTAATCTGATAACAGGCAAGTTTGGAAAAACATATTCCCTGTCCACCAACTCAAATGCCATTCAAAATCCATCTGTTGAGATGATTAACGATAGTGTTGCCGTCAGCACCTGGATGCAGTCGCGCCATACTCCCTTAACTTTTATGCACCAAAAATCCGATGATGTACTCGAAAGTTTTGTCAAATCGCAGGACATCTGGTTTTCGGTTTTTAATGTCAACACCGGCACAACGCTTTTGTCGGGACCGCTCGCTGACAATATGTTATCAACAACCTCCGGCAGGGCCGAGGCAAACCCGGAAATTGTGGTGCTTTCTGCCACCAAAGCACTGATTGTTTGGCAGGTAGGCAACCTTGAAACCAGCAAATCTGATATTTGGTATGCTTTAATAGAAAATAAAAACGGGCTTTGGAAGGAATCGGAGCCGAAAGTCCTGGCTGAACCTGGCGGGATTCAAACCCATATAGCAGTGGCTTCGCCAGAGGAAAATGTGGCTGTTGTTGTTTGGAAAAACTTCGACCAATTAACCTGGGAAGGCAACCGCTTGATGTCGTCGGTTTTTGCAAATGAATCCTGGGCAAGCCCAAAACAACTTTTTGCTGCCGACACGCTTTTGAATTACAATTATTTCGATATGGATTTTGAAAATGGCAGTGGCGCAATGGTTTACACCACTTACAACAGCGATTTGTCCATCGCAGAAAACGAAGCTTTATCCATCATAAAATGGGATTTCTCATCAAATAGTTGGGATTTGGCTTCAAACCGCCAGCTTTATACCGAAACCGACGATCATATTCAGGTTCCGCGTTTAACCATCAACAAAGAAGGTAAAACTGCCATTGGTTTTAAACTCGAAGAACTGTGTTTGCACACCGCCGATAAACGAATTTCGCAAGTTGACCTTTTGCTTGGTGATATTTCGGATATTTTCGGCTCTTGGAAGCATTTTCCGGCAAGTCCATTGGTTTGCGATACCACAAAACAGGTGAATGATTTTGACCTTTCCTTTGCCGGAAGCGACACTTTGATGATTTTAAGCCACGAATTTATAATGGCTGCCACCAATGTGCCATACAAACCATTAAATGGGATAACTTTTGGCGACCCGGTGATGAACCTTGTTTTCAGGTCATTTGTAATTTCGGGATCAGGCGAGGTTGAAGATGTTAAAGAAACCGTCTTTTTTCAAGATTCCATAGAACCAATTACCTACAAAGATGTGATGTTGGAGCAGAATTTCCCAAATCCATGTTCCGATTTTACCAACATCAAATTCTATTTGCCAGAAGAGAATTTTATAAAAATCGAAATTTTTAGTCTCACCGGTTCAAATATCGGGACAGTAACCGAAGCCAAACTTGAACCTGGAACTTACCAACTTGAGTTGGATACTTCGAAACTTGAATCAGGCACCTATATTGTCAAACTCACCTCCAACCACTCGGCAAAATCAATTAAAATGTTGGTAATCAGATGAGTAAGTTTATAAAGGTCAAAAACATCCAACATGAATAAAATTTATACTTTACCGCTGGGTCTGCTTATCGCGATGCAAATTTTTTCAATGAAGAATTTCGCACAAACCAGCAATTTGCCTGGAACTGCGCTTTCATTTGCAGCAGCCGGTCAATATGTTACCGGCACGGGAATAAACACCGGAATTGCTGCCATTACTTTGGAAGCCTGGATTTACCATAATTCGTTGCCGAATCAGATTGAAAGATACATCTCCATAGGCCCTGAAATAGCCGTGATTCGCCATGATGGCTCAATTTATGGCGGTGCCGGGCAACTGCATTTTTATATTAAGAAATCCAATGGATCAATGGTCGGTTTAAGGGTTAACGGCGCACTTTCCACCGGAGTTTGGACTCATGTTGCCGGTACTTATGATGGCACAAATCTTAAACTTTATCTCAATGGAGCATTAATTGCAAGTTCTGCTCCATCGGCAGTTTTATTTTCGCCAAGCGGCAACTTTGATTTTAGCGACAATACCGAATTTCTGGATGGAAAATTAGATGAACTCCGTGTTTGGAATTATGCCCGCAGCGAGCAGCAAATCCGTGAAAACATGCACCTTACATTGTCTGGTTCCGAAACGGGATTGCTTAATTACTGGCAATTGAACGAAGGTTCAGGAACCACAGCTCACGATTACACTGGTAATTGTAATGGCACTCTCACAGGATTAGGATCCGGAAATTGGGTGAATTCCACAATACCACTCGGTGGAGGAAACAGCAATTCGCAAACTGTAACTTCAACCGGAAATGCAATATTCACCGGCACTGGCTTTTCTTCCAATTTCACAGCACTTTCAGGTACGGATAATATCACAGTTTCCAGGATAAACCTATCTCCCAACACCAAACCTTCGGATCCGTTCTATGCTGCTTGCTCGCAATATTGGGTGGTAAAAAACTTTGATAATAAAATTTTTACCACTGACCTCACTTTCACTTTGACCGATGATTTCAACAGCTACAACGGCCTGAATCCCGGCAGCGTAAAACTTTTTGCAAGATCTGCCAATTCTGATGGTGACTGGAGTTTGGTAAAAAAAGCTGCCAGCGTTGATACCGTTGCAAATACCGCCACTTTTAGCGGAGTGAACGCTTTTGGCCAGTTTCTGGTTTTGCGTTCTTACCCCGAAAATTATTCCGGCAATGCCCTCGAATTTGACGGAGCTGACGATTATATACAACTTTCGGAGGTTTCCGGGTTTCAATACAGCAATTCGTTTACGGTGGAAGCCTGGGTAAAACCCGAAGTTATGGGCAACGGTTTTCATTCCATTGCTGCCAAAGGAACCGAATGGGAATTAAAAATGTACGATGGGCCATCATTTATCATCATCGAATTTGGAGTAAATAACAATGTCAATTTCTCAAGAATAAATCTAAACCCCGCTCTGGTAGTTGGGAAATGGCTCCACCTCTGCGGCGTGGTCAATCAGGCTGAAGGGCAAAAAAGCCTGATACTTTATGTAAACGGCGAAGCTGGCTCCTCTGCAATTCCGCCAGGCCTATCTCCATCAGCTTCACCTATCATTATCGGGTCTGGCTTTAAAGGTAAAATTGATGAAGTACAAATCTGGCGTGAAGCCCGCACGCAGCAGCAAATCCGCGAAAAAATGCATCTCACGCCTACAAACACCGATAAAAACATGGTTGTTTGCCTCCAATTTAACGAACCTTACGGAATAACCGCAAATGATGTGGCAGGCGGAAACGATGGCACGCTTACAAATATGATTTCAGGATGTTGGGTTTTATCGGGTGCTCCTGTAGGTGGTGGGGTTAGCAACACCCAAGCAGAAGCAAGCGGAAATGTAAATTTTACAGGAACCGGACTTTCGATGTTTTTTAATTCCCATGCCAGCGCTTCAATCACCGTCTCGCGAATTGATGCCGCCCCAAATATCAATACCTCGTTATTCGATTCGCAATATTGGATCATAAACCGATTTGGCACAGGCACATTTGATGCAAACCTTACATTCACTGTCTCCGAAGACCTTACTGCCAACGATCAGACTTCTTCATCCAGAATAAAACTGTACTCGCGCCCAACCAACGACGACAACAATTGGATTTACACTCAAAATGCAGTTTCTGTGGATGCTTCGGGCAATTCGGCAATATTTAACAACCTAACAGGGTTTAGCCAGTTGGCGGTTTGCAGAAGGCTTCCAGCCGATAACTTTGCAGGAAATGCGCTCAGTTTTCATCATGCTTCCGATTACATTTCCGGCACCGGATTAAAAAGTTCGATGCTACAGTTCACCATCGAAGCCTGGGTTTATCATACTAATTTGTCAGCAGAAGTGCAGCAATATATTACGCTGGGGCCAAATGCAGCAGGTATTAAATATAATGGACAATCTGGTGGTGGCGATACTTGGTTAAATTTTTACATTACTACTAATAATTACTCCGGTTATGCTGTTACTGCCGATAATGTGCTTTCAACCAACAAATGGATGCATGTTGCCGGGAGTTACGATGGAACCACCATGAAGCTTTATTTGAATGGCGAATTAGTGCAAACAATGGCTGCTTCGGCCACTTTGAACACTCCTGACGGCACTTTTACTATAAGTGGCAGCGACGCAATGGATGGAAAAATGGATGAAATCCGCATCTGGAATTATGCCCGTGATATTGCTGACATCAGAGCCGACATGTATCGTACTTTATCGGGAACCGAATCGGGTCTGGTTTCATACTGGCAGTTTAACGAAGGCAACGGAACCGTAGTTACAGATATTGTTGGTGGGAATGCCGGAGCTTTTCATAATATGGATCCCAGCCCCTGGACAGCTTCCACCGCTCCTATGCCTTTTCAAAGCATCGCCAGCGGCAATTGGGGCACAACTTCAACCTGGGCTATGGGACAGGATGTGCCGGTAAAAGATTGGTCGAGGGTTCAGGTTTATAACGCTGTTGTTATAGATTCGGACAAAACCATGACGGATTTAACCATTGATGCAGCAGCAAGTTTGGTTGTTGCTCCAACTTCGCACCTCAGCGTTACCGGAAATTTGCTGAACAATGCCGGAAATACTGGCTTGCAACTTCAATCGGATGATTTGGCAACGGCTTCGCTCATCAACAATACTGCAAATTTAGATGCCACTGTTGAACGTTACATCCCAAAATATGTGGGCAATGCGGGATGGCATTTCCTTTCTTCACCGGTTGCTGCCCAAAACATACGACCTGGTTTTGTGAACAACGGCACACCTAGCGTGGATAATGATTTTTATAAATTTAGCGAACCGGATTATCTTTGGATAAATACAAAATTGGAATCCGGCGAATGGAATCCGGCATTTGAGGATGCCTTCGTTTTAGGAAAAGGCTACCTTGTTGCCTATAAAACCGATATTACCAAATCGTTTGTTGGAAAGCTGAATGCAGGTAATTTTACGTTTAACGGAACATCAAACCCCGCTCTCACCTATTCTGCAACCGGCGAAGGCTGGAACCTGCTTGGAAATCCTTTTCCGTCGGCCTTGGACTGGGACGATTTTACAAAAACCAACATCAACGGCTCGGCCTATGTTTACGACGGTGCTGCCGGGCAATATATTAGCTGGAACGGAACAACAGGAAGTTTGGCCAACGGCATAATTCCACCCATGAATGGATTTTTTGTTAAAACCGCAACAGGTGCAAGCCTTACCATTCCCTTCTCTTCACGCAAGCACACTTCCATAAATTTTTATAAAGATAAAACCTTTGTCGAAAATTTATTGGTTTTGGAAGTTGCAGGAAATGGATTTTCGGATAAAACCTACATCCATTTCAGGGAAGATGCAACTGCCGGATTAGACAATGAGTTTGATGCTTTCAAACTGTTTGGCATCGGGGAAGCACCCCAACTTTACACATCGGTTGATGAAGAAATGCTGAGCATCAATTCATTGCCTTTTATGGACGATGAAATTGCCATCCCATTAAATTTAAAGGTTGGAAAGGAAGACAAGTATGAAATTTCGGTTGACGAAAACACCCTTTTGGAAACCGTAGGAATGTCGCTAAAAGATTTGACAACCGGAATCGTTTACGACCTCCACAATCAAACTTCAATCAACGTCAATCACAGTCCCGTAAACCCGTGCGAAAGGTTCCTGTTATTGCTTAACCGCACCACTTCTGCAAACGAAATTCTGGATGAAACTGATGGCATCGAAATATACAGTAACAACCAGCATATTTTTATTAAATCAAAAAAACAGGAATCCACCCAGGTTTCTGTTTACACCATGCTTGGCCAAACACTGTTATCCAAAACCTTTACAGGCTTGGGAAACGGACAAGCATTCCAAATAGATTTTACAGGAAAAACAGGGTTCTATTTGGTGAAAGTAAAAACCAATAACGGAACGAAGTCGGAAAAAATTTACATCAAATAATGCAGTCAATAAATCATAAAATTAAACCATTGCGGCCTTATGAAAAACCAACATTTACAGTTAATTATAGCAGGGATTGTTGGCATAGCATTGCTCTGCTTGTTTTCAAAGGATGCATGCGAATCAGACTTCCCGGGAAAGACCAGACCCTCTTCGATGGAGAAGCAAGAAACGCCTGAGAAAAGTTTTTTAGCCATGTTGGCGGATTACCAATTCATGAAACTCATGGATCCGCAAACGGGGCAGATTCCGGCAGGAATCCGTGCCCGCGAACTTGCTTTCGTTTCCACGTTGCCTTTGCACCCAGATGGAGAAGGCCAATCGTGGAAATGGCGCGGGCCTGCCAATATCGGTGGGCGCATGCTCAACATTACGGTCGATGTGGATAATGAAAACCATCTTCTGGCTGGCAGCGCATCAGGTGGCATGTGGGAATCGTCCGATCGCGGCCAGAACTGGCACAAAACCACCGCTCCTGACGCGGAACAAAGTGCAACTTGTCTGATACAGGACAAGCGGCCGGGCAAGCACCACATTTGGTATTATGGTACCGGCGAATTGCTAAGTACCACAGATAGGAATATAAGTACAAATGCCAGGACCATCGGGATTGGCAACGGGATTTATAAGTCAACTGACAACGGAGCTTCCTGGCAACCACTGGCAGCTACCCAAGTTGTTTCCCAAGCTAACCTGCTGGAAGTGTTTCAAGGAGTTTGGCGCATTGTTACCGACCCTGTTAGTATGAACAAAGACATCGTTTATGCCGCCTGTTATGGGGCAATTATGCGTTCGGAAAATGGTGGGCTGAGTTGGGAAGTAACCCTGGGCGACCTTGAAAACAAATCCTTCGCCACCGACCTGGCCATTACCTCCGATGGAGTGCTCTATGCCGCCTTAAGCAGTTTTTGCATGTCGGTTGAACCTCCTGGCAAAGCGGGTATATGGAGATCCACTGATGGTATAAACTGGAACAAAATAACCCCGGATGGCTTCCCGCAGGATAACCGCGTTACTAAACTGGCACTGGCTCCTTCAAATGAAAAAGTGATGTATGTATTTACAGAATCACAATCGCCGGATCTGAATCCCTTTAACGGATACCCCAATTCGGTGAATACTTTCTGGAAAATGACTTGGAATACAAACACAAATTCTCCCGTATGGGAAAACCGTACCCATGGCATGCCGGGCAGAGGTGATGGCAGCATAAACAATTTCCCTTTTTCGTTCGTAGTGTATGGCGGTTATACTTTTACTATGGGTGTGAAGCCCGACAACGAAAATGTAGTTTTTATAGGAGGGATGAATCTTTATAGATCGGTGAACGGTTTTGCTGACAGCCTGATGACTACTTATTTGGGTGGATATCCTTACGACATGGATTCTCTGCATCAGCTTCATCCGGATCAGCATGGTATTGCCTTCCTGCCATCCGATCCAGCAGTTATGTTTATGGCAAACGACGGCGGAATATACCTGACAAATAATTGCATGTCGGACAGCAGTAGTATGTCTTGGGAGCGTTTGAACAACAAGCTGACTACTACCCAGTTCTACAGCGTTGCCATTGATCATGGTTCTTCGGGCGACGACTGGGTTCTTGGCGGGCTACAGGATAATAATTGGTATTATACAGTTACTGACGATCCATCGGAATTATGGTTTAATGTTGATATTTGTTATGACGGGTTTGCGACCTGCGTTGCCCCTGACTGGGAATACTGTGCTCTTTCGGCCTATAGCGGCAATGTCTGGACAACCCGTTTTGATAATTCCATGCATACAACAGACATTTTCCCACAACTTCCTGATACCCTGCTGAAATATTACGACCCGGTGATGGGCAGTAACACCCTGTTCCCATTTTACCAGAATTTTGCTCTTGATCCCAATAACTACGAAACATTTTACCTGCCTACTATAACCAGCATCTGGAGAAAGGACAACCTGAAAGCTGCTGCTTACGATACCAGTTTGAGAAATTCAGGTTGGAGCCATTTAAGCAATGTAAATGTTGGGTCCGCTTCCGAAATCAGTTGTCTGGCTATCTCGAAAGTACCAGCAAACCGGCTTTACTACGGCACCAATCTGGGAAAAGTATTCCGGCTGGACGGCGCAAACTCCGGGAATCCGATTCCAGTAAATATTACAGGTGTCAACTTTCCTGCTAATGGCTTTGTTGCCTATATAGATATTAATCCAGATAATGCAGACCACCTCATGGTAACTTTTTCAAATTATGGGGTGCAAAGCCTCTTTCATTCTGCTGATGGTGGCAATACCTGGGCATCAGTTGGAGGCAACCTCGAACAGAATGCCGATGGCTCAGGGGACGGCCCATCCATCCGCTGCACCAAGCTGTTAACATTTCAGGGTGAAAAAATCATTTTTGCCGGTACATCCTGCGGCTTATTTTCAACAACCGAACTAAACGGAGATTCCACTATTTGGATTAAAGAAGGATCTACTACCATTGGTAACGTGATGGTCGATATGATAGATACCCGGCAGACTGACGGCTTTATTGCTATAGGAACGCACGGAAACGGCGTTTACAGTGCATTCTATAACCCTTCAGCAGGCATTAATGAATACATGGATAATCAATCACTAATAGTTGGGAATATCTTCCCTAATCCGGTTCAGAATGAAGCTAAACTGGAGATTATTGCAGAAAAAAATATCAACTTGCAAACAACAGTTTTTTCAAGTGAAGGGAATCTGGTTAAAAAATTAACTACTAAAACCCTTTTCCCGGGAAAACAATATTTGAGTCTTCAATTGGCAGAACTCACACCGGGAGTTTATTACGTAACTCTGAAAGCCGGTAAAAAGACGGTTGTAAGAAAGGTAATTAAAATAGAAAATTAATCTTGAAATAGCTCTGAGAAAATTTTCTCGCCAACCGAGAATTATATTATGGCGTATTCCAACTAAATGGAGCTTTCGAAATAAATTTCCCATTTGTAATAGCGATAGAAATTCCGGCCAGAGCGAAAAATAAAGATCATAGTTAAGTGTTAACAGGGGATGTCAGATCAAAGGCATTAGTCCGTAGGACTTTAATAACGATAAAGAAAAATCCAAAGGAAAAAGATTGCCCATAGGGCATTAACACAAAAAAGTTAATAAAGAAAACTCTGTTTTACCTTTCATTTGCTTTTGACGAAGTTAATAACGAAGTTTCTCCAACCTTAAAAAAACAAATCAATAAGATGAATCAAATAGTCATTTCAATACCAAATAAAATCAACCTGATTCCGGTTGTCATCAAGAGTGTTTCTACATACTCTAAAATTATTGGGTTTCCTGATAAAGATTGTATGCATTTAGAACTGGTGATTGAAGAATTGCTTACAAATGTGATAAAGTATGATTATATGCCCGAACAAACCGAAATCATGGAAATTGTGCTTAACACAACTACATTAGGTGTTGGTGTGGTAATAAAATCAAATGGTGTGCCTCTGGATATTGAAAAAATAAAGTCCTATGAGAATGTCGGAACAGAGCAAATAGTGTCGCAAAACATCCACGGTTTAGGGACTTTGCTCATTAATAAACTTGCCGATACTATCAAATATACAAACAAAGGAAAAGAAGGGCTGGAGATAGAAATTGAGAAATATCTTCCTTATGAATTGTTGCCTGCGAATGACATTGAGGTATTAAATAAAGCCGCGAAAACTGAAAACAATGCCAATTTCGAATTCTATATCAGGCGGATTCATCCTTCCGAGGTACATGATATATCGAGGCTGGCCTATTACGCTTACAAGCAAAGCTATATTTACGAAAACATTTATTACCCCGAACGCGTAAGGCAACTCAACAAAACAAATGAATTTATGAGTTATGTTGCTGTTAATAAAGCTAATGAAGAAATAATAGGGCACTGCGCCAACGTACCTGAGAGCTTTTCAGATTTATGCGAATTGGCTGGGGCATTTGTAAATCCGGCATATCGCAGTGCAGGTTGTCTTAAGGATTTATCAAAATATCAAATTCAGGAAATGCATGAAATGAATTTCTCTGGCGTTTGTGCTTATGCTTTTACCACCCACCCATATTCGCAAAAAGCAGGGTTTGGTCTTGGATTAAGGGAGTCGGCATTGTTTATCTCAAGGGTAACCGTTGTGGATTTCAATAAAATTTCAAGTTCAAATAAATACCGGGAATCGTGGATATTGATGTTTTATTACTTCAAGAACAATGACCCGAAAGTAGTATTTGTGCCACAGAAGCATAAAAATATTATTGAAAAAATATATGCAAATCTTGGTATTGCCAACCGCACATTAAATACCGATTTTAATGGAAAAGCAGTTTCAAAAAACGAGGCAGCAATTATTGAAACTAAAGTGGATTTATATTTTTGCGCTCATATTTATATCAAAGAATATGGCAACGACAGTATTGTAAAAATCCGCCACTCTTTAAAAGCATTTTGTTCAAACCGCATCGAAACCATTTATTTGTACATGCCTTTGGATTGCCCGGAAACATCAGAATTGTGCGGCGATTTTGAGGGCATGGGATTCTTCTTTTGCGGCATAAAACCTGGCAAAGGATATCAGGAATGGCTTGTTTTGCAGTATTTAAACAACCAAATATATCCTTACGAAAAACTTCAGTTTGCTTCGGAGTTTGGGAAAGAATTGATGTTATATATTCAATCTGAAGACCCTAATTTGAAAACGTAAAAATGATAGCATATAAACTGAAAATAATCATCTCCCCCAAAAAATAAACATCATTTTGGCAGAAAACAGATGTCAACCGGAATAGCAGAAAATATCTCTATCAAAAAAACCTTGGCTAAACTACCCTGTTTATGAAAACATTTATGGAATATTCTGATTCGTTTACCATTACCTGCAATCCTGAGATGCTGGATTTCGGCGCTAATGGATTGGAATATTGCATATACGAAAGTTCCAGCCCCTTGCTTACCCCATGCGGAAATGTTTTTTCACATCCTTCAGAAGCTGTTATCCGGCTATTGGTTACTGACTTGCAGCTATTTGATGACTTACCGCTGAAAATGTTATCATCTACGGTACTATTTTCATTTCTTAATGATGCCTTCACTATCGACAATGACCCCTTTCTGCATCAATGGGAAAACCTGCTTGCTTCGGATAGATTTGTACAATTCAAAACCTCTGGGAAGGCTTCAAATCAGTTATTTGGTTCTGACGATCCGCTGTTTTCTTTTTCTTTCATCACTTTAACCGGGTTGATTGCTGTGATTAACAGATTTGCAGAAAGATCAATGAGTGAAATTGTCATGTCAGAAAGTGATATGCATCCTTTTGCTCATATTCTAAAATCTGGTTATGCAAGGTTAGCACCTGGCCAAAAAGTGGCTGTACAGGCTTTGAGCAGCGTGCATCATTCAGGCATTGTGATGCCACTCTTGCTGGTTTTGGATGAGATTAGCCCTGCGGAATACGTAAAAGGACTCATATCACTTAGAATTCTCACTAAAGAGCAATATTCAGTGAATCTGGCCGGAGTGGTAAGGGTAACTACTTTCCTTGGTCTTTTATCACAAAAACACCTGCAGGAAAAATTGGCATCTGTTTTTATCAATGAGGGTGAATGCGATTCAATCGAGTTTAAATCAACTCTTCGCTGGGATATCCGTGCAGGGAAATCCAACCCGGCTATTGAGCGGGCATGTCTGAAAACCATATCAGCTTTTCTCAATTCAAATGGTGGTAACTTGCTGATTGGGGTTCGTGATGATGGCTCAATTGAAGGTATTGTTACCGATAAGTTTGCCAATGAAGATAAATTTCTGCTTCACCTTTGGACTCTTATCCGCACCTGTCTGGGTAAGGACTTTTGTCCTTATATCCATACAAGGATTGAGAAACTGGAGGAAAAGCCTGTTTGCATTGTTGAGTGTCAACCTTCCGATAGTCCCGCATTTCTTCGTCAGCCGGGATTTGATGAGGAAATGTACATCCGTATCGGGCCTTCAAGTAATGCACTGGATATTAGTGAAGCTTTAAAGTACATTGAACATCGCTTCAGGAATAGGTCGGTACTAATTCCATAATAAATCTTTTTTTTAAAGTAGCACGATGCGCAGTATTATTGGTATTCACGAAAGACTTCCTTTATTGGAAAGTTTGCCTCTAAGTTTTCAACACTTGACAGCAATGTTTAGTGGTACAATTATAGCTCCAATCCTTTTGGGCGTTGACCCTGCTATTGCATTGCTTATGAATGGTATTGGTACTTTAATTTACTCCTGGGTAACAAAAGGGGGAATACCAGCTTATTTGGGTTCCAGTTCTGCTTTTATCGCCCCTGCATTATTGATCATTTTTGCTTATGGCGGATACAGCCATGCCCAGTCAGGGTTTATCTTTTTTGGGTTATTCTTTATACTGATGTCTTTTGTGGTCAAACATTGGGGCATCGGGTGGATTGATATAATGATGCCCCCTTGTGTTATGGGAGCAGTGGTGGCCATTATCGGGCTTGAACTGGCGCCGTTTGCAGCTCAGCAGGCTGGTTTAGCACCCTGGCCAACCGCGATTGGAAAAGTTGTTCAGCCATTTGTAATTGATGGCAAGGTTGTTATAGTTTCAATGACAACCCTTTGCATCGGTATTTTTGGATCAGTGATGTTCAGAGGTTTTATAAAAGTTATCATCATACTGATTGCCGTTGTTGCAGGTTATTTGCTTGCCTTTGTTATGGGTATGGTCAACACAACTGCAATTGTCAATGCCGAATGGTTGGCCTTGCCTAAGTTTAATGCACCGGTGTTCGATGCAAATGCCATTTTTATTATTGCACCTGTATGTATTGTAGTGCTGGCAGAGCATATCAGCCATTTAATTGTTACCGGTAGTATTACGGAATCTAACCTGATTGAAAAACCTGGTTTGCACCGCTCCCTGCTTGGCGATGGCATAAGTAATGTTCTTTCAGGATTGGTAGGTTCTACACCCAATACTACATATGGCGAAAATATAGGGGTGATGGCAATTACGCGCGTTTATTCTGTTTGGGTAATTCGAGGTGCTGCCATACTTGCTATTGCTTTTTCGTGCATCGGAAAGGTCTCATCTGCAATTTCCAGCATACCTGTTGCTGTGATGGGTGGCATAACAATGCTTTTATTTGGAATAATTGCAGTGCAGGGATTAAGAATATTTGTTGAGCAAAAGGTTGATTTTAGCAATAACCGGAATATGGTTGCAGGGGCAGTAACTTTTGTTGCAGGTGTTAGTGGGGCTTCAATCGACATAGGATCGGTGCAACTTAAGGGGATGGATTTAGCTGCCATTGTAGGCGTTGCCTTATCCTTGTCTTTTTGGTGTTTTGATAAGCTTGGTATAATGAATAAAGAAGCATAGCGAATTTAACGACATTAAATTGGTGAATTATGATAAACACTGTAAATATTAGAATTTCTTTTTGCTTAATACTATGAAAGATATCCCAACCAGAATAAATTGATTTAATTAACCAAACAAAATAATAGTTAAATGGAAAATTACATTGAAGGAGTAATGCAGGATGCAACGATGGCTGCAGCCGAATTCAGTCAGTTTACACAGGAACAAACTGACGAAATTGTGAAAAGTGTTTTTGAAGCAGCCTTTAACAACAGGGTAATGCTTGCAAAAATGGCACATCATGAAACCAACATGGGCATTTGGGAACATAAAGTTCTGAAAAATGTAATAGCTTCTCAACTCGTTTATGAAGACATTAAAAATTTAAAAACTGTTGGCATTATTAATGAGGATGTTGAGAGCGGGATTGTGGAAATCGCACAACCTATGGGGCCAATACTGGCAATAATTCCGGTAACGAATCCAACATCAACAGTCGTTTTCAAAATTCTGATATCGTTAAAAGCCAGAAATCCGATAATAATCTGCCCTTCAAAAAAAGCTATCAATTGTTGCAGCGAAACAGCACGTATTTGCTATGAAGCAGCGTTAAAAGCAGGAGCTCCGGAAGGATGCATACAGTGGCTTACAAGCGTTACCCGCGAGCAAACTCAGGAGTTGATGTCTCATAAGAGTCTTTCACTTATTCTTGCAACAGGGGGTTCCGGACTTGTGAAGTCAGCATACAGTTCGGGGACACCCACTATTGGGGTAGGTGCCGGTAATGTGCCGGTGTTTATTGAGAAATCTGCTGATATTCCATTTTCGGTGGAACAGATTTTTATTTCAAAAACTTTTGACAACGGGACAATATGCGCAAGCGAACAGGCTATTGTTGTCGAAAAAGAGATTGCCGAAAAAGTGGTTGAAGAATTTAAAAAACGCAACGCATATTTTCTGAATGATAAGGAAATAGTTCTGTTAAACAATATAGCTATTGATGCTAATACTCATCTGATGAACCCGGAAATTGTTGGCCGCCCTGCATTCGAAATTGCTCAAAAAGCCGGAATTAAAGCACCTCAGGATGTTACGATACTTATAGCTCCTATTAAAGCTGTGGGGAATGAATATCCGTTGTCATCCGAAGTACTTGCACCTATTCTTGCATTTTATGTTGTTGATAATTTCGAAAAAGCCATGAATATGTGTATCGACCTGAATTACCACGGCGGAATTGGTCATTCTGCAAGCATTTTCTCTAATAATGACGAAAAAATTAACTATTTTGCAATTCACATGAATGCAGGAAGAATTTGTGTAAATACCCCGTCCTCTCAGGGTGCAGTTGGTGGAATGTTTAATAAATTAAGCCCTTCCCTCACTCTTGGCTGTGGCACAGGTGGAAAAAACATTACAACCGACAATATTTCCGCCAAACACCTAATCAATATCCAGAGAATCTCAAGAAGAAGACCAAACGAGCGTTTTGTTCGTTTCGATGCAGCATTATATCTGGATGAGAATTTAAAAGCGAATGAAATAAATGAACTGTATAATAAAAACTTCTAAATTACTGTAAAATGAATAAATATGTAAGAAATGGCGAGCTGTTAGCATGTATTTTAAGTGGCAAAATTGACACTTTGAATTCTTCTGTGCTCGAAAATGAAATTAACGAAAACATGAAAGAAGGTATAACTTCCGTAGTATTTGATTTGCAGGAAGTGGATTATATATCTTCCACATTCTTGCGGATAGTAATTAAAATTGTTAAATCGGTGGGGAAAGAAAATTTTGCCATTACAAATGTTCAGCCTTCAGTATTGATGGTGTTTAAAATAGCTAACTTAACGGAAATTGTTACAGTTAGCCAATGAACTTTATATGATTGTACAATAATAATCCAGAAATCTTGAATTGAATTTCATCCTTTTAAATGGTTATGAATAAACGGCTCGCATATAAATTCAGCATTTCAATATTATCGGCAGTAATATTGATATTCTTTATGATTCTTTTTTATAATTATTTTATTTCCCGTAAACTTATCCTTAATAACGTTAAGGAAAATACGAAAAACCTTACTTCCTCAGCAATCAACAAGAGTGAAGGGTTTTTCAGGGTTATTGAGAAAATAACAAAGAATATAAGTTATTTGATCTGCGATAATGATAAATCTGAAAATGAAATCAAAAATATTTTATCAAACATTGTAAAGAATAACGATGAAATTTGTGGTAGTTGCCTTGCTTATGAACCATATAAATTCAAATCAGGTACTGAATATTTCGCACCATATTTCTACAAAAAAGGGGATGCTCTTCTTTATAAAAACCTTGCGAAAGAGAAATACAATTATCCTGAATGGAATTGGTACCGCAATCCGATAGAAAAAGGTAAGCCTTTGTGGAGTGAGCCTTATTTTGATAAAGGCGGTGGCAATGAGTTAATGACTACCTATTCAGTCCCTTTTTACTGGCAGAATGGCAAATCCGACAGCCTTATTGGAGTTATTACAGCTGATGTATCTCTGAAATGGCTTCAGGAAGTTGTTTCTCAGGTTAAAATTTTCGAAACAGGCTTTGCCTTTCTTATCTCGGAAGAAGGTACTATCATTACATATCCTGACACTAATTATGTGATGAAGGAGAGTATATTCTCACTGGCTGAAAAATTCAAGGATCCGGATTTGAAAAAAGTCGGAGAAGAAATGATTGCCGGCCACGAAGATTTTGTCCCCATCAGTTCTGCTTTATTTAAAGGGAAAAGCTGGGTGTATTATACTCATTTAAAAAACAACAACTGGTCGTTGGGA
The DNA here is from genome assembly GCA_037142075.1 of Bacteroidota bacterium. GTDB lineage: Bacteria > Bacteroidota > Bacteroidia > Bacteroidales > UBA4417 > UBA4417. The sequence goes on from JBAXBJ010000024.1 coordinate 36,756, forward strand.
TTCGTGTTTCCCGAAAAAGAACTTTATGCTGACTTATACAAACTCAATCAAACGCTTATATTAATTGCCGTTATTGGTTTAGCTTTGTTGCTTATCCTGATCATTATTATTTCAAACCGCGTTACCAGGCCGTTACATGCATTGGCATTGATTGCCGAAGGTTTTGGGACAGGTAATCTTGATATTGAAATTCCACCCAGCCATTCGGCCGACGAAGTTGGTTCTTTGAATAAATCATTTGTCATCATGCAAACCGCCTTGAAAAAATATATCGAAAACCTTAAATTGACTACATCGGCAAAAGAAAAAATTGAGAGCGAATTAAAAATTGCCCGCGAAATACAAATGGGTATGATACCCGGAAAATTTCCCGCCTTTCCCGGAAGGAAGGAATTTGATATTTATGGGTTTATTGAACCGGCCAAAGAGGTTGGCGGCGATCTTTATGATTTTTTCTTTATTGACGATGAGCGCCTGTGCTTTGCAATAGGCGACGTTTCCGGTAAAGGAACACCCGCAGCTTTATTCATGGCTGTTACAACTACCATTATGCGTGCTGAAGCACAAATTGCCGGGTTAAACGTAGACAGGATTATTGAACTTATGAACAGTTACCTGTGCAATAATAATGACGGCAATTTGTTTGTAACGCTCTTCTTGGGAATTTTAAATGTTTCAACCGGTGAAGTGGAATATGTAAATGCCGGCCACAATAACCCATTCGTTATCAAAAGTAATGGTGTCGTGAGCGAATTAAATACTTCGCATTGTATACCGCTTGGCATTAACCTCAATTTGCGCCATACTCCGAACACTTTCAAACTCGAAATGGGCGATACAATATTTTTATACACCGATGGCGTGAGCGAAGCTTTTAATATCCACGACCAGCAATACACCATAAAAAAAATATCAGAATTACTCGGAAACCAGGCAAATCCTACCCCGATTAATCTTATTCACCAAATTGTTGATGATGTGAAAGCTTTTTCGAAAGGTACAGAACAGTCGGACGACATCAGCGTACTTGCTATTCAATATTGCGGAAAGCAACTCTTAAAAACTTCTCCCCAGAATTATCAATTGGTGATAAAAAATTCCATTGCCAACCTTTCCACAATATCAGAATGGATAACTCAATTGTGCAATAACTGGAAACTGACAACTGAGGTTTGCACCAGAGTGAACCTTGTTATTGAAGAATTAATTTCAAATACTATTTTTTATGGCTATAGTGACACCTTGGAATATGATATAATTCTAAATCTGATGTGTGATGAAAATACCATAAGCATTGAAATCATTGATGATGGTAAAGAATTTAATCCTGTTGAACAGGTGAGCGCCGATACAAATTCAGATATAAACGAACGGAAAATTGGAGGGCTGGGAATACATCTTGTGAAAAACCTTACCGATAGCTTTACTTACCAAAGGATAGACGCCAAAAACATCATAAAAATCGAAATTCATTTTAATAAAAATAATCATGAAAATAATTAGTGAAAACACATCGGAATTACTGATCATTCATCCTGAGGGCAGACTTGATGCAATTACATCTGCAGAATTTGAAAAAGAAGTAATGCCAATGATACAACAATCCGGAAATCCGGTTTTGATTGATTTTGGAAAGTTGGACTATATCAGCAGTGCAGGTTTACGAACACTTCTCATTATTGCCAAAGAGATGAAGAATGTTGAAAATGCGCTGGCACTTTGCTGTCTCAGCGAAGCCATAATGGAGATTTTTAGTATCAGCGGGTTTCAAACCATATTTTCCATTTATGCAACAATTGAAGAGGGTGTAAGTTCTCTGAAATAAATTGGATTCATTGATCTGAAGTACTTGTTTCACTGATTACCACCGCACCCTGTTAAAAGTATAATTTATACTTTGAGCAGTGCATTTGCAGCTAAATTGAGGAAGTGGAAAAATGCCAATAATAACTGTGCTGAGTGCCATACTGAGTGCCGAACTGTGCCTGCCGAAGCAGCACTGTAACACAAAGGTTCACAAATGATAGTTTATCAGATTTTTGAACTTAGTGACCTTAGAGGCTTTGCGTCTTTGTGGCGAAAAAAGACTAATCGGGGGGCAATCTGTTTAAACGCAAACCAGTTGAATTTACCATTGAGATACTAACCAGAAAAAAATGTTTCTAACAAGATTAAAGGAGAAAAACCATGTTGAACACGTTAATGATTAAAATCCAGATTGCTAAAAGTCTTTTTACTAACATCGCGGTTATGCTGATATTTGTGGTGGCAACAATGCTGGGCGCTTGCAAAAAAAACAATCCCGAGCATCCGGGCGGAATAGGTACAACAGATGAAACGCTTCGTTTCGTTTTCCTGGCTGACAGCCGGGGCGACTCGCTTAAAGGCCCTGTAAACCTTCCGGTACTGAAGGATATTATCGGCCAGATTGACGCGTTGTCACCCAAGCCTTCCTTTGTGATATTCGGTGGCGATATGTCATACAGGGGATACATTAAGCCGTCCTTTACTTTCCAGGCTTGGAAGGACCTGTTCGCACCCTTGACAAGCAAAGGAATACAATTATACACTGCCATCGGAAACCATGAGCTTTACCACCAGCATTCCTCTTATGGTTTCCTCCTTGTCAATCAGCAAGCTTACCAGAATGTGTTTTCTGAAAACCCAACCAACGGACCAACGGGTTACGACCATCTTACTTATTCCTTTTCCTCGCCTGCCGGCAATTCCTTTTTTGCGATACTGGATCCTTACTATGTAGACAAAGACACTGTGAAAGAGGGCCTCGGGGGCAATATCGATTCCACACAGATGTCATGGCTGAAGAATCAGGTTGCCAATACCACCGCAACACACAAATTCCTTTTCATACATACGCCCTATTACTATGTTTTTAGCGACACGGCCGAGTCAGCAGAAGCAAACCAGTCCTACACAAACCTATGGGCTTTCCTCGACGCTAAAAAGTTCGACATATACGCTTGCGGACATTCGCACCTCTTTGCCCGCAGGGTGATTGATAGCAGCATCCTCCCCTACCCTCCCACTACACCACCAACTCCTTTATGGCAGAACAATGTTGTTCAGCTTCTCAATGGCACCTGCGGAGCTGGCCCATCAACAGGTTATATCGATCCGGATTTCAAAGCCTCCTGGAATGTACACAATGACGCCCAAACCTTTTATTTCAGCGTTTTCGACATAAAGGGAAGCACTGTAACAGTAAATAGTTATAGTGGCAACACTGGGGCCTACAGCGTATTCGATACTTTTAGTGTTACCAGGTAGAACGCGCCGTAGGCTAAAAAAGAATGACAATACTAAGCGGTTATAGCAGCTTCTATACGTCCTTTATGCCAATTTATAGTAATAAAATAATGGTGTTGTGACCTGTACGTACAATTGGGAAACTCCTGCTGATATAGGGAATGACGAAAATTCACTCCCCCTTTTTAACCTCAGAGTGTAAAACTTTTATTACCAGGAATTTTAACTGCGCTACCTGGAATAGGGTGATGCATCCATATGGTTAATAATTTAAGAAATGCGGTACAATCTGATTTTGTATCAATCAAAATTATCCAAATACATTTAATGGTGAAACTGCCATCAAATTTACTGTATCAAAAGCTACCGTCGCAAAACTTATTGTACAACTCCTTCTTAGATGCGAGGTTCAAAGATATAACTATGGAAATCTGAAACCAGGTGAATATGAATCAATATTTAATGGTTCTTCGATGCTCAGAGAAATGTACTTATAATTAAAAAGTCTCTTAAGCCTGCCATCTGATCTATTATCCGGATTTCCCATATCATATTCAGAAACATTCTAAATTTTATACTTGCATAGTGTAAAGGCGCTTACTTCCCTATCTTTGATTTTTAAACTGGAATTTAAATTGAACCCGGTTTAATGCGGGTCAAGATATTTAAAACAAGGTAAAGATTGGAGGTGTCTATTGATAATTGCACTTTTTAAGTATTTGATTAGCAACAAATTTATAATCCCTAATGATACAATTTGTTGAATTAATATAACCAGGGTGTTTACATTGATATTGTAAGCAATTAGAAAAAATAAGAGCCGGTCAAATTATTAAGCGCTAATTCAATAATAAATGCAAAAATATAAGACTATGACCAAACCGATATATCAAATACAGGTTGTTCTTACCAATACAAAACAGAAAATATGGAGAAGGTTGTTAGTAAACTCTGACATTCTGCTGGTTGACTTACATAGAATTATTCAAACGGCAATGGGGTGGACAAATTCACATCTGCATCTGTTTAATGATGGATTAACTGATTATGCTCCCAAGGAATTTGAAGTTGAAGAAAGCAGAAATTCCAGGACAATAAAACTGAATAGCATATTGAAAAAGGAAAAATCAAAAATACTATACGAATATGATTTTGGGGATAGCTGGAATCACGACATTATATAGGAAAAAATAATAAAAGAAGAAGAAACCGGACAAATTCCCAGGTGTATCAAGGGTAAACGCAATTGTCCACCGGAAGACTGCGGGGGAACGTGGGGATACAGTGATTTATTACTGACAATATCAAAGCCCAAACACGTGGACTATGAATCAATGATGGAGTGGCTCGGTGGAAATTTTGATCCGGAATATTTTGATATTGACGAGATTAATAACAATTTAAGACAAAAAGATTATGGCTGCCTCTGGATTGAATAAAATGAAAACGAAGTGCTTTTTAATCGGATAGATGATCCCGGAACCTAATACTTACGGGATACGCCTCTCACAAGGGAAGGCAGTATATTTGTATCAGCTGTAAACATACTTTTAATAATCAAGATATCGAAACAACATAATGGCAAAAGAAGTAAAAGAGAAAGCAATTGAAGAAACCCTCTGGGAATCAGCTAATAAACTAAGAGGCAGTGTTGAGCCTGCTGAATACAAGCACGTAGTACTGGGTTTGATTTTCCTGAAATTTGCCAGCGATAAATTTGAGGAACACCGAAAAAAACTCATTGCCGAAGGCAAAGAAAAATACATAGAGATGCCCGATTTTTACGGTATGGCCAATGTGTTTTATCTGGATGAAACCTCTCGCTGGAGCTATATTATTAAAAACTCGAAGCAAAACGATATCGCGCTTAAAATTGACACTGCCCTTCATAATATCGAGAAAAACAACAAAGCTTTAAAAGGAGCTCTCCCCGACAATTACTTTTCACGTTTGGGGCTCGATATTACCAAACTATCTTCGCTGCTCGATACAATTAACGATATTAATACCCTTAAGGATAAAGCACAGGATATTGTAGGCCGGGTATATGAATATTTTCTATCCAAATTTGCACTTGCCGAAGGAAAAGGCAAAGGCGAATTTTACACGCCCAAAAGCATTGTAAACCTTATTGCCGAAATGATTGAACCTTACAGCGGAATTATTTATGACCCTGCCTGTGGTTCCGGCGGTATGTTTGTGCAATCCATTAAGTTTATACAGGCTCACCACGGAAATACCAAAAATATATCCATTTACGGGCAGGAATACACCAATACCACCTACAAGCTGGCAAAAATGAACCTGGCCATACGTGGCATTTCGGGTAACCTGGGCGAAAAAGCTGCCGATACTTTTGGCGACGACCAGCACAAGGATCTGAAAGCCGATTATATAATGGCCAATCCTCCTTTTAACCAAAAAGACTGGCGTGCCGAAAACGAATTAAAGGATGACCCGCGCTGGCGTGGTTACGATGTGCCGCCTAAAAGCAATGCCAATTATGGTTGGATACTCAATATGGTTTCCAAACTTTCAGAAAATGGCGTCGCAGGGTTTATCCTTGCAAATGGCGCTTTGAGCGGTGGTGGCGAAGAATATAAAATACGAAGGAAGCTGATTGAAAATAATTTAGTTGAGGCTATACTGGTGTTGCCTCGTAACCTGTTTTATACCACGGATATCAGCGTTACCTTGTGGATACTGAATAAAAACAAAAAAGAGCAAAGCCGGGATATTGGTGATATTACCCGCCAATATCGAAACCGCTCAACCGAAATACTGTTTATGGATTTACGCCAATTGGGCGAACCATTTGAGAAAAAATATACTCAATTCTCTAATGCTGATATAAAGAAAGTAACAAGCACTTATCATCAGTGGCAATCAGTTAAAATAGAAAACATACCGGAACTATGTTATTCTGCATCGTTTGACGAAGTAGCTAAAAAAGATTTCTCACTTGTGCCCAGCAAATACATTGAATTTGTAAACCGCGATGAGAATATTGATTTTGACGAGAAGATGATGGGTTTGCAAAACGAATTTGCCGGGTTACTGAAGGCTGAAGAAATTTCCCGGACTGAACTTCTGGATGTTTTCAAAGAACTGGGATTTCCTATACACTTTAACTCAAATAAGGAATAGTTTATGGAAGTTAACAACCTGAAATATACAGTTCGTGGAATCCAGGTCATGCTCGACAGCGATCTGGCAGCTTTATTTGAAGTTGAAACAAAGGTGTTTAACCAGGCAGTTAAAAGAAATATCACCAGATTTCCTGCTCATTTCCGGTTTCAGCTAACTAATGCTGAATTTGATACTGTTAAAATAACTCATAGCACTTCTGATGCAGTTCCTTTAAGGTCACAAATTGTGACCTCAAGTAATGCTGAGATTGTAAGTGATACTTCTCAACCAAATCAATCACTTTTGAGATCACATATTGTTACCTCAAGCGAACATGGAGGAAGAAGGTATCTTCCGTATGCATTTACAGAAGAGGGTGTTGCTATGCTTACGGGACTTCTACGTAGTGATATTGCTATTGAAATGAGTATTAAAATAATGACTGCTTTTGTTGAAATGAGAAAGTTTATTTCATCGAATGCTTTAATTCTTAATCGGATAGATTCAATAGAAACCCGACAACTGGTTCATAAAAAAGAAAGCGACGAAAAATTTGAACAGCTTTTTAACGCTTTTCAGGGTGAGAACAAAACCCTCAAAGAAAAAATCTTTTTCGAAGGACAAACATATGATGCATACAGTTTTATCATTCAATTGATTGAGAAAGCAGTCAGAGAAATCATCCTGATTGACAATTATGTGGATAACAGTGTATTGGATATGTTTTCGAAAAAGAAAAAAGCAGTGAGTGTGAGGATAATTACTCACAATAAAACGACGTTACTGGCTACCGATGTTCAAAAATTCAATCAGCAATACCCAACACTCAATATTGAATACTCCGATAAAATGCACGACCGGTTTCTGCTTATTGAAAGCGACAAACTCTACCATATAGGAGCTTCGCTTAAAGATTTGGGGAAAAAGTGTTTCGCTATTTCATTATTGGAGGACAAAGACTTAATTACCAGTTTATTGAAGACACTATGAGGAAAGAGTACAAAAGACTGGGTAATTACATTCAACCTGTTGTAGGTCGAAATGGTGAATTAGGCGAATTGCCATTAGTAGGTTTGAGTATTGCTAAAAAGTTTATCCCTTCAATTGCGAATACGATTGGAACGGATATGTCAACTTACCGCATAATTGAAAAAAATCAATTTGCTTATGGTCCGGTAACATCAAGGAATGGAGATAAAATTACAATTGCATTGTTTAATGATTATGAAAAGGCTCTGATTTCGCAGGCATATATTCCGTTTGAAGTTAAAAACTCCAATGAACTTGATCCTGAATTTCTAATGATGTGGTTTCGCCGACCTGAATTTGACAGGTATGCACGGTTTAAAAGCCACGGTAGTGCGCGGGAAATATTTGATTGGGAAGAAATGTGCAACACTCTCCTACCCGTGCCTTCCATCACCAAACAGCGCGAAATAGTAAAAGAGTACAATGTAGTGCAAAACCGCATAGTCTTAAACCAGCAACTGATACAAAAACTGGAAGAAACAGCGCAGGCTGTTTATAAAAGGTGGTTTGTGGAGTTTGAGTTTCCGGATGAAGAGGGGATGCCGTATAAAAGTAATGGTGGGGAAATGGTTTGGTGTAAGCAGGTGGAGAAGGAGGTGCCGATGGGTTGGGGAATGGATAAGTTAAAAAATATTTGTACAAAAATTGGAAGTGGTTCTACTCCAACAGGTGGGAAAGAAAGCTATTCATCTTCAGGGATTGCACTTATCAGAAGTACAAATGTTTTTGATTTCAATTTTTCTTTCGAGGACTTAGCATTCATATATGATGAGCAGGCTGATAAATTAAAGAATGTGGAAGTTCGAGAAAATGACATTCTTTTCAACATTACAGGAGTTTCGGTTGCCAGATGTAGTATGGTACCTAAAAATGTACTACCAGCAAGGGTAAATCAGCACGTAATGATAATAAGACCATTCAAAGATTTGAATATTTCATTTTTCCTGCTCTTAAATCTCTGTTCAACAGATAGCAAAAATGCTTTATTGGGAATAAGTCAATCTGGTTCCACAAGGGAGGCAATAACAAAAGCTGAAATAGAAGATTTTGAAATCTTGTTACCAAAAGAAGTTGTCCTTTTAAAGTTTGAAAGTTTGATGAAAAGGAACTTTATTCTTAAAGATATGATATCAAAAGAAAATCAAAAATTGTCAGAGCTAAAAGGCTTACTTCTTTCCAAACTTGCGACAATAGAAAACTAAAATCTATAAATGATATTTTCTACCCTTATAAAATCTAACTCCTGGCTAAGCATTCAAATGGTTTTGCTGCAATTGTACCCCAATGAACAGGAGTTTATTGAAGAGTACGAGAAGGTATTCAAGGAATTAGGAATAATGCAACCTTTGTCGGGTAACATTACTATTGATGTGAGTCTGGTTGACGATGATTACGACAATACCCAATATGTAAATGTTTCAGGCTATTATACCAACCCTTCCGAAAGAACCAATGAATATTCGGACTCCTTAGCTATTGAATTTATGCCATGGAATGAGTGGTTGGGTATGGAAATTGACAAAAACTCCCTTGCAAACTTCACGGAACTTGAAATAATTGCTCATTGTTTGCACGAAATGACTTATGCCGGTTTTGAGCAAGACGAAATACAGGCTCAAATGGACAATATAAAACAAATGAAGGTCGATTACGAAAACCTTAGTCCGGAAGAAAAGACAAAACGCACCTTTACAATTGAGGAATTAAATGAACGATTTAATGATAATACCCTTGAGGCTGGAGACAATAGTGAGGATGAACGAAATATAAACTAACAGGTGATGTTTGAATCCATTAATGGAATTGAATATTTGTCAAGTTTTCTGATCAAAAAACTTGACATGTGAAAATTCACAATAACCAAGCTGGTAAAACTTATAAATACATATAGCTCTACATTTATTGAATTTGGCGTAAACACTAACAAAGGAAATGCAGCGCATAATTTACGGCAGAATAGTGTTGTTAATAGCAAAAAAATAAATGTTGCGAAATACCTTAATGCAAATGATAAGTATGTTGCAGATAGAAGTAATGAAACTACACTTGATTGTATTGATATAACACTTACATTTGTCCAGTTTATTAATTAATATACTGGACATTCTGCAAATAGTGATGTTAATAGTCTTCTTATGAAAGTTGTTGATTATATTGCAAGTAAGATTGAAAGACTTCCCAGAGGGTATGTTTTCACCTATGCTGATTTTACTACAGAGGTGAATAATAAAGAAGCGGTTATTAAAGCCCTTAATAGAATGGTAGAATCGGGCAAAATTGCGAAAATGTCGAAGGGTAAATACTATAAACCGGAGAATACACCTTTTGGCAACCTGCAACCCAAACAAGCCCAGGTGGTAAAAGATCTGTTGGAAGACGATGGAAAGATTATCGGATACCTTACTGGTTATAGTATTTACAATCAACTGGGCTTAACTACCCAGGTAAGTAATACCATACAGATAGGCAAAAACGAAATCCGGCCTAATTTCAAACGCGAACGTTACACCATTTCGTTTGTAAAACAGAAAAATACAATTACCAAAGAAAATATTCCTTTGCTTCAAATACTTGATGCCATACGCTATATCAAAAAAATACCAGACGCAAGCATAGAATCGTCCTGCAAGCGATTTTTGGCCATACTCAAAGAACTTTCCGAAAAAGACATAAGTTCAATGGTTCGTTTGGCTTTAAAGTACCCACCTGCTGCAAGAGCCTTGTTAGGTGGCTTAGTAGAGCAATTGCAACAAAGCAAGTTGGCAGAACCGCTTTTAAAATCATTGAACCCCATCACAAAATACAAACTAACGGGTGCAGCGAAAGTAATATCCACAACGGGGAAATGGAATATCGTATGACACTACATCAAGACATAAAACTATTTACAGAAACATTACGATCTGCTTCACAGCACCTCGATATTAAGTTGGAATTTGTAGAGAAAGACTACTGGATAACACTGATATTAAGTCGTTTGGCAAAAAGCAGATATGTTTCCGAATCGGTTTTTAAAGGAGGTACATCGCTTTCAAAAGGATACAGTTTGGTAGAACGATTTTCTGAGGATGTGGATATTGCCATTCTAAACAATAATGCTAAAACAGGCAATGAAATTAAAACTATCATCCGGACTATAGAAAAAGAAATTACACCTGATTTAACCGAGTTGCAAATGGATGGTGTTACCAGCAAAGGGTCAAGATTTCGCAAGTCGGTGTTTGAATATGTAAGTACGGATAAAAGCAATAAAAATAACAAACTCATTGTAGAGATAAATTCGTTTGCCAATCCTTTTCCTTTTCAACAACTTACCATAAAGAGTTTTGTATTTGACTTCTTAATGCAGACAGGTAATGAAAAATACATTGAGCTATATGACCTACAATCTTTTGAAGTGAATGTCTTGAACAAAGAACAAACCTTGTTGGAAAAAATGGTTTCATTAATTCGGTTTTCTTTCGAGGAAAATGCCGTTGAAAGTATTTCAAAAAAAATAAGACACTTTTACGATTTATATTTCTTAATGAATGATGCTGAATGTGCAGCATTTGTTAAGTCGGGTAAGTTCAAAGAACAGTTTGATGAAATCCTGCAACACGACAAAGATATGTTTGACGAGCCAAGTGGATGGAAAAACAAATCAGTTGCTGAATCTCCACTGATAAAGGATTTTGAAACCATTTGGGAAAAACTGAAAGCAAAATATCAAACCGAACTCTCAGCTCTGGCATACAGAACAATACCTGATGCGGAACGCATTGCCGAAAAATTTAGTGAGTTAATAAAACGAATTAAATGAAATTCACCGAAGAAAAATTAGAACGTGCTTTTGTCGAATTACTTGCAAACGAAAGCTATCCCCATTTCCATGGCGATTCCATTGCACGGGCAGCCGATGAAGTTTTGATTGAAGCCGATTTGCTGCACTATTTGCTAAGCAGGTACGAAAACAAACAATTAACGGTAACCGAAGCAAAATCTATTGTTCTTCAATTAAAAACCCTGCCTTCTTCAGATCTTTACGAAAGCAACAAAACCATACTCCGCTGGTTAGCTGATGGCTTTATCCTGAAACGGGAGGACCGAAGCCAAAAAGATATACATATTGAATTGATTGATTATCACGGACTGGAAGGGCAAAATGCCGGTTCCAATCTGGATATACTATTGGCTGAACCCTCACACGCCTACCCACCCGATTACAACATCTATAAATTTGTAAATCAACTGGAAATACAGGGAAACGAAAAGCGTATTCCTGACGGTATCGTTTACATCAATGGTTTACCAATTGTTGTTTTTGAATTTAAAAGTGCCATCCGCGAGGAAGCTACTATTTATGATGCTTTCAAGCAATTGACAATCCGCTACAGGAGGGACATTCCCGAACTTTTTAAATACAATGCTATTTGTGTAATCAGCGACGGCGTAAACAACAAAGCCGGTTCGTTTTTTGCACCATATGAGTTTTTCTACTCCTGGAGAAGGGTGGCAGGTTTGGCCAAAGATGTGGATGGGATTGACAGTATGTTTACATTAATTCAGGGAATGTTTCACAAAAACCGTTTGCGGGATATTATTCGCAACTTTATTTACATTCCCGACAGCTCAAAGAAAAACGAAAAAATAGTATGTCGCTATCCTCAATACTATGCAGCCCGTTGTTTGTACGAAAACATAAAACTGGCCCAAAAACCTGAAGGAGACGGTAAAGGTGGAACATACTTTGGTGCAACTGGTTGCGGCAAAAGCTTTACAATGCTTTACCTTACAAGGTTGTTGATGAAAAGCGAATATTTTG
>JBAXBJ010000025.1:0-46463 GCA_037142075.1 Bacteroidota bacterium
GCTTGGGTCTTGGAATTTGGGACTTGGGGCTTGGAGCTTGGAGCGTGGAATTTGGGACTTGGGGCTTGGGGCTTGGGACTTGGGTCTTAAGTTAAAAAGTAATTTGTTAGTTTATCAAATTCATTTACAATGGCGGATCATGAGGGTAACAAAAACTGGAAACAGAAACTTCGAAAGGAGTTTACCGAATATTGGTTGAATGTTGTATACATGTCGCTTGTTTTCAGTGCCATTATTTTTTACCGGAGGCTGGTGCTGGCACACTATGAAATTTACCTCGACGATTACTTTAGTGGTGTTATAAAGGCATTGGTGATAGCCAAAGTGGTTATGATCGGTGCCTTTATGCGTATCAGCCGGAAATACGAACACAAACCCTTAATTTTTCCTTTGCTCTACAAATCAGTATTGTTCACGTTGTGGGTAATGCTATTTGATATTGTTGAAGTATTTATCCGGATCTTCATTCATAATCCGGTCTTCATGGATGCGATCAATGAACTAAAAAGTCACTTGAATAACCTTTGGCTCGGAGGGGCACTTTTAATTTTTTTCTCATTTATTCCTTTTTTTGCTTTCAAGGAACTGGTGCGTGTGCTGGGAGAAAAAAAAATTCGCGAACTTTTTATAAAAGGCCATTCAGAAAAACTGGAATAAATCTGATTGACGAATACACTATTTTGAGTGGGATAAAAATATTCATTAATCTGGGTCACATTTCCAAAGCACTAAACAACAGCATCTTCCTTTCACTATTCTCAAATCCATGAATCTTTTTTCATAGAATCTCTTGATAAATTTTAGGTTTTTAACTAAATTTAAGGCCTGCAGTTTAATCAAAACCAATAAAAGCCCCTGTTATGAAAATCATGCAAATAATTGAAATCTCAGGAATGTTCCTTATACCACTTTTAGCTGTTCTGATACCCGTATTTATCGGGCAGCGGTATGGCATGTACCGCAGTAAGAAAGCAGAAGATGTGCAGCAAACCCCGGTGGGCACAGTGGTTGGTTCAACTTTTGGTCTTTTAGCCTTCATGCTGGCTTTCACATTCCAGATTGTTACCAACCGCTACGATACACGCAAAGACTTGTTAGTGGACGAAGTTACCAACATACGGACAGCTTACCTGCGGGCCGGATTAATTCCGCAACCCTACAACTTAGAAACCAGGAAACTGCTTGTTGAATATGTGGATCTTCGCGTGGATCTTGCAGGAGATCTTTCGAAACTTGGCTCAACCAGGGCACGCTCGGAACAGATATTGGATACTTTGTGGAAATTCAGTGAAAAGCTTGGAGAACTGGATCGCAGTTCCGAAAACTATGCTCTTTTTATTTCATCTGTTAACGACCTGGTAGAAAATTATAACCAACGTATAACCATGGCATTTGAGTTCCGGATTCCTGTAGTAATACTATGGGCGTTATTTATCATCACATTCTTTTCCATGTTTGCACTCGGTTATCAGTTCGGGATTTCCGGAAAAGGGAGTTTCCGGATTAACCTCATACTGGGAATTATTTTTGCCGTGGTGATGTTTCTTATTATAGCTCTCGACCGCCCTGAGACAGGCCTGGCGCAGGTAAATCAGAAACCTTTGTTCACTCTACAGCATCAGTTGCACGGCATGCAGACCAATAGCAGGAATTAGGCCTAAAACATAGTTAGTATTAGGTATTTTTAATAATAAGAAGCTATTTTCAAACAGGTACTCGGTCATTCCGATTATCTTTGTTTTACAATAGTATTTGCTGTTAAATCATTTTATAACAAATAATATGAAATCCGTCAAAATCAGGAATTTAGCTCTCCTCTGCATGTTGTCCATGCTATTCAGCATAATGACTCTTTCATGCAAGCAGCAGGCAAAACAGGAAACCAAAGTGGATGAGTTCGACAGAACCTCGCTCCCTATTAAAGAACCAATCCGTCAAACGTACACAGAACTTGATGTGCGAAATGCGACTGCGCCTCCCCGCTTTAATGTCACCGCGCCAAAAGGTGCCCCGAATGTGGTAGTAATTTTAATTGACGATATGGGGTTTGGCGTTTCCGAAGCATTTGGCGGTCCGGTTACCACACCAAATATGGACAAACTAGCTGAAAACGGGTTGAAGTATAACCGTTTTCATACTACCTCGCTTTGTTCTCCAACTCGTGTTGCTTTACTTACAGGGTATAACCATCACAGCAACAATATGGGGTGTATTGGTGAGGCTGCAACAACCTTCCCCGGAAATACTTCGGTACGACCTCAAACCATTACCCCAATGGCCGAAGTGCTTCGCCAGAATGGCTACAACACAGCAGCCTTCGGGAAATACCACGAAACTCCGCCCTGGGAAATCTCCAATTCAGGTCCGCAGGATCGTTGGCCGACACGCTCCGGTTTTGAAAAATTTTATGGTTTTATCGGTGGTGAAACCAACCAATGGGCTCCTTTGATTTATGATGGTGTTACGCTGGTTGAAACTCCGGAAGATCCGAATTATCACTTTACCACCGATATGACCAACCAGGCTATTTCGTGGGTGCGTTACCAGCAGGCCTTATCGCCTGATAAGCCTTTCTTTATGTATTATGCGCCGGGAGCAACCCATGCGCCGCATCATGTTCCAAAAGCATGGGCCGAAAAATACAAAGGGAAATTCGACCAGGGATGGGATAAACTTCGTGAAATGACTCTGGAACGCCAGATAAAACTTGGCATTGTGCCACCAGGCACCAAACTTGCGCCAAAACCTGCCGACATCAAAGACTGGGATAAACTTTCGGCTGATGAAAAGAAATTGTTCACACGCCAGATGGAAGTGTATGCTGGGTTTGCCGAGCAAACGGATTACGAAGCCGGTCGTCTTATTTCAACTCTTAAAGATTTGGGGGTAATGGATAATACCATTGTTATATTTATTGCCGGTGATAATGGCGCAAGTGCCGAAGGACAAATGAACGGCATGTACAGTGAGATGACATACTTTAATGCGGTGCCCGAAACCGTTCCGGACATGTTAAAGCATTATGACGATTGGGGCGGACCAAGCACCTATCCGCACTTCTCAGCCGGCTGGGCAGTGGCTATGGATGCACCTTTTTCGTATACCAAACAGGTAGCATCTGATTTCGGAGGTACACGTAATGGAATGATCATTCAGTGGCCTGCAGGTATCAAAGCCAAAGGGGAAGTACGTTCGCAGTTTGGCCATGTAATTGATATTGCTCCAACTATTTATGAAATTACAAAAATACCTGCGCCTAACACCGTTAACGGAATTAAACAGGATCCAATTGAAGGCACCAGCCTGGCCTATACTTTTAATGACGCTAAAGCTCCCGAGCAGCATAAAGTACAGTATTTTGAAATGTTTGGGAACAGGGCATTCTACCAGGATGGATGGTATGCCCGTACTATCCACAGACCGGCATGGAGACCGAAACCACTCAATACACTACAGGAAGATAAATGGGAGCTATATAATACTAACGAAGATTTCAGCTTGGCAAATGATCTCTCTGCAATAAATCCTGACAAATTGAAGGATATGCAGACAGAATTTATGAAAGAGGCTGAAAAATACCATGTTTTACCTCTTGATGATCGTCTGCTTGAAAGAACCAATGCTGAACTGATGGGCAGGCCTACCGTGATGGGAAACAGGACCAAGGTTACTTACGGCGAGGGTATGAAGGGAATGGGTGTTGATGTTTTTATTGATCTCCGAAACAAATCTTACACTATCACTGCTGAAGTAGCAATAGATGCAAATGGAAACGGAGTAATTGTATGCCAGGGCGGTCGGTTTGGAGGCTTGTCATTCTATCTGAAAAACGGGAAACCTGCATTCACTTACAACTACCTGGGGTTGGAATCAACTGATATCATTGCTCCTGAGGCACTGAAACCGGGAAACCACAAACTGGTTTACGACTTTAAGTACGATGGCGGCGGAATGGGTAAAGGTGGTGTTGGTGCCATTACAGTTAATGGGAAAAAAGTTGTAGAAAAGAGGATTGAAAAAACGCAGCCTGGTATATTCTCGGTGGATGACCTGGCCGATATTGGCATCGATGAAGGTACCCGTGTTGCAGATTATGGATCTTCATCCAAATTCACCGGGAAGATTGAATATGTAACTATGGAACAAAAGAAATAGAGACAGATATTGAAAAGAGCAGCATCGGACAACGGAGTTGCTCTTTAGTAAAACATAAACAGCAATAAAAATCCTTAAATCCCCCAAAAATGAAAACAAACAATTTATTTGCAACATTTCTCCGGGTAATTTTTCCGGTTATTTTTCTTGTTTTAGGGCAAACGTTATTTGCTCAAACCACGCAACCGGTTCCTACCACGCAGTTATTGCCCGATACAGCAAAAATGACCTACAACCAGATTTCCAGCACAATGAAATTGTATGTATTTCCGGCGAAGAACCAAAGTAAAAACCAACAAAAGAAGGATGAATTTGCTTGTTATCAATGGGCTGTGGAACAATCAGGTATTGATCCGCTGAATCTTCCGAAAGTGGAAGCAGCTCCTGTTCAATCCGGCCCTACAGGTGGAGCTGTAAAAGGTGCGGCAAAAGGAGCAGCGGCTGGCGCAGCTATTGGTGCTATTGCTGGTGATGCCGGGAAAGGGGCAGCCATTGGTGCAGCAGCGGGCGGAATGAAAGGTGCTGGCAAGGGGAAACAGGCGCAGGCGCAGCAAAACCACCAGGCTCAGGCTGATGCAGCAGCAAAAGAAAAAGCTATGAAGGATAGCTTTGCGAAAGCATTTTCTGTGTGCATCGAGGGAAAAGGATACACAATAAAATAATAAGAATAAAAATGCTACTATTTTTGTTACAACTTTACAGAAGTTTTGTTGCAGTAAAGATAGTTTTCGGAATAGATTCTACAGTAAATAAAAACATGACAAACCTGATTAAAATAAGTATCATCTCTTTCCTCCTGATCATTTCAATATCTTTGAAAGCACAGGTATTAATTTCTCTTTTATTCGGAGAAGCATTGAATACGCCAAAGATTGAATTCGGCTTAATAGGCGGGCTTAATCGTGCCTATTTAAACGATATCAGCAATTCCGAAGGTAAAAACTATTTCAACCTTGGATTTTATTTCCATATAAATGTAAAGGACAATTCCTTTATAAGCACAGGAGTATTGGTAAAATCGAGTGTCGGGGCTACCGGAATGCCGGTGTATTCACTCGGAGATGCTGATTTTGATACCATATACAAGGATGGTACTTTGACAAAAAAGATCAGTTGTTTCTATGTACCCGTAATGTTTCAGCAGCGATTTAACAACCGCTGGTATATTGAAGCAGGGCCTCAGTTTGGCTTACGGACTAAAGCAGTGGATATTTTCGAAACATCGACCCTCGACGGTGATCTGACTTACACCAAGGATGTAAAAGATGAATACACCCGCCTGGATGCCGGCATAACCGGGGGAGTAGGATATAAAACTCAAAAAATACTTAAAAGTATGGCAATAGGTGTCAGTTATTATTACGGTTTCGTTAATGTAAGCAAAACACCGGATGTTACCATGAAAAATTCATCACTCAATGTTTACCTGAAACTTCCAATTGGTTTAGGCGCAGATCCTCAGAAAAAATAATTGTTGCCAGGAATATGTGTCCTGGTATAAAGATATGAAGCAATCAGAAGCTCATTAAGCAGGATGAAAACAATTAAATTATAAGCATTAATGTAAACTTTAATAAAGACTGGCATGAAAAATAATCTATTTTTTCTAACTGTTACCATTCTTCTTGTAAACCATTCATTTGCACAGGTTTATACCAATAAAGAAGTTGGTAAAAAGAATGAGGTCCTGATCGACAGCATCAAAGCAAAGCCTTATCCCTATTCGCTTCCGCTCTGCGGAGCTAAAGTGGCGGCAAGGGGATACAATTTGCCATTGTCAGCAGGGGTCAGTCTAAACTACTTTCAGCAGGAATCGTCTCTGATCATTGATAACCTGTATGTTGGTTTTAATAACGGACCCATGTATAACCTGGATGAAATAGTCCGCTTTGATGAATCAACCTCAAGAGCTGCGGCTTTAACCATAAGGCCGGATGTGTGGATATTGCCATTCCTGAATATATATGGCATTTTCGGCGGAGGTAAATCTTCAACCGAAATAAGTGCCGGGGTCTGGATTCCTGACACTGCAAATATCTGGAGGGAGATTACAACATTCTCTACAAAGGCTGATTTCACCGCAACAACGATGGGTTTTGGTATGACTCCAACCATGGGTGTAGGCGGAGGATGGCTTGCACTGGATATGAACTGCGCATGGACTGATGTAAGCGCTCTTGAAAAACCTGTTTTTACTTTTGTATTCGGACCCCGCGCAGGTAAGACCTTCAAGTTGAAAAAACCGGAACAGTCAATTGCCTTTTGGGCAGGAGGTTTCCGGGTAAAATTTACGTCCGAAACCAAGGGCTCGATAAATCTTTCGGAAATAACGAACACAGATTCACTACAGATAAAAGTGGATCAGGGATTAGTGAAAGTTGAAGAAACTTCCGCCCAGGTAGAAGAATGGTGGGACGGATTAACCCCGGTTGAACAGAAGAACCCGATTAATGCTGTGAAATATGAAACAGCCAACCGCACTCTTACCGCCGCATCAAACTTGTTAACTACCGCTGATGGGGCACTTAATGATGAACAAACTGCATCAGTGCAGTACTCGCTCGATAAAAGTCTGAAAAATATGTGGAACTTTGTTGTTGGAACGCAGTTTCAGGTTAACAAGCATTTAATGTTTAGGGCTGAAGTTGGTTTCCTGGCTTCACGGACACAAATTATGGGCGGCATCCAATACCGCTTTGGCTTGTAAATTTAAAAAGAGTATTCATAGTTCAAAGCAATTAAAGCAACAATATCCAGATAACTTATTACTAACAATTAAATACAACCATTATGAAAATTAAATTCCTCATTCCGTTAAGCTTGATCGGATTGATGTTTGCTTGCAGTCCGGCAACCAAACTCGAAAAAAGCTGGGCAGACCCATCGTTTAATTCGTCGATGAAACCATTTACCAAGGTACTGGTAATTGCACCGCTGAGAGATCAGAATTCTCAAAGGATCGCGGAAGATAAAATAGTTCTGAAACTTAAAAAAGGGGTTGTCGGAGTTCAATCCTATCAATACCTGCAACCTTCTGATACAGCTCAAAAGCTTGTTCAAAGCAAACTGATGAAGGATGGTTTCGATGGTATCATATTAATGCATCTGACAACAGTCGAAAAGTCAACTTCATACACTCCGGGTACTTACTACGGTGGATACTATGGGTATCACGGATATGGCTATGGCGGATATTATGGCGGTGGCTATTCACCGGGATACTATTCAGAAGACAAGACCTTTTTGGTTGAAACAAACTTTTATTCCGTCAAAGAGAGTAAATTGCTCTGGTCAGGTACAACTTCTACACTTAATCCCAGCAGTTTAAACGAAACTTTAGATCAGATTATTTATTCAATCCAATATGAACTGCAACAAAAGGGACTGATAAAAAAATAGGCAAGCAATCGACCAACTAATTGTGACACCAAAAATGGTATACCTGCGTGTTGGTTTTTGCTCAAATTTAGTCATACCCAAATAATGTTATATGCTCATTGAAAATCCTTAACACTTTGCACCAGGCATATGGTAATGGGCACGACAAGTGAAGGTAATACAGGCAATTTACTAACTACATAAAAAACCAAAATCATTTTGAGAATCAAATTTCTGATCCCAGTAAGCTTAATCGGGCTAATGTTTGGCTGCGCTCCCACTACCAAACTTGACACATTTTGGGCTGATCCATCGTTCAATGCCACAACAGTCAAGCCATTTACAAAAGTACTGGTTATTGCTCCTATCAAGGATGTAAATACTCAGCGGATAACAGAGGATAAAATTGTTTTGAACCTGAAACAAGGTGTCGGAGTTCAATCCTACAGATACCTGCAGCCAGCCGATACTACAAAAGCAGCATTGGAAAACAAACTAAAGAAGGATGGTTTCGATGGTGTTATCTTGATGCATTTAAAAGAAGTTGAAAAGTCAACATCTTACACTCCCGGAACTTCATATGGAGGATATTACGGAGGGTATGGCGGATATGGATACGGTGGGTATGGGTACAGAGGATATGGAGGGTATGGAGGCGGGTATACAGAAGGCTATTATAGCGAAGACAAGACC
Organism: Bacteroidota bacterium; assembly: GCA_037142075.1. Classification (GTDB taxonomy): domain Bacteria; phylum Bacteroidota; class Bacteroidia; order Bacteroidales; family UBA4417; genus UBA4417. The sequence goes on from JBAXBJ010000025.1 coordinate 8,227, forward strand.
TTTCGCGTTGAAACAAACCTTTATTCGGTAAGCGAAAGTAAATTACTATGGACAGGATCTACTTCCTCGCTTAATCCGACCAGTCTGGATCAAACTCTGGATCAGATTATCTTGGCCATCAAAAATGAATTGCGAAAGAAGGGATTGATAAAAAAGTAGTATTGTTTGACAACTACCTGTTATTTTGAGCGATAACGGATAGTTTTACTGAAAAATTAAATGATTTAGATTAAAGCAATCAATTCGAATAAATCTGACTTTGATAAACTAAAAAACAAACACCTATGAAAAAAATCTTATGGATTACCAGCATTGTTCTGTGCAGTGTCGCTTTACGTGCTCAGCCCGGAACCATCAGCCTTAATTTAGACGCAGGTTATACCTTTCACGACGAAGTGCATTTCGATGCAGCTTATACCGATGTTCAGGGAGCATTCCGTTATGGCGGTGGCCTCGAATACTTTGCCGATTTCAATAAATCTATAGTTTTGAAATACCACAGAATGGACACTTATTTCCCTCTCTACATGCAGAATGGAACCCGTATCAATCCGGATAATGAGTATAAAGGCTCCGTGAATTATATTCTGCTCGGTGGTAACACCTATTTCGGTGATGGACTGGATGCAAAAATGAGCCCCTATGGAGGTCTGGGATTAGGCGTCGGAATACTTAGTACAAACAGTAATAATGCTACCAAATTCGCATGGGATGCAAGGCTGGGGGTTAAAATAAAGACATCCTCGGTGGTTTCACTAAAACTGGAAGCTTATATGCAATCCATCATTTCCACCTTTGGCAGCGATGTCTGGATCGGATATGGCGGTTACGCATATGCTGTTCCTGATTATGCAACACTTTGGCAATTTGGATTTTCCGGCATTGTTTGTTTTGATTTCAAACGATAGTTTTTTAATCACAGGAATAAAATAATAAGCCAGGGTTTGCCTTGGGACAAACCCTGGTTTATCGCAGAGATCTACTATCTTTTTCCAACTAATTGTTGTATATTGCAGTCGAAAATGATTTAAAAACAGTATTTTATGAAAATAAATAAATCTACCCTCCGATGTAATTTAATTTTTGTTGCACTTTCCTTTTTTCTTTTTTCAAGTATCACTTTCGCTCAGGTAATCCAATCTGCTGATACCCTGAAAGCAACTCAGGCAGATACATTAAAAGCAGCTCATGCTGCTACACAGCAAGCAGTGCCGGCAGATACACCAAAGGCAGACGGGGAAAAGGATAAGAAAGACAAAAAGGGCAAAAAGAACGAGATAATCTTTTATACAGGTGTCAATTTCACCCAGTTGGGCACATCCACCGGTTACGAATCAGAAACTCAACCGGGATACCAGCTTGGCGGCTATTACAAACAGGGTCGAATGTTATATTGGCAGGCAGGAGCCAGGTTTGCTAGTTCTAAATTTGGTTACAAACAGCCTGATAGTACGGAGTTTACCGGCATCTCAGTCAGCGATGCTGATTTCCCTTTAACATTGGGTGTTAATTTTACTTCATTTATGAACCGGGTACTCAGTGTGCGGCTTTTTGTCAGCGCTGTACCTTCTTTTACTTTAAAAGTGGCCGATAATCCTTATGGAATTACCAAGGATAAATTAAATTCATTTGTTCTTTACGGGCAGGGCGGACTTGGAGTGAATGTAGCCTTCATGATCCTGGAATTAGGATACAATTACGGCTTCAACGAATTAATAGTGGGCAATACCGATTCGAAACCGGGACAATTGTTTATTAACCTGGGGTTTAGGTTCTAACTATTTTAGCGATTTTAGAAATTCCAGGGTTTAAATTTAATCCTGTCTGGTCCAGAAGAAACATCTTAAAATTAGCCGGGGAACGACTTCAGGTCGCACTCCGGCTAATTGATTCTTAGGCAGTACTGGGTATTCTCCGGTGGAAAGTGTGACCCAAATGTAAGAATTTTTCGATTTCAGATATGAGAAGCACATTGTTTCGCCCGGCGTTTCTGTAAGAAGCTATTTTCATCAGTCAGGATTTTGCCAAATACCCTTTTTATCCATAATTTTACTGCTTAAATCATACCCTTATGAAAAAGTCGACAATACTCATCTTTATCTTTATTTTAAGTTTAACTGCATTCAGCCAGCAGGAGGTTTCCACAAGCCTGGGAAACCTGAGAAAGATGAAAAAGACTGTAGATGGCCTTCTCCTTGAAACGGATTTTGGCAAAGCCCAGGTTATAGTATATAATTCGCAAATAGTTAGAATCAAGATAGTTAAAGGCGAATTCGAATCTGATTTTTCCTATGCAGTTATCATACAGCCCGAAAAAACAAATTTTAAGATTATTGAATCCAAAGGGCTTATTTCACTGACTACCGATTCAGTAAGGCTTGATATTTCGACCAGCCCGGTTCGGTTTAAATTCCTGACAGCCGACAATAGTATGCTGAATGAGGATGATGCCTCATTTGGAACCAATTGGGTTGGAGATGAAGTTACAACCTATAAAAAGCTACAGGACGGAGAAAAGTTTATTGGTTTGGGAGAAAAAACCGGCAACCTCGACCGGCGCGGCGAAGCACATACCAACTGGAATACTGATAATCCCTCTTACCAAGTTGATGATGATGATCTGTATTCAACATTTCCATTTTATATCGGCATTCATCATGGTTTGAGTTATGGAATATTTTTCGACAATACATACAAAAGTCTTTTCAATTTCGGCGCTTCAAACGACCGTTTTTCATCCTTCGGTGCCGATGGTGGCGAAATGAACTACTATTTTATTTACGGCAATATCCGGCAAATCATTAATCAATACACCTTACTCACGGGGAGGATAAACCTCCCTCCTATCTGGTCGCTGGGCTACCAGCAGTGCAGGTGGAGTTATTTCCCCGATAACCAAGTTGTTAACATTGCCCGCACTTTTCGTGAAAAGAAAATACCTCTCGATGTAATGTACCTCGATATTCATTACATGGATGCCTACAAAATATTTACCTGGCATCCTGAACGGTTTTCGAAACCTGCCGAAATGTTAGGCAAATTAAAAGAAATGAATATTCACACCACGGTAATTATCGATCCGGGAATAAAAGTGGAAAAAGGCTACAAAGCCTACGAAGAAGGTGTGAAACAAAATTATTTTATCAAATATCCTGACGGACAAGACTATACGGCACAAGTCTGGCCGGGATGGTGCCATTTCCCCGATTTCACGAAACCGATTGTGCGGAAATGGTGGGGCGATAATTTCGGTCCCATGGTTAGCAATGGAGTGGAAGGTTTCTGGACTGATATGAACGAAATCGCATCCTGGGGTGGCGGCTACACTCCTTCCCTTGTTAAACTCGACTGGGATGGCCGTTTCGCAAGTTATCGCCAGGCTAAAAATGTGTATGGCATGCAAATGTCGCGAAGCACCTACGAAGGCACACGCAGCCTGATGAACGGTAAACGGCCGCTGACACTTACACGTGCTTCTTACGCCGGTGGTCAGCGTTATACAGCCATCTGGACCGGAGATAATTTTGCCAGCGATGCTCATATGATGCTGGGCTGTCGGCTTGTAAATTCACTTGGAATTTCAGGAATGGCATTTGCCGGCGTCGATGTAGGGGGGTTTATGGGAACCACCACTCCAAAGCTATTTGCGCGCTGGCTTACAGTTGGATCGTTTACACCATTTTTCAGGGTTCACAAAGCCAGCGACGAAAATTCATCCGAACCCTGGACATATGGCGAAAGTGTCGAAAACATTTCGCGCAACTACATTTCGCTCCGGTATCGTCTTTTACCTTACCTATATTCAGCTTTCGCCGAAGCACATAAGACCGGCATGCCGGTGAACCGTGCTATGATCATTGATAACGCTTCCGATGAAAAATGCTGGTATTATGCTTACCAGCAGCAGTTTATGTTTGGACCTTCCATTATGGTTGCCCCGGTTGAAAGTTCTAAGGAAATCACGAAAGTATACCTGCCCAAAGGACAATGGTACGACTTTCTCAACGGTAAGCAATACCAAGGCGAACAGGAGATCCTGATCGAATGCCCATTGGATAAATTACCGGTTTTCGCTAAAGGCGGAAGCATAATCCCAATGCAGACTATCATTCAGAGCACATCGGAGAAACCATCGGATACACTTTTTGTACATGTATATTTTGGAAATGAAACCTCAGTTTACACGTATTATGAAGACGATGGTTCAACCTATTCCTACGAAAAAGGAACTTTCCTCGAATCGAAAATGAGTTTCCAGCCGGATTCGAAAAATATTGTCATTGAGCCACTTACATCGGATTCTTACAACAGTAAATTCAGAACCATCGCCTTAATTTTGCATGGATTTGAAACCGTTGCTAACCAGTTGAAAGTAAATGGCAAATCCATTAATCCAAAAGCAACAACTATTGATCTTTATAATTCGCTCAAACCATCCGATCCGCTTTGGTTCGACAGCCGGAAGATGGAACAAAAAGTATTGGTGGTTGATAATTTAAAAGCAAACACCAAAACCGAAATCACTTGGTAACTTTATGATTTATAAAATTTTAACCTGATAAACCTTTAAACACACTTTCAAAAAACCTCCTGGTTTTTAACCCGGAGGCTTTTTTTTAACCTAATCTTTCAGTTCTTGATCAAAGTTCTTCAAGCTGGTGATTTTCAACATTTTCCGTATTCTGAAAAACAATCAGCGAATTGGCTGGATTATTCAGCCAGTCCGCTTTACGTAATTTATCGAAACGAATTGAACCGGTGATATACTTGCGGTTTTGACTGATATAGGTTTCGTCAATGGAAATAAAATCATGCAAATCGATTTCGCTCATGTTTTCACAACTTACATACACCCGCAGCACATGATCGTTCGTAATACGGTAATCAACACCGGTGTGCGATTTTTTATATTCATATCTATAACCGTAGCGCAAAGCCGCAATATCGCTCAACACGGCTGATGAAGTTGGATAACGCCCCGCACCTTTTCCATAAATGAACTGCTCATCAGCCAGGCGGGTACCTATAATTACGCCATTAAATTCGAAGCGAACATTAAAAAGCTGGCTCATCGGTCCAACGAAAGTTGGCAGGACATAAGCCGCCACATCTGTGTGGTTTACACGTTGGGCGCTGGCTACAAGCTTTATACTATACCCCTTTTCTTTGGCATAAACGCTGTCGGCCGGATGGAGTTGTGTAATTCCCTTACACATGATATCGCCGGGAGCCGAAACAATACCATAGGCATGGTTCAGTATTATGGTAAGTTTGTTGGCGGCATCAGTTCCCTGCACATCGAGCGTGGGATCGCTTTCGGCAAAACCAAGTTGCTGGGCAAGTTTCAGCGCTTCGGCATAGGGCATTCCATCCTCATTCATGCGGGTAAGGATATAATTGGTACTCCCGTTAATAATCCCTGTAACCGAATTGAGCATATCGTTGTCATAATACTCTTCCAGGTTCCGGATCACAGGAATACTTCCACAAACTGCCGCTTCATAAAGGAATGATGTATTGTTATCTTCCTGTAATTGAAGCAATTCAGCTAAATGTGCGGCGATCATTTTTTTATTTGCACTCACTACGGCCTTACCATTCATCAGAGAATTTGACACAATATGCCATGCAGCATCAGCATCATCAATAAGTTCAACTACTACATTTATTTCCTCGTCATTTAATAACAATTCAGCATCGGTGGTGAACAACCCGGATGGCGCATTGCGCTCTTTATCAGGATGTTTTATGCAAATCCGCTTAATTTCGGCATGAAGGGTCGGTGTCTGTTTCAGCACCCGGTAAATCCCCTCCCCTACTACCCCGAAACCAAACAATCCTATGATCAGTTTTTTATCGTTCGTCATGGTAAGAATTAATTTTAGAACTTTTGTATATCATTACTTCATCGTAAAAATGGCTGAAAGCCGAATGTCGAATGTCAAAAGCCGAATGTCGAATGTCAAAAGTCGAATGTCGAATGTCGAATGTCGAATGTCGAATGTCGAATGTCGGAAGATAATTATGCTGACTGAGCAATCGCCCCTCACCCCTCGTCCCTCGCCTTGTCATAATTCCACTCAACTTTTCTTATTTACTTCGATCAACTCCGTGCTTTCTCAAAAGCCTGCCGAAGGTCGCTGATCAGATCATCAGCATCTTCGATACCAACCGAAAGTCTTATGAGTGAATCATTTATACCGGAAGCAAGCCGTTTTTCGCGCGGAACCGATTTATGCGTCATTTGCGACGGATGGCAAAGCAAACTCTTTACCCCACCGAGACTTTCAGCTAACTTAAAATACTTTGTCGAAGTAACAAACGCAAGGGCATCTTCTTCTGTATCACTTTTCAGTGAGAATGAAATCATACCGCCAAATAACCCATTTTGCTGTGCTTTGGCAATTTCATGGTTTTTATGAGAAGGCAATCCCGGGTAATTTACATGATCAACATCCGGATGTGAGTCAAGGAAATTCGCAATTTTTGCAGCATTTTCGCATTGGCGTTCAACACGCAGAGCCACCGTTTCGATACCCCGTATCACGAGCCAGCAATCTTGTGGTCCAAGAACTCCGCCGGAAGAATTCTGGATAAATTTAATTTCTTCGGCTAATTTTTCACTGTTAACAACGACTAATCCTGCCAATAAATCCGAATGGCCTCCAAGGTATTTGGTACCGCTGTGCATCACAATATCAGCACCCAGTTCAATAGGATTTTGAGCTACGGGTGTTGCAAACGTATTGTCGATCACAACCAGGGCTCCCACTTTATGAGCCAGGTGCGCAATGGTTTTAATATCCGAGATCTTAAGTGTTGGATTTGTAGGCGATTCGAGCCAGACTAATTTTGTGTTGGCATTCAGGAATTCCGTAATATTCGAGGCATCAGTGGTGTCGACGTAATGGATTTTAATTCCGAATTTTTGATAGATATGTGTAAAAAGCCTGTAAGCCCCGCCATAAATATCATCGACGGCAACAATTTCGTCGCCCGATTTCAGCGTTTTCAGAATGGCATCAATAGCCGCTAATCCTGTTGCAAATGCAAAGCCGGCGACACCGCCTTCGAGTTGTGCGATGATTTTCTCAAGCGCAGCGCGGGTAGGATTGCCGGTACGCGCATACTCGAAACCTTTGTTTACACCGGGAGCCTCCTGCACATAAGTTGCAGTTTGATAAATAGGAACCGAGATGGAACCTGTAAGTTCGTCAACAGGGATGGAATGGATAATTTGTGTGATTTTGTTCATGGCAGGTGATTTTATTGATTTATTAATTTCAATGATCACTCACCCGAAAAGGCTACCGGAAAGAGCATAAAAAAAACTCTCCCGATAAGTCAGAAGAGTTTCGAAGATATAGCAGTTACGATATCGCAAAACTGATTCCAATCTTATCTTTCCGCCAATAGCGGTTGGATGTGGCACCTTGTCGCGAAAAATCGGACAGGTTGTCAAGGCTTCAAAGGTCCATTTCCCTCAGCCTTTCTTGATAAGTGATGGTATAAAGAACTGCTGCAAAAGTACTAAGTTTTTATTTACGATTGCAAAATGGTAAATATTTTTCTTTTTTCCCGGGATTCCTACTAAGACTTTGGCATCGATTGTATGATTCAATTTTAAAAACAAAATACCCATGTCGAACTATTACCTGTGAAAACTGTTTCTTTCACAAGGATATTAAAACGATGCACAGACAAATTTTATTTCTTTTCTCATTCCTGTTAATAGCAGGTTGCAGGAGCAGTACACTCAAAAACAACAGTCAGATGGACATTTCAGCACAGGGAATAAATACAGATACTGCCACATTTGCATCAGGATGCTTTTGGTGCGTCGAAGCGGTTTTCCAGGAACTTAAAGGTGTGATTTCAGTGACTTCGGGATATACCGGCGGAAAAATCAAGAATCCGACTTACAGGGAAGTCTGCTCAGGACTGACCGGTCATGCAGAGGCATGCCAGATTGTTTACGATCCGGCAGTAATAACGTATGATGAATTACTCGAAGCATTCTGGGCAAGCCACGATCCTACCACCCTCAACCGCCAGGGAGCCGACCAGGGAAACCAATACCGTTCGGCTATTTTTTATCATAACGAACAGCAGAAACAACTTGCCGAAGCATACAAGGCAAAACTGAATGCAGAAAAAGCCTTTGATAAACCCATAGTAACCGAAATCAGTCAGGCAGTAGTTTTTTATTCCGCCGAAGATTATCACCAGAATTATTACGACCAAAACGGCAATGCGCCTTATTGCACTTTTGTGATTGCGCCAAAACTGGAGAAATTCAGAAAGGTATTTAAAGATAAGTTGAAGTAGATCAATTCCTTGCTATACGTAAATTTAATTAATAAAGATAAAATATCTGGTTAATATTTAACAGAAAAGGGTGAAGTAAAAAGGGAATAACGGAGAAACGTCTATTGTTCAAATACCGATTTCTTTTCCCCCGCCTTGTATAAAAGCACTTTGACATCTTCAACCGTTACCAGGCAGCCGTAACGCATAGTTTCGAGGAAAGGCCTTATAACCTCAACGAAAGCTTCAATCTTTGAGCTCTCGTCGATTATTTCGACCACAACCGGCAGTTTGTCGTTGGTTTCCCAAAATTTTGCCGAATGTACCACGCTGCTTCCGCCAAAACCCATTACTCCCTTGTGAACAGTCGCTCCGGCCAGGCCGTTGCGCCTGGCGGCAAAGACAATCATTTCGTACAGAGGAGTATGCTTAAGTTTATCAGTGGAACTGCTGTAAACCCTTAAAATTTTAACAGTATCATTTGTTTTCATGGTTACAAGATTTTAATAAGCATGATACCTGCAAAAGTGGCAAGCAAGCCAACGAAAATACTGCTGCCCGTGTATAAAAAAAAGTTAAAAAATTCGTTATCACGAAGCATGGCCATATTTTCGGCAGCAAATGCAGAAAATGTTGTGAACCCGCCGCAAAAGCCAACAGTCAGGAACAAGCGCCATTCAGTATTCAGGAAATTCCCTTTTTCAGAAATACCATAAATAAGTCCGATCAGGAAACAACCAATCACATTTACGACAAAAGTTCCCAAGGGAAATGATGAAGGAAAATACATGGTAAAATAACGTGAAGTGAGGAACCGCGAAACCGTTCCGAGGAAACCTCCTGTGCCAACTAAAAACAGCAATCTGATCATTCGTACGTTTCTCTATTTAGATACCAAAACAAGAATTATCAAAACACAGGTTAACAAAATAATATATTTTACCCGTGATCCAAAATTAAACGTTTTTTCGAATGCAGAGGCATTTATAAACTATTAAAGAGGCAACACTTTAACAAAATGAAAGAGGCGTGCCAGTTAACTGTGTAAACAGAACCTGCAACGCCTCTTAGCTTCGTCGTGATTAAGTAAATTATTCCATCATTTTCAGGCAATGCTCAATACTCATCCATGTCCTCTCGATATCATGATCCAAACCTACGCTAAAGCGAACCAAACCGGCTGACAGGCCCATACCAAGCTGCACATCTTCAGGCACTTCACTCGATGTGCTTTTACCCGAATTGCTGAATAAAGTTTTAAAATATCCGAGACTGACAGCCAGATAACCTACATCGTGCATTTCCATTAGTTCCATAAATCTCGATGCTTTCTCGCTGGTAAGCATATCAATTGACAGCATTCCTCCAAAGCCGAAATCAGGATTCATCTGGCGTATCATAATTTCATGGCCGCGGTGGTCGGGTAAACCCGGGTAGCTGATTTTCAAACCTGCTTCCTTCATTTTAACCGCGAGGTACATGGCATTTTTACTATGCTGCTGCATGCGGATATGAAGCGTATGCATGTTTTTTAAAATACTAGACGAGCGCAAAGGATCGAGCGCAGGACCAAGAAGCATGGCAGTGCCGTTATTTACATCAATTAACGAATTTATAAATTCGTGTGTTGCGCAGATTGCGCCTGCCACGCAGTCATTTTTCCCATTTATGAATTTGGTCATGCTATAAACCACAATATGCGCGCCCAAAGCAGCCGGCTGAATGATCATAGGTGTAAATGTATTGTCCACCATCAGCTTGATATTGTGTTCGTTAGCAATAGCCGCCAAAGCCGGTATATCCGAAATCTGAAGCATGGGGTTGGTCATCGACTCGGTATAGATGATCTTTGTTTCGGGCGTTATCGCCTTTCGAACCGCGTCAAGGTCGGTGATGTCAACAAAAGCGGTTTTTATATTAAATTTAGGCAGGTAATTTTGCATAAAGGCAAAAGTTCCGCCATAGGATGAAACGCTGGAAACAATATGATCACCCGCACTGCAACACTGCAAAATAGCTGATGTGATAGCTGCCATACCCGAAGCGGTAACCCAGCCATCTTCGGTACCTTCCATAGCTGCCAGAACATCAGCCAGGTATTTATTACTCGGATTCCAATGCCTCGAATACAGGAAACATCCTTCGGCCTCACCCTGAAAAGTCTCAGCCATGGTCTTAGCCTGAAGGAAAGTGTATGTAGCTGAATCAGTGATGGATGGATTTACATCACCAAACTCACCAAATTGTTTCATCTCGAAAATTGCGCGTGATGGGTCGTGTTTCATAGTATTTTTTATTTGTGAAATTACTGCTTTTTTGAGAACTAAAATGGGTATGCGTTTAAAGATGCAAAACTATCAGATGTTTCCGATTTAGCCTCAATTTATAACATTATGAATCAGATTCAGGAATAATATTTTAATTTTGAACTTTTTTAAACCTTTTTACTTTCAATTTTAATTAATTAACTAAAAAATATGCCAACAGACTTTCATCTTGACATCCTCGATAAACGTATTGTGGAACAACTAATGAAGGACGCACGAACTTCGTATGTTGAAATTGCCCGACAGTGCAAAGTTACACATACCGCTGTTCATCAGCGGATTAAGAAAATGAAAGAGGCAGGAATCATATCAGGATCGCAACTGGTTTTCAATCATAAAAGCATGGGATATCTGACCTGCGCCTTTATTGGTATACAGGTGAACCTGACTTCGACAAGTACCCATAACGAGGTTTTCAATAAAATACGCCAGATTCCCGAAATAGTTGAATGCCATCATATATCAGGCAAATATTCACTGCTGATAAAGATAATTACCCGTAACAACGAACACCTCAAACAGGTGATTGTAGAACAGATTCAATCCATTCCCGAAATTTCTTTTACCGAAACCTTTATATCTTTGCAGGAAGGTTTTTCGCGGCAATTGCCTATCGGTTAAACTTTTAGTGTTCCTTTTTTACCAGCATAAATGAAGTACATGTTTTAATAACAGCCAGATTTATATACTTTATGAAACACTCCTCCGAAAAACGACCTGTATTTAAAATTGGTTTAACCAAATTTGATTATGCTCTGGAACTCGCGGCTTTACTAGGGATTCTTTTTACCTGGCTAGTTCCGCTTATAATTTTCCGGCAGCTTCCCGATACAATCCCCACACATTTCGGCCTGGATGGTAAAGCAGATGATTGGGGAAGCAAAATCACTATTTTTATCGTACCAGTAATCAGCTTATTACTGGTAATCGGGTTGAGCGTACTCAATAAATTTCCGCATATTTTCAATTATCCAATCAAAGTTACTGTCGAGAATGCGCTGCAACTTTATTTAAAAGCAACACGAATGTTGAGGGTAATTAAATTGATTGTTGTACTTCTTTTTTCCTGGATTGAGTGGCAAATTTGCAATATTTCAGACAATAGCAGGCTGCCGGTTTGGTTTCTTCCAGTGGTTATTATTATACCGATTGTACTCCCGGTAGTAATGGCTTTTACTTTTACAAGCAAACCTTTTTCAGGCAAGAAGTAAAAAATAAATTATCTTTATAAATCATGAAATTTAGCTAAACTACACATTTTGAGCATTTTAATTATTAATTTAGAATAATGCATATTTTATTACTTTTGCAAAAAAATAGCAACCAATATTTAATGAAAATGAAAAAAACTTTGATCCTGGTACAGGTTATCGGCCTTACCATTTTGATGGCCTGTAAATCAGGTGGTTCGGGTAGCAAGAGCGGAAGTCCTGATCAGCCCTATGGTGAAAAAAGTGGTATAATTACCTACAAACCAATGGAAATGATGGGTGTAAAAGTTACACAGACGATGTATTTCGATGAATATGGTCGTAAAACAATGCGTGAAACAATGGTAGAAGGAAATATGGGTGGTACTGAACTGCGTCAGCATACCATTGATATCACCGATGGATTTACCATGTATCATTATGAGCTTCAAAATATAGCAAATGGTGTGGATAAAACAACCAAAGACGCCTATAAATCGAAACTGGCTCCTGAATTATTTGAACAAATGAATCTTGAGTCTTTAAGCCCGGCTCTCAAAACAAAACTCAGCTATAAAGACGAAGGCAAAGAAACAGTAGCAGGCATCGAAGGCATGAAATATTCGTTAACTCCTGATAGTGCAAACCCCTCAAATAGGATTACAGGTGTGCATTTTCACAACATTCCTCTTAAAGTATCGATGGGTCCTATGGAGATGGTAGCCGAAAAAGTTGAAATTGGCGCTAAAATTCCAGCCGAAAAGTTTAAAGTTCCTGAAGGATACAAAATGATAGACCAAACCGTTGAAGGAAATCAGCAATTACCCGCGGATGCACCTGAAACTGCTGGGTCTGCTGAACCTAGAGGCCATTAATCTGTATTTTCCTGCCCAATATAATAGAATGGCCTGCAAATCGCAGGCCATTTGTTTTTCCAGGCTGTCAATCTGGTTTATATCATTTAACAAGATTTACGAACAATGATGCAACAATCTGCAGAAAAACTACGTTTTCAAGTAGTTTAGTAAAAGAATTCAGGCGAAATCCGGGTAAAAATGGTACTTTTGCACCTCATTTAAAAATGCATTTTATATGAATTATGATGTTATAGTAATTGGCAGTGGTCCAGGTGGTTATGTAGCAGCTATAAGAGCAGCACAACTTGGTTTTAAAACCGCCGTTGTCGAAAAATCAGAACTTGGTGGCGTTTGCCTGAATTGGGGTTGTATACCTACAAAAGCCCTGCTAAAAAGTGCACAGGTATACAATTACCTGAAACATGCCGGCGATTACGGCATCACATTCGAAGGTAGTGCAGTGGCTGATCTTCCTGCCATGGTGAAAAGAAGCCGTGGTGTGGCGGATGGAATGAGCAAAGGCATTCAATTCCTGTTGAAAAAGAATAAAATTGACCATATACAAGGTTTTGGCAAAGTGAAACCCGGTAAAAAAGTGGAAGTAACCGATGACGAAGATAAAACTTCCGAATATACTGCATCTCACATCATTATAGCCACCGGTGCCCGTTCGCGTGAACTGCCAAACCTGGTGCAGGATGGTAAAAAAATAATCGGTTACCGTGAAGCCATGACCCTGACTGAAATGCCTAAAAGTATGGTTGTGGTTGGTTCGGGCGCTATAGGTTCCGAATTTGCTCATTTCTACAACAGTATTGGCGTTCAGGTTACCCTGGTCGAATTTCTGCCAAATGTTGTCCCGATCGAAGATGAAGACGTTTCGAAACAGTTGGAACGCAGTTTCAAAAAAGCCGGCATTAAAGTAATGACGTCCTCTTCCGTTGAATCGGTTGAAATTGTAGGCGATGTATGTAAAGTCAGCATTAAAACGCCCAAAACCATTGAAATCATTGAATGTGACATAGTTTTATCGGCTGTAGGTATTGCCACCAATCTCGAAGGTATCGGTCTTGAAGATACAGGTATTAAATCTGAAAAAGGCAAAGTGCTTGTTGATCCATTCTATCGCACCAATGTGGAAGGTTATTATGCGATCGGCGATATTGTAAGCGGACCGGCCCTGGCTCATGTTGCTTCTCACGAAGGTATTACCTGCGTCGAAAAAATAGCCGGAATGCATGTCGAAGCAATTGACTATGGTAACATTCCCGGTTGTACTTATACATCGCCCGAAATAGCCTCGGTAGGAATGACCGAAAAAGCAGCAAAAGAAGCCGGTTATGATATAAAAGTCGGGAAATTTCCTTTTTCTGCATCAGGGAAAGCAAGTGCTTCGGGCTCTAAAGATGGTTTTGTAAAAGTGATTTTCGATGCAAAATATGGCGAATGGCTTGGTGCTCATATGATTGGCGATAATGTTACCGAAATGATTGCCGAAGCCGTCGTAGCCCGAAAACTTGAAACAACCGGCCACGAAATTATCAAATCCATACATCCTCATCCCACTATGAGCGAGGCTGTTATGGAAGCTGTAGCCGCTGCTTACGGCGAGGTGATTCATTTGTAAGTTGGGGAATCGGGAAAAGTTAATAGAAAATGGAAAATAGAAAATAGTTGTTCTTTCGTAAATCCGCAATCGTAAATCCGCAATCCGCAATCATAAATTCGCAATCGTAACTCATCACTCATAACTCATATCTCATAACTCCCAACCCCAAAAACCTTAAAACACATGGAACTCACCCTTACTGCAATTCCCGATGTTAAAATCATAAAACCGGATGTATTCGGCGACGACCGCGGCTATTTCTTCGAGTCGTTCCATGTTGAAAAATTTGCCGCTTTTGGTATTACCGACCCTTTTATGCAGGACAACGAATCGAGGTCGCAAAAAAATGTACTTCGCGGCTTGCATTACCAACTTCAACCTTTTGCACAGGGCAAACTTATCAGGGTAATCCGTGGTTCAGTGCTGGATATTGCAGTCGACATCAGGCGAAATTCGCCAACCTTTGGTAAATGGGTATCAATGGAACTAACCGGCGAAAATAAATGGATTTGCTGGATTCCCGCAGGTTTCGCCCATGGATTTGTAACACTCGAAGATGATACCATCTTTACATACAAATGCTCAGCACCATACGACAAAGCATCCGAAGGAAGCATACGCTGGAATGACCCTGAGTTAAATATTGATTGGGGAATTTCCGATCCATTATTATCGGACAAAGATAAAGTGGCTCCTTTGTTCAAGGATGCCAGGGTTTTCTGAGTTGCATTTGTAGTTTCAAAGCTCCGACTCATCTCATGAAATCTGAAAAATGGTTTTTTATCATAAATTGCTGATACTAATGATATTAAAACATTGCTTTATTAAATTGAATAAAATATAACTTAGAATTCCTTTTGCTGACATGCTAAAATAGAGGTCAGGTAACTTAATTTATTTTTAATGAGTAAAAAAATCATATTTATAATAGTCCTGGCGTCTTTCGCGGTTTTCGAAGGTTTTTATTATTCAAAAAACTTGAAAAATACAGCAGCAGACAACGATTACAAAAAAGCTTTCCAACACAGCAACAAAATATTTTCACTGGTGTTGCCCGACAAGGCTGAATTCGCAGGCGAAGAAGCACCTTTAGGTTTGTACTATGTACGTGAAGGTCTCGATCGCGAATTAATGGTAAATACCTACTGGCACTCCTCAACTTTGCTGATGTTGAAAAAGTCGAACAGGTATTTTCGTATCATAGTCCCGATTTTAAAGAAATACAAGGTTCCCGAAGACTTCAAATACCTGGCACTGATCGAAAGCGGTTTATCCAATGTACAATCACAGGCCGGGGCTGCCGGTTTCTGGCAGTTTATTCCGGGAACGGCAAAGAATTTCGGGCTCGAAATTACCGAGCAGATCGACGAGCGCTATCATGTTGAAAAAGCAACCGAAGCTGCCTGCAAACTGCTGCTTGGTTCGTACAATAAATTTGGAAGCTGGACTCTTGCGGCGGCAGCCTATAACGTGGGCGAAGGCAGGATTGCAAAGGAACTTGAACGGCAAAAGGTTGGAAACTACTACGATCTTTACCTTCCCGATGAAACTATGCGATACATCTATCGCATCATTGCTTTAAAATTGCTTTACGAACATCCGACCGAGTATGGCTATATTATCCGTAAAAAAGATCTCTACCCTCCTATTCCAACGTATAATCTGGAAATAGATTCGACAGTCAACAATCTGCCCGTGTTTGCTAAAACGATGAATATCAATTATCGCTTGCTTAAGGATTTCAATCCCTGGTTACGATCAGATAAATTAACGAATCCCGGCAGAAAAAAATACATACTTTCAATGCCTGTTAAAGGATTTGAAGATTTCGATAAGTTGCTTGCTGAAATTGACAATGCTGAACAGATTTTTAACGACACCATTACAGCCGCTTCGTTGCCCCGATAGGCAGTTAGAATTCAAAGCGGCATCAACTACCAAAACTTATGAATCAGGGTGGCATTGACCAACTAATTATTGAAGAACCGGAAACCGCGCGTCAGGAATTTCTTGAAGTTTTTGGTGCCAGGGTGCATAACCTGAAAAATATCGATGTAGTAATTCCCCGTGATAAATTAGTCGTGATCACCGGTTTAAGCGGCAGCGGAAAATCATCGCTTGCTTTCGATACCATTTATGCCGAAGGTCAACGCCGTTATATGGAAACATTTTCGGCTTATGCCCGGCAGTTTATGGGCGACATCGAACGTCCGGATGTGGATAAAATAACAGGCTTAAGCCCCGTTATTTCCATAGAACAAAAAACCACCAACCGCAACCCGCGATCTACAGTTGGAACCATTACCGAAATATACGATTTCCTGCGTTTGCTTTATGCCCGCGCCGGTGAAGCATACTCGTTTGCATCGGGACAGAAAATGGTTCGTTATACCGATAATCAAATCATCGATTTGATTATGGAAAACTACTCCGAAAAAACTATCTATATACTTGCGCCTTTGGTTCGTGGACGGAAAGGGCATTACCGGGAACTTTTCGAACAAATCAGGAAACAGGGATTCCTGAAAGTGAGAATTGACGGTGAAGTGAGCGAAATCACGTTCGGAATGCAGGTCGACAGGTACAAAATACATGATATTGAGGCCGTTATTGATACCATTAAAATAAATGAAAAATCACTTACACGCCTGACGGCTTCTATTCAAACTGCGTTACGGCAAGGAAAAGGAGCCTTGATGGCGATGGAAATAACAGCCAAAGATGCCCGGTTTTACAGCCGTTTACTCATGGATCCGGAAACGGGCATTGCATATGATGAGCCCGAACCAAATAGTTTCTCTTACAATTCACCTTATGGGTATTGCCCCCGCTGCAAAGGATTAGGCTACATTTCGGAAATTGACCTGACTAAAATTATCCCCGATACATCCAAAAGCATCCGAAAAGGCGGCATAGCTCCTGTGGGTGAATACAAGCCAACGTGGATTTTCAGGCAACTGGAAGCCATTTCGCACAAATATCATTTTACACTTGACACTCCCCTATCTGATATTCCGGATGAAGCTATTGAAACCATATTATACGGTACGGAAGAAGTTATAAAAGTAAAGAACGAATACCTGGGCGTAACATCATCCTATTCGCTCAATTTTGAAGGAATTGTGCAACACATTCAAAATCAGAATGAAGCAGGCAATCCGGAAGGCTTAAAACGATGGGCCGAAGGATTTATGAATACAGTTGAGTGTCCCGACTGCCTCGGCACCAGGCTCAAAAAAGAATCTTTATTTTACAGGATCAACGAAAAAAACATAGCTGAACTTTCCCGGATGGATCTAATAAATCTGTCGGAATGGTTCAGCGACCTCGAAACACACCTGGAAGAACGCCAGAAACTGATCGCTCACGAAATTATACGCGAAATACAAAGCCGTCTTACTTTTCTTTTGAACGTTGGCCTCGATTACCTGTCGCTTAACCGTACCTCAGGAAGCCTGTCGGGCGGCGAATCGCAACGCATCCGCCTTGCCACACAAATCGGCTCGCAACTCGTTGGCGTATTATACATATTGGATGAACCCAGCATCGGGCTGCACCAAAGAGATAACCACCGGCTGATAGCTTCATTGAAAAATCTGCGCGACACTGGAAACTCGGTGATAGTGGTCGAACACGACCAGGACATGATTCTTGCAGCCGACCACGTGATTGATATGGGTCCGGGCGCGGGCACACATGGCGGGCTCATTGTTGCTGAGGGCGATCCAAATTCGCTGCATGATTGCAAAAGTATAACCTGTCAATATCTTTCGGGCAGGAAAAAAATTGCTGTCCCTGCCAAACGCAGGAATCATGATAATAACTTCCTTACACTCACCGGCGCGACAGGCAACAACCTGAAAAGTGTTGATTTGACTCTGCCTTTAGGAATTTTTATCTGTGTAACGGGTGTTTCAGGAAGTGGCAAGTCGAGCCTCATTTATGAAACGCTGTACCCGATTTTAAGTAAATATTTTTACCGCTCGGAGCAGAAGCCCTTACCATACATTAGCATTGAGGGGCTCAAAAATATCGACAAAGTCATCGAAATTGACCAGTCGCCCATTGGACGTACACCTCGTTCAAATCCTGCTACTTACACCGGTGTATTTGATGAAATACGCAAATTGTTCTCGTCCCTACCCGAGTCAAAGATCAGGGGCTACAAACCCGGCCGGTTTTCGTTCAATGTGAAAGGCGGACGCTGCGAAACATGCCAGGGTGCTGGAATACGGGTGATTGAAATGAATTTTCTGCCCGATGTGCACGTGCCTTGCGAAATTTGTGATGGCAAACGCTACAACCGTGAAACTTTGGAAGTGCGTTATAAAGGTAAATCCATCACAGATGTGCTGAATATGACCATTGAATATGCCGTCGAATTCTTTGGCAACATTCCTTCCATACTGCAAAAAATAAACACTTTAAACCAGGTCGGACTTGGTTATATAACCCTCGGGCAGCGCTCCACAACCTTATCGGGCGGCGAAGCGCAAAGAGTGAAACTCGCCACCGAACTTTCGAAACGCGATACAGGAAAGACACTATACATCCTGGATGAACCTACAACAGGTCTTCATTTTGAAGATGTTAATATTTTGCTCAATGTGTTGAATAAACTGGTCGACCGTGGTAATACGGTACTCGTTATTGAGCACAACCTGGAAGTAATAAAAGTAGCTGACTATGTGATAGATATGGGTCCTGAAGGTGGAGAACGCGGTGGGTATATTATTGCCGAAGGCACCCCGGAGGAACTTGTAAAAAACCAGGAAAGCTTTACTGCACAGTATTTAAAGGAGGTAATTTGAAAATTCGATAATGTGATAATGCGATAATTGGATTAATTTTAATTCAGGTTTCAACAATGAATACAACTATTGCGATTAATTGTGTAAACTCAGGCACAACTAAGATAGTAGGCAAAGGGACTTCACTTCGCGAGGTGATCGAACAGTTTGATGTGAAAATGAAAAACCCTATCCTGGGTGCCCTGGTCAATAATGTTTTGGAAGAGCTTACCTTCGAAATATTTCATCCCGTTGCTATACAATTTATTGATATTACCCATCCCGATGGTATGAGAATGTACCTGCGGAGCCTTTCGTTTGTCCTCTGCAAAGCAGTACGTGAACTCTTTGCAGATTCGCATCTGCGTATAAACCACTCCATTGCAAAGGGAATTTATTGCAGGATCAATAGTTTTGATAAGGAATTATCTCTCGAAGATGTAGCGAGTATAAAAGTCAGGATGCAGGAAATTATTGATGCAAACCTTCCTTTTATAAATATTGAAGAAGAGACAAAGGAGGTGATTCTTAAATTCGAAGCACAAGGGTTGACTGATAAAATCAACCTGTTGAAGCACAAAGGACAGAATTTTACCACTTATTACAACCTTGGCGGGCATCTTGGCTCTTTTTATGGTTGTATGGTTCCATCCACAGGCTACCTGAAAGTTTTTGACCTTAACAAATATTTCAACGGCATGCTTTTGCAGTTGCCACAGAAAAACAACCCGGTACTTGTTGAAAACCTGGTGGTACAGAATAAACTGTTTGAAATATTCCAGGAATTTTCGCAATGGATTAAAATTCTTGAAGTTCCTAATATCAGCGACCTGAATAATTCGTGTTCAAATGGCAAATCCGAAGTGCTGATAAAAGTTTCAGAAGCTTTGCATGAAAAAAAAATCGGACAGATCGCCGATAACATCCGGCAGCGGAAGGATCATGTAAAAATTATTCTGATCAGCGGCCCTTCATCAAGCGGGAAAACGACTTTTGCCAAACGACTCGCCATCCATTTGATTGTCAACGGAATGAAGCCGCTTAATTTATCACTCGACAATTACTTTGTCGACCGCGATAATACACCGCTCGACGAAAACGGGAACCACGATTATGAAGCTGTCGAAGCATTGGACGTAGTAACTTTTAACCAAAACTTACTGGCACTCCTGAACGGTGAAAAGGTTGAATTGCCCAGGTTCTCATTCGAGACAGGAACGCGTTTCTATAATGGCGAAACCATGCAGATGCTTCCTGAAAATGTATTGATCATCGAAGGCATTCATGGATTAAACCCGGAACTTACCAGTTCCATTCCGGCTGAGGCCAAGTTTAAAATATACGTATCGGCACTTACGTCCTTAAATATCGATAATCATAACCGGGTGAGTACAACCGATAACAGGCTGATTAGGAGAATTGTACGTGATTACCGCTACCGGAAATATTCGGCCAGGGAAACCATTTCGCGATGGCAGAGTGTACGACAGGGTGAAGAAAAACACATTTTCCCTTTCCAGGAAGAGGCCGATACCATGTTTAACTCAGCACTTTTATACGAACTGGCGGTATTGAAACCGTTTGCTGAACCCATCCTGCTCGAAGTTCAGGCTAACCAGCCGGAATATTCCGAAGCCGTGAGACTGCTTGATTTTTTTAGCTATTTTAAACCGCTGAAACCTACTGAAATCCCGCCGACTTCCATTTTAAGGGAATTTTTAGGGGGGAGCAGTTTTATCTATTAAAATTAGCTGCCTGAATTTGATGGGTCAAATCAGCCCTTACAATAGAACAATTTAACTCATACCGGGTTACAAAAAGAGTAGAATTCCTTCCGAAAGTCTGTCCATCAATGATATTTGTGCGGTGAAAAGATCAGTCGATTTCAGTTTTATCAGGCTGCGCCTTATTCGATCGCCAGGCTGTGTGTGCCTGCACTTACCTGTCAACCAACAGCAATGTTTGTGCGGGGCACGCTGTTCTAAATATACTCCAAAACCTGCCACTGTAAAAGCTCACCGGCAATTTCATCCCGGGTACTTCGTGCCGCATGAAGTCCTGTTTATGAGTGGCAGTTAAACTTTATTGCCGTTTAAATTGTTTAAAAAAAGCCCAGATAACTTCGCATGCATTCATATCTTGACTTGTCTTTCCAATAAAGGCTTCATTTAAATATTGATACCCTTGTGGCCAGGTATGTCCACCGTTTAAAATAACGTAACTAACTACTTCACTTCCGTTTATCCCTCCTGAATAAACTCTTTGTTTAATTGTTGTTCCATCATTTGCATTATCTGGCAGGTCGGTTATAGTTGGTGTAGTGCTACAGCCATTTATAGTTACCCATTTGTCAATTGCTTGAAAATGCGATAAAATTGTACCGCCTGCAGTTCCAGCTGCTGTCATTACTCCACCCGTAAAGGGAACAAGTGGGTCAGATGTTCCATGAATATATATTGCAGGAACAGGTGTTCCCGGATTGCATGCCGGCGCAATGGACGTGGCTTCAATAGTAGCCGCAACAACAGCGATGGCCGCAATTCTGTTGCTTAATTCACAACCTAATCGTGAAGACATAAAGCCTCCGTTTGAAATTCCTGTTGCATAAATTTTTGATCCGTCAACCGAATAGTTCGCAATCATATAATCGCACATTTGATTAAAAAAACTAACGTCATTTATGCCTAATTGATTGGGTGTAGTTGGTCGTCCATCATTCCAATTCTTTTGAATTCCTGCCGGATATACCAAAACCACTTTATCTCTGTCGGCAATAGATTTGAAATTGGCAATGTTAATCATTCCTTCGGGTGTTCCGCTTCCGCCATGAATGGCAAAAATCATAGGCATTTTACCTGCATTGTTATATCCTGTGGGAAGTAAGACAATAAAACTCCTTGTGTTTCCGTCAACAGTCAGGTTAATTGTTTTTTGCTCACTTGCTTTGTCAGCTGGTGGTGTTGGATTGTCTTTGTTACAGGATAATTGTGCAAGCAAAACGGCAACTAATAAAACCGTATATCTCATTATTTTACCATTTTACCATTTAAGTTTAGTTTTTTTTGTACGATTTGGACTAATTGTTATTTAAAGCAGTTCGCCTGATAACCTCTTCCAAAGGCAATTCCCGGCCTAAATATGGGATTAAAATTAGGCAAAAGGTTTGATATAAGAGTACCATGTATCAGAAGTCTTTTCCCATGATAGATGACTTAACTCCCAACTTTTAAAAAAGCCAAATTCATTCCTGAAGTCTGCTTATCAATCCTGTATCCATGACGTTAGATAAAGGATTTTGTATATTGAAAGTGTTTAAAGCAAAGTTTGCTGAGGAGGCGCATGGCTCGTATTAGATCGCGAAAAGCGATCACTTGATGCCTTATTATTCTGGGCTGTTTTTATTATGTTATCAAAAAAAATTGCTACTGTATCACAATTTTTTCTTTATGGACATACCCTTTGTTATAAATTAATACAAAATAGATTCCTTTTGAAAATTCAGAAAGGTCCATTTCATTCGTTATTTTTTGCTTGCAATTTAATATTGAATAAATTTCTTCTCCAAACACATTGTAGATTTCTATACTTGTAATTTTTTCAATGTCACCACTCATTGTGAATTTTCCTTTAGAAGGATTTGGGTAAAAAAACACAGTGGGTGCAGACTTATTTCCAAATATTCCAACAGTGGTAATGCTATAGCAGGCGGAAGTATCGGAACAACTATTTTTGGTAACAATAACAGCATAATTTCCATTTGCAGTTACAGTAAAACTTTGATTAATTGCTCCTGAAATTGGTGTATTTCCATTGCAATCTATCCATTGATAGCTGGCACCATATGCATTAGAAAAAAGAGTTAAGCCCGAAACTGAAACGGAAGTATCTATTATATTCACTTCTACGCCTAATACTTGGGGTGAACCAACACCACATGAATTATTTCCATATACTGTGATGTTACCTGAGTATGCAGATGTCCCATAATCTACAATAATGCTGTTTGTGATACTTGTACCGCTTGCTCCTACCGGCAAAGTCCAAATATACGAAGTTGCATTTGTGATTACAGGTACAGTATAAGTAACGGAACTTTGTCCCTGACAAACAGTTGTATTTCCTGTGATGGGTCCCGCGGCAGCAGGAAGTGGATTTACCGTGATCGCCATTGATGAGGATGTTCCATCACCGCAGGAATTATGACCATTCACAGTGATGTTACCTGAGGTTGCAGATATTCCATAATCTACAATAATGCTGTTTGTGGCACTTGTTCCGCTAGCTCCTGGTGGCAAAGTCCAAATATACGAAGTCGCATTTGTGATTATTGGTACAGTATAGGTAACAGTGTTCTGTCCCTGGCAAACGGCTACTGCTCCTGCAATTGTTCCTGCTATAACCGGCAAAGGATTTACAGTAATGGCAAGAGTTGAAATGGCTCCATAACCACACGAATTTGTGCCTTTAACGTTAATATTACCGGAAGCAGCAGAAGCACCATAGTTCACAGTAATACTGTTTGTTATGCTGTTACCTGTTGCACCTGTTGGTAAAGTCCAGACATACGAAGTCGCATTTGTTATTGCTGGTACTGTGTAGGTAACTGAGTTCTGTCCCTGGCAAACGGTTGCTGCTCCTGCAATTGTTCCTGCTGCAACCGGCAAAGGATTTACGGTAATGGCAAGAGTTGAAGTACCTCCATCACCACACGAATTTGTGCCTTTAACAGTAATATTGCCTGAAGCAGCGGAAGTACCATAGTTCACAGTAATACTGTTTGTTATGCTGTTACCTGTTGCTCCTGTTGGTAAAGTCCAGACATACGAAGTCGCATTTGTTATAGCTGGCACTGTGTAGGTAACTGAGTTCTGTCCCTGGCATACCGTTGTACTTCCTGTAATTATACCAGGCTGATACGGAGCTATGCAAGAGCTTTTGAGAATAGTTCCTGAGGCTCCAACTGCGTATCCTGTATTAGGATTTGGGAAATAAACAGAATTTAAATTACCGGTTGAGCCATTAGAAAAAACCGTAACCCAATTTGTACCGCCGTTTGTTGTTTTCTGAATAATTCCATAACCTCCATAATTACCCGCAGCATAGCCAGTGCTGGCTTGAGTGAAAAAGACAGAATTTAACAGGTTCCCACCGCCATAAGTTGATGACCAATTTGAACCGCCATTCGTAGTTTTAAGAAAAGCAGAATTTGCGCCAACAACAAAACCTGTATCAGAAGAAATAAACTGAACATCGTGTAAATCAAGGCTGCCAATACTTCCGTTTCCCAAAACATTCCAGTTGTTTCCACCATTTATTGTTTTATAGATGTAACCCGACGAACCAGCTAAATATCCTGTATCCTGTGAAGTAAACCACACGGAATACAGAGATACAAGCGAATTTATTCCGGTTTCTTTTACAAGCCAGTTAGCTCCTCCATCAGTTGTTTTTCTGATTGTTCCTGATAAGCCAACAGCATATCCTGTAGAACCATTACAAAAATAAACCGATAATAAATTATGGGTTGTTCCGCTGGTTTGTGCAGTCCAGTTTGTTCCGGCATTCGTTGTTTTAAGAATTGTTCCGGTACCGCCAACAATATATCCGGTATCTGGATTAATGAAATAAACTGATAATAATGCATTCGTTGTACCGCTGGTTTGTGCAGTCCAATTAGTACCTCCGTTGATAGTTTTACGAATTGTCCCCAAGTCACCAACTGCAGAACCGATATCGGCAGCAGTGAAATAAACCGAATATAAAGTATTTGTTGTTCCGCTTATTTGTGCAAACCATTGTGCTTTTAATGTAAAATTACACAGTATTGTAAAGCAAAATAACGCAATGAATGATAATGATTTTTTCATTTTATTGATTCTTATATTATTCTTACTTGTAAAGCTTTTCAGTTCGCTCCGTTCTATTAGTGGCTGCTGGTCTTCATTTATATAATAAAAATTAAATTGTCACTTTGGTGGTTATATTTTTTTCAATAATTGTATTGTTTTTTAAACTTACCCATAACGCCAATCCACATAATAACCTCCCTATAAGCCAATTTCCAGCCTAAATAAGCGACTAAAATTAGGCTAAAGCTTTGATATAAGCATAACATATCTCATCAGCCTTTTCTTCCCTCCAATTCCCTGGTACAGGCACCATGACGATTAACGAATAAGGAAGAACCATTATCCATTGTCCATTTCCATCCCCTCCCTCCCTAATCCTCTCTCGCCCGTTCAGTATTTGCTGGCGGGGCCGTTTGCTCGATTATCGCTATGTGCTTTATTATCAGATGTCAACGCTTAAACTCAGGTGTCTTCCAAATCCTTCTCGGATTATTCTCATAAGTGTCGAAAGTCGAATGTCACTGGCATCATTCTCAATACGGGAAATATATGTCTTTGTTGTGCCACACTTTTCAGCTAACTGCTCTTGAGTCATTCCATGCTCTTTCCTGAGTTCCTGGAGCATAACACCAAGTTTGAATGCTTCAAAACCTTCTTCATATTTTTCTCGTGTTTCTGTTCCACGTTTTCCATATTCAGTGTCAAGATGATCCGCAAATGATGTCAGGTTTTTATTGATCTTTTTCATCGAAGTATTGTTTTTTGAGTTTTTCTGCATGTTCTATTTCGCTCTTTGGTGTTTTCTGGGTTTTCTTGATAAATACGTTGACTTACACAATAAGTTTTCCTTCGTCAAAAAAGCTGAAAACCCTATAAATATTAGAACCGACTTCGACCCTGATTTCGAAAAGTCCTGATGAACCTGTCATGTGTGAGAAATATTTTCCAGGAACACTGTCTATTCTGAAACAAGTTGCAATGTCCAGTTGAACTTCTTCTTAACTTCTGGATTAAGGGTCGCGTAAAAGTCAAGATAATAGTTCTTATAGTAAAATATGTTTCTGACGAATTTTTCTTTCACCATGCAAAGTTAGCTAATTAGTGAACATTATTTAAAAATATTTAAAATTTTCCCGGTGGCGATTTTTTAAACAGCATTGGAGGCCAGTCCATCTACCCCCCTCTCCCCAACCCAATTTCCGTATTAAATCCGCGGTTAAAATTAGGCTAAAGCTTTGATATAAGAGTAGCATATCTAAGAAGTCTTTTCCTGGGATAGAAAACCTTACGCCCGACTACAAAAAAAGCAGACTTCCTTCCGGAAACCTGCTCATCAATCCTATATCATTCTTACAAAGTTAGGTGCTCATGCCGCCACAAACACTCAGAACCTGGCCGGTTACATAAGCCGAAAGATCGGAAGCAAAGAAAACACATGCCTGCGCCACATCTTCGGGTTTGCCGCCACGGCGAAGAGGTATTTGTGCTGCCCACTGGGTGCGCACTTCTTCCGAAAGTTTTGCCGTCATTTCGGTCTCAATATAGCCGGGAGCAATAGCATTGCAGCGGATATTCCGCGAACCTAGCTCCTGGGCAACCGACTTGGTAAACCCTATCAACCCGGCTTTCGACGCTGAGTAATTCGATTGGCCGGCATTGCCGTTCACTCCAACCACGGAACTCATATTTATAATGGAACCGGAGCGCTGTTTGAGCATGTATTTCTGCACGGCTTTTGTAAGGTTAAATACCGATTTCAGGTTCACTTTTATAACCAGGTCCCAGTCGGATTCAGTCATGCGCATCAAAAGGTTGTCGCGGGTGATACCTGCATTATTTACCAGTATATCGATGCGGCCAAACTCTTTGGCAATCTCATCGGCAGTACGCTCGCTATCGTCGAATGAACTTGCATCGGAGGCATAGCCCATGGCTTTAACGCCAATAGCCTGGATTTCGAGTTCAGTAGCTTCCATTATTTCATCGCGGCGCATATCAGTAAAAGCAATAGAAGCACCCTGTTGTGCAAAAGCTATGGCTATTGCCTTGCCAATCCCGCGGGAGGCTCCGGTAATAAGGGCAACTTTTCCTTCGAGTAGTTTCATTTTTTATTAGGTTTTAGGGGTTGGGGGTTAGGTTTTAGGGGTGAAGATGGAGGTTGGAAGGGAAGTTTAAGGAAAATAATACTCACAATTTCCTTCTTCAACTATCAAACTTCCACATTTTAAACGTATTAAATTATCCAACTCGCACATCATCAAATTATCGCATTAACACATTAGCAAATTCTCAAATTATCAAATTAATTAAGCCCACTTCACAAGGTTAAAGTCCATACGATGAGGCAACAATGGATTTTTTGGAGTAATACGGAAAGCAAAATCGGATACACCTGCCAGGGCAGTTTCTGCTTCGAGAGTAAAATGAGCCAGGTTTCCATCTACTTTTGTGAGTTGCAGCTCGCGTATCGACTGAGGTTCAAGCATCTGGTCATTCACTTTCTGACCAGACACCATTTCGATCATCAAATCATCGGGAGCGATGTCGCCCAGGCTGATAATCAATTCAGCTTTGAAAATATCGCCCAGGTTTAGCGTTTGAACAGTGGGATTCGGGAAAATAACATCCACTACTTCGATGCCATCCCAGTTACGAACCATCCTGAATTTCCAGGAAGCCAGGTTTCGCATGGCAGAACAGTCGTCAGCCTTCAACAATTCCGAACGTTTTGATAATACATCGTAATACTTTGTATAGTAATCATCAAGCTGACGTTTCATTGTGAAATGAGGCGCAATACCGGAAATGGTATTTTTTACATATTTAACCCAGGCATGAGGTGTACCATCTTTATCGCGGTCGTAGAATGTAGGAATGATCTCATTTTCGAGAATATTATAGATGGTTTCGGCATCCAGCTCATCCTGAAATTGCTGGTTCTCGTATGTGCGTTGTTCTTTCAGAGCCCAGCCGGCATTTTTGCGGTAGCCCTCGGCCCACCATCCATCGAGCACACTGAAATTGACAACTCCATTCATAACGGCTTTTTCGCCGCTTGTGCCACTGGCTTCCAATGGACGTGTAGGTGTGTTAAGCCAGATATCAACTCCCTGAACCAGTTTACGGGCCATCGCCATATTGTAATTTTCGAGGAATATAACCTTGCTCACAAATTGAGGCATACGTGAAACTTCGATAATCCGTTTGATCAGGTCGGCACCGGCTTTGTCGGCCGGATGGGCTTTACCTGCAAAAACAAACTGCACAGGGCGTTTTGCATCGCTTAGTATCTGCGCCAGGCGTTCAATATTGGAAAAAAGCAGGTGAGCCCTTTTGTAGGTTGCAAACCTCCTGGCAAAACCAATAGTAAGCGCATCGCTGTCGAGCGCCTCAACCGTTTGAATAACCTGTTTCGGGTTTTCGGAGCTTGTACCCATCGAATCAATGAGGCGTTTTTTCATGTAACTGATGAGTTCGCCTCTCAGCTCCTGCCTGATGTGCCATATCCGCTCATCGGGAACATTATGTATCTTCTTCCAGTATTCAGGATTTGATTGATCTTCGAGAAATGCTGCTCCAAATTCCTGGGTATAAAGTTTTTTCCATTTGGCATTGGCCCATGTTGGAAAATGAACACCATTGGTTACGTAGCCGATATGAATTTCATTTTCATAAAAGCCGTTATACATGGTTTTAAACATCTGCCTGCTAACCTGGCCATGAATCCGGCTAACGCCGTTCATTTCCTGCGAAAGTTTAGCCGCAAGAACGCTCATCGAGAATTTCTGGTCATTCCTGTTCTCAATATGACGTCCAAGGTTCATAAAAGTATTCCAGGAGATATTCAGCCTCACCGCATAATGCGGAATGTAGGTACGTAACAGGTCTTCGGTAAATGCATCATGACCTGCAGGAACCGGCGTATGTGTAGTAAATAAAGCTGATGCTCTTACTAATTCTATTGCCTGTAGGAATGATAATTGTTTTTCCTGCACATAATTACGCAAACGCTCGATGCCGATAAAAGCAGCATGTCCTTCGTTGCAATGGTAAATATCCGGCTCCACGCCAATGGCCTCAAGAAGACGAATACCGCCAACACCAAGTAATAATTCCTGTTTAAAACGCACTTCCAGATCGCCGCCATACAACTGGTGGGTAACAAACCTGTCGGCTTCAGAATTCTCGTCAATATCGGCATCCAACAGGTAAAGAGGCACGCGTCCCACATCCAGCTGCCATACTTTTGCATAAAGTATACGGCCGGGTAATGAAATACTGACCATTATCCATTTTCCATCTGCATTGCGGACAGGTTTAATTGGTAAGTGGTTGAACCGCTGAGGAAAATATTGCGGAACCTGCTCCCCATAGGGTGAAAGTGCCTGGCTGAAATAACCATAGCGATATAATAATCCAACACCTATCATATCCACATTGGAATCTGAAGCTTGTTTCAGGTAATCGCCTGCCAGAACGCCCAATCCACCGGAATATATCTGTACACTTTCGTGCAAACCAAATTCCATGCTAAAATAGGCGATGGTAGGTTTTTTCTTTCCCTCACTTTTCGAAAGATACACTTCGAAATTGTGCATCACTTCCTTGAGCCGCATCATAAATTCAGGATTCCTTTCCAATTCCTGCAACTGGCCGTAGGTAAGTGATTCGAGCAACGCAATTGGATTATGAACCGAATATTCCCAGTTTTCAGGATCAATCATGCGGAACAGATCTGTAGCTTCGGTATTCCAGCACCAATAAAGATTGCGGCTGAGTTTGAGCAACCCTTTCAGCGACTCAGGATAAACATGATTGACAAGTACTTTGTGCCACTCCGGATGAGATGCTTTTTTCCCGTTAACACTGATCACAGTTTCGGCTTGGCGCTTATCGCGGAACAAATCGGAACGGTCAAGTACTTTTTCAAGAGCAATGGAATAGGCCTTCTTATAATAAATAAGCAAATTGCTCCATAATGCTGTTCGCGCAATGGAAATGGCTGATTGTGAGAGTTCGTCGCGCCTGGTATCCGACATTTTTTCGAATGAAAGAATTACCGATACCATCGCATTTACAACCGATTCATTGTTATCATCATCACGATTGATTACAGTAATACCGCTATTATTAATATTGTCTCTCACCCATAAGCCAAACCCTGCCAATGAAGTTGTGACTGTTGGAACTCCAAAAGCAAGACTTTCGAGCGGGGTGTAACCCCATGGCTCATAGTAAGAGGGGAACAAGGAAAGATCAAATCCGGGTAAAAGGTCGTAGTAGCTAAGGTTGAAAATACCGTCGTTACCATTCAGGTAACTAGGAACGAATATAACTTTAACCTGGTCCTGAAGGGAATTGAACAAGTTGTCTTCCTTTAGCCTGCGCAAAATCGGGTCGTAATCCGGCTCGAAGAGGCCATGCGTAAGGTAATTTTTGTCCTCGGTATTCTCATAATTACCGGATTCGATTTTCTCCGACAATCCGGGTACTGGCCCCGAATGATGGGCTGGTATAGTAATAAAAGCTACAACAGGGTATGTAAGTTGTTGATTATGATTCAGGTTTGCCAAAGCATCAAGGAAAAGATCAATGCCTTTATTCCTGAATTCATACCTTCCGCTGTTAAGCAAAAGAAGTGTATCGGCAGGTAATAACTGGCCCGTAACCGCCTGTGCCACCGAAAGGAGTTTTTCGCGCGCTACCAGCCTCTTGGCTGCCAGAGTTGCTTCATCCAGAAACAGTGAATCATCAAAACCATTAGGGGTAATAATATCAGGTTCTCGTCCGATAAATTGCCTGCATTCGTTGGCAGTAAGTTTGCTCACAGTGGTAAACGCATCACTTTCGACAGCGGCAATATGTTCAAGCGAATGTTTTGCCATCACATGAAAACGCTGTGCCATTGCATCGCCTGTGTATTCATCGAAACGGCTGTAAAGCGGCAGGTTATTTCCGGCTATACATCTTCCCACAACAGTGGCATGGGTTGTAAAAACGGTTCCTATCTGGGGAACACGGTCGTTAAGATAAAGTATTCCACCACCGGTCATCCATTCGTGGAACTGAGCTACGATTTTATCCTGGGCGGTGAGGTTGAATTCATAAAAACTCTCAATCACCTTTCCTGCGGCGTAGCCAAATAAGGCGGGTTCAACGTAATCCCAGGTCCCGGAAATGCTGTCTAACTTATATTTTTCCCAAAACTGGGCTAAAATCACATCTTTCGACGAAAAATATTGCGTAAAATCGACCAGTATTGCAACAGGACGGCCCTTAATGTTCCATCGACCCACCTTTACTCTCAGACCTTCATTTTCGGCACGTTCGCGCCAGGCACGGAATATGCTTTTATCTTCGGTAAATTCAGGATTTGGAATTGTCTCTTTCCAAACATCAGGGCCAATAACTATATAATTATTACCATATTCCTGCTGAATTCCGGGAGCCTTGGTGGCTACTACCGTATAAATTCCGCCAACTTTATTGCATACTTCCCAGCTTACTTCAAATAAGTAATCGGGCTTTAGCATTTTTTTTTCACTCATATATTTGTTTCAGAATCAAGTAATTCAGTGCATAAATACCAGAGATTTTGCACAAAAATCAAACCCCTGACAGGTATGAAACCTAAATCAGAGGTCTGCAAAAGTAAGAATTTTAAAATTAACAGCCTTTTAAGTTGTTCACAAGTTCATCCAAATGTGAATAACCATAGCTGTTTTTACTTCGTTTTTGTTTTTGAGGAAGTAGCTTTCCCGGTTTTTAATACAGAGGTAACTTCAGCTGTAGCTACTTTTGTTGCAGCTTTTTTTACTGCAGTTACAGGTTTCTTTTCAGTGTTCGTCGCAGCTTTTACAGATTCTTTCCTGGTAATGCCCGATGTTTCGGCAGCATATTCTTTTACCCTTATTTCGAAATCGGCAAGCACATTCATATAATTGAGGAATGCTTCATAAGGGGTGCCATAAGGAGTAAAATACTGATGAACATCTCCGTCGCTGAACCATTTGGTACACATATAGTAAAAATGGTCGCTCGACTGTAAGTAATTCCAATCGCGGTGAAGGTCAGCATCCGTGCAGGTAGACATCGTTTCCGAAAGCTTATAAAGGTTCGAAAATGCCTCATCCTGAAGGTCGTTTCCGAGCCAGGCCGTAAGATCGCGTTCTTCATCCGCCCATGAAATGGCATAGGGGCAATCAATTCCGGCAACGGGTTGCAAATCCTCGGCAACTTCGCTTGGTGTTCGGAACGTCCATTTATTCGATTTGATCAGTTGTTCGGGAAATGCCCTCAGGAAACCAAATATTCCGGACTCAGCCTTTTGGTGTTCGCCGATGGTTTCGTAATCCATAAAAATATTTACCAGTTCCTGGCTGGGGTCTACATTATTCAGCCACGAAACATATTTGTCGGCTGTTAAAGGCCATTCACTCCAGTCCTGCGACGAAAACCTAAACGCTATATCATCACTGAGCTGGTAATTACGCAGCAGAAGTTTAAGGCGTTGGTGCGGTGCACTGCAGTACAAAAAATTAGGACTCTTCCAGCCCAACAATTGTTTAGCTCCTTCGGTCAGCATGGTTCTGTATCCCATTGCGAGCACCTGGCCTGCAATGTTATTTGAGTACACAAGTTCTGTATTCCTGAAGGCGGTTGGGGTTACTCCAAACAGTTCTTTTATTGCCGCGGCATGCTCCTCTACCTGTCGTTTAAATTCATCAGGATTACTTAATGCCACGAGGGAATGCGAATACGTTTCGGCAAGGAATTCAACATTTCCGGTTTTAGCGAGGCGTTTAAAACTCTCGATCACCTCGGGTGAGTATTTTTTAAACTGTTCGATAGCGATTCCGCTGATGCTAAAAGTCACCTTAAATGCCGAGCCATACTCATTAATCAGGGCCAGCAGAACTTCGTTAGCAGGAAGGTAGCAATCAGTTGCTATACGCCTGGTTATACGCTTATTCTGGTAATCGTCGTAATAATAATGGTCGGCGCCAATATCGAAGAACCTATATGTACGAAGGCGGAATGGCTGGTGAACCTGGAAATAAAGACAAATTGACCTCATATATCGTGGTTTTTAAAACTATGGTTAAAATAATGTATTTACTTTTTAAACTAAACCAGTGATTCGTAGATATCGGCAACTTTACGTGCAGCCGATTCCCATTTCAGGTTATTCACTTCCTCAGTGCCATGGGTAAGAAACATTGTGTTGAGTGATTTATAATGTAAGAGCCCATAAATGGCATCCGCCATGGCATCCACATCCCAGAAATCGACTTTCATCACATGGTTAAGAACTTCGGCAACCCCCGATTGTTTCGAAATGACAACAGGAACATTTGACCGCATGGCTTCGAGAGGTGAAATTCCGAAAGGTTCTGATACCGAAGGCATTACATAAACATCACTCATGGCAAACATACGATCGACATTTTCGCCTTTCAGGAACCCGGTAAAATGAAAATGAGACGATATCTTCAGTTTTGCTACCCGTTTTATCATTTTCTCCATCAGGTCGCCGGTACCCGCCATCACAAAACGCACATTTTTATCGCGTTCGAGTACTTTGCATGCTGCTTCGATAAAATATTCCGGGCCTTTCTGGAAGGTGATCCTTCCCAGGAAAGTTACTATTTTTTCTTTAACGTGTTTTTCCGCGTCAAGTATTTCAGTATTTTCGGGCGGTTCAACAGCATTATGAACTGTTATAACCTTATCGGGATCAATATGATACCTGTCGATGACGATGTTCCTGGTGAGATTACTGACCGTTATTACCCGATCGGCTTCAGCCATTCCTTTTCGTTCAATTTCATATACATTCTCGTTGTAATTTTCGCCCGAACGATCGAATTCTGTTGCATGCATATGCACGACAAGAGGTTTACCCGATATTTTTTTGGCTGCAACTCCCGCCGAATAGGTTAACCAGTCGTGAGCATGAATAACATCAAATTCGCTGTTGGCGGCAATTGCAGCGCCAACCAGAGCGTAGCGGGCCACTTCTTCCATCAGGTCGTGGCCATATTTACCCGAAAACTGAAACCTTTCGGAGAAAACCCTTCCGGATTCCTCAATCCTGGTATTTGTATTCTCACTTACCATTTGTTCAAAGTCCTCAGGTCCCACATAGGGTATGAGGTTCGAGCCGATTTCCATATAAGTGATCTGGTTCCAGTATTCGCGGAATACGGCATCATTCATCATCACGGTAACATCGCTGGCATTAATCAGCCTTACCGCTTCCTGGCTTTCGTCGCCATAAGCTTTGGGCACAACAAACTGCACTTCAACCCCATGTTTCAATAAACCTTTAGTCAGGCCAAAACAGGCTGTACCCAGACCACCGGTAATATGAGGAGGAAACTCCCATCCAAACATTAATACTTTCATACTTATTTATATATTGACTTTGTAATTTATTTCGTCTTCGGGGTTTTCGAATGTTTCATCGATTTAAGCATATCGCTGACGCGTAAAAGTTCAGAGACACTCCAAGCCTGCGAAATAGCGCCTGACGGACGGTATGGAGGGTCGCCATCGTACAGTTCTGAAATGGTACCAATCCCATGTTCAGTAATTACTTCTTCAAAACCATTATAAAGCTTGGTGATGTAAGCAGTTCCACCTTGCTCGTAGAGCCGCAGCCAGGCTTCAGCAAAATGACCAAATAGCCATGGGAAAACGGAACCCTGATGATAAGCCCTGTTGCGTGCTGTTTGATCGCCTGTATATTCATGAACGTAAGCCGGGTTTTTTGGTGCCAGGGTGCGTAAACCTCTGGGGGTAAGCAATTCGGACTGAACCCTGTCGAGGATACCTTTACGCTGGTCGTCGTTGAGTGGCGAAAAAGGCAATGAAGCGGCAAAAATCTGGTTAGGACGTACCGATTTATCACGGAAATCACCTAACACATAGTCGTATAGGTAGTTTTTTTCTTTATACCAGAATGCATCAACAAAAGCAGCAGGTATACGATCGGCTACTGGTTGCCAATCGTTAACAAAATCTTTTTCGCCTGCCTTTTCGGCAAGTTCAATGGCAAAACGGATGGCATTGTACCAAAGCGCATTTACCTCAACTGCCAGTCCGATACGGGGTGTAACAGGTTTACCATCAACGATGGCGTCCATCCAGGTAATAGCCGAACCATTCACACCGGCATATAACAGTCCGTTATCCAACATGTGAATATTATACGGTGCTCCTTCGCGGAAACTGTTCAAAATCAGCTTCATATATTCGCTATAGTTTTTCCAGACTGATTTGTCATCGCTATATTTCACATATTGCTGCAATGTCCAGAAAAACCATAAGGGAGCGTCAACGGAGTTATACTCAAGTTTCAGGCCTGTTCCCGAATTAGGGAAAAGCGGACCCTTCATCTCGAGAAGGCAGGCATCCAATATGGCCTTAAATGTTTTAAAATCACCTTGTAAAAGTGTAAGCCCCGGCAATGAAATAAATGTATCGCGGGCAACACGTCCAAACCAGTGAAAACCGGCAATCAATTCATATTTCTTGCCTCTTTTTACAATAAATTGCTGAGCGGCATTTTTCAGGCAATTTTCAAAGCTATCGCGAATAATCCGTTTTTTCAGTTCCTGGCTGAACATACGTGCAAAAGTTTTGGGATCCTCTGCTTCGAGACTTGCCATAAAATAAACGCTTTCCCCGACGTTTATAGGCAATTCAAAATAGCCCGGCGTATATAAATCTTCCAGGGACTCGTATCCACGTGCTTTCTCCCGCATGTAATCGAAGTCGAAGTACCAATCGGGGGCATGCACATATTCATTTTCCTTCGAAAACTGCAGGTGCAAATGCGGGTAACCTAAGTACATGCGGATTTTAATACCATTGGGAATTTCGTCGTATTTGCGCTCAACATCGTTGTTAGCTTTACTGAGCGAATGAATGTTCCTGTATGCCAAAAAGGGTCTGAAACGCATTTTTGTCGGAGAATGGGCTTCAACCAGGGTATACTTAATAATGATGCTGTCGCTGTTGCCGGCAAAAAGCATTTCCTTTGTCAACACTACCCCTCCTACCCTGAAAGTAAGTATCGGGTTCGGATCAAAGTCGAAATCCGTAACGTATTTGTGACCTTTCGGGTTAAACTTCTCGCCTTTAAATTTATGAATAGCAAGATTGAATTCGTGGTCGTGCTGAATGATTGATTCATCGAGCATTGATAATAGCACATGCATTCCTCCATCGAGCTGAGGCTGAGGTGCCACCAATAATCCATGATATTTGCGGGTATTACATCCGATAATAGTGGTAGACGCATATGAACCTGCCCTGTTGGAACGGAGCAATTCGCGGGTGAGGGAATACTCGAGATTTATCAGTTTCGATTTGTCAAATTTTATATAATCCATAGTATGTCAGCTATTTATCACTTATTATATTGGCTTTCAGAAAATCAGGCAAAGGTAGATTTTTTTTCCTTAAATGCCAAGCCTAATTTATTAATCATTTTATGCATCCTTTTAAAGTTGGCTATTCTAAAAATATCCGTGCTTAAAATCAAATATAGGTTTCGTTTTAAATGGACGAAAATCTATCATCCGGAACTATGTACATCTGCATTTGACAATATTTATCGTAATAATGCTATTTTCATTAAAAGTAAAAAAAAGTTGAGCTGAAATATTAATTCCGAAAAATATTCGTTAATCAGATTGTACTTCTGTTAACCTATCTTTACTGCCAAATTTATGGAATGCCAATGACAAAGAAACATATCGCATCAAAACTGTTTTCCCTGTTGATAATCAGCATTATAGCCTTTTCAGCCTGTAATAAAGATGAGCTAAGCACGGATCCATCGTTCAAACTTGGATTTAGTGCTGACACCGTCCTGTTTGATACTGTTTTTACCACTATTGGTTCAAGTTACCAATCGCTGGTAATACGGAATACCAGTTCAGCTAAAATTAATATTTCTAAAATAGCGCTCGCCAGGGGAAAAGCCTCTCCCTTTAGGCTGAATATTGATGGTGATGCAACCGAACAATATCTCGACATGGAAATTGGCGCCCACGACAGTGCTTATATTTTTGTGAAAGTTACTATCGACCCAAATAATATTAATACCCTCTTTATAGAAACTGATTCGATTGTTTTCCAAACCAACGGCAATATTCAGGATGTAAAATTAGTAGCATGGGGGCAGGATGCGTATTTTCATCACAACGATATTTTAACCGGCGAAATGACACTGCCTGATGACAAACCGCATGTAATTTATGGTAAACTCACGGCTGATCACAATTGCAAACTGAATATTGCTGCCGGAACCAGGTTGTATTTTCATCCCGGAAGCAGCCTCGAAATACGTTCAGGAGCTTCGCTTAAGGTTGCCGGAACCCTGGACAAACCTGTAATTTTTACCGGCGACAGGCTGGATGGTGATTATCCTGTTACACCCGGATTGTGGGACGGAATATGGCTTGAAAATGGGAGTAAAAACATCAATTTTACTTATGCCGAAATTACCAATGCCAAAACAGGAATTCAGGCCGACAGTTGCGGACTTTCGGGAGACGAACCTTTAAGGTTGCATAATTGTTTGATACACAATATGACTTATTTCGGAATCTTCGCCACAAAATCACGGATCGTTGCCACCAACTGCCAGATCACAAATTGCGGTGGAAATGTGGTTTCCATTGTTGACGGTGGTAATTATGATTTCCGGAATTGCACGTTGGCAAGGTATTTCTCGGGGAGAAGTTATCCTGCTTTACTGATCTCCAATTATTCAGTGGATTCTGCAGGCCAGCAAAGTCCCGGCGATTTAACAGGGGCCTATTTTGGAAACTGCATTATAACCGGCAATCAGTCGGGTGAAATCGAATTTTATGAACTGGAAGGGGCTGCTTTCAACTTCCAATTCGATCAGTGTCTCGTAAACTGGGATAAGGATCAATATAAAAAATATGAATCGAAATTTACCAATTGCATCAGCAATAAGGATGCAAAATTCATCGATCCATATACAAATGATTTTCAGCTCGATACACTATCATATGCTATTGACGCAGCTTCGCTCACTATCATTAACTCCACGGTTCCTGATATAACTCACGACCGGAAAGGCATTTCACGATTCGAACACGGGCTGCCTGATTTAGGTGTGTATGAGAGGGTGGAAAAGAGGTGAGAGATGAGAGATGAGTTATAAGAGATGAGAGATGAGTTTCAAACCTGAAATTTCAGGACTCAATCTTTATTTAGGGTCTGCTGTTTGAACAGAAAGATCTTGTTTGCCAGATAATTATGGTT
>JBAXBJ010000026.1:0-46267 GCA_037142075.1 Bacteroidota bacterium
GACCAGAACCCGGATTTGTGAGGATGGATGTGGTATTCCATCCGCCAAAAGCGTGTATTACCGAACGCCTGAAACCGGCAATTTCGGATGTAATGGGGACAAATCCAACACCATTTCCGCCATACAGGCTTTGTAAGGTATCGCGCAAATCGCTTACCAGAATATCGCCATCCGAAAATGAATCGCCATACCAGGCAATCCGCACTTTCCCTTTTTTATCCCTTGCCTTCAACAATCGGGCAAGCAGTTTATCGAGCGGGTACTTCTGTCCGGTGAAATTGCGGAAACAGACCACACCAGGTGGACAAGGTTCCGGTTTGGATGTGAGGGTATCAATAAAAATTGATTTTTTGAATTCCGGTTTCCTGTCGGTCAGGATATCCGAAAACATACTTACAGGCTTAGGGGTAAATCCCAGTACTGTTCCGTCCATTTCGAAAAACGACAGTATACTCAGTATGCCCGCAACAGCCAATGTAAAATAAAATGCCTGCGGGATATAATTTTTACTCATTAATAATTTCAGTTGTACGATGCCGGTATTGTCTTTTCGACAGGCTATTTCCTGATCTTTTCAAGATAATTTCTTCGAAAAATAAGGCTGCAAAAGTAGCGAATTTCCCGTACCGGAGACCAATACCAGGCGAAGATAAAATACCGCCTTATAACTGGCTTTTTAATGAGTCGCGCCACCACTTGATGTGGCACCCAATCTTGTGTTAGTCGGAGTGCGACTTAAAGTCGCGTCCCAACCGTCTATTTTGCAAAATGTTTTTCCACTAAACCCCTTAACAATTCCACGCTTATTGGCTTCGAAATGTAGTCGTTGCAGCCGGCTTCCAATGCCTGTTCCTTTTCACGTACCATGGCGAAGGCTGTCTGGGCAATGATGACGACATTTTTGTTGAATTTCCTGATTTGGCGGGTGGATTCGTATCCATTTAAATCAGGAATTTTAATGTCCATCAATATTAAATCCAGGTTAGGGTTGTTGCGGCAGGTTTCAACAGCAACATTCCCGGATTTGGCTTTTAAAATTTCCCTGCTAAAATCCCTTAGAATCAAATTAATAAGTAAGGCTGAAGTATCATCGTCTTCGACCACCAGGATGGTAAGTTTCCTGACTTTGTTTTCAACTTCTTTTATCCGGACAGCTTTTGGTGCAGCGATTTCAACATTTGAAACCGGATTGTATGGAAGGGTAAAATAAAATGTGGACCCTTTGCCTTCTTCGCTCTCCACCCAGATTTTGCCGCCCAACATTTTGGCATAAGCATTAGAAATTGACAATCCCAACCCGGCACCCTGAAACGCCCTTGTGTCGGCGATGTCCGCCTGTATAAAACGGTCGAAAACGGCTTGCTGCCTGTTGGCTGGGATGCCTATACCGGTATCTTTTACGTAAAATTGCAATTCGTTTGCTGCGGCTGTCGTTGATCCTGTCAAAACATAACCAAATTCTATTGAACCGCTGTCAGTGAACTTTATGGCATTTTTAACCAGGTTGGTGAGTATGGCATAAATTTTTTCGTGGTCGGCATCAACAATAGCCTGGTTTGCTAAAAGCCCGTTTTTACAGGAAATTGACAAGCCTTTACTTTCAGCTTCCGGCTTGAAAAAAGTTAAAATATAATCCGTTTGGTGGTTAATGTCCGATGTGAAATTATTAACGCTGATCAAGCCAGCTTCAATTTTCGAAATATCAATTATATCGTTGATGATATTCAGCATCCGATCACAGCTTATTTCAATTATCCCTAAGTACTCCAGTTGCTCTATACCTGTGAGTCCGGGAGTTCTGAGCAGTTCTGCAAAGCCTAAAATGCCGTTCATGGGAGTACGTATTTCGTGGCTGATGTTGGTTAGGAATGCAGTTTTTAATTTATCGCTTTCTTCTGCTTTTTCCTTTGCGAGTTTCAGTTCGTCCTTTTGCCGGAAAAAATCACCAAAAAGATTACCTATTTCTCTGAACTCGCCCGGCGATTGCTGAAGTTGGGTTATTTGTGCGGGACCACTTGTTTCCAAAATCGTTGTTACTAATTTCAACGGTTTTACCACCCATCTGCGGAAAGAAAAACTTAAAATGAAACCCGTAACCAATAGGGCCAACAGCAATACTAAAAGCATCGATCCCTTTAAATCATGAAAATGTTTTAATGAGTTCGAGGTACGGCTAAAAACAAAGTGACCCACATTTTTGCCGTTCCAACCTGCTAAAGGCTGTATTACAGAATCGGTAAAATCAGTTCTTTTGGCAACACTATCACCGGGATGCGAAAAAACAATATCCGATGAACTGAGCATCGACAATTCACCTAAAAATCTTTTGTCCCAGCTTTTTGCCAAAATAAGATAACCACTTGGCTTTGTATGTGTGTGCGAAGGATCGGAATCGGGGTGTATGGTGGCACTACTTATTTGAACCGCACCATCGGGAGTTTCCTGGAAAAAATCCAGAAACCGGGCATCCTTCACCTTTACCAATACCTCCTTCGAAATAAGCCCCCGTAGGGTAAATCCATTGGCAACAGCCTCGTGGACAAGATTAAACGAAGTGTCGTAAACACACACATAATCGAGCCGGAATGATTTCAGGATAGAAGTGATATTGTTTTCATACCAAACACTGTCATTCGAATCTATATTTTCGACAAAATCGTCCCAATAAGTGTAGTCGTATACTACCTGATTTAATGTGGCTGTTTTCATTTTAACCAACGAATTGACCTCGGTGCTGAATTGGACCCGCGATGCATCGGACATCAGCTTTTCCTGCTTGTTGGCTATAAAATAGATGGTTGACATGATAAACAGAGAAATTGTGCCTATCAATACAAGTATCAGGAGCAGCCTTGTATAAATGCCAGTGTTTTTCATGATTTTGCCTTTATGTTTTTACTATTTTGCAAGTAGGGAAGTGACTTAAAACCCTACACCGTCTATAACAGTTAAGGGATTATTTTCCGAAGTATTTCTTTATCATTCCTTTCAATATTTCAACGCCAATTGGCTTTGAGATGTAGTCGTTGCAGCCGGCTTCCAATGCCTGTTCTTTTTCGCGGATCATAGCATAAGCCGTTTGCGCAATGATGACCACATCTTTGTTAAATTTCCTGATTTGGCGGGTGGCTTCGTAGCCATTCAAATCAGGCATTTTAACATCCATCAATATTAAATCCAGGTTGGGGTTGTTGCGGCAGATATCAACGGCAGCTTTCCCGGAAGTGGCTTTTAAAATTTCCCTGCCAAAATCCTTTAAGATCAAACCAATGAGTAATGCAGAAGTATCATCGTCTTCCACAACCAGGATGGCGAGTTTCCTGACCTCTTTTTCAACTTCCTTTATTTGGACAGCTTTTGGTACGGCGATTTCTTCACATGAAACCGGTGTGTAAGGAAGGGTAAAATAAAAGGAAGAACCTTTACCTTCTTCACTTTCGACCCATATTTTCCCATCCAGCATTTCGACAAAGGCTTTCGAAATGGACAATCCAAGTCCTGCGCCCTGGAAAGCACGGGAATCGGCAATGTCGGCCTGTACAAAGCGGTCGAATATTGCCTGTTGCCTGTCGACCGGAATACCGATACCTGTATCTTTTACATAGAAAACGAGTTCCTTTTTATTGGCTGCATGTTCGAATGACTGCACGCCTTCCTGACTCGGCGAGTTAGTCAGCGGTTTCAGCTTATAGCCAAACTCAATTGAGCCTGAATCGCTGAATTTTATGGCATTTTTTACCAGGTTAGTCAGTATGGCATAAAGTTTTTCTTCATCGGTTAAAACGATCGCAGCATTGCCCTGTAAACCCTTATGTACCGAAAGCATGATTCCTTTTTCATTGGCTTCAGGTTTAAAGAAATCATAAACATAACCGGATTGCGCGTTTATGTCCGTTTCAGTCAGGCTAACATTTACCAAGCCTGCTTCAATACTCGAAATATCAACAATATCGTTGATAATATTCAACATACGATCGCTGCTTTTCTTGATTACATCTATATACTCCAGTTGCAATTCACCTGCAAGATCAGGTATTTTCAGCAATTCGGCAAAACCCAGAATGCCATTCATGGGAGTACGGATTTCGTGGCTCATATTGGTCAGGAAGGCTGTTTTCAGTTTGTCCGACTCTTCGGCACGTAATTTCTCGAGCAGTAGCTCTTTCGTGCGTTCTTCCACTTTCGATTCCAGGTTTTTGTTGGCTTCGGCAATTTCGTTATTGCGGCTATCCAGCTGTTGGTTCAGGAAAAAATCTTTTCGTGTATAAAATTCGATGTTGTAGGCGGCAAACATGCCAATGAAATTGGCTGCGGCAAAAAAGAAATTGTTGCTGATTATCAGATTGGCATCAATGCCCGAAAAAGTGAAAGCCCCTATATTGAACAGAAGCAGTGTGATCCATCCGGCAAGCGTAGCCAGGAAAAACCGCAATTTAATAAAAAAATACCCTGCCGAAAATATGAGCATCATCCCTGCGTAATAAGCATAGTTTTCGGGTGCTTTGAGTGTCATAACCGTAATGCCAGCTCCTGCAACGACAAAGCAGACAAATAAAAGCAATTGCCAAACCCTGATAAAATATTTGCTGAACGAAAATAGCAATACCAGCGACAATAATGGGATTACTATTCCAAAGCGAATGAAATTAAATAGCTGTGCATGTTCCGCTATTACCTTCCAATCGAGATAGCCGAAAACACCATACAGGATTGTTACCAACAGGAAAGACACTCTAAACTGTATCAAACTGTCGTGGAAATACTTTATTTTAAAATCTTTCTCTATTTCGGCAGGAAAAGCCAGGGTGAACCTGTCAAATTTCATCCCGCGCGAGGGTTTCTGCCCGGAATTGCTAAAGTATAAATGCTTTTTCATATCAAAATTTTTATCTTTATTGTTGCTTTGTAGTCGGAGTGCGACTTTGAATCACGCCCCGAATTGCTGTAACCTCCATTATTAAATGAAAATGATTCGGCATCAAACACCATGCAAGGATATTCCCGTATGGCTGAATAAGAGTTCTGATCTTTCGCAAAAAGAACAGGTAATTCTCGCGGTTATAAAATATTATTTGGTGGTTGTTGCCCTGGTTATAAATATGATATATACCACCGGGTTCCAAATTCATAGTATCAGTATTTAGAATTAATTCAATCTGGCAGATAAGTGTGGGAGCGACTTTATATTAGCCGGAGTACGACTAAAAGTCGCGCCCCGACTTGTAGAGTTGCGCCGCGACTTGCTATTTTGCAAAATGTTTTTCCACTAAACCCCTTAACAATTCCACGCTTATTGGTTTCGAGATATAATCGTCGCAGCCGGCTTCAATCGCACTTTCCCTTTCATGAATCAGCGCATAGGCTGTTTGTGCAATGATAACCACCTTTTTATTGAACTTCCTGATATGGCGCGTGGCATCGTACCCGTTCATTTCCGGCATTTTCACATCCATCATGATCAGGTCCAGGTCGGGATTGGTGCGGCAACAGTCAACAGCAGCAAGCCCTGTTTTCACTTTAAGTATCTCCCTGCCAAATTTCTTCAATGCCATACTCATCAGTATTTCTGAATTCTGGTCATCCTCAGCTATTAAAATATTGAGGTTGCGAACAGCATTTTTATCCTCGGTGTCTGTAGGCTTCTCTGCCACAAGTTGTTTTTCTTCGGCCGGAAGCAGGTAAGGAATGGTAAAATAAAAGGTGGAACCTTTTCCCTCTTCACTTTCGACCCATAATTTTCCGCCCAGCATTTCGACAAACGCTCTCGAAATGGACAAGCCCAGACCTGCACCCTGGTAAGCCCTGGAATCGGCAATATCAGCCTGCACAAAACGATCGAAAATGGCTCGCTGCCTGTTGATTGGAATGCCGATACCGGTGTCCTTTACATAAAATTGCAGTAAAGGCGCAACTCCTTGCACTTCGGTGAGGTAATACCCAAATTCAATGGTACCGGAATCGCTGTATTTAACGGCATTTTTCACCAGGTTGATGAGTATGGCATACAATTTTTCGCGATCGGTTTTTATTAAGGCAGCCTTGCCTGTTAATCCATTTTTATACGAGAGTTTCATCCCTTTACCTTCTACTTCAGGTTTAAAGAAGGTATAGATATAATCTGTTTGTTCGTTAATATTCGATTCCGCACTATCGACTTCCATAAGCCCGGCTTCTATTTTCGAAATATCAACTATATCTTTGATGATATTAAGCATTCGTGCGCCGCTTGTTTCGATGATCTCGATGTATTCCTGTTGTTCCTCGCCTGTAAGGTTGGGCGTTTTCAGCAAGCCGGCAAAGCCAAGTATGCCATTCATCGGGGTGCGGATTTCGTGGCTCATATTGGC
This sequence comes from Bacteroidota bacterium, assembly GCA_037142075.1. Taxonomy (GTDB): domain Bacteria; phylum Bacteroidota; class Bacteroidia; order Bacteroidales; family UBA4417; genus UBA4417. Next base: position 6,348 of record JBAXBJ010000026.1, read on the forward strand.
CAGGAATGCGGATTTGAGGTGGTCGCTCTCTTCGGCGCGATCCTTGGCTTTTATCAAATCTTCTATCATCTTTTTCTTTTCGGTAATATCCTCTTTTACCGCCAGGAAAAAGGCAACTTCGCCATTACTATCAGTAATAGACGAAATGGCTGCACTTTCCCAGAATGATTCACCGTTCTTCTTTTTATTATGAAACTCTCCGTGCCACACATTTCCCGACAAAATAGTATCCCACAGTTCGACGTAAAACTCTTTCGTTTGCTTTCCCGATTGCAGGATTCGGGGATTTTTGCCTTTTGCTTCTTCGGGGGTATAACCTGTTACCTCCGTAAATTTCGGGTTCGTATATTCGATATTCCCATTTTTATCGGTTATCATCACAGTTACCGGGCTCTGGGCGATGGCGCGGCTCGATAGTTTTAGTTCTTCTTCAGCTTGTTTACGCTCGCTAATATCGCGGGCTACAGCTATAATTGCTTTTTTACCAAAATAATAGCACAGGCTGTTACTTACATCTTTAGGAAAGATTGTTCCATCCTTGCGCAGACCCCAGAATTCGTATGACTGAGGCTCGCCTTTGAAAGCTTTTTCGAAAAATACACCTAATTTGGCCAGATCGTTTCTGCCGGGTGCCGATAGAAATTCGGGAGTTTGACCAGCAAAATCTTCTTTTGTATAACCATACATTGTTTGTGCAGCTAAATTAACATCAAGGAATTTTCTGTTCTCATCCTGAATGTAAACTGCTTCTGTTATGCTATCCAGCATCCCCCTGTATGTTTCTTCCGATAAGCGGAGCTGATCTTCCGATCGTTTGCGGCCGGTAACATCGCGCATGATACCTTCGTGGAAAATGGTTTTTCTATCTTCGTCAAATACCAGCCATCCATGATCTTCAACCCACAATTCGGAGCCATCTTTCTTTTTCATCCGGTAAACACCGATTTCGGCATTTCCTTCGTGCAAATCGGCCATTTCGCGGTCTGACGCTTCAAAATACAATTGTTTCTTAATGTCGACGGCCATTAATTCGTCCACATTATCGTACCCGAGCATGGCAGCCATAGCGGGGTTTACGGCAACAAACCTGCCGTCTTCGGTACTTTTATAAACGCCATCGGGCAACTTCAATACCAGGTCGCGGTAATTTGTATCGCTTTCCCGAAAGGCTTCCTCAGCCATTTTACGTGCAGTAATATCTCTTAAAGCACCGTTTATGCGCATTGGTTCCCCTTTGGCATTCAGCATCAGGCCGGCAGTTACCGAAACATATTTTATTTCACCTGATTTGGTTTTAAGCTTTATTTCATAATCCCTTAATTCACTCTTTCTGCTTATTATTTCGTTCAGCAAAATATTTCTGTCATTTCTATCCGGATAGAGATCGAAAACCTCTTTACCCAGCAATTCTTCCCTGTCGAATCCGAGTAATTGAATAATGGATGGACTTATTTCAAGGATCGTCCCGTTTAAGTCAGTCTGGTAAAAAACATCCTGAACGGTATTAAAAATATCGCGGTATTTCTCCTCACTTGCGCGCAAAGCATCCGAAGCTTGCTTCCTCTCCGTAATATCAACAAAACTGACGAGTATTTCAGTCAAGCCTCCGGTGTCGTCCAACAAAGGAAATCCATTTACTACAAGCCAGGTAATAGGTTGAGGTGCTGAATGAACAACCCCCAGTACAAAATTCCGCAAAGGCTTTTCAGTGCTAATAACCCAATTTACAGGATAGTTTTCTATAAGAACAGGACTGAGATTTTCGCATACAAATTTCCATTCAGGGTCGATTGCTTGTTTGCCTTGCATCTGTTCGTTGCTCAAACCAAGTAAAACTGATGCCCTGGGGTTGCTAAGGATAATACTTGTATCGGGGGCATGCACCACTACTCCTGCATCGAGGTTCATCAGCAAGCCCCGGTATTTTTTCTCGCTTTCAATTATTCCTGCTTCCGATTTTTTGCGTTCGCTTATATCGCGGATAATGCCTGTAAAAAATTTCCCGGAAGCATTATCCCATTCAGCCAGCGACAATTCGATAGGAAATTCGTTCCCGTTTTTATGCAATCCGTACAATTCAACTGTTTTGCCAATCACATGGTGTTCGCCTTCCGATGAAACCCGTTCAATGCCCTGCAGATGCAGTTTCTCATATCTTTGAGGTATGATTAATGCCAGTTTTTGGTTCGTAATTTCGGATTCGGTGTAGCCAAATATTTTTTCGGCACCGCGGTTCCAGCCTAAAACCAGGCCTTCGCTATTGGTGGTTACAATGGCATCGTTTGCCGATTGGGTTACACTGCGGAAGCGTTCCTCGCTTTCGCGCAAAGCATTTTCTGCCATTTTGCGTTCGGCAAGTTCGTGTTCCAGTTCGCTGGTACGTATTGCCACCAAGGCAGCCAAACGTTCATTTTCGTTACGTTTCTCGCTGTTGGCGGTTTTTATTTTTACCATGGCCCGTATCTGGGCAGTAAGCTCGGTTTCGTCGATGGGTTTGGCCAAAAAAGCTTCGGCACCACATTCGAGTGCATGTATGCGGCTTTCCTTATCGCCTTTAAGCGCTGTGATAAAGACTACCGGTATATCGCTCAAGGTTTTGTCGGCTTTTAGCTTACGGCAAACCTCAAAGCCATCCATGCCGGGCATCACAATATCGAGCAGTATCAAATCGGGGTCTTCGGCGGCGGCCGATGCCAGTCCGTTCACCCCGTTTAAAGCTGTTAATGTCGTGGCGTTAGGAAAGGCTTCCTTTATCAAGGCATTCAAAATGATAAGGTTATCCTGGTTGTCGTCGATCGCCAGGATTTTTATTTTTTTAGATTCCATAAAGCACGTTATTAATTGTTTTGAAAAACAATTTATCGTCGATAGGTTTTGCAATATAAGCATCAAAACCGTGTGCCAGGATTATTTCGCGATCAGAGGTCATAGCACTGGCAGTAAGCGCAATAACAGGTATATGCTGCAATTTTGCTTCGTTGCGAATGGCTCTGAAAGCGGCAATACCATCCATTTCGGGAAGGGCGATATCCATCAGGATAAAGTGCGGCCTGTGCTTTCTGGCCATAGCAAACCCTTCGTTGCCATCGATAGCTTCGATTACATCAAAATGGTCGGAAAGCAGGGCTTTAACAGTGATCATATTATCCGGATTGTCTTCCACCACCAGCACGAGAGGTCTGCCTTCAAAAGACGGAAGTTCCCGACCTGGCTTCGAAGTGTGGGTTGTTTCATCTTTTACCATCGACCAGACAGCATTGAGCAGTTCGTGGCGGTTTACATCGCCTTTCTGTATCAGTTGGTGGATGTTGTTGCTTTTCAAGGTGCTGAGTTCTTCCTTGGTAATATGTTTTGCCGTAAGTATCAATACCGGGATACCGGCGGTACGATCAACCTCACGCAGGGTTTTGAGTACCTCGAAACCATCCATACCTGGCATCATCAGGTCTAAGATCATGGCATCGGGAATTACGGTGCTTATTATTTGCAGTGCTTCGCTGCCATTGTGTGCCGATAAAATTGTATAGCCACTTTCGTCCAGAATATCTTTCATTTGAATAATGGCTGGCTCGCTGTCCTCGACAAGTAAAATGGTTTTTTTCGCTACATTTGGGTCAGTGATTTTTGCAGCCTGGTAAAACTTATTTTTAAATTCAGATGGTTTAACTTCAGCTGAAATTTTATTTTCGGAGGTATAACGCAGCGGTAAAATAAGCATAAACCGCGAGCCTTCGCCAACGCTGCTTTCGACAGAAATTGAGCCCCCAAGCAGGTTTGCATATTTCTTTGCAATGGCAAGCCCCAATCCGCTTCCGCCAAACCTGCGCGAAGTGCTTCCATCAGCCTGGCGGAATTCGTCGAAAATATGGGCCATATGCTCTTCGGCAATGCCAATGCCGGTGTCGGACACTGTAATTACTATGCCACTTTCTGTTTTTTCGGCGACGACCTTTACTGCACCTTCGTCAGTAAATTTTACGGCATTGCCTATCAGATTCTGCAATATATGCCTGATTTTATTATGATCGCTGCTGATAACCAATTCCGAATTATTCACTGTCTGAATCAATCCTACATTTTTTTCGTCGGCTTGCGGTATTATCATACTGATAACATCAGCCAGTAAGCTATCGATGCTGAAAGTTGTGATATCAATTTCCTCGCGACCAGCTTCGATGCGCGAAATGTCGAGAATGTCGTTTATCAGCACGAGCAGGTTTTTACCATTTCGCTCTATCACTTCGAGGTAGCTGTATTCTTCGTCAGGGATCTGGTTTGCCAAACGCCTGCTTAATACTCCCGACAGAGCAATTACCGAGTTGAGCGGGGTGCGCAGTTCGTGGCTCATATTCGACAGGAAATTGGTTTTGAGCCGGTTGGCTTCGTTCAGTTGCGCCTTTTGCATTTCAAGCTCCGTATTTTGTCCCAGCAACTCTGTCGACTGTGAATATAATTCCGCTTTCTGGGCTTCCAGTTCATGATTCTGGAGTTCCATTTTCGACGAAAAAGCATTAATGCGGCTGTATGCCAGCACTCCCTCGATGCGTGCATTCAGTAAATCATGAATATTTTCGACTAACCGAATTTTTTGTTTGCTATACTTGTTGATGCTTGCAAGCGAAATAATACCTATAATTTCGTCACCCGCTATTACCGGTATTGACAGGATTTCGTGGGCAATAAAATTGCCGCTCACTGCGTGGAAAATAAAACGTGTATCCTCGGGCAGATTTTTGATATGCTGAATTTTACGGGTCGAAAGCACCGTGCCAAACTCACCTTCATAGTTGGTGGCCGAAAATTTCTGACGTGCATTCTCGTCCAGTCCAATGGATTCGAAATGACAGAAATTCTTTTTATCGTCACTTAACAAATAAATAGCAGCCATCTGCGAATGGGTGTGCATGGCCAGTCCGGCAAGGGTTGCATAAAAAAACTCTTTTTCATCATTTTCGCTGATCATCAGCCTTGAAAGGCTGGAAGTTTTCTCGTTGAGCTCCAGGCTTTCCTCTATGCTCGCGGCTAAAGTATTGAAAGTGGCCGATAACACACCAAACTCATTTTCCGATTTATACGAATTCCGAGCAGTCAGATCTCCACTATGAAAACGCCGGGTGGTATCTGTGAGTTCGATTAAAGGAGTTCTTATATTTCGCAATAGCGTAAAGTTTATTAATACTGTAATTACCAGGATTAATGTCACTAACAGGAGCAATTGTTTGTTTAAGGCATCGTTCAACGTAATTGAGTTTTGAAACAGGTTTTCTGCTTTTTTTGTGGCAAACTCATCCACTTTATCAATGGCTTTTAATATCACCTCCACTTGTTTCCCTGCAGTCCCGTAGCGTTCTGTCCGTTTGGCGGCTTCTTCAAAACTTCCTGCCTGTAAGAGCCTTATGGTTGTGGCCCGCATGGAGTTCCATGTTCTCATTGTATTTTCTACAGAATCTATATCCGCTTTTGGCCCCAAATACTGTCGGTGGAGGATTTGGATCTGTTCAAGCGCATCGTTTTCCCAGCCCGACATCCTGTTAAGCGAAAAATCCATATCTTCCTGTCCGCCCGAAATAAGGAAGTCCTTTATATCGCGGTGAATAGAGAGTATATCGGCCCTTAAATTACCAATGGCGTTTTGCACCTGGAAGGGGTGCAGATACATTGTGCTGGTTTGGTCATGCAGCCGCTGCGATTGGAAATAAGAAGTTATTCCCAATGTTACAACTAAAGCGAGCATGATTGCAAAGGCGATTACAAGTTGTTTCCCGATTTTGAGGCTGGTTATTTTCATGATTTTTGTTTTTAAATTTTGAACGCTGACAAAACAGACCCATAGCTGGATCCTTTATGAACGCTTATCTGTTAAGTCTGTGTTTTTATTCCTGTTTTAATCTACATTATTATTGACCGTTTCAATTGTGTTCCGGTAACATTCGGCAACCTATCATTTCCTGAATATCCCCGATTGCATAAAAACTTCCTTGTAATCATATTTTATCAGAACGTCCCTTTCAACTTCACCGGTTACAAGGTATCCGTCTTTAGCCAGGCAATTGCCAGCTTTAGCAATTATTTTTTCGCGATCCTCATTTTTGTAGTAAAACAAAAGGTTGGCACAAACCACCAGGTCAAATTCGCCGAAAATACTTGCCGGTGGGCTGCTGAATTTCTGATCGAAAAGGTCGAACACCGAGAAATCTATGTTGTTTTTCAATTTCTGCTTAACAACATAAGTGTCACCCTTTTTATCGAACCAATTATTTACTCGTTTTAAAGTCACATTATTCAAATCAGCAGCCAGGTATTTCCCTTGCTGTGCTTCGTTTACCTGTAATTCGCTTTGGTCGGTGGCAAAAATGCGGTAATTTCTCTTTCTGTTCGCATGTTTACTTATTTCCTCGAGTAAAATAGCAAGGCTGTATGGTTCTTGTCCGGCAGCACAGGCAGCCGACCAAATACGGAGTTCATTCCTTTTCCCCTCCTTTTGCCTTTGCAACATTGACGGCAGGACGATCCGTTCCAGTACCGAATAAGTAAGCGGATTGCGAAAAAACTCACTATAGCTTATCTGTAGTGAATTAACAAATAGGTTAGCCTCTTCAAGGCTGATTTCTATCAGTTTAAAATATTCGTCGAAAATGCAACAACGTGTATCCGCCATCCGCCGCTGAAGCGATTTGACAAGAAATGCCACATCGTACCGCGAAATATCCGTAAAGGGAACTTGTCCGTCGACAACCGATTTTAACCGTAAAATCTGCTGACGGGTTGGGTAGTTATTGGATTTTGGACTGAGTAAGTCGTTTAATTCTGGCAAGACATTATTCTTTAGCAGGCAGTTACTGAGCTTTTTAAAGCTAAACAGTGAGAATTTAATAGTATAATCAGGCGTTAACTGTATGAACCGGGTGTTACATTACAGTTATTTTCGAAAGTGATGCCCACAAAAAAACCGGATTTGCACCAATGCAAATATAGTCAAAATTTACTTCGCTTTTTTAACGGCAGTTCGAAATTCGTAACGCAAATTTTTTCTCCCCCGAATGCATCTTTCGGGCTGACAAAATCAAGAAAAATTGCGGGGTGACGACACATTCTTTGTTCCTTATTAAAAAGCTCCTATTTTTACATTAATTTTGCTTCACGTTGGAAAAGGGAAAGTAGATAATGGAAAATCGTTAATCGTTGATCGTAAATCGTAAATCGTTAATCGTTAATCGTTAATCGTTAATCGTTAATCGTAAATTGTTAATCGTAAATCGTAAATCGTCCATTGTGATAATAATAAAGCAAACACCTCCCTTATACAATTTTCAGCGGCTAAACAAGAACTTAGAATGCGATTACACCATTTGGCAGACTAAATTGAAACAACAGCTTGTACAATGATCAAAATTTTAACCATAGCTAGCAATAACAGCGACTTGCAGCTTATCGTTACCTTACTTAGCGAAGCATTTCCTTTTGTAAAGCTTATAACTGCATATAACGGAAAAAACGGGAACGAAAAAGCACAATCAGAGAATCCTGACCTGATACTTTTAAGTTTAAAAATTACTGATGAGGATGGTTTCCACACCTGGCAAACCGTCAAATCGGATAAAATACTCAGTCAAATTCCTTTAATTATCATCTCACCTTCGGCTGTTATTACTAAAAATAAAGCCAGGCTCCTGCATTTGAGGGCAGAATCGTTTATTTCGATCCCATTCGAAGAGTATGAATTAAAAAGTCAGGTTAATGCATTTATTCAGGTGAAAAAGTCAAAAGAGATGGCTTTGGCTGAAAAAAGCCTGATGGAAGACCTCATAGCTATGAGAACCAAGGCCTTGCAAGTTGAACTTGAGTCGGGCAAGGAAATTGAAAATCAACTTTCGAACATTAATAAAGAATTAGAAAGCCATAAACTGGCAACACTGAATCTGCTGGAAGATCTAAAAACCGAAATCAGCGAACGTTCGCATGCCGAAGCCTCGCTGGCAAACAATGAGGAACAGTTGCGTACGCTCATCAACGCTATGACCGACTTTGTTTGTTTTAAAGATAAGGAAGGTTGCTGGAGCATTGCCAACGAATTTGCTTTGAAAATGTTCGACCTGGAAGGCGTTGATTATCGGGGAAAATCAGATTCGGAACTTGCCGGATTATCCGGTTATCACGAGTCATCTTTAATGGGTTGTATTGTTACCGATGAATCTGCCTGGCAAAAGGGCGCTCCCAGCCGGCAGGATGAGATCATTCCGCAGCCCGATGGAACCCGGAAAATTTTCGATGTAATTAAAATACCCACTTTTACCGACGATGGCCAGCGAAAAGGTCTCGTAGTTGTGGGTCGCGATATTACCGACCGAAAACGTATTGAAGAAGAACTCAGGCAACTGTCGCAGGTTGTAGAGCAAAGTCCGAATTCAATTATTGTCACTAATAATAAGGGTATTATTACCTACGTGAATCCGGCAGCATGCAGTCTTACAGGCTATTCGCGCGAAGAACTGGTAGGGCAAAACCCCAGAATTCTTCGCGAAGGAACTGCTAATCAGGTGGAGTTCGATGTGTTTTACGAATCAATATCAGCTGGAAATAAATGGACTGGCGAGTACCAAAGCCGCAGGAAAAACGGAGAACAATACTGGGAACGAACTTCTATTTCGTCATTGCGTAATGATGAGGGTAAAATAACACAATTCCTGAGTATAAAAGAAGATATAACCGATCAAAAACACGATGAAACTATACAGAGGGTTTTATTCAACATTTCGAAACAAGCTATCGAAATCATTGATATAGAGCAGTTACTCGAAATAATCAAACAGGAACTTCATCACCTGGTAGATACAAATAATTTCTTTATTGCTTTTTACAGCGAAGATACCGGCATGTTAACCCCGGCCTACAGAGCCGATGAAAAAGACACAATGCTCAGCTGGCCTGCCGAAAAATCGTTGACCGGGTATGTTATCAAACATGATAAATCATTGCTGCTTAACCGGGAAGGATTTCAGAAGTTGGTTGAAACAGGGGAAGTGGAACTGGTTGGAACCGCAGCGGAAGTCTGGCTTGGTGTTCCACTCAAAGTTAACGGTAAACCCTTTGGGGCCATTGTAGTGCAGGATTATACCAACCCCGATGCTTATGGCGAGAACGAACTCAAGATGCTCGAATTCATTGCCAGCCAGATAAGCCTTTCCATTCAAAGGCAAAAATCAATTATCGAACTCAGGGAAGCACTGGGTAAAGTTGAAGCAAGTGATGTGCTGAAAACAGCCTTCATAAACAACATTTCGCACGAAATACGTACTCCGCTTAATGGCATACTCGGCTTCAGCGAAATGATGCTTAACCACGACTCAACACCCGAAGATGATGAACTTTGCTACAGTGTTATAAAAAAAAGCAGCAAACGTTTGCTGAATACAGTTTCCAGTTATATGGACATTTCCATGATCGTTTCGGAAACCATGGAAGTGAGCCGGCGCCCATCCAAAATCGATAAACTGATCGAAGAAGTTTACAGCGAATATAAAAACGTTTGTGAACAAAAAAATCTCGAACTATTAATAAAGAAGCCCTCCCACGAAGAACCATTGGTATTGAAAACCGACCAGGATAAACTGCATAAAATTCTGAATCATCTTCTGGATAATGCGTTAAAATTCACCTCTAATGGAACCATAGTTTTGGGTTACAAACTGAATGAAGAGGAAATTGAGTTTTTTATCAGCGATACCGGTACCGGCATAAAAACCGAGGTACTCCGCATCATTTTTGATGCATTTATGCAGGCTGACATTTCTCCATCCCGAGGTTATGAGGGCAGTGGACTCGGCTTGGCCATAAGCAAAGGAATGATAAAACTGCTGGGAGGTAAAATATGGGTTGAGTCCGAATGGGAAAAGGGTTCTACTTTCCGTTTTACCCTTCCCTTCAGCGAGAACCCTGTGCTAACTGCACGCAAGGAAGTTCCGGCAATAAAAACAGAACCTCAGGTAAAACCACTGATACTGATTGCCGAAGATGACGATTCGAACTACAAATACACCGAAATTGTTCTGATGTATGCTTCGTACCAGGTAATCAGAGCCGAAAACGGTTTCGAAGCCATCGAATTATGTCGCAAACGTCCTGACATACAATTAATATTAATGGATATCAAAATGCCATTGATGGATGGTTTTGAAGCTACCAGGCAAATCAAAGCATTTATGCCTGATGTACCCATTGTCGCACTCACTGCGCATGTTACTACCGAAGATGAAAACGAAGCCATGGCAGCCGGCTGCAACGAATATGTCACCAAACCTGTGAGCAAAGCCAAATTGCTTGAGATAATCAGTTATTCGTTAACATCCAACAATTAAGGGTTTACACAGAAATACTCCGTTAATTTTTCTTTTTTCAGCAAGGATACTAAACTTTAAAACATAGAATATCAACACTTTAGGTGCAAAGATATAATCTCTTGTCATGCTGATGATAAAGCGTTTGAAAATCATTAACTGTCCGTTGTAAATACAGGAAATAATTTTAGCGAAAAAATGTCTGACAAACAGGAGAATTAAATGTAGCTGTGAAAAGTATTCATTATCAGTTAATTGAAAATTATTTTTTAAAAGACCAGGAAAATGCGCAAAAACCGGAGCTTCGTCAAACCATTTGTCAGAGAAACAGCAATTACCCTCCTGATTGTATTTATTGGATTGTTTTTTATCTGGTTTATGTATGCGAATGCACGAAATCAGAATCACAGCAATGCCCTTCAGTTAGGAACCGCAATTGCCACAGTTTTGCCGGTTGAAAAAATCGCACAACTTAACGCTTTGCCAGGCGACACCAGCAAACAGGAATACAAAGAGCTTAAATCGGTATTGCAGGCACTTATAAAAGAAAACAACAATGCCAGGTTTGCTTACTTGTATATTCAACGTACCGGTAAATGTTACTTTTTGCTCGATTCCGAACCTCCCGCTTCAGCCGACTACTCGCCTCCCGGGCAGGAATATACTGAAGCTGCTGAAGTGTATAAACAGCCTTTTTTAAATGGAAAGAGTTTAATAACCTCGCCGCAAACCGACAGGTGGGGTACCTGGATCAGCATTTTGGTACCGGTTAAAAATAAACAGGGTAAAACACTTGCCATTTTCGCGATGGATATCAATGCGAAATCCTGGAACCGCACCATCTGGCAACAAGTGGCTGAATCTTCTTTACTGGTCATCGTTATACTCATGCTTTGGTTTATTGCATTACGTTACATTTCGAAAAACAGGCATCTCGAAAGCGAAATCAACGTCAGGCTGGATACAGCCAAAGCACTGTCGGAGAGCGAGGAGCGCTATCGTATGCTTTACGAAAATGCATCAATCGGTATATACCGTACCACTCCCGACGGGCAGGTGCTACTTTCGAATAAGGCACTTGTTAAAATGCTTGGGTACAAATCTTTCGAGGAATTGAAGCAGCGTGATATCGATAAGGACGAATTCGATCCCGATTATTCGCGCACAGAGTTCAAGAAAGTGATGGAAGAAAAGGGTGAAATTTATGGCCTCGAAGACATCTGGAAACGCCAGGACGGAGATATGGTTTACATACGCGAAAACGCAAAGGCCGTCCGCGACAACCGGGGTAAGGTTATATATTACGATGGAACCATTGAGGATGTTACGGAGCGCAAACTTGCCGAAAAAGCGCTTCAATACAGCGAAGAGCGATTCCGCCAGATAGCCGAGCAAAGCCGCGAAGTGGTATGGGAAGTGGACAAAAACGGATTATATACTTATATAAGCCCGCTTTCGGAAAGTGTGTTGGGGTATAAACCGTATGAATTGGTCGGCAAAAAACACTTCTTCGATCTTCACCCGGAAGGTTCGCGCGAAGATTTCCGAAAAACTACCCTTGAACGATATCTGCGAAAAGAAAATTTTCACGATTACATCAGCCAGATGATAAAGGGAAATGGCGACTACATTTGGGTGATCAATAACGGAGTTCCTATTGTTGATGAAATGGGGGAACTGATAGGGTATCGCGGTGCTGGTAGTGACATAACCGAACGAATTGAGAAAGAAAAATTACTGAAAAAACTTACGTTAGCAGTTGAACAAAGTCCTGTTTCGATAATGCTGACTGATATTAACGGCTCAATTGAATATGGAAATCCAAAAGCCTGCGAGACAACAGGTTACCAGCTTAGCGAGTTAATCGGGCAAAACCCGCGCATCCTGAAATCGGCCGATAGTTCTGAAGCCACCTTCCGGGAATTATGGGATACAATTTCTTCGGGCCATGTGTGGAACGGTGAACTGCTGAATAAAAAAAAGAACGGCGAATTGTACCGGGAATCCGCAACGGTTTCCCCTATATTCGATGATGAAGGAAATATCATTAATTATCTCGCTGTAAAAGAGGATATTACAAATATCAAGAAACTGGTTTCCGAATTGCAGGCTGCCAAAGAAAAGGCAGAATCTATTGATTTATTGAAATCGGCATTTATAAAAAATATTTCACACGAAATCCGCACACCTCTTAATGGTATAGTTGGAATGAGCGAACAGATAGTTAAACCAGGCGTTTCGCAGCCCGACAAGGAGCAGATGCTTGCTTACATCAGGGAAAGCAGTATGCGTTTGTTAAATACAGTAAACAGTTACCTCGATATTTCACTCATAGTTTCGGGCAATGCAGATATTCTTGTTCAGGATTTTGATGTAAACCAACTGCTTACCGAAATTAAAAACGAAATAAGTCGTGAATGTTTATCGAAAAACCTGGACTTACAATTACAAATCCCGGCTGAACCGGAAAGCTTCACTATAAATACCGATTCCGATATCCTTCATAAAATTCTGATGCATCTGCTGAATAATGCAGTAAAATTCACTGAAACCGGCTTTGTAAATTTCGGCTATGATGTAAAGAAGGATGAAATCGAATTTTTCGTAAAAGACAGTGGTATCGGTATTGAGAAAAGTTTTCTGCCGGTTATTTTCGAAGTATTCACCCAGGCAGATGTTTCTGACACGCGCACATACGAAGGCAGTGGACTTGGTCTTTCAATCGCATTTCACCTGACACAACTGCTTTCGGGCGAAATAAAGGTTGAATCCGAAAAAGGGAAAGGAACATCCTTTTTCCTGACATTTCCAATCAACAATTTAACGTAGGCGCGAGAGATCGCATCCATGGCGTAGAGACGCGAGGCATCGCATCCATGGCGCAGAGAGGCGAAGCATCGCATCCATGGCGCAGAGAGGCGAGGCATCGCATCCATGGCGTAGAGACGCGAGGCATCGCATCCATGGCGTAGAGACGCGAGGCATCGCGTCTCTACGCCTCGAAAATTGAACAGGAACCTTTGCAATGGCCTCCGCATTGGTCGAGGCAGGGTTCGGTATGAATCATTACCTCCGTTTTTGGAAATTCAAGTTTTATCTTCGCGGTAATGTCATCGCAAATATCATGCGCTCTTTCCACTGTAAGATCTTTATTAACAACAAGATGAAATTCCACAAACCGCTCGGAACCAGCTTTACGGGTCTTAAAGTTGTGGAAATTTAATACCTGAGGAGCCATTTCATTTATGATCGCGGTTATAACTTTTTCTTCCTCCTCGGGCAGACTGGCATCCAGCAAATAAGTTACAGCTTCAGAAGTTAGTTCCCACGCGGCTTTCACGATGAGGCCAGCCACTCCCATGGCGATTACCGGGTCGATCCAATCCAGGTTAAGATCAGGCAGGAATATTCTTCCCAGCATATAAACCGTTAATCCCACGGCAACACCCGCCGAAGTCCACACATCCGTGCGCAGATGCCAGCCATCAGCCAGCAGGGCAGCAGAATCCGTTTCCTTGCCAACTTTAAACAATTTTCGTGATACAATGAGGTTGGTGATTGCCGAAACTCCCATTACGATGATACCCCACTGAAGATTATCAACAGGTTCGGGAAAAATAAGCTTGCTGACTGATTCGTAAATGATCCACCCGGCAGCGACAAAGATCAACAGCCCTTCGATTGCTGCCGAAAGATTTTCGAACTTGCCATGCCCGAATGTATGCTCTTCGTCAGCGGGTTTACCGGCAGCCCTGACGGCAAAAAATGCTATCAACGACGCAACCAGGTCAACTCCCGAGTGTATTGATTCAGATAAGATAGAAACCGCCCCGGTAACGAATCCGACTATAAGTTTGAAAATTACTAAGGTTGAATTTGAAACAACCGACAAAGCAGCAACGCGGCCTTTTTTCCTGGCGTGATCCATTTTTACAGAATTAAATTCCAATATTATACAGATTAATGAACTATCGCAGGCATAAAAAATCCCTGCAGGTACTTAATTGTCCCACAGGGATATAACTCCTGCTGCCGGAATTCACCGACCCGGCTGCGCCTTTCTTTCAAAAAGACCGCTTGCTCATTTCTGGGTACAAAAATATCTACCTTTCGGCAAAACTGCAAACGGAATTACAAAATTAAATTGATAAAAAACGTTCTACCTCTAATTGAGTAGGATTTCACTTTTGAGAGGTCAGAAGACCGAAGTCAGGAGACAGAAGTCAGAAGTAAGGAGTAAGGAGACAGAAGTCTGAAGTCAGGAGACAGAAGTCTGAAGTCAGGAGACAGAAGCCTGAAGACCGGAGTCAGGAGGCCGAAGACCGGAGTCAGGAGGCCGAAGTGAATGTTTAGCTGGAACTACTTTCTGAAGACAGAAAACAGATAGACTAAACCATTATGGATTAATAATCCTTAGGTTCAAACAAAAAATGAATTTTTGAAGTTCTTTAACGCAAAGTGCGCAAAGATCTCGCAAAGTGCGGGAAGTTTATTTATTACAAATCAGGCTTAGCGTTCTTTGCGTAAACCTTAGCGTCCTTTGCGGTTAAAATTCATAGAAACTAAAGTTGCTGCAATAAATTGCAGGGTTTTAACCATTTTTGAAACAACAAAGCCAATTGTCATGCAATCTGCTACTTGAAGTGGGAAAATATTTTTGTGGGTTGTTCCTGGCTCCCGACAAAAGATTTTCACCAAAAATTAGCTATAGAATCATTATTTATAAACAAGCAAAGACTCATGAAGCAGGTTGTCCTATAATATTCCTATTTTTGCTTTCAATTATGCCGGGAACAAAATTTTACCAACAAATTCATTCGTGGAGGTTAAGGCACATCTCTCCACGAAATTTTATATTGATGCTCAGCCTTATAGCCGGGTTATTAGGGGGAATGGCAGCCGTTTTACTGAAAAATGCTGTTCACCTTAGCCACCTGCTGGTGACGAATGTAATTTCGAAACAAAGCTTTAACCTTTTATACCTGGTACTTCCGTTTATCGGTATTTCGCTCACATACCTTTATGTAAAATATATAGTGAAGGACAATATCGGCCATGGTATCAGCCGGATTCTGCAATCCATTTCGAAAAGTAACAGCATCATAAAAGCTCACAATATGTACACTTCGCTGATAGCGAGTACTGTAACAGTGAGCTTTGGGGGCAGCGTTGGATTAGAGGCCCCAATCGTACTGACAGGCTCGGCCATCGGTTCCAACCTGGGCCGCTACCTCCGGCTCGACTATAAAACGATAACTTTGTTGGTTGGCTGCGGAGCTGCAGGTGCTATTGCAGGAATTTTCAAGGCTCCTATCGCGGCTGTAATATTTGCGTTGGAAGTCCTGATGCTCGACCTGACCATGGCCAGCCTTATTCCTTTATTGATCTCTTCAGCTTCGGGAGCCATTCTGGCCTATTTTTTCATGGGAAACGGCGTACTGTTTTCATTTGCGGTTGCCGCGCATCCATTTTCGTTAACGAACCTGCCTTTTTACGCTTTGCTGGGATTTCTTTGCGGAATGGTTTCTATATATTTTACCAAAGCAAACCAATCCATCGAGAAACAATTTAATCGGATGCCGAAAGGCTTTATCCGGGTTATAGCTGGCGGCACCATAACCAGTTTGCTCGTTTTCCTCTTCCCACCTTTGTTCGGCGAAGGATATGAAACACTCACTAACCTGCTGAACGGCAACGGTATGAAAGTTCTCGACGGCAGCATTTTCGCCTCCATGGGAAACAATTATTTCCTTTTGCTGGTTTTCCTGATCCTGATCCTGATTTTCAAAGTAGTGGCCATGTCGGCAACCACCAGCGGAGGCGGTGTAGGCGGGGTTTTTGCGCCTTCGCTATTCATGGGTGGAGTTACCGGTTTTTTCCTCAGTAAAGTGGTGAATTTCTTTATCAGTGACCGGCTGCCCGAGAACAACTTCGCACTTGCCGGTATGGCCGGAGTAATGGCCGCGGTTATGCACGCTCCGCTCACAGCTATATTTCTTATAGCAGAAATCACAGGTGGCTACCAGTTTTTTGTACCTCTTATGATCACTTCAATAGTGGCTTATTTAACCATAATTCCTTTCGAACCGCACTCTATTTACACAAAACGACTCGCCGAAACCGGCGAGCTTATTACTCACCATAAGGATAAGGCGGTTTTATCGCGCCTTTCGATCGAGAATCTGATTGAAAAAAACTTTATCGTTACAGGTCCGGATGCAACTTTGGGCGAATTTGTGAAACTGGTTGCAAAATCGCAACGCAACGTATTTCCGGTAATTGACCCCGAGAACAATTTCCTGGGTGTGATCTTTATTAACGATATCAGGCACATTATTTTCGAACATGATCAGTACGATTCTGTTTATATACGCAACCTGATGTTTATGCCCGACACTATAGTGGAGCAAAATGCTACCATGGAAGATGTGGCCCAGAAATTTGCGGAAACTTCGCATTACAACCTGCCGGTACTCAAAAACGGTAAGTATATCGGGTTTGTATCGCGTGCCAACGTTTTTTCTGCTTATCGTAAGTTAGTGAAGGATTTTTCGAACGATTGAAATAGAAGGGGTTGGGGGTTGGGATTTGGGGGTTGGGGCAAACTTTAGCAAATCGTTAATCGTTAATCGTTGATCGTAAATGGAAAATAGAAAATAGAAAATGGTTAATCTGAAATCGTTAATCGTTGATAGTTAATAGAAAATAGAAAATGGTTAATCTGAAATCGTAAATCTGAAATCATAAATCTGAAATCTGAAATCGTCAATCTGAAATCGTCAATCTGAAATCGTCAATCTGAAATCGTAAATCCGAAATCCGAAATCCGAAATCTAAAAAAAAGCCTTGTTCAAATTCTTATTAAATCATACCTTCGCAAAACATAAATTTCGGATAAATATTACTGACAATCAGATAATTATACTTATAAAAATCTCATTAAGATGAAAAAATTAGTACTTCTTCGCCATGGCGAAAGCGAATGGAACAAAGAAAACCGTTTTACCGGCTGGACAGATGTTGATCTTTCGGAACGAGGAATCAAAGAAGCAACAGAAGCAGGTAAAGTATTGAAAGAGAATGGATTCGATTTCCGGCTGGCTTATACTTCTTACCTTAAACGTGCCATTAAAACATTGAATCTCGTGTTGGAAGAAATGGATCTGATGTGGATACAAGTGGATAAAAGCTGGCGATTGAACGAAAAACATTACGGAAACCTGCAAGGCCTCAACAAAGCTGAAACCGCTGAAAAATACGGTGATGCACAGGTTTTGGTATGGCGCCGCAGCTATGACATTCCACCG
Source organism: Bacteroidota bacterium (assembly GCA_037142075.1). Classification (GTDB taxonomy): domain Bacteria; phylum Bacteroidota; class Bacteroidia; order Bacteroidales; family UBA4417; genus UBA4417. Next base: position 23,989 of record JBAXBJ010000026.1, read on the forward strand.
GCAGAACTTGCAGCCGACGACCCGCGTAACCCGCGCCTTGACCCGCGCTATGCAGCCATCGGCAACGAAGCTCCTGTTACCGAATCGCTTAAAGACACCGTTAACCGCATGGTTCCTTACTGGGAAAATGAAATCCGCGAATCGTTGCGCTCCCAGGACCAGGTCCTGGTTGCTGCGCATGGCAACAGCCTGCGTGCAGTAATAAAACACGTGAAAGGGATCAGCGACGAAGATATTGTAAACCTGAACCTGCCAACTGGTATTCCCTATGTTTTCGAGTTCGACGACGATTTGAATTTTGTGAAAGATTATTTTCTGGGTGATCCTGAAACCATTAAAAAACTGATGGATGAAGTTGCCAACCAGGGCAAATCGAAGAAATAAACAGCCTTTTTAACTCCCTTTCTGAAACAGGAAGGGAGTTTTCCTTAAAATATTATAACGGGTTCTACCACGAATTGAATGGAAATGCGTTTTAAAAGGTTGGAAAACCGAAGCCGGAAGACGGAAGAAAGTGTTATTTAAAGTTTGGCACTATTAATGGAAAATATCAGCATAAAGGCAATTGGTCAACAAAGACCTATTTTCAAAGATAAATGAAGTTTTCGGAGGAACTTTTGACTTTCGTCTTCTGACTTCCATCAAAATAAATATACCCACGAAATTAACAGTAGAACTTTATCATGAGAACCTGGGTAATACCCGATGTACATGGTTGCCTGAAGACACTCCGTTCGCTGATCGACGAACTGATTGTACTGAGAAAGGATGATACCCTTATTTTTCTTGGCGATGTGATCGACCGCGGTCCAAGCAGCAAAGGCGTGATTGATTATATCATGGAACTCGGCGAAAGTGGAATAAAAACCACTGTAATCAGGGGGAATCACGAAGATTATATGGCTAAAATATACAGGGAAGAGCAGGCAAAACAGGGCCTTCGCAAAATGCTCGGGCTGAAATCAGCGTCCTATAAAGCATGGATGCTTTATGGTGGCGAACAAACTATTGAGAGCTTCGAGGACGTGGATGTGAAAGATATTCCGCTTAAGTATATCGAATGGATTGAATCGCTGCCCTATTATATTGAATGGAATAATTTCCTGATTGTACATGCCGGTTTTAATTTCGAGAAGGAGGATATTTTCAGCGATATACTATCGATGATGTGGATACGCGATTTTAAAATCGATCCTGAAAAACTCGGAGACCGTAAAATCATACATGGCCATGTGCCTGTTACACTCGAATTCATTTATGAATCCGTCAATTCGAGTTCATTCCGATTTATTGATCTCGACAACGGGGTATATATCACCGACAAGCCTGGATATGGCAATTTACTCGCTCTGGAACTGAATACCATGGAGATAGTTGTTCAGCCGAACCTTGATTTTTAACAACATAGCTGCAGATTTATAATAAAAAGTCCCGGATTAAAATCTATCCGGGACTTTTTGATGCATGGTCATTAGTTGTGTTTAGAATAGATTTCCAACGTTGATATAGAGACCTTTCAGGCCATCCTGCTTGTTGGTAGCAAAACCATAATCAATAGCAAGGATAAAATTCTCATTCAGGGCAATTCTCAAGCCAGCGCCGGCAGAAGGGTGAATCTTGTCGTTACTGTAAGAGAAATCGAAATACTGGTCACGCTCATTTTCAGGGATTTTTGTTTCATCAATGCTAAATGGCTTTAAAACAATGCCTGCATCGGCAAAACCATTCAGCGAAAAATCCAGGTTCGCTTTTCCGGCATGTGTTTGAAGGAATTTCCAGCGCAATTCAAGATTTCCATATCCAACACCATCCCCTACCACGCGGTTTCGCATGATGCCCCTGAGATTTTTTGCGCCACCCAATCCATCGGTCTTGGTTGCTGATGAAAAAGAAGAGATCATATAAGGTTCAAAATAAAACGGTGCAGTTCCTCCAATGGTTCCCTGGTAACCCAACCTGTATGCAACGGTTAGTTTTTTAGGGATGATAGTGAAATATTGCCTGTGAATAAGCACAATTTTGGTGAATGAAAACTCGGGATTGAAGAAAAATCCCGGCGAGAAAACAATCAGCGCTTCACTCCAGATTCCCTTGGTAGCACTGGCTTCTTTGTCGCGGGTATCGAATACAACTCCTAATTTGAAAAAATTGGCATTGCCCCCGTCTCTTTCTTTTTCATTAAGTAAGCCCCACTTTACGTATTTGTCGTATAAATTTTCGGTATAAGGTAATTTCTCGGCATCGTCTTTCTTTTTGTTCATAGCAGCCGTATCAATTGCAGCAGCTTTTATCGAAACAAGCGCTATTCCTCCAACCCAGCGCAGGTGGTCGCCATAAAGTTTTCCCTGAAGGTCGGTTGTTAACCTGAAAAGCTTCCGTTCGTGGCGGTAAAACATGCGGGTCTTATACGCAGGATCATTTTCGTCAACAAACGCGTCGTTGTATTTGGCCTGGTAACCGTTAAAGCCATAAAAGTCAAGACCTTTTTCGGTAAGGTAGCTCAAATCGGCTGTGAAACGAATTTTGTGAGGCAATAAACTCTTAGAATCATAAAAGAGCTGATTCACTCCAGAGCCTTTGGTATATCTTGATATTTCAAGCTTCAGCGACTGCTTGTATTCAGGATAAGTGCTTCCATCCCCATAATCGAACACATTCACCAGTCCACCAATCTGGAAGCCCATATCGGCATCGAATGATATGGTCGGCAATCCCGCAAATTTGAATCCTGTCGGTATTTTTGTTTCCTTGGTTTCATTTTTCTCTTTCTCATCCTGGGCTATCGCACTATTCTGATAAAGCACGAATACGGATAAAAGTAATATCAACAGTAGAGGTTTTTTCATAGAGTTAGCTGTTAATGGTGGTTTTTATTAATTCGATCAACTGATTTCTTTCCGAAGTAATGGCATTGTATTGCCCAGGTTTGGTGTGCCTGAAAATAAAAAAATGAAGTCTCTTTCTCAAAACTTTCATGTGCTTATGATTGTAAAAAGCAAAATATCCGGTTAAAGGGAGCGTTAAGCCGAATATCAGTTTTACAAAATATCCGTCAGTAAACACACAAAATAGCGTAATCACGATAAGGTAATACAGTGGAAATGAGATCAAACTGATTCCGAAATGGATGGAACTTTGAAAATGTTTATCTTTGATCTGCCTGGCTACCCAAACCGGAATCATAAAGGGCAGGTAGTTTAAAATGACACCATACAGATGAAGGGGCAGTAATAAGATAGTCAGGATAGTTTCAAGGAAAAGCGATAAAAAAGAGGATGGTTTTTTCTGTAAAAGACAGTCTTTAAAGCCGAGTTGATTCAGTTTTTCCGTGTAGACGGATAAACGACTGCTCAGCAATTCCGCTTTTTCAGGGAACTGTGAAAAAGCTTCTGTGATTTTTTGAACTATGTATTGTTTGATTGTCAATTTGTTATAAAGTGGCCGTTTTACATTAAGAGTATCCCAAACATTGGGCTCGTACATTTCACTAATCAGGTATGTTGTATCGTAAAATGCTTCAGGTATGTGTATCATTACACTGCGCATTTCCTCGGCTAAAACATTTCGTATTGCATTTACAGTTCTTTGTTCATTTTGTTGATAATCAGCCATATAATCAGCAATTTTGATTGGAGTGCCGAAAACAACTGTCAGATCAGAACCTGGCTTGAAATAATTGGAATAATCGAGACCAACGGGTATTATATGCAGGTTAAGCTGGTTAGCAGTACTTTGTTCTGCCTGAAAAGCAATGCGGAAAATCCCTTTCTTTAAGGAACGCAGGCGTTTTATTCCTTCGTGGTTTCCCTCGGGCAAAATACAAATCGGGATATTTGATTTCAACACATCAATCGTGTTGTCGAAAACATCCTGGTTGAGATCAAGCGAATCATAGCCGTCGCGTATCCTGTAAATAGGCAGCATTCTAATAAAATTAAGCAACCTTGCCACGGCAGGTTTCCTGAAGATATCGGCACGCGCCAGGAAAACAACTGGTTGCCGCGCTGCAAATAAAACAGCAAGAGCATCCATGAGAGCATTCTGGTGGTTGGGTGCAAAAATAACAGGTGTGTTTGCCGGTATTTTTTCGAAGCCGATCACCTTAAATCGCCTGTAGTATAACCTGTGGAAGCTTGCTACAAAAATATACAACATCCTGTAAAGCACAGGCCTTCTGAATTTTACTTTTTTCCCCATTATTTTCTCACTTAACCTTTACCCAATTTGACATTATTTTCACAACATCTTCATCCATCCAAACCGAAATTATTCAAGTCAACATCAATAGAAATAAAAGACCCGTGTGTGGATTGAAACTCTTCTTCAGTGTATGGCTGGCGAGCCAAATACTTTATTTTTCTCAGTTTAACTGAATGAATGTGTAAATCTATAAAAAAAAAGATTAACAATAATAAAAAAGTACGTTTTTCAGTATAACCGTTTTCGGGCAGAAGCCGGTTATTCCTTATCTGACAAAGATTTTGCAGGTATGAAATGTTTTTTTTAATTTTGAGAAAAATCGTCCGGGTGAAAACAGGATCAATGGATAGTAGTTTAAAGCTGCAAATTTTAATAGTAATTGCAGCTTCCTTGTTGTTCATTCCATTTGCAGGTGGAGTTCACCTTTTCGATTGGGACGAGATCAATTTTGCCGAATGTGCCCGCGAAATGATCGTCACCCACGACTACCTCAACGTTCAGATTAATTTCATCCCTTTTTGGGAAAAACCTCCGCTTTTTATCTGGATGCAGGTGCTGAGTATGAAAGCCTTTGGCATCAATGAGTTTGCCGCCCGTTTCCCTAATGCGGTATGTGGCATTGTCACTTTGCTTTTCATATTTAATATTGGAAAAAGGCTGTTTGGTGAGCAATTGGCAATTTGGTGGGTTGTTGTGTTTGCAGGCAGCATCTTACCTCATTTTTACTTCCGTTCAGGAATTATTGATCCGTGGTTCAACCTGTTTATTTTTGTTGCCATCTGGTTTTTCATCCGTCTGCACGATGCATACGGAAAATTTTCAGCCAAAAGCAGGTTCCTGTTTTCGGCTTTGTGGGGCGTTTTTACCGGCCTGGCCATCCTGACCAAAGGACCGACGGCCATGCTTATTGTTGGATTAGTCGTTTTCATTGCCTATCTGCCTGATTTACTGCGACTATTTAAAATAAGGCTGAAATTCCTGAAATCACCGCCTGAATTTGAACTAAGGTGGAGCGACCTGTTTATATTCCTGTTTTTTGCAAGTTTAGTCGGGGGTTCCTGGTTTTTGCTGCAGGTGATAAATGGCAATGGTGATGTGGTTTGGGACTTTATACTGTACCAGGTGCGCTTGTTTACCATACCTGATGCCGGGCATGGAGGCCATTGGAGCTACCATTTCATCGTTTTACTGCTTGGTGTTTTCCCGGCTTCCTTATTTGCACTTTTGCGTTTCAGGCGACAAGACGGACAAACCACTTCGCAGCATCAGTTTCACGGAATTATGCTGGTACTTTTCTGGGTTGTTCTCATCCTGTTTTCGATCGTAAAAACCAAGATTGTTCACTACAGTTCACTATGTTATCTGCCGCTCACATTTCTGGCCGCTTTGGCAATCCGCGATATGTTGCAAGGGACTTTACGCTGGCCCCGCTGGCTTAGCGGACTTTTAATCGTTTTTGCGTCCATTTTTGCCTTATTCATATCGGCTTTACCCCTGGTCGAAAAATTTAAAGTTAAAATAATCGATTCAGGAATCATAAAGGATGATTTCGCTGTTGCCAATTTACAGGCTGATGTTTCATGGACTGGTTTTGAATGGCTTATCGGACTACTTTTTCTATTGGCTGTTATATTTGCGGTGATTCTAGCTCATCGTCAAACCGTCAGCAATGCCTTGAAAGTGCTTTTTGTCGCAACAACTGTGTTTATTTCGCTGGTAATTCTCATTTTTCCTTACCGGATTGAAAAATATTCTCAAAGGGCTGTGATTGATTTCTACAAATCAAAGGCAAACGAGAAATGTTACGTGCTGAATTCCGGGTATTTCAGTTATGCCCCCTATTTTTACACCAAAAAAATGCCTGCCGATTGTGCACAACCCATGTGGTTGCTGACAGGGAATATTGACCGCCCGTTTTACCTGGTATTGAAGGAACCACATTACAACGAATGGAAACATATAATTCCTGCGATGAAAGTGTTGAATAAAAAGAATGGATTTGTTTTCCTGGTAAGGTATCCGGCGAAAAAGAAAGAATAATTCAATCTCAATCAGAAGTTGGATAAATCCTGGAAATTTTACCATTCCTTCATTTGCCTTTAGCATCAATACTATTGTTTATCAAATAGTTAATAAATATAACAAGCATGAAATTTTTATCAATTTTATCTTTTGCCCTAATTTTTACAAGCATATTGTTTAGTTGCAACAACCAAACCGGGCTTAAAGGAGGCAGTGATGCCGACAGCCTTAAACCCGGGGAAAAGGTTGTTCTTTCCGAAAACGGCAAGTTGCATTACATCGTTGAATCCAAAGACGGGAAAACCAACGGGAGAGTAAGAGAATACTACCCCAATGGCATATTATATATGGATGCCATTTACAAAGACGACCACAGAAACGGGAAGTGTACATTTTATCATAAGAATGGAAAGCCTTTTTCGGTTTGCTATTTTATCAACGGAGCCAGGGACAGTATCGATACAAAGTTCGGCGAGGATGGAAGTATACTGGCATTGGTTCCGTATAAAAATGATAAAGTTCAGCCAGGGCTGAAGGAATTCAAAAAGGATGGCTCTGAACTAATTGACACCACCAGGCTTCAGATAAAGGCAATAAATAACCTGGCAAAAAGTGGCAAATACTTTCTTCGCGTGAGTCTTTCTGAGCCCCGAAAAAATGTCAAATTTTATGCTTCATCGGAATCCTTTCCTGATTCAAGGGAAATGCTGAAAATGTCAGGAAATGAAGGGACTCTCGAGGTTCCGGTATCAGCATCTGGTTTTGTGGCTAAAAATATTTTCATTGACGCCGAGTATACAACTTCCATGGGAAATACCAGGCGTTTGCAGAAACTTTATAAATTTTCTTCAGTCAAGTGATACACTTCGCCAAAGGGTATCCTCCCAGAACTGTGGTTTTTACTCTATAGTGTTCAAAATACACTATCAAACACATAATATTTGTAAAATCTGGCAATTTTCACTCTGTTTTATATAAACAATTTGCTCTATATGTGTGTTAATGTGCAGATAAACAAATACATAAAAATATTTTCCGATTCAGTATTTTGTTAATTTATTTTGTATTTTTAGTATTCAGAAACGTGGTCGGTTCAAAACTTTATTTTTTGAAATTTTCCAACCTTATTTTCTTCTTCCTGGATTATAAAGACCTCCTGAATTAATCATACATAAAATAAATCTTAGCTAATCAGTTTGTCTAAAGTAATGAAAAGCAAATATATGCCACAGATTTCACAGATTTCACAGAAAATTATTCATCAGTTTTAATTGAAATTAATTGAAAAACTGCTAAAGGCAGTTTAAAATCTGTGTAATCCGTGTAATCTGTGGCAAAAATGCATTTTGATCAGACTGATTAGTTACACTAAATCATTAAGGATGAATCAAATAATCCGAATTATGTCGAAGGCAATTATCGCCGGTGTCGCAGGTCTGCTGACCGTCAACACGCAGGCACAAGCCCCCGCGCTGGGTAAATCTTCAGTAAAAGCTGTGGTAAAAGCCATGACGCTGGAAGAAAAAGTTAAACTTTGTGTAGGTACAGGAGGCGATTTCCCGGATTTCACCGGAGATCTGAAAAAACAAGACGTCCCGGCAATGAGTGCTGTTGATCTGGTACCCGGGGCAGCCGGCACATCCTATGTGGTTCCGCGTTTAGGTATTACCCCTATGGTTTTAACTGATGGGCCTGCCGGATTACGCATACAGCCACAAAGACCGAGTGATTCCAAAACCTACTATTGCACAGCATTTCCGGTTGCAACTTTGCTGGCATCTACCTGGGATACTGAATTGGTGAAAAAAGTTGGATCCGCCATGGGCAACGAAGTGCTGGAATATGGTTCTGATGTTCTCCTGGCTCCGGCTATCAATATTCATAGGAACCCGCTTTGCGGACGCAATTTTGAGTATTATTCCGAAGACCCTATGCTTGCAGGAAATATTGCTGCTGCCATGATCAACGGCGTACAATCGCAGGGTGTGGGAACATCGCTTAAGCATTTTGTTGCCAACAATTCGGAAGACAACCGGAATGCTCTTAATACCATTGTAAGCCAAAGGACCATGCGCGAAATTTACCTCGAAGGTTTCCGCATCGCCGTCGAACAGGCTCAGCCATGGACAGTTATGTCGTCGTACAACCTGGTGAATGGCATTTACACTTCCGAAAATTATGATCTGATTACCAAAATCCTACGCAACGAATGGGGATTCAAAGGATTTGTAATGACCGACTGGTACGGTGGAACCAATGCAGTGGCACAAATGAAAGCCGGTAACGATATGATCATGCCCGGCAGGCCGAAACAGGTTGAAGAAATCATAAATGCAGTTAAATCAGGTTCACTGGATGTAAAAGTGCTTGATAAAAATGTGGAGCGGATTCTGACGGTAATGCTTAATTCACCTCATTTTAAAGGATATAAGTATTCGGATAAACCCGACCTGGCTGCACACGCCGCAATTGCACGCGCAGCTGCTTCAGAAGGAATAATTCTTTTAAAAAATGTCAATAACGCCCTGCCATTAGGCGGCAAGGTTAAAAAGATTGCGTCTTTTGGAAATGCTAGCTACGAAACTTTCAGTGGTGGAACCGGCAGCGGTGACGTTAATGAAGCGTACACCGTGACTATCAGCCAGGGTTTAACGAATGCAGGATTTGAGCTGGAGAAGACATTGACTGCTCAATATGAAAATTATATCAGTGAAGCGAAATCGAAAAAACAGAAACCGGCTGATCCTATTGCAGCTTTATTGGAACCCAATACAGGTGAAACTGAAATGGGCGTAGAAATGCTTTCTACCAGGCTTCTGGCCGATGAGTGCGATGCAGCAATTATCACTATTGGCCGTAATGCCGGCGAAGGTAATGACCGTAAAAATGTGGAAGGCGATTTCAAACTTACAAAAACAGAATTGAGTATGATTGCAAGAGTTTCAACTGCTTTCCATAAAGTGGGGAAAAAGGTGATTGTAATCCTGAATATTGGCGGAGTTGTTGAAGTAGCCTCCTGGCGCGATATGCCAGATGCTATAGTTCTTGCATGGCAGGGCGGGCAGGAGACAGGCAACTCGATTGCCGATATTCTAACCGGAAAAGTGAATCCTTCAGGAAAGCTGACTTCGACATTCCCGATGAAATACGAAGATGTCCCTTCGGCAGGCAATTTCCCGGGCAAAGCTACCGGAAAATCGGCAGTCCCTCCGGGAGTTGACTTTGGCTGGGTTACCGGTTTCATATTCCCGACACCGGCTGAAATTACCTATGAGGAAGGAATTTACGTTGGCTATCGCTACTACGAAACATTTGGTGTGAAACCAGCATATGGATTTGGATTTGGATTGAGCTACTCCAAATTTGAGTATAGCGGTCTTAAAGTTGCTTCACCTGAATATAAAGGAAAACAGACGGTTACAGTTACTGTGAAAAATACAGGTAGTGTTGCCGGTCGTGAAGTTGTTCAATTGTATGTTTCGGCTCCTGCCAGCAAAATTGATAAGCCTAAAGTTGAACTTAAAGGTTTTGCCAAAACAAAATTATTACAGCCTGGTGAATCACAAACTATTACTCTCACATTGAATGCCAGGGACCTATCCTCATTCAATACAGAAACTTCAGCCTGGGTTGCTGATGCAGGAAAATATGAAGTATTAATTGGTGCTTCGTCAACAGATATTAAACTAACCGGTACTTTTAACCTGAAAAAGGCGATCGTTTCCGAGAAAGTTAACCCGGTTTTAGCTCCGAAGGTGGCAATTAAGGAACTTTCGAAGAAATAGGATTTTAACCCTGACAGGGTTTGAAACCCTGTCAGGGTTAAAATTATTTCCTGCTGCTGATTAAAATCTCCAGCATCTGGATGGCTGCAGCCGGGATTTTGGTTCCAGGTCCAAAAATAGCTACAGCACCTGCTTTATAAAGGAAGTCATAATCTTGTGATGGAATTACACCACCAACAATAACCATTATATCCTCACGACCGAGTTTTTTCAACTCTTCAATGACTTGCGGAACCAGTGTTTTATGTCCTGCGGCAAGACTTGAAACGCCGAGTATATGCACATCGTTTTCAACAGCCTGGCGTGCTGCCTCGGCAGGTGTCTGGAACAAAGGCCCCATATCCACATCGAAGCCTATATCGGCATAGCCTGTGGCTACAACTTTGGCACCCCTATCGTGACCATCCTGGCCCATTTTAGCAATCATAATACGCGGTCGGCGCCCATCCAATGCGGCAAATTCGTCAGCCATTTTGCAGGCTTTCAGATAGGATTCATCACCCTGGCTTTCTGAAGCGTAAACTCCGGATATTGATCTGATCACGGCTTTGTACCTCCCATAAATTTTTTCCAATGCACTTGAAATTTCCCCTAACGATGCACGTTTGCGTGCCGCATCAATAGCCAAAGCCAGCAGGTTTCCCTCACCGATTTCGGCACATTTGGTAAGTGCATCCAACGAGATTTGAACTTCTTCATTATTCCGTTCCGCTCTCAGTTTTTTGAGTCGTTCAATCTGTGAAAGTCGAACTGAAGTATTGTCAATCTCAAGAGTATCGATAGGATCTTCTTTTGCTAATCGATATTTATTAATACCGACAATAGTATCGCGACCTGCGTCAATCTTTGCCTGGCGGCGGGCCGAAGCTTCTTCGATACGCATTTTTGGAATACCGGTTTCAATGGCTTTCGACATTCCTCCAAGTTCTTCCACCTCCTCAATCAGTTTCCAGGCACTGTGAGCGATTTCGTGCGTAAGCGTTTCAATATAATATGAACCGGCCCATGGATCAACCGCTTTGCAGACATTTGTTTCTTCCTGCAGGTAGATCTGTGTATTACGTGCAATACGAGCCGAGAAATCGGTTGGCAGCGCGATGGCTTCATCGAGTGCATTGGTATGCAGCGACTGTGTATGTCCTAAAACAGCTGCCAAAGCTTCAACACAGGTACGTGTAACATTGTTATATGGATCTTGCTCAGTAAGGCTCCAACCCGAAGTTTGGGAGTGAGTTCGCAAGGCCATCGATTTTGGATCCTTTGGATTGAACTGCTGAACGATTTTGGCCCAAAGCATACGGGCAGCGCGCATCTTGGCGATTTCCATAAAATGGTTCATTCCCACTCCCCAGAAAAAGGACAACCTGGGTGCAAAAGCATCAATATCAATACCGGCAGCAATTCCTTTGCGGATGTATTCCAATCCATCGGCAAGCGTATAGGCAAGTTCAATATCGGCTGTGCCACCGGCTTCCTGTATATGATAACCGCTGATGCTGATAGAATTGAATTTCTTCATGTTTTTCGAAGTGAACTCAAAAATATCGGCTATAATCCGCATGCTGGGTGCCGGCGGATAAATATAGGTATTACGAACCATGAATTCCTTGAGGATATCATTCTGAATGGTTCCACTCAGTTTATCCATAGTTACGCCTTGTTCTTCGGCAGCCACAATGTAAAATGCAAGTACCGGGAGCACTGCGCCGTTCATTGTCATCGAAACCGACATTTTATCCAATGGAATCTGGTCGAACAGAATTTTCATGTCCAGGATGGAATCGATAGCAACACCGGCTTTTCCGACATCGCCTTCCACGCGCTCGTGATCGCTGTCGTAACCGCGGTGTGTGGCAAGGTCAAATGCAACCGAAAGTCCCATTTGCCCTGCAGCCAGGTTACGGCGGTAAAATGCATTTGATTCTTCGGCAGTTGAAAAACCGGCGTACTGGCGGATGGTCCAGGGCTTCATGACATACATGGTGCTGTATGGTCCCCGAAGGAATGGAGGCAATCCTGCAGCATAGTTCAGGTGTTCCATTCCGGCCAGGTCGGCACGGGTGTAGACTGGTTTTACTGCAATCTGTTCGTTTGTCATCCATTCAGTTTGTGCAGATGGATGGCTGGCGGCAGGTTTTGGCTGTCCACCTTTGATATCTATATTTTTAAAATCGGGTCGCATCGTAGGATGAGGTATTTTGTGAATTCTGAGTGAGTTGTGAGAAACAGCAGTTACTAGAAAATACCAAGTTTTTCCTGGAAGGTTTCCAATGTCTGAAGCAGGTTGCTGCGGACATGAATAAATTCATCCACACCGGCTTGTTTCAATGTATCCAGGATTTCTTTCGGGTAACCGGCAACAACCAGTATCAATTCCTTATTTGCTTTTTTTAGCTTTTGAGCAATTTCAGGAACCAAAATAGCATATTCCTCATCAGAACTGCATATTACAACGATTTCGGCCTTCGAGGCTTTTGCCGCTTTCACGCCTTCATCAACGATATCGAATCCTGAGTTATCAAGTATTTCGTACCCGGCACAACCAAAAAAGTTGACGGTAAACATGGCTCTTGCTTTTCGCATCGACAGGTTACCTATATTAATAAGGAATACCGAGGGCTTTTTATTCCCATCGGCAACAAATTGTTCGGTGGCAAGCCGCAATTGGTCGAAGGCATCGGAGCCGCCAAAAAGAGTCAGCTTTTTATATGTGGTTGGAGCGTCGTCTTCGTCCTCTTCCTCTTCTTCAATCTCATCATCCTCCTCGGCATAAATTTCATCTTCGGGCATTTCATCTTCGTCGGCGAAGTCAATTTTTTCGAGCATTTGCTCTTCCGGATTCGGATGCTGGTTGGTGCCAAGCTGAATAATGCGGCGGTTGGCAATGTCATCAAGCCGCAGACCGGCTGATTTCTCAACCAGGTCCTGAACAAATCCGGATTTTACAGCTTCAACCATTCCGCCTTTTTCCTCGATTTGAAGAAATACTTTCCAGGCAGCTTCGGCAATAAGTTGGGTAAGATTTTCGATGTAATAGGAACCGGCTGAAGGATCAATCACCTTGTCGAGATAGACTTCTTCTTTCAGAATGATCTGCTGGTTTCGGGCCAGGCGGGTCGAGAATTCATCGGGATCTTTATAAAAAGTGTCGAAAGGCAGGATGCTAAAAGACTGAGTCCCGCCAATAATTGCCGACATAGCTTCGGTTGTGGTGCGCAACAGGTTCACGTACGGATCGAATAAAGTTTTATTCCAGGCCGAAGTATTGCAGTGAATGTGCATTTGCATCGATGTTTCGTCAGCAGGATGATATTGCTCAACAATTTTAGCCCAAAGCAAACGCGCTGCCCTCAGGCGGGCTATTTCCATAAAGTAATTGGAGCCCACGCCAAACGAAAACATCATTCGTTGAGCGGCATCATCAATCGGAATACCTGAAGCGGTGGCCAAAGCAAGGTATTCGTTACCCGAAGCAAGGCTGAAACCCAGTTCCTGAACCAGGGTTGCCCCGGCACTGTTAAAATAATGGCCGTTCACATTGATTACTTTCATTGCCGGCATCAGTTCTTTGCCAAGCTTAACCATAGTAGCTACCTGGCCCATATCGCTTTTTTCCGATTTCCAGAAATCACCGTTGAGAAGCAGATAACTAACGGGGTCGAAATCAAAAGAACCTTTTAATTTTGCAACAGGCAGTTTCTGTGTTTTGGCATTGGCTGCTACTATTTTAATCAGGGCCGGGTAAGAGGATGCTGCTCCGAAGTGAATTGAAACTTTCGTAGGATCGATCCCTGCCAGTAGCTCTTCTACATCGCTTTCTGTTTCCAGTTCTGCAGCGACTAAACCAACTCCTGTGGCACCGCGTTTAACAGCATCAACTGCAAGACGGTTGGCCTCTGACTCATCGTTGGTTTCGATATCCTGCCGGATTTCCCAGTCGTTGGATAAAGTTTGATTGCCCCGGATAAAAGGATATTCGCCCGGTACCGAATTAAGGCTTCCGATATTTTGTGTATCTTCATCCCTGTAATAGGGTTTCACATCGAAGCCTTCGGATGTTTTCCAGACAAGTTTCTTCTGGTAATCGGCACCTTTCAAATCAAGGTTAATACGTGCTTCCCATTCGGAAGTAGTTACCGGTGGAAATGTGCCAAAAAGTTTATCGTTTTTCTGATCCATAGTTTATTATAAGTTGGTCAGCCTGTTAGCCATACAAGGCCAAATTTAATAATTGTGGCGCAAAGGTAGAAATATTTATAAATATAAACATTCATTTGTTAATCGATTAACAGATGGGTGTGGGAAATAGCGTAACTTTACCCTTTTAGGGCCCACATTAATACAATAATTTTTTAAAAATTTTAAACCTACTTAATTATGATAATCGCAATAAGTGGTGCCGGTGGTTTTATCGGCAAGCAGCTTAGCAAGTACTTTCAGTCAAAAGGGAATGAAGTGAAGAGTATTCCCCGCGTGAACATTGATACACAGGCAGCAGATATTGCAAAACTGCTCCAGGGGGTTGACGTTGTTATCAATCTGGCAGGTGCGCCCATTGTCGCAAGATGGACGAAAGCATATAAGAAAACTTTATTCGACAGCCGGATTATCACGACTTCGAAGATTGTGGAAGCCATAGGATTACTCGACAAAAAACCGGAGTTGTTGATTTCGGCTTCCGCTGTCGGGATTTATTCGCAGGAAAGGGAACAAACCGAGGGTAATTACAAGAAAGCAGATGATTACCTTGGAGAAATATGCAGTGCCTGGGAAACTGAAGCAAGAAAAGCAATTCCTTTTACAAGACTTGCTATTGCCAGGTTTGGCATTGTGCTGGGTAAAGACGGAGGGGCGTTGGAGCGGATGCTTCCCCTTTTCAGATTGGGATTGGGTGGAAAAATTGCTTCGGGCAAGCAGGGCTTTTCGTGGATACATATATATGATGTATTCCAGGCTGTAGAATTTATAATTCAAAACAAGAAACTTTCAGGCGAATTCAGTTTTACTGCGCCAGAAGTGGTTGATAACAAACAGTTTACAAATATATTGGCCAAAATACTAAGAAAGCCTGCGTTATTTACCGTTCCTGCATTTGCGTTGAAATTGGTATTTGGCGAAGGTGCCATTGCAGTTACAGGCGGCCAGTTTGCTCCCCCAAAACATTTGATTAACGAGGGGTTTCGGTTCAGTTTTCCTGAACTTAATAAGGCATTGAAAGAGATAATTTGAAAATGTGATAATTTGAAAATGCAATAATGCGATAATGGGATAATTTGAAAATTCGGGAATTCGGGAATTCGGGAATTCGGGAATGTGAAAATGTTATTTAAAACTGGTGATTCTTAATAATTTTTTTGTGGCATAATAGAACAATGCTTTTATGTAATTGAATATCAACTGTATATCATGTCATTACTTATTATTGACCAAATTAATGGGATTTGGGGTTTATAGAAATAACAGGTTACAGATATGCTTCGGAGTTACGTGTCATCACGCAGAAAAACTTAAAATTCAGGATTCTTCATTTCGTGAAACCTGTCAGGATCGATGTGTGTATGAAACAGCCATGTGAATGATATTTCATGCGCACCGCCTGTTTTTGACTTGAGGCGCGATATGGTATAGTCGAAGCTGTAGCCGATTTTGCATCTTTTTTGCTGTAGCCCTACCAGTGCAATTATCGCATCTGGATTTCCAAAGTTATGCCTCAGCCACAATCCTCCAACAATAGGATATGTGGTCATATACATTCCTAAATTCAACTGGTGAAATTTTCCCTGCTGTATGTAAACCACATTAGGAGAAATGGAAAAATTGCGTACATCCTCCCCAGACATACCCTGGAAAAAGTCGATCATGATGCCGGAATGCACGGTCCAGCGTAATTGCAGTCTGTTGTCAGTTCCATCATAGAATGCCATATCAGGCCGGCTCAGGTGATTTACGGAAACACCGAAATACAGACTTTCCTTATAACCGCCCAGAATCCCTGCGCTGAAATCGACGTTGCCAACATTCAGTTTGGCAGGCAGATATTCCTTGGTTGGTTCGAGGTTTCCGGTATGGATATCAATCTGATCGCCAAAAATCAGTTTGTTCCAGTCGAGCCGGTACGAGATATAACCGGCCTGAAGTGCGGCATTCAGCACAATATATCGCGATGCCTGGAGCCGGTATGAGTATATAGCACTGCCACTGAACCTGTTGTAAATGCCGGCTCCGGCAATATCCGAATTTATTATCACACCGAGTCCGCCGGCAAGTTTATCAAATTGCTGATCCCAGGTTACGCTGTAACTGACGTAGCCATTTTTTATATCGGGCCATTGATTGCGGTAATTCAGTGTAATACGCTGGTTTAGCTTGGATCCTGCCAAAGCGGGATTTAAATAGAGTGGGTTTGCATAAAATTGCGAGTAAACCACATCCTGGGCAAAACCTTTGACAACTCCGGTCAAGAGGAGTAAAATCAGTAAGGCAATTCTATTTGTTTTCATCTTGTTGAATTATTTAAGTAACATAACAACACCACTTTGAGGAGATTTTTGCAGGAAATTATAAGTCGGGGGAGCCGTGAAAGTCATTGTCCAGGTGTATAAATCTTCCGGGCAAACTACTCCTTTGAAAGTACCGTCCCAGCCTTTATTCCTATCGTTTGAATTGAAGATTTCCTCCCCCCATTTGTTGAATACCAAAATCTTGAAATCGATATCGATATCGAGGTTGTATTTAGGCTCGAATACATCATTCAGGCCATCGCCATTAGGTGAAAATGCGTTTGGCATCCAGATCAGTAATTCGCACGGGCGTAAAAGCACGGAATCTGCTCCTTTACAGCTGTTAGAATCGGTAACAACAACCCAATACATACCCTCATAGGTGGCAGTCAGTGTTGGATTTTTAGTTCCATCCTGCCAGGTATAATCTGTATACCCCAAACCCGGAGTGAGTATTATAACCTGCTCTGAACATAACATCTCATGATCTGAGATTTTAACCACCGGATTTGGATTTACCAATACATGCAAGGTTTCGGTCTTTGCACAAGCAGTGCTATCAGTTGCGGTTATCTTGTATTCGCCTGATGCCTGCAAATCCAGGTTACCGAGATTTAATTCCGATCCGCTGTAGCTTTCACCGCCAGGATTGATCCATCTGTAATTCAGACTCTGGGCCGTGAGTGATCCGGCAGAAAGTTTGAGAGGAGTGCCTTCGCAATATTCGCCACTCCCATCGGTATAAATTTGCGGTGCCGGCCTGATTTCGACAGCGCCCTTGGTGTAGATAGAAGGTATTTCGTAACCAAATGCGGAGTAAACCTTGCAAACCAGCAGATTCCAGTTTAATTCTGAATAACCAGATGTGATTCCAAAGAAATTGAGATTGAACAAGAGGTCTTCACTCCGTAATGTGATTGAATCGGATGCCCTGAATTCAATCTTAAGCATGCCCGGAGAGATCAGGGAATACATTATAACGCCATTATTCAGGAGACCGTTCATTTGTGTCAGACCAGTGAAGTTTAAGACGGAGGAATCAAATGCCATTTGTATCGTAAATGAAGAAATATCAGTAAAGTCGTAAGCAAGAACCGGTATTGCAATAGGCAGTTTAACGCAGCTTACTACATTCCCGGCAAGAATTCCTACATCGCCTGTCTTGGTATTTTGTATCATAAACGGGCTTGTATTAATACAACCGTTGGCATCTTTTACCATAGCTATATAGTTTCCGGCCAGAAGCGTATCGTATACATTACTGGTCTGCCAGTAAATTCCATTCAATGAGTATGTGAACGGAAGAGCGGTTCCACCGGCTATAATCCGTGCAACGCCGTTAGGCAATCCATTTAAAGCGGTAAGAGTTTGAATCTCCAGTATTTGCGGGCTACTCACTTCGACGGCAAGTGTAGTTAACAACACGGCGCACTGCCCGGTGTCGGACATAAAAGTATAAATTGTGGTACCAATCACAGCCGTACTGATACTATCAGGAGACCAGGTTCCTGTAAATCCGTCAAGCGAAATCTCTGGCAGCGATGGAGGAGTTGAAGCAAGGCACAGTGGACCAATAGGAGCAAATACAGGGATCATGTCACTGCCAACTGTAATTTGCAGAATTCCGGTTACCGGGCATTCCATAGAATCAGGTGTAAAAGTGTAAGTCCTGGTTCCTGCAAAAGTTGTTGTTATAACGGATGGCACCCATGTGCCTGTAATTCCGTTAGTTGATTCAGTTGGCAATGCCGGGGGATTGCTGTGAAGGCAAAGCGGACCGATAGAATTGAAAACTGGAATCACTTCGCTGTTGAAGAAAATAGTGAAAGATGACTCCATTGGCGGGCACCCTCCGTCACCGCCAAAACCTGTAGCTGTGAGAGTTAGTGTTACGGTATTAAGCAATTTATCGTTTGACCCGAACGTATAGGTTGGATGTAAAATTTTGTCGTCACTGAAAGCACCATCGCCACTGCTTATCCAGCGCAGACTGCTATACCCGGAAGCATTGGCTCCTGAAATCACAAACAGACTGCTGCCGCAGCGTGTAACATTTTCGCCGGCAAAGGCTAAAGGAGAGTCGAAAACTGTAATAATTCCCAGTTGCAGGCTGTCGCAGCCGTGAATGCTCGTTTGAAGAACTGACAAACTGTAATCCCCAGCATCCATATTCCAGGTGATGGAAACTGTGTCTGCGGTTTCAGGAAGGGTAATTGAAATATCAGCAGGATCAGTCAGTATCCAGGTGTATTGAGAACCGGTTTCGCCATCGATGCGGTAGTGTCGTTCAACACCCCGGCACACACTGTCGATAACATATTCCTGGCAGGTCACCCTGTTGGTAACTGCAAGTAATATGGCAAACAATATGATTCTAAGTGTGTTCATATTATTTCTTTTTAAATCCGGGGTTATACTGATAAATGCGCGAGCCTGAAGGCTTTGGATTAACTGTTACCATTACAGAATTGGAAGGAATATAATTTGTACCGGTAGCATCTGTTACTTTTGTGACATAATACACAGTGTTAACGAGAGGACTTATATTCAGGATAAATGGATTTGTAGTGATTTCCTCGTAAGTCTGTATGGTAGAGCCATCAGAAAGATCAATACTCCAGGGTCCTGTGCCGGTGAGCGTTATAGTGAGGGACGTAATCTCACCCCTGCAGATAGGCGGTGGCTGCAATAAAGTCGCTGTAGTAGTTGATTCCAACACGATAACCTTGCCGACTTTGAGATTTTTGGTACATCCCGCCCGGCTGCCAGTCACTTTAAAGAAATAAACCCCCGGACTGAGCCATGTTACATTTACAGTGGAACCGGTAGTGAAACTCCCTTCGAAAAAAGCCTCAGTTGCCGGACAATTGCCCGGCATAGTGGCGAAGTTTACTCCATTCACATTGTTGTAAAGTTCCCAAACATATGTATCGCCGGGCACCTGTTTCACGCTTAAAGGTATGGTTTCACCGGAAGCAACAATAATCTGCGCCGTGGCGGAAGCCACAACCATCAGCACCGTCAGGGCTAACAGTGAAAGGCGCAGAATTATATGTTTAGGTCTAGCCATATTTTTAATTTCGGAAAATAAATTTCACGACAAATTCATACTTTGTAAAGCATTTACTTTTTATCACACTATCAGCCAGTTACAACTTTCGAAATTGGTTTAATGTACTGACGATATGGCGATTACTACAATTATTCTCTCTCAAATATTCATGTTTCGGTTTATTTTTTGCATAAAATGTTTCGTTCTGTTTGGTTTTGAACACTGATTCAATCCACCCAAATGAAATTTTCCCGTATCAGTTTCTGCCATTTTCAGAGCGGCATAACTATTTCACCCCGGTTCAGAAAAAACCAGTTGTTTTTATCAAAGCATACTCTCCCGTTACCTCTGCAAACATGGTGTTTACATGGTTCAATTTTGGTTTTGAAAACGAAATTTTTGCTGCAAATTCTGATGTGGCGTGGTAGCTGACCGGCCAGAAAGTATTCCTGATTTCGAAACTACCCGCCAGTGTTATTATACCGTCACGAGCCGTCCTTTCGCTGCCACCTGTTGGTAATTTCCAGCCCCTTTCAGGACATAGTCCAACTGTTACCGCTCTGTGAGGAACGCGTTTCGGGCATATGACCCGGGAACCAACTAGATTTATCCGTTGGCATGAGTGCACCCTTTGCAATTTACAGATCACAATCATGCTCACATTGCCGGGTTTTCCTCTGGCTGACAGACTATAAAACAAGCATTCAAGCCTATCCAAATGCGATGGTTGAGGCATGTTAGGCGGTCTTCCAAGTTCAGATGCATCTGGAAGCTTTTGCTTATAGCCCTGAGGCTTTTGCAGGTATGGGACAGGTTGAAGTGTTCGTGCTACAACAGGCTGGCAGCCCGTCATACACCCATCAGGCAATGCATCGGCATTGCAGCTATTCTGACCGTCACCAACCCGGCATACCGGAAGTTCGGGCAGAAATTTTTCAGCGAATTGTTTCATCTATCATTTTGTCAAACAGCGTTGTATTCTACTTTGAAGAAAATGAAACCTATGATTGATGCTTGTTTTGACCTCCGCGAAAAATCCCGGGAATTGAGATTGCACCCTGGCTGTTTGCTTTTTTAACAAAGCTTTCCTCATGATGTTGTTTGCTAAAGGTTAACATGTTATTCGTTCTTTCAGGATCGGGATATGACTTACCGGCAGAATTCCCTCTCGCATGTATATACGCGTGTGCGTGTGCGCGCCCGTGCGCGAAAGCAAAAACCAGCGAACACAATTAAGTGAACGCACCTTTGCAACGCCCGTGGTGTACCATCGGGATTAAACCGGAAATCAGGTTAAAAGTGAGTTGTAATTGCCAAATGCATGTTACTGGCATCTGACCCCGTAATGCACCTTAATTTGGCACAAATGTCCGGCCGCGATGGTGGCTTTGTAAGAACCCGGAATGCAAGCTTGCATCCAGGAAAGTACAGGTCATTATGTACCGCAAAACGGAATCATTTCCGGCTTCACTTTATTATGTCGCCACGAACAAGGTCAATTATACAATTGACTGTCCTGCGCTAATTCAAAGCTACTGTGATATGCAAAAATTGATTCTTGGCAACTGTCCACCAATGTTCGATTGGTGTTACAGGCCTTAGTAAACCAGGCAAAGAGTTGAATTTTACCAGGCACATATCTCAATTATAAGCAAGATCCAGTTCAGAGTAATACAAGTAATCAGAGTTTAGCTGTTAGCTATTTAAAAACTCACACCCAATCGCTCAACTATTGCAAGAAACAATTCTTCGTGTTTCACAACACATTTTTCTTTGGCATAGTTCCAATCAGTGTATTCATTTTTATTCAGGGTTTTCACGGTCCCCTAGTGCTTTCTCATACCCTCGCCCTATACCCGGAAATACTTCCGGGCTAGGGCCTGATTCAGGCATGAATAAAGCAACTATTATACTGTAATTGCCTTAGGGCTTAACAGGAAGGAAGTCAGAGCCAGCCGGAGCTGTGTTATCCTGAACGTCAGGTCTTGGCATGATTGTCTGTAGGGCAATATCATTAAGGAAACCGTCAACTACAAGCGGAGGACAAGGTACTGTTACTGCACCGTTATCAAAGTGAACGTCACCAACAGGAGGTGTGGCCGATAGCAGGGTAAGTCCATCAACGGCAACTGCAATCTGTTCGGAAACCAGTCCTTCATAATTATGGGTTGCATCCACTGTATGGTCAATGATTACGCGGATATACACAGATTCGCCGGTAGCACCTACTGTGATTCCTGTGCTTGGTACACAATTATCGACGCTGGTATAAACTCCCGCTGCAAGGTTCATCGCATGGGTTGCAGCAAAAGTAAGCGCAGTTGACCAAACCACTTCGGTCACGGTTTCTTTAGGATCGTAACCGCCAACAGTGGCACTTAACCTCCATGCCGTTGACCAGTTTGCTGCTACTACTTCATAATATAGTGTGTCTAATCCAAAGTCGTACAATACACCTTCCGGTGCTGTGGCATCATAAGTGGCACTTACGATATCCGAGATGCAACGGTTAATATTTGATCCGTAACCGGCTTGCAATACTTTACTTTTATTAAGGTTGCCAATATCAAGCGTAAAAGCGTTGATAGGTATGATTTTGTATACTTTCATGTTGTTCGGGCTGCAGGTTCCATCATTAGCCACTACATTGATAATGACGAATACAGGGTCAGGTACAAAAGTTGGGGATTAGACTAAAAATTGATTCCTTTGCAAAAAAC
>JBAXBJ010000027.1:0-45766 GCA_037142075.1 Bacteroidota bacterium
AAATTACGATATAAAGTCAGTAATCGTGGTAGCTAACAATTTACCCCTTTCTTAGTACAGTAAAAGCACAGGCATCAGTCAGCAACAGAACAATTCTTTAGCAACCTTCAAATATTATTTTTCATTTAAAAAAGTATTACATTTGAGGTGTAATTCACCTTGGCAATGTGTCATTTTTGCCGCAGCTTTCACTGTTTAGCACAGATCAAAAGTCTTCTTCGGTAATCCCTGTGTTAATTTGATTGAATTTATTTTATTCCCCTCTGCGGAATCTGTTGCATTTGTTTGTTTATTAAGTCTTTATGATAGCTTGATAGCCATCGCCTGAGGTTAATGGAATTAAAAATTCGCAGATGAATGATCCTGTAAAACTGACTTTTCCTGCCTTGCTCGGGAACTCGTTTAATTCTTTTGGCGATTTGGATGCCATGGCTTTCGTGGGGGAGCCGGCAATCAGGTATAAAGAAGTAGAAACCACGATAAATGCGGTAATCGCATTTCTTGAAAAACTGGGTGTTAAACCTGGCGACAAGGTTTCCATCCTCAGTTCGAATATCCCCAACTGGGGAATAACCTATTTTGCCATCGTTAGCATGGGTGCCGTTGTGGTGCCGCTACTCCCCGATTTTGCGCAAACCGAAGTCGAACATATTCTGAACCATGCCGAGGTAAAGGTGCTTTTTATTTCGAATGCGTTGTTGCCGAAGATTTCCGGCATTACCTGCGAAGCACTTACTGCATGTATTACTATCGAAGAATTCACAGTTATTGGCGATGTATATTCACCGGCTATCTTTGATCCGGTAGCAAAATCTGCAAGGGTTTATCCGGTGGAAGAAAACGATCTTGCGGCCATTATTTACACTTCGGGTACGGCGGGCAAGTCGAAAGGCGTGATGCTTTCGCAAAAAAACATTTGTTTTACAGCCATTAAGGGAACAACTATCGAACATTTTGGTCCGGGCGACCGATTCCTTTCCATACTGCCACTTTCACATACTTACGAAAATACACTTGGGTTAGTTATACCCATTTTTTGCGGTTCGTCGATTTTTTACCTGCGCAAAGCCCCGACACCGGCGGTTTTGCTGCCGGCCCTGGAACTTGTGAAGCCTACGGTGATGCTCACGGTACCTCTTATTATCGAGAAAATTTACCGCAGCAAAATATTGCCGGCGTTTACGGATAAGTGGGTGATCAATAAACTTTACCAGGTTCCTTTTTTCCGTAAACAACTAAATGCGGTTGCCGGTAAAAAACTCCGGAAAACTTTTGGGGACCAACTTCGCTTTTTCGGCATCGGCGGAGCTAAGCTCGATCCTGTAGTTGAAAAATTTCTGATCGAAGCTCATTTTCCGTATGCAATCGGCTACGGGCTTACCGAGAGCGCCCCTTTGCTGGCAGGTTTCAACCCGAAACACCCGGTTTTGCAGTCGACAGGTCCCGCCATGGAGGGTGTTGAACTTATAATTCATGATCCTGACCCGGTAAGCGGGGAGGGCGAAATCTGGGCCAAAGGACCCAATGTGATGATCGGATATTACAAAGAACCTGTGTTAACTGAAGAAACTGTAACCAAGGACGGATGGCTTAAAACCGGTGATCTCGGAATGTTCGACAGTAAAGGATACCTTTTCATTAAAGGGCGATTAAAAAATATAATTATAGGCTCGAATGGCGAAAATATTTACCCCGAAGAAATTGAATCCGTTATCAATAATTTCAATTTTGTTGTTGAATCGCTGGTTTTGCATAAAGAAGGCAAACTGGTGGCCCTGGTGCATTTTAACAAGGAAGAGATCGAACTGCGTTTCCGGCACATGAAAGATGAATTTTCGAACTACAACGAGCGGAAAATAGATGAATTAAAGAAAGAACTTCATGCACATGTAAATGCCCGGGTTAATAAATTCTCGAAACTTCACATGGTTATTACCCATGTCCTCCCTTTTCAAAAAACAGCCACCCAGAAGATTAAACGGTTTCTTTATAAATAAAAGCATATTGTTTTTTGCTTAATAGTCGAGCCATATGAACGGTTTGGCTCTAAAAGAATTTGCTAGTTGAAATTCAGCAAGGGTTAAGGATGATAGTAGCTCAGCGGATAAACACCTAATCCTTACCTTAAACTCAACCTAAGTTGTGTATATGAGTAAATGGCTTCTGCAAGCCATGCTCTTGTTAGATATTTCGATTTTTCTCTTTGCAAAATATCGTTTTCCAATCTGCAACTGTTTTTTAGCATAACTGCATATAATGCAGAAATCTAATTTCAACAATTCCAGTATTTTACAATTTCCCAGTATTTATTTTTACTAAAAATACTGTTCTGCCTCAGGGTAAAACTGCCTTTATGTGTATTATTATTAAACGCATAAAATAATTGAAGGCCGTTTTATGGAAAGAAATCAACCACAAATATTCAGAAAATTTGTTTCCCTGCTTATTATCTTAATTTCTATTTATAAGTCATTGCCTGCCCAATCCTATAACATTATTTTAGGAAGACCTACTGGTACTTCGATCACTATAAGCATTTTATTTGACCGGAAAACAGATGTATATTGGGAGTATGGCACTGTTTCAGGCTCCTATCCTTTCGTAACTGAGGTTGCAACTGCACTGGTAAATACCCCTTATGAATTCGATTTCACCAACTTACAACCCGACACAAAGTATTATTACAGAACACGATACCGCCTCAGCGGATCGGCTTCCGCTTTTTCGGCCGGGACTGAATATACTTTTCATACACAAAGAGCCCAGGGTAACTCATTTTCGTTCACAATTGAAGCCGACGAGCACCTGTACGACAAGAAAGGTGTCCGAAACTTGTATAAGATTTGCCTTGCAAACCAGGCCGCGGATAATCCTGACTTCATGTTGTCATTAGGTGATATTTTTGGCGATGATCACTATCCGTATACGATAACCTCCCGTCAGATGGATTCGTTGCACAAAGATTACAGGCAATATTTAGGGCAAATTTGTCATTCTGTCCCGTTTTATGTTTGTCTTGGAAATCATGAAGGCGAATTCGATTATTATTTAGCACATACACCACCCGAAAATATTGCAGTTTACGCTACTTTGTGGCGAAAATTCTATTATCCGAATCCATTTCCAAACGGTTTTTACAGTGGTAATCCTGATGTTGAACCATACGGAATGGGAAATCCGGAAAATTATTATTCGTGGACCTGGGGCGACGCCTTGTTTGTGATATTGGATGTGTACCGCGATCAATGCGATACTTCGGCAAAACCAACAAACTGGGACTGGACGCTGGGATTGCCGCAATATAACTGGTTAAAAAACACGCTCGAAAACAGCGATGCCAAATACAAATTTGTGTTTGCCCACCATATTCGTGGTCAGGGCAGGGGAGGCGTAACCAATGCAAAATTATTCGAATGGGGCGGTTATGAGCAAAACGGCACCACCTATTCGTTTGCAACGAAGAGACCCGGTTGGGCAAAACCCATCCACCAGTTATTTGTGGATAACGGGGTAAATATTTTCTTCCAGGGTCACGATCATGTTTTTGCTCACGAAGTAATGGATGGTATCACCTACCAGGCTTTACCCATGCCAAGCGATTCGACCTATGAAATCGGAATGCTGGCAAATGCTGATTCCTACTTATCTGATACGCTCGATGGATCGGGCCATATACGGGTAACAGTATCCCCCGATTGTGTGAAAGTCGATTACGTGCGGGCATATTTGCCAGCTGATACCTTGTCGGGCGTTCATCACAACAGGGAAGTTGCTTTTAGTTATTCAGTTGGTATTTGCCAGTCATCCGGAATAAACGAAAATCCTGCAGGTAAACCGGTGAATATTTATCCGAATCCGGTAAAAGATATATTGACAATTCAAATGCCTGAAACATCGGACAATATCAAAGTGCGACTTAACAATTTAATGGGACAAACTTTACTTGAATCCCAATCAAACACCCTGAATGTCAGCAATATTAATAATGGCATTTACCTGTTAAATATAAAAACTCGGGACTTTGAGCTGAATAAAAAAGTGATAATTAGTAAGTAATAAAACCTTTCTACTTCCTAAAACAAACGAAAACCAAACTCATGAAATTATCATTGCTAACAAGTACACTTTTTATTATCCTGACCTATTGCTCTTTCGGCCAAAACTATACCGAAATATTGGGAAGGCCAACAAATTCTGCAATAACCATGAATATTCTGTTCGATCAGAAAGCGGATGTATATTGGGAATACGGCACTAATGCCGGAAGTTATACCAATTCCACAACTCATTATATTGCTGATAAAGATATTCCTCTGGAAATTGATTTTACGGATCTTTTACCTGATTCAAAATATTTTTATAGGACGCGCTATCGTGCAAACGGAAATACAACCCAGTTTCTGGCCGGGGCGGAACATTCATTCCATACAGCGCGGCCGGTGGGAAAGGCATTCACTTTTGCCATTGAAGCCGATCCGCACCTCGACACCAATTCAAATCCCTCGTCATATACATTGACACTGCAAAATATCCTTTCGGCCAAGCCCGATTTCCTGATTGATTTAGGTGATATTTTTATGTCCGAAAAACAGCCGGGAGTCAACCAGACCATAATCACGAACAGGCATCTTCTTTACAGGCCTTACTTCAACAATGTATGTCATTCAGTGCCACTGTTTCTTGCACTTGGAAACCACGAAGGCGAAGCAGGATGGCTTCTCAACGGAACTTCATCCAGCGTTCCGGTAATGACAACTAATACACGTAAAATGTATTATCCGAATCCTGTTCCTGATTCTTTTTATACAGGGGATACTATTCCCGAAAATTTTGTCGGGCTTCGCGAAGATTATTATGCCTGGGAATGGGGCGATGCCTTGATTATCATACTTGATCCATACTGGCATACTATAACCAGACCGGACTGGGGGTGGACTTTGGGGAAAGACCAATACGATTGGTTCAAAAAAACAATAAGCAACAGCCAGGCCAAATATAAATTTGTTTTTTGCCATCACCTGGTGGGTGGTTTAGGGATAGATACGCGGGGTGGAACCGAATATGCCGATTTTTTTGAAATGGGAGGAAAAAACACTGACAATTCATGGGGATTTGATACGTACCGGCCTGGCTGGGGCAAACCCATCCACCAATTGATGGTTGAAAACAAGGCAAGCATTTTCTTCCATGGACATGATCATTTTTATGGAAAACAGGAAAAAGACGGAATTATTTATCAGGAAGTTCCACAACCCTCGAATAAAAATATCATGAATACATCGGCCACAAAATACGGTTATGTGGATGGCGTGCTATTGCCCGGCAGGGGGTACCTGCTGGTGACGGTCAATGAAACCGGTGCCAAGGTGGACTACATTAAAACATTACTTCCTGGTGAAGAAAACGCGACGAATAAGAACGGAGATATTGCTTTTTCATACACGGTTGCCGCAAACGCCAACGGGGTTGAAGAGAATTCTGTGAAAAATGAGCCTTTTCAGTTGAAACAGAATTCCCCTAATCCCTTCAAACAGGAAACTTCATTAAGTTATTCATTATCAGTGGCCGGGCATGTAAGATTAAAAATATTCGACAGCTCAGGAAAAGCGATAGCTAAAATAGTCGATGAATATCAGCTTCCTGGTAATTATACGATTCAACTCAGGCCGGGTAAATATTCGTTTCCTTGCGGAGTGTATTCATACCGGATTGATGTAGGGAATTACTCCAAAACTTTGAAAATGATTTATTCCAGATAATTTTACCAAAGATGCAAACAATAACCCACTCAAAAGTAAAAAAGGTCGTATTTGCAGCCGTGATCGTGCTTTCGTTCATTCAATTGCAGGCCCAGAAACTCCGACAGTTTACCTTACCCGAAAGCGGACAAACTACCGGTTTTACTGCCACTCCGGGAGAAGATGCCGATTTTATCATTAACCCTCAGTCGTTTACCGATAATGGCGACGGGACGATTACTGATAATGTCACCCGGCTGGTTTGGCAAAAGACGGATGGAGGTGAGATGACCTACGAAAATGCAGCAGTTTACTGCAATAATCTCAGCCTTGCCGGTTACACGGATTGGAGCCTGCCGACAGGGATTGAACTGTTCAGCCTGAATTATTACAATCAGATCAACCCGGCTTTGAATACTGCCTACTTTACTATAACAACGGCTGAATATTGGTGGACCAGCGAATCCCGGGTTGATGATGCTACTAAAATATGGCTGGTTAATGCCGGTGGAGGGATTGGTGCGCATTCGAAAACTGAAACCATTAGTGCAGGAGGGACACGGCGGGTTCATGTCAGGGCAGTGAGGAAACCGGTAACAACCACTTTCCCGGCACCGCATTTTACTGACCTTGGCAATGGAACCATCCGCGACAACTTCACGGGATTGATCTGGGAGAAAATTCAATCACCTAACACAATGGCCTGGGAGGAAGCCCTCGTTTATAGTAGAAATTCAACATTAGCCAATAATACCGACTGGAGATTGCCCAACGTAAAAGAGCTTCAATCCCTTAATGATGTAACCCTATCCAAACCATCGTTCGATAAAACCTTTTTCACCAATTGTCTTTCGGGTAACTACTGGTCTTCCACCACATTACAGAATACTTCTGCAAAAGCATGGGATATAAATATTGACTACGGGATAGTTTCGTACAACGATAAAACTCTGAACGAAAATGTATTGCTCGTTAGAGGAGGACTGAGCAATTTGGATTTAAATATTTCGGAAGTGATGATTCCGGGCGGCGATTTTTTGATGGGCGATCATTTTGGATTTGTAGATCCGGGGCATCCAAGCGATGAAACTCCAATTCATAATGTCCTGGTCGATTCGGTTTACATTTCGAAAACAGAAATTACAAACGGGCAATTCCTGGCATTTCTGAACACTTCACTTCTGGCCGGAACCATACGGGTTGACAATAACAGGGCCCATCTCACTGTTGATACCAATACGCTGTGTTTAACCAACCAGGTTGCGGCATTTTACAGTATCAAGTATAGCAATACTGGATTCGCCATGGCTGATTGCCGCTCCGAACATCCCATGGTTGGGGTAATGTGGTTAGGTGCCGTGGCATACTGCAACTGGCTCAGTCTGCAAAACGGATTACAGGAGTGTTATGATCTTACCACATCGGTTTGTGATTTTACAAAGAATGGCTATCGTCTTCCTACCGAAGCGGAATGGGAACATGCCGGAAGAGGCGGGCAGTATAACCCCTATTTTAATTACCCATGGGGCAATGACCAGGATGTAACTAAAGCAAACTGGCCCCAGTCAGGCGATCCTTACGAAACCGGCTCTTATCCACTTACTACTCCGGTGGGATTTTATGATGGGTCGCTCAGGCAGAAATCCGATTACAACTGGCCCGGCACCGCTGCAAATTATCAAACAACAAATGGATCCAATGCATTCGGGCTTTATGATATGGCCGGAAATGTTTGGGAACTGATAAACGACTGGTATGGGCAAAACTACTACAGCATAAGCCCTTACGATAATCCTAAAGGTCCGGATGCAGGTTTCATCATGCCCGATGGCAAGCCCTATCGAGGCATGCGGGGCGGAAACTGGTATAACGGTTATACCACAACCTCCATAAACGACGGGCATTCAAGGGTTTCGAACCGTAATCCATCCTACTACCGCGGGCCGCAGGATCCCAATCACCCCTGGTATCATGTCGGGTTTCGTGTTGCCCGAAACTGCACCGGTTATACCGCCGGTATTGATGATAAAGAGATAAATCCCAGCATTTTAGAACAGAATTTCCCGAATCCGTTTCAAACAACAACTACTATCCGGTTTAAATTATCATCTCCTCAGTTAGTGACTTTGACGATTTATAATAAACTAGGGCAAACAATTAAAACCCTCGTGAACGGAAAACTTGACGAAGGGATCCACGATTATCAATGTGATTTAGGAAATTGTCCTGATGGAGTATATTATTACTCACTCCAGCTTGAAAAAATGAAATACACAAAAAAGATGATTATTTTAAATTAAAAATGAACCCTATGAGAAACTTTCTTTTCCTGCTGGTCTTTTCCTGTTTTGCCGGGCATTCGTTTTCCCAGGAGTGTTTTATGGTTCCCACAGAGACAAGGTTTTGGGATGAATCAAAATCGTTCAATGGATACACCCTTTTTGGAACAAGAGGAATGTCCTATTTAATTGATATGGAGGGCTATGTAATCCATACCTGGAACATGGGCACCAATCCACGGTTTACCGATGCCGGCACTTTGCTGGATGCAGTGGGCGGCAACCCAAGCAACCAGAATACCTGGAGAGAACTCGATTGGAATGGGAACACGGTGTGGCAATATTCCGAGTCCCGTTCAAGTTACCACGGGCATCACGATTTTGCCAAAATATACAATACAAAGCTTGGTGATTCAACCTTCATTTACATTGCAAACAAAGATCTGACTGCACAGCAATGCCTGGATGCCGGCTGTTCTCCTTCAAACAATTACACCGGGGCACAGATGGATGCCATTGTTGAAGTAAACAAGCAAGGAACAGTAATATGGGAATGGTGGTTTTTTAACCACGTGGTTCAAGATATTGATGCCACTAAATCCACGTATGGGGTTATTGCCAATACCCCCGGAAAAATTGACTTGAATATACGGGGCAATCCTGTGAAAAGCGATTGGATGCACTGCAACTCGTTGGATTACAACCAGGAAAAAGACTTAATTGTCATTAATTCAGTACACGGGGAATTCTATGTAATTGACCATGGGAATACCTTTATTGCTGGCGATCCTTCCGGTAGCATTGCCCTGGCTGCAACCAGTGCCGGGGACTTTAAATACCGGTTTGGCGATCCTGCGAAGTACGATAAAGGCGATCCGCCCCTGGTACTTGATAACTGGGAAAAAGCGACAGCCGGTCATAAGCAGTTAGGCGGTTCCCATGATATTCAATGGATTAAACCCGGTTTGCCGGGAGCAGGGAATTTCCTGGTGTTTTGCAACGCACAAAATCTTTTTGAACTCACACCTCAATCGTACATTATAGAAATAAATCCCTATTTGAATTCCGCAGGTACAAATACAGGCAATTTTGTAAATCCTCCTGAAGCCGGGTACACCATTGTAAATTCGCCCGATGCAAACTTGATGAAAGAGAAGAAAAATGTGTCAAAACAGATCGTCTGGACCTTCTCAAGTAAAAATAATACTTCATTTTATAGCACCATTGGATCCAGCGCCCAGCGTTTACCTAACGGGAACACCCTTATTTGCTCCATGAACGACGGCCATTTCTTTGAGGTAGCACCTTCTGATACTTCTATTGTTTGGGAATATATCAACCCAATGACCCGGAATGGCATCAAAAAGATAAAGGTGGACAATTATCCAACTTATAATGGAGTTTTCAGGGCTTATATGTATGCAGATGATCACCCTGCCCTGGCAGGGCACGATCTGACTCCCGGCAACACAATGACAGGTTTGGTACCCCATTATTATAAGCCTGAAGATCTTACCTCGGTGAAAGAAAATGAAAGGTATTCTACTCCAAACGACATTCTAAGTCAAAATTATCCGAATCCTTTTTCACGCAATACTAGCATTAATTTCGAAATTGAAAAACCAAAACGGATCAATCTGACGGTTTTTGATTTCTCGGGAAACCATGTCAAAACTCTGGTTGACGCTGATTATTCAAGAGGAAAATATACCACAACCTGGGATGCAACAAATGACGGCGGAAGCCAGGTTTCGGGCGGCATTTACTTCTATATCCTGAAAGCCGACAACCGGCAATTAAGTAAAAAAATGATTTATATTAAATAAAGAACGGAGATTACCATGCTAAAAATCAATTCATTACTCGCCATTCAGGTCCTTTTGTTGTTAGCCGGATCAGTATACAGCCAAACAAGAACCATGGGTGTATTAGTAAACGATACAAACCTGACATTTAAAGGATATACCCTATTTGCACCCAAGCAAAACACCATGACCTACCTGATAAACAATGATGGGAGGAAAATTCATGAATGGAATAAAAGTACTTATCCTCCCGGACAGGCCGTTTATTTGCTTGAAAACGGGAATCTGCTGCGTACCTGTATGACCCAAACCCAGCTTGGAACCGGTGGAGGCGAAGGAGGCAGGATTGAGGAGTACGACTGGAATGATAATCTTGTGTGGTATTGCAATTATTCCACATCAACCTTTATGCAGCATCACGATATAAAAAAACTGCCGAACGGTAACATTATTATGTTGGTAGTTGAAAAGAAAACCTATGCCGAAGTTATGGCTGCTGGTTTCGACCCCACCAAACTGAATTCGGAAATACAACAAAAAGGGTACATGCTCCCCGATTGTATCATCGAAATCCAGCCTACGTATCCATCGGGAGGCACTGTTGTGTGGGAATGGCATGTGTGGGATCATTTGGTCCAGGATTACAGTTCAGCAAAATCAAATTTTGGTGTCGTAAACACTCATCCCGAACTGATTGATTGTGATGGTGATCACCGGAACCTTCCGCTTTTCTGGAATCATATGAATTCAATTGATTATAATCCTTCATTTGACCAGATCGCAGTGAGCGTAAGAGGAAACAGTGAGGTTTGGATTATTGACCATAGCACAACAACTGCGCAATCGGCAGGTCATTCAGGTGGAATACGCGGGAAAGGGGGTGACCTGATTTACCGCTGGGGAAATCCGTTAACTTATGGTGCCGGCAACACTGCATCACAGAAATACTTTGAACAGCATGACGTTGAATGGGTCAAAGCTGGTAATCCGGGGGCAGGAAACCTCACTTGCTACAACAACGGGCTTGGCCGAAATCCCTTGCATTCGACCGTTGATGAAATTACACCACCCGTCGATATCAACGGTAATTACTCCATCACTGCCGGTTCGGCCTTCGGGCCAGCCAGTTTAACATGGTCATACACAGCAAACCCGCCCGAATCGCTTTACTCCGAAAACATTTCAGGGGCACAGCGTCAGAAAAACGGAAATACGATTATTTGTGAAGGTGGACATGGCGATTTTACTGAAGTAACTACTTCCGGCACCATCGTATGGAAATATATCTGCCCGGTTGATGATACAGGGCCGTTAACCCAGGGGGATAGCATTCCGCATAATCCGGTACGACCGGAAGAAACCATGAATTCAGTTTTCAGGATTTACAGGTATCCACCTGATTATGCAGCTTTTACAGGAAAGGACTTGACCCCCGGCGACTTTATTGAAAAATACACGAATGGCATGGATGAACAAGCAAAGTTGCAGTCAGTCAGCGTCTTCCCAAATCCTTTTACTAACCAAATAAATATCCGAAATGAAACCGGAAGGGAAACTTATCAGTTAACAAATGCAGTGGGACAGTTAATTTGGGCAGGAAAATACATTGAACATCAGGATTTTACATACTTGAAACCGGGTATTTATTTGCTGAAAGTAAGTTCGTCGGTTTATGTTCAGTATATAAAACTTGTCAAACAATAAAATTTCCAACTGCCAGCTTGCTAAAATTAAAAAATTCAATGGGAAACTTTGGTCGGTAAAAAACGACTTTCTGTCTGCTTTTTATAGGCATTGGTTGAAAATACTTTTTTCAGCTTTCCGACCGTTATACATTTGTAGTTGTGAAACTATAAACTCATTATCACCAAATAAAAAGAAAAGCTATGAAAAAAACAGGCCAAATCATTTTAACAATTGCATTAATAAGCACACTGTTTTTGGGGTGTACGAAAATTGACAGCAATTCGGATACCAACTCTCTGAAGCAATCGCTCAAAAGTAGTTCTGCAAATCTCGGTAAAGCCATGGACGCAATTACGGCTTCACCGGCTTTCAGTATATTGACGGTTGACGGGGGAATGATGAAAAGTACAGTCAGTATTGCCGATTCAGGTTATGATGCGTATATCTCTCTCGAACAGATAAAGGGCATTTACGATTATAAGCCTGCTGTAAAACCAGATAAATGGGGTGTTCCCTTAATTCGTTTTTTCAACAAAACAGCCGACGACAACCAAATGATCGTTCGCATGCCTTTGGAGAAAGTTAAAAACCCAAGATTGTTGAGGCACTTTTCGCCATCCGACTCCACGCTAACCAATAATTTTGCAATTGCCGTATCGGGCTATCATAACAACTATAATAATTACCATGATTTCGACTATGCTTTGGCTTCCGGAATCAGCGTAAATAATGTGGTCGCCGGTAATCTGAATATCAATTCCGTTGTGAGCCCTGCAAAGGGAATCCACTATTCGGCGCAATATGCCTTCAGCGGGAGCTATACGGCTCAATACAAATCTAATTCGGGCGATACAACTGTTTCGGAATTCACGATTCTGGAAAATGATAATGTTTTGTACCAGGAAAAATTGCTGAGCATCAGGAACGATACCGCACACTTTGGCCGCGAAACCCAATACATGCTTACCATTGGTAATGTTCAGATTGTAAAAAAATCGGGCAACACCAAACCTGAAATCTACCTGAATGGAATACTGCAGCCCAACGCCATCGTTACAATTATAGATGTAGTGCCTGATCCACAGGCATCAGTATGCAGGAAACGTGATATACAAATAACATTCGAAGATGGCACAACAACCACGGTTTCGGCTTTGATCAGTTCGTCCGTATCAAATATAAAAACCTTGTTTGAGTCGCTGCACCAGGTATACTTTGCTGCTTACATAGTGGATTGGATTGCGTATGATATTTATTATCAGCGAAATTAATTTCAATCATAGCCGGATTTAAATGCCAGATTCAAATTCCGGACCGGAAAACACAAAACCTGAAGGGAGCGCCTTTCAGGTTTTTTTTATGATATACTGAAGTGAACCCTCTGTTTTGTAAATATGCCTTCACGCTTTGCAACAGCCATTTCAGTGTCTTTCTTTTTCGCCGGTGCAGAAATTCCAGCATTATAATACATCCGCTTCGTCAGATGCATTTTTGCATTTTCACATTCCCACATTTTCAAATTATCGCATTATCTCATTATCACATTTTCAAATTAACACATTAAATTTATTATCACATATCAATACTAGGCATCTGTTTTTAATCGTTATTTTTATCACCGTTAATTTGTCGTTTTTCTGAATCATCTAAAGTATTGTTAGTATGCGAATTAAGTTTCTGTTGTTGCTCATCCCGATCCTGATTTTTCACAATTATACCCAAGCCCAGGTGCCGGCACGCACTACCATCAAAGGAGTTTTACAGGACACACTGCACGTGCCTATTCCCTTTGCCACGGTTATGTTGCTCAACAACGCCGATTCGTCATTGGTCAACTTTCTTTCGAGTAACGACAAGGGTGAATTTTCTTTTCCTAATGTAAAAAACAGCAAATATTTGCTCAAAGCTCAGCATATGAGCTATTTGCCGATACAAATTCTATTAAATCCATCGCCGACTGCTATCAACAATCTACAGGCTATAAGCATGAAACCCATTTCGCAAATGCTGATGGAAGTGGTGATCCGTGCCGCAAAGGCGCCCTTGCGCATGAGGGGCGATACCGTTGAATACGATGCCACCACCTTTAAAGTCCCTACAGGCTCAACGGTTGAAGATCTGTTGCGCCGGCTTCCCGGCATAAACGTAGATGCCGATGGCAACATAAGTACGCAAGGCAAGGATGTGAAACGCCTGTATGTGGACGGGAAAACCTTTTTTGGCGACGATCCCAAAAGTATTACCAAAAACCTGGGTGCCGAAGCCATTTCGAAAGTACAGGTTTACACCGAAAAATCAGAACAGTCGAAACTTACCGGGATTGACGACGGATCGAAAGAAAAAGCCATGAACCTCGAACTAAAGGATGAATTTAAAAAAGGTTCGTTCGGGAAAGTAACTTTAGCTGCCGGCAACGAGGAGCGATGGGCCGGTCGCGGGAACTACAACCGCTTTAACGATAAAACCCAGTTTTCAGTTATCGGGTACGGAAATAACATCAATCAAACCGGGGTGAACTGGGAAGATTACGGTGAATTTAAAGGAAACAACTCATTTAACGATTATGATAATGGCGACTTCGGATTTAATAACAACGGGGGCGGAAATTACTATTTTGACGGCAGCAATTCGCCTGTGAATAATTACGATGGAAAGGGACTTACCGAGAACTACGGTGCCGGAACCAATTTTAACTACGATAATAAAAAAACTAAATTTAACGCAAGCTATTTTTACAACCAGACACAGCTTGATTTTTTGCAGACAAGTTCCCGGCAAACCTTCGTTGACGAAAGTACTACTTTTACTCAAAAGGACACCCTCGAAAATTCCGATTTCAGGTCGAGTCACAGTATAGGAACGCGTTTCGAGCAGGAGTTCGACTCCTCCAACAAACTTATCGCGAAAGCAAATCTCCGTTATTCTTCCAATATTAACCAGACTCTTAAAAGCCAGATGTTTTCCGATTCAGAACTTCAACCCTATAATTCGCTAAACCTCGATAACAATACAGATTTGGGATCCTATAATATAACTTCGGCAGCCATTTACAGGCATTTGTTCAAAAAGAAGGGCCGTTCGTTTGCCGTAAGCGGCGGTTACAATACGAATTTAAGCGATGGAACAGAGAATTACAACTCGATAAACGATTTTTTTGAGGCAAATACCCCTTCGGATCAAATAAGACAATTCATCAACAACGACAAAAATGTGGAAGAAATAAAATCGAGTGCATTGTATACTGAACCCTTGTCGAAAAAATGGTACCTTGAGTTTTTCTATAATTACAGCCGCCTTGCAAATAAAAGCAACAGGCAGGCTTATCCGTTTGGTAGTGAAGTAAATATCGATAGCCTCAGCAACTATTACGAACAGGTAACCTCTTACAACCGGGTAGGCTCCGTGATACGATATTCTTTTAACGGGATAAATGCCTCGTTCGGTTTGGCAGGCCAGCAGTTAAAACTTAACGGTCAATATTCCACTGATGTAGGCCAGCCCTGGGATACCGTTGGCGTGGCTAAGACCTACCCGAATCTTACCCCGAACCTGAACTTCAATTACGAATTCAAGAATAATATGCGTTTGGATGTGGGTTATACAAATACTGTTTCGGCGCCCGAATTCAACGATCTTGTACCACTTAAAAACACAAGTAATCCGGCATACCAGGTAATTGGAAATGCCCATCTGATTCCTGAAAATTCACAGAGTATAAGTGCGGGCGTTTCTTACTGGAATCCATCTTCCTTTGCAAACATTGGTTTCAATACCGATTTTGGCATCACCAATAATCCCATCATTTATAACCAGGAGACTGTTTTTGACTCCGCTTCAGGCTGGATTACTGTATCAACGCCTGAAAACATGGATCAAAGTAAAAATATTGGATCCTGGCTATGGTCAAACATCCCTATTATCAAGACAAAGCTTACAATCGATATTAACGGGGGGGCTAATTACTATGATTCGCCAACCCGAATCAACGGTATTCTCGACCATTCAAAATCAACCAGTTATAGCCTTGGCAGCAATATTAACCTTACGCCCAATGCCAAGCTGGTATTTTCGGCTGGAGCCAGGGGCAATTTCAATAAAATAAAATACGACGTCAACGAAGAGCATAACCAGGATTATTTCAATTATACTTTGCGATCCTCTGTTAAGTGGCAGTTTGTAACGCGTATGTTTTTCGAAAGCAACTTCAATTATTCGGTCTATAAAAATGACAGTTATGGTTTTGACCAGGCCATTCCATTGTGGAATGCTTCGGTCCGCCGTATTATGGGCAAGAAAAGTAAATTTGAAATGCGCCTGGCTGCTTTCGATATTTTCAATAAAAACATAAATATCAGTCAATATGCCACAAAAAACTACATACAGGCAACTAAAACGAATACACTGGCGCGCTATTTCATGCTGAGCGTTTCGTACAATATGAAGGGGTTTGAGACCAAAATTCAGAAAAACCGTTTCATGTAAAAAGCGCCATCCAACTTTATTGCTTTATAGCATCTGTTTTTAAACTTACTTAAAATCGAAGTATCAGAATGAAAAGGAATATCCCTGTTTTTTTAATTGTAATAATTAGCTTACTGGTTCTTGAAACCACTCAAATCAAGGCCCAGGCTCCCGAAGGAACAATCAGGTATCTGCAAACCCAGAATTGGGCTAAAATGATGTCAACCCTCGACTACCTTAGCAAAAACCAGCGCGACCGCATGATGTACATGTGGGGCAGCCGTTCGGAATGGAAAACATACACACTCCTGCATTTTAACGCTACCGAATCGAAATATGAAGATTCGGAAGAAGAAGCCGAACCCGGTAATGAAGGATGGAGCAACCGTAAAGAATTGTTTTTTATGAAACGGAATTTCAAAGAAAATACACTTTACGATGGCGTTTACTTTCTCGGAAAGAATTACCTTATCCACGATTCGATAGTGCCACCTGTCTGGAAAATATTGAATGACATGAAAGAAGTAGCCGGCCACATTTGTATGAATGCATCCATGACCGACACACTCCGGAAGCAGAATACCCAGGTTTGGTTTGCCCTCGATATGCCTGTCAGTACCGGTCCCGATCGTTTTATCGGTCTGCCCGGAATTATATTGGAGGTTGACATAAACAATGGTGCCTTTGTTATGACTGCTGATAAAATTGATTTAAAACCACTAACTACCGAACTCGACGTTCCTCTGAAAATCAAAGGAAAAAAGATAAATATGGCGGAATATACACGACTTGTCGGGAAGCAGATCAAAGACCGGAAAGCAGAAGAACAACCCTGGTTTTGGGGGATGAGGTATTAGAAAGAGTGATGAGTTATGAGTTATGAGTGATGAGAGATGAGTGATGAGTGAAAAATGATGAGTGAAAAATGATGAGTGAAAAATGATGCATGATAAGTGATTGAAAACCGTCGCGAACCAGCCGTTCTTCTTTTTAAAGCAGAGGGGAGGAAAAGGGTGTGAGGTCAGTAAATTGAATAGTTGCAGAATATACACCAGGGATTAAGAAAATTCTTTCCTCCCCAAAATGACACAAAAAAACCCGCCGTTTGTACAGCGGGTTTTTTTTGACAAACAATTGTATTAATTCTTTTTTGGAACAGGAGCGGCTTCGGTTTTGGTTTCACCTTTTTTGCAGCAGCTTTTTCCTTCGCTTTTGGTACATGATTTTTCACAACCTGCTTTTGCTTCGCCTTCTTTAGCAGCACAGGCAGCTTTTGCTTCTTTTGAGCAACCGGCAGATTTTGCTTCTGATTTAGCGCAGCATGATTTTGCCGGAGCATCTTTTGTACTAACTTGTTCTGTTTTTGCTTTTTCAGCAGAGGTTACACTTTGTGCTGATGCTGTACGAACAGTAATAGCAAAAATGAAGGCAAACATTGAGAATAAAATGGCAACTTTTTTCATAGATATAATTTGTTTAAGGGTTTCTAAATAATACACTACAAAAGTAATGTCTAATGCACCAGTGACAAGCATTTATTTTGTTAAAGAGATGTTAAAGATTTTATCGCTTTTTTGCTCCAAGACGGGCAATAGCTGTAATACCGCCCTGAACTTTTTGTTCGAGTGCGACTTTGATTTCGGCATCCAAGGGCAGAAACAAGTCGACCCTGCTCCCGAATTTAATAAATCCCAATTCCCGGCCTTGTTCAATGCGCTCGCCTGTTCGCGCGTAGCAAACAATACGACGTGCCATGGCTCCGGCTATCTGCCGTACAAGAATGGGACCAAATTTGGGATGATCAACGACTACTGTGTTTCTTTCGTTTTCAGTGGATGATTTGGGATGCCAGGCTACAAGAAAAGATCCGGGCCAGTATTTGGTATAAACAATCTTACCTGATACAGGATAACGGTTCACATGAACATTGTTTGGTGACATGAAAACAGAAACCTGGAGGCGCTTGTCTTTAAAAAATTCTTCAACAAATACCTCTTCAATTGCAACAATAGTACCATCGGCAGGGCAAAGCACAATATCCACATCCTCTACCAGG
This sequence comes from Bacteroidota bacterium, assembly GCA_037142075.1. Lineage (GTDB taxonomy): Bacteria > Bacteroidota > Bacteroidia > Bacteroidales > UBA4417 > UBA4417. The sequence continues at coordinate 18,026 of JBAXBJ010000027.1, forward strand.
CTTCGCAAGGGCATCCTGAAAAACCTGACTACAATGATCCAGCAAACCAATAATGAACTGTAACCGAGGTAATGGAAAATGGTTGGTACGGGAAAAAAATAATTTATTGCAATCACCAAAATCACAGCTACAACACTGGTTACTGCAATACTATTATATCCTTCTTTGTGTATCTTCATTAAATTTAGCGTTTAATTACCGGCAAAACAGAGCCAAATATACGAATACAAATGGAACTGAGAGTAATACCGCATCAAAACGATCGAGCAAGCCACCGTGGCCGGGTAAAATAGTGCCTGAATCTTTTATTCCCAAACTGCGTTTGAGCATCGATTCGACCAGGTCGCCCAGGGTTCCGAAAAGTACAATTATCGACGAAAGTACCATCCAATGCATGACATCCAACTGCACGAATATAAAAGATAATCCCCAGGCTAAAAGCAAGGCGAAAAAAGCACCGCCAATACTACCTTCCCATGTTTTGCCCGGCGAAATGCGTTCGAATAATTTGTGTTTCCCGAACAGCGAACCAATGATATACGCACCGATATCGTTCATCCATAAAATGAATAAGAATCCCAATACAATACCGTAATGATTTGCTCCTCTGGTGTTTACAGGATCAAAAAAATACATTAACAATCCAAACGGTATTGCTATATAAAAAATGCCTAACAGGCTAAAAGCTATATTGGTAAAAGGATTGGTGTTATTCCGCCACAGTTCGATAATAAAAAGCAGGAAAATAAGCGGAATGACGACAATAAGTAATTCCACTCCTGTTTTTCGCATTGCGAATGCAGCCAGAATACTGTAAATCAGTCCGCCTGCAACAATTGTGGGGTAGAGTGCCGGTTTTACTTTATCGTTCGATACGATGGATACAAACTCGTTGAGGCTTAAAATTGTGATGATCAGAAGCAGGAACGCAAATACCGTTTGCCCCAGCAAAGCCGACCCAACTATAGTAATTACGTAGAAAAATCCTGTTATTGTGCGGGTTGTAAAATTATTCACCTCGGAATTCCTGTATTAATTGTTTTGCTTTAATGATATCTTCAGCCAATACATACAATTCAATCTCTCCGATCCCGTATGTAGAATCCTGCTTGTTCATTATAACACATTCGATATCGTTATCAGCCATCATGGTTTTGATCATTTCGGCATCATAGGACTGGTTGGTACTGTACACTGATTCCCAATTATCATACATGGCAGTAATATTTATATTTCTTCGTCAGAAGCGGAACTCTCGACCAGTAATAAAAAAAGTTCCCGTGGCCCATGTGCTCCCATAACCAATGTTTTTTCAATATCGGCGGTGCGGCTCGGGCCGGTTATAACTGAAAGCAAGGAGGGAAGTTTTCCCGAATATTTGTTTTGAACAGCAGCAAAAGCATCCTTCAGATCGTCAACCAATTGACTGGTATGAGCAATTACCACATGCACTTCAGGATACACATTCATGCGCCGGCTGGTTTTTGAAGAAACCATTATGCTGCCCAGGCGTGCAACCAGGAATTCGCAACCGGTAATGCCAACATTCACATTCTGAATGCTTTCCTCGTCCGATTCGAAAGGAACACCTGCCTGTGTAAGCAAATATTGGATTTCGGGTTCAGCGCAATATATATTATGCCATTCGCACTCGGTATTAAGAGCCGACAAAGCACTAACTGCTTCGGCTTCATTTTCGCAATAAATGAACACTCCGCCTACTTTGGTAAATTCCTGTGCGAAATTCACATCCGAAGTATCACTCAGGGGCTTATAAACCGGCGATTCAAAATCGACCCTTGGGAAAGGGTTGTCGGTTTTGTAAATTAAGGCGTGGCGTACTTTTTTCAGCAGTTTTTCACGTGATGTACTTTCTTCCATTTTTAAAACACATTATTGATATGGACGAGCGGGTAAAATGGCTATCGTTACTCGTTAATAGGTAATGATTGAAAATCAGATTGTTGATTAATTTAAACTCATCAACCTATCAACCTATCAACTATCAACCAAAAACTTATCAACCCATTAACCAAAATGAAGTATTACATTCAAATACAAGGTAAATGTATGGTATTTTTAATCACAGTCCGGAAAAATTATGCCGGTTTTTCCGGTTTATCAGGTGAAGGCAGTTCGACCGGAATTTCAGCAACGGTTTTGGATGCCTCTTCTAACACAGCAGCAGCATCAATGGCTTTTTGTTCGTTTGTTTCGCCAATCCCGTTAATCATCACATGTTCGTGGTCGGCAAAAGGGCGTTTGCCGAAAATTTTCTCCAGGTCCTCGCGAAAAATTACTTCCTTCAGTAAAAGAATTTCTGCCAGCTGGTTTAGCTTTTCGCGATTTTCGGTGAGTATTTCCTTCGCTTTATCATAGGCCTGTTCAACCATTTTATGAATTTCATTGTCTATCGTGCGGGCAGTTTCTTCACTGAAAGGTTTTGAGAATGAATATTCATTCTGACCTGAAGAGTCATAATAGCTGATATTTCCTATTTTCTTATTCAAGCCGTAAAAGGCTACCATTGCATATGCCTGTTTTGTCACCTTTTCGAGATCATTAAGAGCACCAGTCGAAATTTTCCCGAACACAATCTCTTCGGCTGCGCGACCGCCAAGGGTTGCAATCAGTTCGTCAATCATTTGCTCATAGGTGGTTATCTGGCGTTCGTCGGGCAGATACCATGCGGCGCCAAGGGCTTTTCCCCGGGGCACAATAGTTACCTTAACAAGAGGGTGAGCATATTCAAGCAGCCAGCTTACCGCAGCATGACCTGACTCGTGGTAGGCAATAACCTTTTTTTCGTGCTGCGAAATGATCTTATTCCGTTTCTCCAACCCACCAACAATACGATCGATGGCATCGAGGAAATCCTGCTTATCTATCATTTTTTTATCATTACGGGCAGCAATGAGGGCGGCTTCGTTGCAAGCATTCGCAATATCGGCACCCGAAAATCCGGGAGTTTGTTTTGCCAGGAAATCAACGCTGGTTGAATCATCCATTTTTAGGTTGCGCATATGCACTTTAAAAATGGCCTTGCGTTCCTCCAGGTCGGGAAGTTCAATATAGATCTGTCTGTCGAAACGACCGGCTCTCAGTAAGGCACGATCCAGAATATCGGCCCGGTTAGTTGCTGCAAGAATGATGACTCCGGCATTGGTCTGAAAACCATCCATTTCGGTAAGCAGCTGATTGAGTGTATTTTCGCGCTCATCGTTGCCACCGGTCATGGCACTGCGGCCACGGGCACGGCCCACGGCATCGATTTCGTCAATAAAAATAATGCTGGGAGCTTTTTCTTTCGCCTGTTTGAAAAGATCGCGCACGCGGGAGGCCCCGACGCCCACAAACATTTCGACAAAATCGGATCCCGAAAGAGAGAAAAACGGAACTTTAGCTTCGCCGGCAACTGCTTTTGCAAGCAGTGTTTTACCTGTTCCCGGAGGACCAACCAGCAGCGCACCTTTGGGTATTTTACCTCCCAGATCGGTATATTTCTTTGGATTTTTAAGAAATTCAACAATTTCCATTACTTCCACTTTGGCTTCCTGGAGACCTGCTACATCGTTGAAATTAAGGGAAACCATGGTATCCTTATCAAAAAGCTGTGCCTTCGATTTTCCGATATTGAATATCTGTCCTCCGCCACCGGCTCCTCCTTTAGTCATCATCCGCATGATTAAAAACCAAAGCCCGACAAGCACTACAACCGGTAAAATCCAGCCTAATAAATCGCCGCCCCAGTTTTTGCGGGTTTCATTTTTAACATAAATCGGATTTGGTACGTTAACCTGCACTTCGCGTACATCCTTTTCGAAATTTTCGACCGAACCAATCTGGTACACATAATTTGGTGCCGGGGTGGTTAAGGAATTCACAGGTTTTACGTCCTTGAACTTCGGAAGCGAAAGTTTATCTTTTTTGATATACACTTCAGCCTGATCCTTATTTACCAAAAGTAATTTATCAACTTCCTGGTTTTCAAGCATTACTTTAAGTTCTCCCCAGCCTAATTCCTTGGGTGCGGCTCCCATATTGTTTAGATAGAGTCCAAACAAAACTATGCCCAGAATACCGTAAATCCAATAAAAATTGAACTTCACTTTAGGCAATTTTGGTAATTTTGGGCCACCTGAATCCTGTGGTTTTTCGGTATTGGTATTCTTATCTTCGTTACTCATTTTTTCGGAATTCTTAATTTTGGTATTTCATTAATAACTATAACGTCTTCGCGTGGAGCATCGGCCCACAATTTTTCAAGCTGATAAAAACTCCGGAATTCGGCCTGGAAGATGTGAACAACCACATCAAAATAGTCAAGCAGAATCCATTCGCAGTTCTCGAAACCTTCCTTGTGCGAAGGATATTCCCCAATGGCTTTTTTCACTTCCATTTGCACTGAATCGGCAATGGCATCGACCTGCGAACGTGATGATGCATGGCAGATGACAAAATAATCGGTAATCGAATTCGGAATGCCGGAAAGATTAAGTTTTACAATATCTATCCCATGTTTCTCCTGCATTCCTTTCACAATAATATCGGCAAGCATTCCTGATGTTTCACTTTTTTTACGTTTCACCATCTATGTTGAATTATATTTCCATTTTACAATTATTTATTCCGGGTTAAGACCTGGTTTTTTTGCTATTTTAATCTTTCCGGCTTCTCCAATTCAGGTTTTTTGCCAGTTTAAAAGGCTTTTTCCTTAATATTGTTTATAAGTTGCAAAAGTATGGATTTAAAATAACTATTTTTTTATTAGTGGCTGAACTCTATCAAACTTCAATCCTTTTTTAGCATATACGACAATTTGTCACATAGGGTGATAGGCACAATCAACGCATCAACCGGCTAATTGTTTTAACTTTGCCAAAGTATATAAGACCGACTTAAAACTACTTAACGATGAAAGTTGATATTATCCGTCTTCCCGAAACCGATTCAACCAACGATTACGCAATCCGGTTGCTTTCACAGAACCGTCCTGGCGAAGGTTGTGTTATCATCACCGATCACCAAACAAAAGGTAAAGGTCTGGATACCAATACCTGGGAAAGTGAAAAAAGCATGAACCTCACATTTAGCCTTATACTCTATCCCGAATTTCCGGCCAGCCAGCAGTTTTTGCTGAACAAAGGAATCTCTCTTGGTATTTATGACTTTTTAAAAGTTGAGCTTCCTGGATCCGAAATTTCAATTAAATGGCCCAACGATATTTATTGTGGCGACAAAAAAATATGTGGGATTCTGATACAGAACTCTTTAATTGCCGATCGGTTTGATTATGTGGTAGTTGGAATAGGTCTTAATGTGAATCAGACTCAATTCAGAAGTAATGCTCCTAACCCGGTTTCAATTAAAATACTGACCGGAATAGACTTCAATCTTCAGGAAATGCTTGAAAAATTGCTCTATGCTATTCTCGATCGGTATTCGCAAGTGAAGTATAAACCTGAAAAAATAGAAAAAGACTTTCAGAAAGTGCTTTACCGTATGATGAAATGGCACGAATACGAGGTGAAGGGGACGGTCGTAAAAGCCAGGATCACGGGTACAAATGCTTACGGGCAGTTAATGCTTGAAACAGAAACCAATCCCATCATAATATGCGATTTGAAAGAGGTGAAGTTTATGCTTTAAACTTGTGAGGCATGAAAATCAGAGGCAATAAATGTTAAAAAGTGAAAATCAAAAAAAAGGTTTAACCGAGATTTAAAGGGTAAAAATATTTTGCCGGAAGCTAGAAGACGGGAGTCAGAAGCTACAATAAAAAAATAATTCCCCCTTAAATACCAGAATTTATGATAATTAACTTTATTTGACTTGGTATTTAGCAAAAGAAGGTAATTCCATTTTCAAAGACACTTCGGACTTCTGACTTCGGTCTTCCGGCCAATAAAAAGTAAAATTTCTTTCAATTCGCAGTAGAACCAAAAAAATAATACAATCCGTAAAGAAATTATCTATCTCAAAGATAAAACCCTCAGGTTATGAAAAAAACATTGATCATTGCAGCTTCCATTCTCTGTGTTTTATTAATTGCATATTTTTCGGGACCAAAATTTCCGAAACCTGTTTTAAGTCCCGATCTGCCGGCTATTACCATTCAAACTAAAGATATTGAGGGATATATAAAAAACATGGAGTCCTCATTCAGGATAAAACCGGATAACGAAAGCCGCATTAAATGGGCGAACGACAGTCTGAAAAATAAAACTCATTATTGTTTGCTCTACCTTCACGGATTTTCTGCATCCTGGTACGAAGGAGAACCTGTACATGCCGATTTTGCCCGACGGTACGGGATGAACCTTTACATCCCGCGACTTGCTTCGCATGGAATTGATGTTCCTGAACCACTTATAGATATGACACCTGACCGGCTTTACGAATCGGCTAAAACAGCCTTGGTAATAGCCCACCTGCTTGGCGAAAAGGTTATTCTGATGAGCACCTCAACAGGTGGAACATTAAGTTTGAAACTGGCTGCCGAATTTTCCGCTTTGATTGATGGGTTGATATTGTTTTCACCCAATGTGGCTATCAATAACCCGGTTGCATTTCTGCTGAGTAAGCCCTGGGGATTGCAAATGGCCCGGGCTGCCTATAATGGAAATTACCGTGTAACCAATACCGATAAAGCTTCGGAAGATTGCAGGTACTGGAACTGCCGGTATCGGGTTGAGTCCGTTGTTTATCTTCAGCAGTTGGTGGAAGCAACCATGACAAAAGAAACATTTTCGAAAGTCAAAATTCCTGTATTCCTGGGTTATTATTACAAAGACGACCAACACCAGGACCAGGTTGTAAAGGTTGATGCCATGCTGAAAATGTTTGAACAGTTGGGAACTCCCGGAAACCTGAAACAAAAAATAGCTTTCCCTGATGCCGGGAGTCACCCTATTGCCAGCAAATTGTTTTCGAAAGCCTGGAAGGACGTGGAAAAAGCAAGCTTTACTTTTGCTGAGGAAAAACTTGGACTGGTAGCCGTTGATAAATAATCCTTTAATTAAAATTACTTCACCGGCTCTTCGTACCCCATTCGTTTCTTCGATGGGGGGAAAACCGAAAAGTTCACATACCGATATGGGTTAAGCTTCATATCTTCGATCAATTCATTAAGCTGAGCGGCTGATTTGTTCAGGTTTTCGTATAATTTCTGATCATTTACCAGCAATCCTAAAGAGCCTTCTCCTTTATCGATTTTCTCCGTTATTGAGGATAAACGGGTCAACGCGCTGTTTACATTGGTCAGAGTTCCAGCAATATTGGCTTTGGCGAGTGTATCGCTCAAGAGTGAGAAATTGGAAAGTATGTTGGAAATATTTTTATCGTTCTTACGGATATTCTCGGTAATAGATTCGACATTGAACAGGATACGTTCCATACGTTTGCGTTGCCCGTAAACAAGGGTGTCGAGGTCGTAGGATGTGTTTTCGAGGTTGGTAAGGGTATTGCGGATGCTGGTAAATGATTCACTGATATTTCTTCTTGCTTCGGAATTGAAGACTGTATGAAGAACAGTTACCATGGTGTCGAGCGATGAAAGCAAGCTTTCGGCTTTCGCTTTTATAGGAGCTACCTGTTCGTTCACTTCATCCTGTAACGACTTTTGGATTCCACCTGTTAATGTGTCTCCATCTTGTGCTCCCGTTTTTGAGTCACCGAATTCTATTTCAATATTTTTTGTGCCTAAAAGATCGAGACTGATAATACGCGCAACCGAATTGGTAGGAATAAATATGGGGTTATAAACTGTAAGTTCGAGGACAACCAGGCTTGAATTATTGCTCTGAAACTTCATATCAGTAACCATGCCAACACCAAGTCCGTTAATGGTAATTGGCGCAGCATCGCGAATACCTGACGTGGAATTATATACAGCGTAGTAAACACGCGACCTGCGAAAGATGTCTTTGCCTTTCAGGAAATTAACACTGATAATGAAAAGAGTAGCTGTTATTATTCCGAAAAAGCCTATTTTAACTTCGCGCTTGATTTTCATTTCTTGAATTAATTTTTTGGCAAAATTACTATTTTTTTCCGGTTAGCCTTTTAGCTTCTTCGTTTGTAATACGCTCTTTGCCTTTAAAAGCAACAACAAATGCATCACTGTAGCCTTTTATAATCATTATTTTCCGCAGGCTCATTGCTTCATCAAAAGTAGTAAAGTCGCCTGAAGTGTATTTATAGGCACCTCCGTGATAATACATCTTAACGTCGGAAATGTCATTAAATTGCTTGCTGTCAATTGATTTGGCAATCGGATACGTCGCAAACTGAACCCGGTATGAAACCGTTTCCGCATCGGTTGTTTTTGGCGTGATCGTATCATTAACCGGAATTTTATTCATAACCGGTTCTGCCATTTCGGAATAGACGGATTCCATGGTTAACGAGTCGTTCTGCACAGGCATGGTAGGTTTGCGGGTTATATGGTTTTTGTAATCGTAAAAAGCATTGTAGATTGCTTTAGCCATTTCATTCTGGCCTTTCTCCGACATAAGATATTTTTCGTCTTTCGGGTTACTGATAAAACCTGTTTCGATCAGCACACCGGGCATGGCTGTTTTATATAATACCAGAAAACCGGCCTGTTTTACGCCGCGGTTTGTCATGTGGAGTTTATCAACTAACTCGTGTTGCACATTACCGGCAAACCCGAGGCTTTTGTCGAGAAATGCATTTTGCATCATGCTGAAAAAAATATTTCCTTCGGGTGAATCAGGGTCGAAACCATCGTATTTTTCCACATAATCATCTTCGAGAAGGATAGCTGCATTTTCAGCTTTTGCAACAGCCAGGTTGGCATCGCTTTTGTGAAGACCCATGACGAATGTTTCGACACCATAAGCTGATGATGAGCGGGTTGAATTGCAGTGAACCGAGATAAAAAGATCGGCATTGTTTTCGTTTGCGATGTGAGCCCTGCGGTACAATTCAACAAAAGTATCATCGTCCCTGGTGAGAATCACCTTTACATCCGGCATATTGTTTTAGATGTCATTGCGGAGTTTCAGCACAATGGCTAATGCGATGTCTTTTTCACGCGATTTTTTACCCAACGCCCCCGTGTCGTGCCCCCCATGGCCGGCATCAAGCACCACAGTATTCACCTTCTGTGAAAAAACCGAATTCATAAAAAAGTATAAAAGGCAAAGAATAAGAAATCTCTGATACCTGCGTTTTTCTGTCATCATCTGATTTTGTTTAGCTTTGCACTGTTGTTAATTATACCATTGTTTAATGCATATAATTAATTAACAGTTGTTTACCGCTCTAAACCTTTAAATTTGTTTATTTTATAGTATGGATATGCATTCGCATTTCATCACAAAATTAACAAGTTAACCTCATTTTTAGCATAATTGATACCGAAGTTACAAACAAAGCACCGGTTAATAACCCTTCTTCTGTCGCTGTCAGTACTGATTACTGTTCAGGCAGGCTTTAACTTTTCGGGCAATAATACAACTGCTAAAGCTGGTAAGTATTATATTTCTCCTCCTTTTACCCTTATGCCGGATACATCTGCTACTGGCATTAATACTCCTGACACAGCAAATATAAACGTTTCCGACTCACTCTTAGTATTGCCGGACACAGCTGTAACAGGAAAAACAAATAAATTCATGCTTTCTGCAAAAATCGATTATGCTTCAGCAGATTCGCTGAGCATGGATATGAAGCATAAAATGGCATGGATGTATGGCAATGCGAGTATTGAATATGAGGACATTAAGCTTAAAGCAGCCATTATTGCCATCAATTTCGATGACAACACCATTCATGCCTATGCCACGAAGGACTCCCTGGGTAATGATATTGGGACACCCGAATTTAAGCAGGGCGATTTAACATTCAAATCAAAAGAGATAGCATATAACTTCACCACAAAAAAAGGTCTGATACAAAATGTAATTACCCGCGAGGGCGAAGGCTATATACATGGATCGGTCATAAAAAAAATTAATGATAGTGTTACCGATGTTGGTCACGGCGAATACACTACTTGTGCAAATGAAGAACACCCGCATTTTTCGCTCAAATTTACTAAAGCGAAAGTTATAACCGGCAGCATGATAATTACAGGACCGGCATACGTAACTATTGAGGGTGTGCCAATACCTTTAGCGCTTCCTTTCGGAATTTTTCCAAATAAAAAGGGACGTAGTTCAGGATTGATCATTCCAAAATACGGTGAATCGGCCGACCGGGGCTTTTTCCTGGAGGATGGCGGTTACTATTTCGGGCTTAGCGACTATTTCGACCTGAAACTTACCGGCGATATTTATTCGCGGGGCAGTTGGGCCTTAAAACCGATAGTAAACTATAAAAAACGTTACAAATATTCGGGAAACTTCAGTCTTAAATATGCATACACTATAGCCGGGACAAAAGGCACACCGGATTATGTGCAGCGAAAAGATTTTTTCGTAAACTGGTCGCACAGGCAGGATGCCAAAGCAAGGCCAAACTCGGTTTTCGGTGCGAGTGTAGCTGCCGGATCCAGCAGTTTCAACAAATATAACCCGGTCAGCGTGAGCGATTATTTAACCAACTCATTTTCGTCAAGTATTTCGTATGATGTGCGTTTAGGCTCCTGGGGCAATCTAACGAGCAGTGCTACCCACAGCCAGAATACCCAAACCAAACTGGTTAATTTGTCATTACCAAGCATTTCATTTGGAATAAACAGGCTCTATCCGTTCAAAAGGAAAAAACCAATCGGACCAGCCAGGTGGTACGAATCTATCAACGTTAACTATAGCACAATCCTGAGAAATGACCTGAACTGCCCTGATTCCATGGTTTTTAAAAAAGATGTGGGTAAAAGGTTTGTTAACGGGATGAAACACACTATCCCCATTAGTGGATCCTTTAAAGTACTCAAGTATTTTTCGTGGAGTAACAGTGTTAACTATAACGAGCACTGGTATACAAAATCGTACCACAAAACCTGGGTCGATGATACCCTGGTCAATAATGGTATCTTTACATACGGGTACGTGCATACCGATACTATAAACGGATTCAGAACTGCACGCGACTATAACTTCAGTTCATCACTCAGCACAACCATTTATGGCATGAGAAAATTCGAAAAAGGTCCGATACGTGCAATCCGGCATGTTATGAGGCCATCGGTCGGGTTCAGTTTTTTGCCTGATTTTGGTACTGCACAGCTTGGATACTGGCAAAATGTTCAATACAATGCCAAAGGTGATACAAGGCAATATTCCATCTTTGAAGGCAACAGCGTGGCGGGCGTTCCTCCAAACCAGAAATCGGGTGCGATAAATTTCAGCCTGGGCAACAACCTCGAGATGAAGGTGCGTTCACTTAAAGATACTATTACCGGAACAAAAAAAGTTATGCTTATCGATAACTTCAATATTTCGACATCATACGATCTTGCCCGCGATTCGCTTCGCTGGTCGAATGTTAACCTCTCAGCCAGAACAACGCTCTTCAAGAAGATACAAATCTCTTATTCAAGTTCTTACAGTCCATATGCTTTGTATTCCCAGCCTTTTTATGGATATACTTTAGCCGACTACAGTATCAATCCTTATGATTCTCCTTTTTATTCATCCACTAAGGGGTCGATGATCAATACATACCAGTACTCGGTGAATAAAAAGTTTCTGCGCTTTATTACAGCCGGATGGAACCTGAGCTTCGGATTTGAGCTTCCACTGAATAAGGATAAAAACAAGAAGAATACGCCGGCTAAAACATCGGACAATGCGCAGGAGTTGGAAAATATCGCAAACAATCCAAAACTTTATATTGACTGGGATAATCCGTGGAGTTTGCGCGCTGACTATAATTTCAGGTATACCGCCGTTCCTATGCTGACCGGAGATCAGATAAAACGTGACATTATCCAGACTTTAAGCGTATCGGGAGATATAAATGTAACCGAGAAGTGGAAATTTTCGATGATAACCGGTTACGACTTCGAACAAAAGAATTTTGCGTACACTTCGGTGAGTATTTATAGAAACCTTCACTGCTGGGAAATGCGTTTTAACTGGATTCCTTACGGGACACAAAAAAGCTGGAATTTTCAGATCAATGCCAAGTCCTCACTGCTTCAGGATTTAAAACTTACTAAAAAGAAAGATTTCAGGGATAACCTTTAGCGAAAAAGTGACTTTGGTCCACTAAGAGCATCTTTCTTGCCGCTGACCTATTATAAGTCTCTGGCTGGCAGATGTCAAATTTGAGGAATAATTATTTGACAATGGATCAAGCAATTAACAGATAATGCTATACTTTTGAGCTCATCAAAAAATAAAACTAAATGAAAACAATTATTTTTACCGACAAAGCACCAAAAGCCATAGGCCCTTACAGCCAGGCAGTTGAAATTAATGGAATGCTGTTTATTTCGGGTCAGATTCCTATTGATCCTTCCACATCCAAAATTATTGAAGGTGGAATTAAAGAACAGACTGAACAGGTGATGAAAAACATTGGAGCCATACTTGCCGAGGCCGGGTATACCTTTGCCGATGTTGTAAAATCGACCTGCCTGCTGAGCGATATGGATAATTTCGCCGCTATGAACGAAGTTTATGGCAAATACTATCCCGAAAACTCTCCGGCACGCGCGGCTTATGCTGTTGTGAAACTGCCACTTGGCGCTTTGATTGAGATTGAGACGATTGCGGGGCGGTAATTTAGTTAATGGAAAATGGTTAATGGAAAATAGTTAATCGAAAATCGTTAATCATTGATCGTTAATAGAAAATGGTTAATCGTAAATCCGAAATCTGAATTCGTAAATAACTCATAACTTAAAACTCTCAACCCAACTAAATGAAAACCAAACTTTTTGCAGCAACCCTTATCCTGACATTACTCACAAACCTGAGCCGTGCCGGCGAAGGTATGTGGCTTCCGCTGCTATTGTCGCAACTCAACGAAAAAGAAATGCGCGATATGGGAATGCGTATTACTGCCGATGATATTTATTCGGTCAACCATTCGAGCCTGAAGGATGCCATCGTGCTTTTCGGTGGCGGATGCACAGGCGAATTGGTTTCGGACCAGGGATTATTGCTTACCAACCATCATTGCGGGTATGGAAACATACAGAAACACAGTACTCTTGAACATGATTACCTTACCAATGGTTACTGGGCCCAACGCATGGAAGAAGAACTGCCCAATCCTGGGCTGAGCGTAACTTTCCTTGTCAGGATGGAAGATGTTACAGGTCAGATACTGAGGAATGTGAATGATAAAATGAATCAGAAAGTACGGGATTCAATTGTTCAATCCACCATGAAAGTGCTGGTAAGTGCTGCAATTAAAGGAACTCATTATTCGGCACAGGTGAAACCATTTTATGCCGGAAACCAATTTTATCTCTTTGTTACCGAAACATTTACTGATGTTCGACTGGTTGGTGCACCCCCGTCCAACATCGGGAAATTCGGCGGAGATACTGATAACTGGATGTGGCCAAGGCATACCGGCGATTTTTCGATGTTTCGGATCTACGCCGGTAAGGACAACCAACCCGCCGACTATTCGAAAGACAATGTCCCATACCACCCGGCCAAACACCTTAGTATTTCGATTAAAGGCATTAAGGAAGGCGATTTCACTTTTGTTTATGGCTTTCCGGGCACCACCCAGGAATACCTTCCTTCCTATGCCGTGGATATGACTGCACTGCAGCGCAACCCCATTGCCATCGGTCTTCGGCAGCAGCGGCTCGATATCATTGACAAAGCCATGGAAAGCGATAAACTTACCCGTATTCAATATTCAGCGAAAGCTGCCGGTATTGCCAATACCTGGAAGAAAATGATAGGCGAAACACGTGGCATAAAACGACTGGATGGAATAGAAAAAAAACAGGAATTTGAAACGAATTTCCAGCAATGGGCTCAGTCGAAACCCGGGACTTCGGCAAAATACGGGCAATTGTTACCCGCCTTCAGCATGGCTTACCAGAATTTTATTCCGGTAAACAATGCCTATACCTACCTCACCGAAGGATTGTTGGGTGTCGAAATTATCCGTTTTGCAAATGGATATAGCAACCTTGTGAAACAATGCAGCGATAAATCGAAAACCGATGCCGATATTCAAAAATTGACGAAACAGTTACAACAATCTGCAGCTGCATTTTATAAAAATTACAACAAACAGGTTGATATACAGCTTTTTGAATCTTTATTAACCACTTACACGCTTACGTGCGAAACAGGAAGGCAGGTGCCCGTTGTTAAAGAGACTTCAGCTAAATTCAAAGGTAATATACCTGCCTGGGCTGCTGATTTGTTTAAAAAGAACATGTTTGCCGACTCAGCAAAAATGAATGCTTTCCTTGCCGGATTTGACCGTGGCGACGTCCGAAAAATAGAAAAAGATCCCGCATACATTTTAGCATCAGGCATTTACGACTATATGCAAAACTACTTTGCTCCCATGTTAAGTGCTTTTAATGCAGGCAACGACAGTTTACAGCGACAGTATATGGCTGCGCAGATGGAGATGCAACCTGAAAAGCATTTTTATCCCGATGCAAATTCAACATTACGTGTTGCCTATGGGAATGTAAAAAGTTATTTCCCGGCCGATGCCGTTAAATATACCTGGTTTACTACTCTTGATGGGATTATGCAGAAAGAAAACCCTGATATTTACGATTATGTAGTCGAGCCCAAACTCAAGGAATTATACAACCTTAAAGATTATGGCCGGTATGCTGATGCCGATCATAAAATGCATGTGGCTTTTATTGCCAGCAACCACACTACCGGCGGCAACAGTGGCAGTCCTGTATTGAATGCTGACGGCCAACTGATTGGCATTAATTTCGATCGCTGTTGGGAAGGTACCATGAGCGACCTGATGTACGATCCTGACCAATGCCGCAACATTTCGCTTGATATCCGTTACTGCCTTTTTATTATCGATAAGATGGCCGGAGCCAGAAGATTGGTGGATGAAATGACAATAGTGGAATAAGATTTCTAAAGGATGTTGCTTTTTTGAATTTTAATTAACACCGATGGCATTGGGCTATCAAATGGATTTAAATTTCAGGAAGTAATAACTCAATCTGATTTATTACTGATAATGTTGAAGATTTAGAAATCAGTACCGAACTAATAAAACACAAAAGCCGCTCCTAAACAGGGCGGCTTTTGTATAAATGAACAATTTTAGTAGCGTTTACGAACCTTGTAATGGGTGTGAAGCAATTCGTGCGATTTGTGCCCGAGCGGGTGCGTAAGATACTCTTTATACACTTCGGCCACTTCCGGGTTTTCGTGCGACTTGCGGATGGTTTTTCCCATATCTTCGGCATAGATCGCTTCTGCCCTCCGTTTGCGGATTTCGGCTGAAGTAGGTATGGGTTGTCCTCCGCCGCCTATACATCCACCCGGGCAGCCCATGACCTCAACAAAATGATAGTTTGTTTTGCCCGAACTTATGGCTTCCATAAGCTGCTTGGCATTTGAAAGCCCGTGAGCCACTGCTACATTAAGCTCGACTCCTTCGAGGAAACTCCATTCGGGTTTGGTGTTTTTGATTTTAATGCTGGCTTCTTTCACCCCTTCCATGCCACGTACCGGTTTGATATTGAGGTTGGTAAAAGGAACTTCATTTCCGGTAATGATCTCATAAGCGGTACGAAGGGCAGCCTCCATTACACCTCCTGTTGTTCCGAAAATGACAGCAGCCCCGGTCGACTCGCCCAGAATGCTATCATATGATTCGTCTTCCAACTTGTCGAACTCAATACCAGCTTGCTTGATCATCATTGCCAGTTCACGTGTAGTAAGAACATAATCCACATCTTTGAACCCGGAATCGCGCATTTCGGAGCGGTTGCATTCAAATTTCTTGGCTGTGCATGGCATGATGGAAACCACAACCATATTTTCGGCTTTGATATTTATTTTGTCGGCATAATATGTTTTGGCTAAAGCTCCGAACATTTGCTGAGGCGATTTACACGAAGATAAATTGTCGATCAGTTCAGGAAACATATGCTCCTGGAATTTGACCCAGCCAGGTGAGCACGATGTCATGAGAGGAAGTTTTACCGTTTCATCTTTATCTACCAAAGCCTTTTTCAGACGGGTAAGCAACTCGGTGCCTTCCTCCATTATAGTCAGGTCGGCAGTGAAGTCGGTATCTAATACCTTGTTAAATCCCATTCTACGTAAAGCTGCAACCATTTTACCTGTAACTCGCGTACCTGGTTCAATTCCGAGGTCTTCACCTAAAGCTACACGTGTTGCAGGAGCAGTTTCGACAACAACAAATTTATTCGGATCATAAATGGCATGCCACACATCCTCAATATAGTTGCGTTCGTACAAAGCACCAGTCGGGCAGCGGTTTATGCATTGCCCACAGTTAGTACATACCACGTCATTAAGCGGTTTGCCAAGGAAGGTGGAGATTGTTTGATGATCGCCTTTGTTGACAACAGCCAGGGCACTAACGGCCTGCAGTTCAGTACAGGTTCGTACACAGCGCTGGCAGCGGATACATTTGCTGGCATCTTTAGTGATAGACGGTGACGATATATCAAGAATTTTATCTTTCATCTTCACCAGATCAATAAAAATATGATCACCATACCGGTATTCCGAAGCCAGTTCCTGCAATTCGCAATGACCGTTTTTAAAACATTTGGTGCAATCGGCGTTGTGCTCCGACAATAATAATTCGAGGATATGTTTGCGTGCAATCCGCACTTTTTCGCTGTTGGTATTTACTTCCATGCCTTCCGAAACGGGTGTGGCACAGGAAGCAGCTAGCAAACGTGCCCCTTTTACTTCGACCACGCATACACGGCAATTGCCTGCTACGGTAAGGTCAGGATGGTTGCAGAGAGTGGGAATGCGGAAGTTGAGCCGTTTGGCAGCTTCCAGTATAGTGGTGCCTTCTTCCACCTGTATGGGCGTGTTGTTTATTTTCAGATTAACCATATATTTACTCATGGTACTTTTCTCCTATTTTTGGGTTTTAAAAGGGCTTTATTAGTAAATGATTTCTTCGCGGAAGTTATCAACGATCGAGGTGAAAGGATTGGCAACTGATTGACCAAGACCGCATTTGGCTGCAATTTTCATGGTTGCAGTAAGCCGCTTTAAATCATCGAGATAAGTAGGAGGACGTTCGCCTTTTTTTACGGCTTCAATCCCTTTGAGCAACTGCTGGCAGCCTATACGGCAAGGTGTGCATTGTCCGCATGATTCTTCGGTGAAAAATTCAAGGTAATCGTGAAGCACATTGTACATCGAACGGCTCGAGTTAAAGATCATCATCGATCCGCCTGTAGGAATTCCTTCGAAACCAATAATGGTATCGTTGAATTTTTTTCGCGGTACGCAATGGCCGGAAGCACCCCCCACCTGTATGGCTTTGGTGTCACCATCGCCGAATTCATCCACAAAATCTTTTAACGGCATCCCCAGTTCAAGTTCGTAAATGCCTGCAATGGGCGTATCGCCCGAAACGGAAAAAACTTTCGATCCTCTGGAGTCGTGGGTTCCCAAAGCCTTAAACTCCTCGGGTCCCATGCGGCAGATTTCGGATGTATAAACCAAAGTTTCAACGTTGTTGATAACTGTGGGCTTGCCATTGTAACCCGAAACTGTTGGATACGGAGGCTTGTTGCGGGGTTCACCGCGTTTGCCTTCCATGGATTCGAACAGAGCTGATTCCTCGCCACAAACGTAGGCCCCACTCCCGGAACGAAGAAAAATATGGAAATTAACTTTCAGTTCGTGCAGCTGCTGGTTGAAAATATCTATTTTCTGCTGAAGCGTTTTCAGCATAAAGTTATACTCTCCTCTTATATATATGTAACCTTCTGCAGCCCCGACTACAAAAGCGCAAATGGTCATTCCTGCAAAAATTTTCTCGGGAACGCGATCCAGGATTTCCCGGTCTTTGAAGGTACCCGGCTCGCCTTCATCAGCGTTACAGACTACATATTTGGCATCGGCCTCTTCGTTGCGGGCAAATTTCCATTTAAGCCCGGTTGGGAAACCTGCGCCCCCACGTCCTTTGAGTCCCGAATCAATCATATCCAGGATGATGCTCTCAGGGGTTTTTTTGACCGACTTTTCCACTACCTGTATAGGCGTGCAGTTATCGTCCCAGCCAAAGATAATATCTATTTTTTTTAATGGTTTCTGTTCCATACGATCAGATATTTGTACCTTGAAAATTAAATGGTCTTTTTTGAGAATTCTTCAATAATGGCAACAACTTTGTCGGGTGTAACCGAAGGAAATACTTCATCGTTGATGAGCATTACCGGCCCTTTGTGGCACCATCCCAGGCAGTTAGCAGTTAACAGGGTAAATTTATTGTCGTGGGAGGTTTCGCCAACTTTTATTTTAAGGTGATTTTCGATGGCTTTAATAATTTGTTCCTTTCCCTGCATGTGGCATGAGATTGTCTTACATACCCGAACAATGTTTTTGCCACGGGGTTTGGTATCGAGGAAGGTATAGAATGAAGCGGTTCCGTAAACATCGGCAGCCGAAAGGCTCAGTTCGCGTGCTACTGCTATCATGGCTTCTTCCGATAGGAATTTTTCGCGGGATACAACCCCTTGTAATACTGGCATCAGCGCATTGCGGGTTTTGCCGTGCTTCTCAACCAGTTCGTGAATTAATACTTCCGTGTTTGTCATTTTATTCTATTTTATTTGTAATTAATTGTTTATCATTAATATACATTGTTATTTGATTCACAATAGAAAACGCAAAGATATATATCTTATATAGATTGATGCCATTTTAGGAGCATAATTTTAACTTAAAAGTGCAATTTATATCCTTTCTAAAAAACCTATATAAACAAATGATAATCATTTGGTAAAGTGATATATACATATAAAAATGTATGGAAATTTCTATAAAAAAGTTACTTTTGCGGTCAGGAGGTATGATGGCTTACAGGTATTTTATAAAATTGGCATACAACGGGACGGCTTACGGTGGCTGGCAGAAACAGCCAAATGCTGAAACTGTGCAACAATGGATTGAAAACGGTTTGAATGCGATCGCTGCCGTCGGAAGCGGAGCAACTGGATGCGGGCGTACAGATGCAGGTGTTCATGCCCGGATTTTTTATGCGCATTTCGATTCGGAAAGGGCTTTTCTGAATGAAGAATTGGCCTGGCTGACCCAAAAACTGAACCGGTTTCTTCCCCAGGATATATGTGTTTTTGCTGTTATCCCGGTTTTACCCGGCGGTCATGCCCGTTTTAGTGCCATATGGCGGGAATATGAATACCTCATTATCAGGCAGAAAGATCCGTTTACCTTCAACAATGCCTATCTTATACATGGCGATCTGAACCTTGCACGAATGAATACCTGTTCCGGGCTGATGTTGGGAAAGCACGATTTTCAATGTTTCAGCAAGGTAAATACGCAGGTGAATAATTATTTTTGTGATGTGAAAGCGGCTTTTTGGAGCGAAGAGGATCATTTCCTGAAGTTTACCATCAGGGCTGATCGTTTTTTACGCAACATGGTTCGTGCCATTGTTGGCACCCTGCTTGATGTGGGAAGAGAGAAGATTTCAGTCGACGAATTTCTTGCCATCATCGAAAGCCGCGACCGTTGCGAAGCCGGTTATTCGGTTCCGGCTAAAGGACTCACATTAACCGGTATCGGCTACCCGGAAGCAATTTTTACGGATAAGCCCGAATTTTTCTTACCGGAAAGTAGTGAAAAAGTAAAATGAAGGCTGTATCACAGGATGCTGGCATCTTTGTGGATGATTATACTCTGCTTACCGGAAGTATCAGTTCATTGCAGTTTTTTAGATTAACCTTCTTATTATTGACAGCAAGCACTTTAAGAAGAATCATTCCAAATAACGATCTGATTTTTAAGTATATGCTAATTTAGTGTTTACGTAATCATTTTAAACTTATTTTTGGTTGCCGTAATGTGTAAAATTAAATGTTGACGTTAGAAATATATTTTCATGATAGTCCCTGCCATACCGTAAATTAATATGCCTGTTATTTCATTGCTAATTACTAATGTTATAATTACCAGGCTGTTCTGTATATGGAAAGTTGACTATCATATCAAAAACCAGAGTGAAACACACGCATTTGATTTTATTTTTATTGATTACCAGAGTCATATCGGGTAATAAATAGTTCAACTATTAGGGCTTTAAAATACTTTATAATTTCAATTACCTGATTCACAAATAGTAAAATACTTTATATGAAAAAATATTTACTGGTAATAATTTTCATTTCTACAGCATTTCTGAACATTAAAGGATTTTCCCAGACTTTATCCGTTTCTGCAACAAGCTATTGTACAGGAGGTGCAGGGGTAACTTTTAGTGTTAACAACTCGGTTAGCGGGACAACCTATTATTTGGAAAAACTTTCAGGTACATGGTCAACCGTTGATGAAATTCTCAGCATATCGGGAGGAACGGTATACTTTCCAACCGTATTTTTTGCAGGGACATATAGGTTAAAAACGACAATCCCAACCATCGTTGTTACTGCCACCGTGTTGCCGGAAATTCTTTATAATGTCACCATCAACATTTCCACTGGTGCGAAACTAACAGCCGATGGGGCCGGATATTGCAGTGGTACCAGTGCATACCCATCTATTGGCTTGAGTGGGAGCCAGGTAGCCACAACAGGAGTAATTTATAAATTGTATAAAGATGACGCCTGGTATAATACGATGCAATTAGCCGGCACAGGGGCGGCAATTTCATTTGGCCCAATACCTGATGCAGGAACTTATACCGTCAGAGCTGAGAGAAATGGTTGCCCCCGAATGATGACTGGTAGTAAGGTAATTACAGTTTTCCCCTTACCCTCAGTAAGTTTTACGCCTACCTATTTAGGCCCGCCAAATCAATGCGGTACAGTTACATTCCTGCCAAATATATCCTATAGTCCTGCATACTCTGGTTCACCTTTTTTGTACAATTGGTCGTTTGGTGCTACGAGTATTCCTCCTTCGTCCATTTCAGCAAATCCTACTAGTCAGTTTCCTGGATATGGCATAAATACGCAGCCTTTCGATGTTTCGTTGCAATTAACCGATAAAAACGGATGTGCAGGAACCTCCTTTGGTGCTGTCACCGTTCAGCAAAGACCCGATGCCACTGTTGTTTCGTCAAATGGCATTTGGAATAATTGCAGTGCGAGTCCCAGTGCAAGCTATACAATTATCATAATTAATAAATCAACAACTGCCGCGACGAATACCGGTTATATTATTGATTGGGACGATTCTCCCACTCCTCTTGAAAACCTTACTCCTGCCCAGTTTCCTTTTAACGGAGAAAAGACACATACCTACAATAGCAAAGGGACTTTTCATCTTACAATAACCGCCATAGGACCTACATCGCCAGGATGTAACGATACAAAAATTTTCCCCGTATTTAACGGATCAACACCAACAGGGGGTCTGACATATTCTTCGGGAATTCTGGAAGGCTGCCAGCCACATACGATCACTTTCTTTTTGGCTGGAGATGCGCAGGACAATGCCCCAACAACTTATTATTACTTTGATTTCGGTGATGGAACTTCACCACTCACTTTTACCCAGGAAAATATGCCGGCTATCAATGCAGATGGCAGATACCATATTACACATACCTACAATTCGGTATCCTGTGGTTCGCCAGGAAGTGCTTTCAAACTAACACACTACATTCAGAATCCCTGCGCAACAATTCCTAATGATATTGGTGGGATAAAAATTTCAAAAAAATCTGCTTCTGCATTCCTGAGTGCAGAATTCCCAGCCGAGCCAATTTATGTCTGTTCCGGGGTTCCACGCATTTATACAAACAATACTTCTGATGGATGCATAATCTATGGCGGCACAACCATCAACGCTACAAACTATTACTGGGACTTCAATAATGATGGCATTTATGAAATTACGGGTGTTAACCCATCCTACTCTTTCGCCACTCCCGGCACCTATAGCGTGTTTCTCAAATCAATCACCGGAGAGAGCCTTCCTACCAATTGCGGCGATAGTATAGTAATGCGCACCGTGTGTGTTCAGGCACCGCCTGTATCCGAATTTTCAATTCCTGCTTCGCTTTGTACAGATACACCGTTTGCACCTGTCAATACCAGTGTTTCGGAGCCCGGCTGTGCCAACCCTCAATATCAATGGACTGTGACTCCAAATTCAGGGTTTACTTATACAGGGACTACCAACAGCGGTAGTTTTCAGCCTACATTTAACTTTACTGTACCCGGTGTTTATACCGTAAAACTCGATGTTATTGTTAATTCAGGCTTTGCTCCCTGTAATATGGATAGTTACGAGCAAATAATTACCATTAAAAGCTCACCTACTATAACGATTAATCAGCCTCCATTCATGCTCCAATGTGGTCCCGGTACCATTGACTTGAGCACAGTTATAAGCTATAATGCGAACCAGGCAACAATAAGCACCTACGCGTGGTCAATTTCTCCGGCTGGTGCTACTATTTCGGACCCCTCGATAGCTTATCCGTTAATTACTATTGTGGATGATGCAACGCGGACTTATACGCTGAACGTGCTGACTACCAATGAATGTGGAAATACGGCATCAGGCCTGGTTACAATCAGTGTAACTAAAACAATTACCGACAATGTAATAAATTATGCAGGTAATACCGACCTGTGCAACGGTATGACATTGACCAGCAGTATAACAGGAAATGTACCGTCAGGGGGAGATGGTGCTTTTGCCTACCAATGGTATATTTTTAATGGCACATGGAGTCCGATCGCTAGTGCAACTTCGAAGGATCTGAATTATACACCTGCACTGGTAAGCAATCCTACAGAATTTAAGCGTAAAGCAACATCTGGAAGTTGTGTTTTAGAATCGGATCCATTGATTTTTACTGTTTTTTCCGGTATACAAAACAATGTGATATCACAACCTCAAAGTATATGCAGCGGCTCAACACCTGTCACGATAACAGGTTCTGCACCGACGCAAGGAAATGGCGGTTACACCTATTTATGGCAGCAAAGCACCGATTCGCCATCATTTTCAACCTGGAATACTGCTCCGGGAACAAATGATCTGATAGATTATTCGCCCGGGGCATTGACCCAAACAACAAGGTACAGAAGAATAGTCTATTCAGGTGTTTGCGACCTGCCAAGTAATGTCATTGAAAAGACCGTTTACCCTATTCCTGCGATCAACAGTTTGCCTGCATCTACCATATGTTCGGGGGTAGCACTTAATTATGCAATTACCAGTTCTGCGCCGGGAACAAGTTATACATGGATTGTTACCGATCTTTCCGGTGGCTTGATTACCGGGGCAACCAACTATGCCGGTGGTCCGCTGACAACAATACCTGACTTGCTCACCAATAGTGCGGCTATTCCCAAGACTATTCAGTACACAATTACTCCCAAAGGACCGACACCGACTTTCTGCCCGGGTGCTGATTTCCCAGTTATAGTAACTGTAAGGCCTAAATTCAACAGTACTTACAATGATCAAAGCATTAACAGCGGAACCTCAACTACTCTTACGGGATTAATCAGCGGAGGAACTCCGGGTACCGGGTATTCTTATTCCTGGACGCCATCCAATAAAATTGCAACCGGACAAAGTACCTTGCCTAATCCTTTGACAACCATATTGACCGCCCCGCAATCGTATACTCTCCTTGTTACTGATGCGGCATTATGCCAGTTTACCCAGGTGATAACAATAAGTACCAGTGGCATACCTTTGAATGCGGTTATAACTTCCAGCGATTTCGACAATACCCTTTGTGAAGGGAGTTCAATAACTTTGACAGCGACAGCAACAGGAGGAGGTGGTAATGGTATTCCTGCGAATTATACATATATCTGGAACGGCCTTCCCGGAGGCGTTTCCTATATACATCCCTGGGAAGTTCAGTTTATACCTTCAAATATTGGCAGCAACATATACACTGTAGATGTTGGCGATGGATTTACTACTACTACGGCAAGTAAAACTTTAACCGTGAGTAAGATACCCTCCGTAACAAGTGTATTGGAGAAACAGATATGCTCAGGCGGAGATGTGGCCTACACACCTCTTTCGGATGTGCCGGGAACTACATTCAACTGGGTAAGAGGCTTCAATACCTACATCACATCCTTGCCTCCTGATAATAATGGCAGCGGAACTATAAATAATGTCCTTGCAAATAGTAATAACACTGTTGAGACCATTAAATACACGATTATTCCAACCGGTCCGGCACCTACTTATTGTGTGGGATCTTCTGCTGAACTTATTGTAAGTGTTAAACCTGTTGCCTCCATCACCAATCCGGGTAATTCGCAAATTGTTGTTTCCGGATATCCCAGTTCTTCTGTTACTTTCACCTCAAATGTGGCAGCCGCAGGCATCCATTGGAAATATTCAGCTACTACATCTTCATGCCCGGGTTTAATTTCATTTGCTCAATACCAGGGTTATACGCCAACTCTTCCGGTACAAACCATCACGTTGTTACCCGGTGCACCCGCGACCTGTATTTTGAGTTATCTGGTAAGGCCATACTTGATTATCACAGTTGGTGATACTTGTTGGGGCAATCAGTTTACTTATAATTTTATTGTCAACAGCGAACCCGCCAAGTACGATATGATTTGTCCACTGCCTATATGCGCCGGTCAAACAGCGACTGTCTCTCTATCCAATTCGGATATTGGTATTGAATACAGGTTGTACAGGGGTGTAACATGGATACCGCCAATGTTAGACGGTCAAAACGCGCAACTTGATTGGACTGGTATCAATGTTTCCGGAAACTATTCCGTAAAGGCTACAAATACTACAAACGGGCAAACGACACTTATGAACGGAATGTGCCAGGTGATTATCAATCCCAACCCGATTCCAAACTATGTTATAGGATCGACGGGGCATTGCTCCGGTGATATTATCACTTTAAATGGAAGTGAAACAGGTGTTGATTATGAATTATATATACTGGGTTCGCCGATCGAAATGCATACCGGAACCGGCGGGATATTGAATTTTACAAATACGTCCATTGCCGGAACCTATACCATTAAAGCCACCAATAATACTACCGGTTGCTGGAACTGGATTGATGGAAGTGTTGTGATTTATGAAAACCCGACACCTTTTTTATTCTCGCCCGGGGGAATATTATGCGTGGGCGATGAACTTTGGCTTGAAAATTCTGAAACAGGGACTGCATACCAACTTTGGTGTACTCCTTTGGCCGGTGGACCTGATGTTTTGGTTTCGACAGCGCCTGGCACAAGTTTCCCGTTATCTTTTGGGCTGCAAAGTATTGCCGGAACTTATTATGTGCATGCTATCAACCTGGTGACAAACTGTGATGTATATTTCGCTGACAGAAAAACCTTCAGGCTAAATCCGCAATTATTTAATATAACTCCTCAGGCAGCAGCCATTCCCAATTGTGGCCTGACCCTGATTGGATTGGATGATTCAGAAATTGGAATCGTGTATGATGTTTACCAACTGGATGCTTTAGGTTTTCCGCTTGGCTTCCCGTTTCCGGGTTTATCCAGTGTAACAGGTACAGGTAGTTCTATTGTTTTTGGCTCTACCAATGTAGTTGGCGAATACGTAGTCATAGGCCGGTATTCTGATGGTATTTGTTCTTCTCAGATGAATGGCAGTGTAGTGATCAGTTCTAAACCAACGCAATACCAGATGGATCCAACCGGTCCTCGTTGTATTGACCAAACGACTGGCATAGAAGTGAAATTATTAAATTCGGACAATGGAGTTAATTATACACTTTCAAATGGTAGTAACTCATGGACTGTTGCAGGTGGAGCCAACCCTTTAAGTTTTGGAAACATAACATTAGCGGGAACATACTCCATTACAGCCAATAATCCCGGGACAAATTGTTCCGAAGTTATGCTTGGGAGTTTGACACTTACAATCAATCCAAACAGATATACCCTGTATCCGGTATCACCTGACAACAACTTCTGCCCCGGACAATACGACATCTGGATCGGGGGTTCTCAATCAGGTGTATCATATACGTTGCACACACCAAATACACCGCTTATAGTTAAAGTTGGAACCGGTGGCTCGTTGAACTGGGGCAAGTTTTATTATCCCGGAGACTATACAGTTACAGCTCAGTTTGCAAGTGGTCAGACTTGTCCTATGAACCTGGGCACCGTCCATATTTATTCTAAACCTGGTGTGTACACAATTACAGTTCCTTCAGGCAGTTGCGAAAACGCCCTGATCGGCCTTTCCGGTTCGGACGCAAACACAGCCTATGAATTATTGAACTACCCGGCTTTAACAGCCACAGGTGCAACGCACATCGGGGGAACCGGGTCGTTTAATTTCAGTATGCTTCAGCCAGCCGGAAGTTATGTTGTCAGGGCTGTCAATTTAAATAATTGTGATACAATTATGACCGGAATTGCCGTTGTTGATCCTTTACCGACAGTTGATGCCGGCCCGGCAGTAATTTTCTCGTGCATCACTCCTGATTTTGTAGTTCTAAATGGAACTGCAGCACATTTCTCTTCAGTACTTTGGAATAGTACTACTGATCCGACAGGACTTAATTTTTCACCAAATAACAATCTTTCAACCACCTATACATTCACAGCTACTGATAAAACTAACCATGTTGCATCTATTACGCTGAAAGCTTTTGGAACTGCCGGTTGTATTTCAAGCCAGGTAAGCGATAATATAATTGTAAATATTCTTGTGCCGGAGGTGAATGCTGGACCGGATCAGGTTGCTTGTGCAAACCAGGAAGTGCAACTGGCAGGTATAGTAAGTGGAGGTGCGTCTGCAGGAATGTGGGTTGGCGGATCAGGGACTTTCGACCCGGACCGGGCAGCTCCGAATGCAAAATATACACCTTCCTCCATTGAGGCCGGCACCACTGTTATCCTGACTTTCAGGACAACCAATGCAAGTCCGTGTGATGAGATAAGCGATCAGATGGAGATCACTGTTTTTCCTGAATTTGTACCAGGTATTGCCGGCTCTAATCAAACCATTTGTACCGGGGAATCCCGGGTATTAACGGGTACAGTTCCATCCGGAGGTAGCGGAACGGCAAACTTCACTTACCAATGGCAGTTTTTTGATGGCACAAGCTGGGTGGCTGTATCAGCAGGGTCAGGGGGGACAACCCTTGTGTATACCACGGGATTATTGTCTGCAACTACCAGGTTTAGACTTCGCCAGACAGATTCATATTGCATACCTGTTCAGGTAAGATATACAAACGAAGTAACTATCACGGTGAACAACCTAAATGCAGGAACGATTTCAGCCGATGTTACCATTTGCGAAAATCAGGCCACTTCTCTTACAGGCAATGTTCCTACCATTGCTGACGGTACGATCAGTTACCAATGGCAGTCAAGCCCCGATGGTATTGTATTTACTGATATTTCACTGGCAACAGCACAAAACTATACCACAAGTTTGCTTACATCCGACACCTGGTTCAGGCGCATTACAACTTCTACACTGAATTCAGTTCTCTGTAGCAGCACCAGCAATACGGTTAAAGTTACAGTGAACAACCTGAATGCAGGATCGATTTCGGCCAATAGTACCATTTGTGAAAATCAGCCGGCCGTTTTATCAGGCACAGTTCCTACAGTTGCTGATGGTATTGTCAGCTACCAATGGCAGTCAAGTTCAGATGGTATCA
>JBAXBJ010000028.1:0-44059 GCA_037142075.1 Bacteroidota bacterium
CTTACAACGAGGTAACGGGATTGGATGGAATTATTAATGTATTTGGCAACGATTATCTGGATGTAAAATATGCACAGTCATTTGATGAAAAGTATAATAATAAGGCTTTTTCCCTTGACCCTTCACGGATATGGTTCGACTGGCAACGCAGAAAAGATGAAGGATTGGGATATGATTTTTTCTATTCAAGGGCAGGTGAAACCTATGAACCGGATATGGGATTTGAATTCCGGACTAATTATTTTATGACAGGTACAAAGCTGAAATATGGTCTGATAGCAGGCGAAAATTCAAAAATTTCACGGCATAATTTTTGGTTGAATGGGCAAATGTGGAAAGATAATGGCACAACTGTTACACAATCAGCATACGCTTCCACTGGTTATGGCCTCGATCTTAAATCCAGTTCCGGGTTCTCAGTTAATCTGCAACACAGTTATGAATTTCTTGCTGATACCTTCAACCTTTCGAACGATGCTGTTGTAGCCTATTTAGCACCTGGAAATTACGGATATAATTTTGCCTCCCTGGATGTACATACACCCGTCACCAATAAATTATATATTGAAGTCAGAAGTAATGTGGGTCAGTTCTATGATGGCAACCAGTTTACAATAAATATTTATGCCAGCTACAAATTCGGATCATTTTTAAGCCTTTCGCCTTCGTATGAATACGACAGGATCCGGTTCCCATCTCGCAACCAATATTTCAACGGCAATATTGCCGGTCTACAGGCGCTGATAATGTTCAATACTAAGCTTTCAGTCAGTGCCCAGGTGCAGTACAGCAATATTGCACATGGTATGGTCACAAATATGCGCTTACGGTATAATCCGAAGGAAGGCAATGACCTTTATATTGTATTCAACGAAGGAAGAAATATTCAGCTCAACAGGGAAACGCCAGCCCTGGATCCAATTGCAAACCGGGGGATACTGGTGAAATACACCTATACTTTTATACTTAAATAGTACTATATTCCCATCGGGAATCATAGATTGTGCGCATTTTCTTATTGTGCGGGATTTGTAGCTTAGGGTAGGTGTACTCTAAAGTGAAATGAAAAAAGACAGTTCTTAATCTATTTATTCCGGAATAGTCAATATTTAATAAAACAACTAATGACGAAGAAAGGGAAGATTTCGGTAACCAATTCAGTGCATTTGATAGTTACAGGAAGATTCTGCTGGTCGGTTCTTTTCCAGTATTGTAAAAAGATGAATTATTCGTTTTTTTTTTCTGGCATGCCTTGGTTAATTTTGCTTTTTCGCTAATACCGTGACAGGGAAAAGCACATGTAGCCATCCGGCACATCCTGTGCGTACTTGCGGGTAATGTAGATATTGGAGTATCCGATAAAGGGAGGAGCTATAATCCAAAATATCTAATGCTTCATTTTGAAGGATATATATTAATATATTTGTTGAGATGAAATATGATTATAAAAAACATTAGCAACTGAGTTAATATTTCTTTGACTAGTACTTTTGAATTATTAACTAATTTGGTACATGCCAGATATAAACCGAGAATGTGAAATCATTTGATCTGAACTCAAAAAGCCCAAAGGAAATTCTGGGAATTATTGCTGAGATTTTTGAAACAGCAGATGCTGACAGAAATCTCAAGAAATTACAAACAGGTCTTGAAATAGCAAATGCTATTGATTTAAAGGATTTTGATAATCATAATAAAGCAATTCTATATTATTTTATTGGTAATGCCTGGTCCTATATCCAGCGGATAAAATTTCCAAATGGGGAGTTTCCAATGGAAATAGATGAAGTTGAAAAACAAATTTATCACTATAGAAAGGCTTATGGATTAATTAAAGAATTTGATGACGATTTTATTACCTGTCAGATTCTGACAAATATTGGAAATTTATTTAGTCATATTGGTCGGTTTTCAGAGGCTCAGGAATATTATATTTTGTGTTTGGAGATAGATGAAAATTTCGGAATGGCTATTGGGAATAAGGGTTATGATCTGTTTCGTTATGCCAGAGTAATTTTTGAGCCAACTCATCAATTCATTTTTATGCAATATGCCCGGAAGTATCTGAAGCAATCATTAATGGCAAAAGATGTATACATTGAAGCCAAAAATTCTTTTCATGAGCTCGCCAAGCATATAGAGACCGCTTATCCTATTAGTTACCTTAATGATTTTAAAGAATACAAAAATTATTACAAAGGCCTTTCAATTAAAGAAACTGAATATCGTAAATGGTGTGCTGAGAACAGATTATTCATCAATCCTTTAAATGATATATTTACAAAAAGTGTTGTCTCAAATGATTACCTTTTCTTGCCGAATATGATAGTGAAATTAAATGAGAAACCAATTTGTCACTCAATCTTTAATCAGTTAAAACAGGAATTTGTGAGTTCCAGATATTTATTCTATGAATCTCTTTTCGAGAATAAAGCCCATTTTTCTGATAAGGATGTTGTTTTAATGGATACTCTGGATTATGCGGTTTATTCTTACTCTCTTGAAAAAGTAAAGATTGCTTTTCGGATTTGCTATTCTCTTTTTGATAAGATAGCTTATTTGATAAACTTATATCTTAATTTAGGTCATGAAGCAAGGAGGGTTAATTTTCGAACTATTTGGTATAAAAATGGTGACAAGAATAATGGATTAAAAGATGAATTGTCAACTACTCAAAATCTGGCTTTAATTGGACTATTTTGGCTGAGTAAAGACATTGATGAGAAAAAATTTGATTCGCCGATTGAACCAGAAGCAAAAGAAATAGCTACAATCAGGAATTATCTTGAACATAAGTCATTTAAGATTGTGGAATCTATAAATCCTGAATGGATTGAAGATCCAGTGATCTATGAAATAGAACGATCTATGTTTTATGCAAAAACCCTGAAAATATTAAAATTGAGCAGGTCCGCATTAATGTATCTAACATTTCTTATCTATTACGAGGAGAGCCAGAGAGAAAATAAAAATGGCAACAAACTGGTTGTGCCAATTGATTTTACGAAGATTGATGATAAAGAAAAATTATAATTTTTAAGATGTAATGTTATCAATTACATTAATGCCAAGTTGATTTCTTATTCCAATAAATTGTTCCGGAAATTTGCCCTCCAAAGCCAAAAACACGTGGCAATTTGGAACCAAATCTTTGACAATTTGCTCAGCTTCAAGCAATGCTTTATATTTAACACATTGAAACAATCCTCTCAAAATATCACCGGAATCAGAAATAATTGATTTTGCTTCCACTCCAATAATCTCTCCGTTTTGTTCGAAAACAACGTCAATTGCATCCGCAGAGGGTAGTTCATATTCTGTTTTAGCTTTATAATCAGAAGTTAATTCGAATAATTCGGGATGCTTGGCTAAATAGTTTTTAAAATCAAGATGGCTTTTACTTTCTCCACCTCCCCACCTTGATTGGCTTTTTAATAAAAGTGGTTTCAGCTTTTTTTCGTAGTTAGTTCTAGCTGGTTCTAGTCCAAATTCACGCAAAATCATATCCCAAGCAGGATAAACATAGATTTCATCTAAAAGTCGAATTACTGTTTCACGTTTCTGACTTCGGGTAAGTTTGCTGAAGTCCTTTTTATCAATAAACCAACCAATTCCCTCGCCAGGAAGATGGTTTGCTTTATTTATGACCAGACAATTTATTACCGGAATCTTAGGAATATCCAACCTTTCAGCTAAAGATTGAAGCGCAACTCCTATTGCTCCAAGAACATAATTCAGGTTTCGGGGATTGGGCATCTTCATTTCTTCTGCCAGAGAGGAGTAGGAAATGGGCTCACCGGCTTTAGCTTGTCGAACTAAAAGAGGGAAAGCAATTCTTGCTCTTTGAATGTAGAGCTTATCACCTTTAAGCAAATCTGCGTTAGAATTAAATACTTTAGGTTGTTTCATTATAATGTGAAAATTACTTTGATTTCCAATAGATAGATTATTTTTAATGTTGTATCTGTTTTAGGATATAGTACAAATGTAAATAACTTTTATATTTGTGTAATCAATTCATCACCAAATTGATAAATAGTACGTAATTGAAGTATTTAAAAGCAAATAATATGGCAATTAAACAGGCAATTTTCCAGGTATTCACATACCATATTGAAAACTTAGGGTTTTATGCTGATGATCGTGAGGAATTAATAAGTGAACTTCAATCTTTCATGCAACTTATGCCAAACAATCTTGTCGAACCCTGGAGGATGTATGAAATAAGGCAACAGAAGGCTATAGCCATAATACACAAGATTTTAGAAAAAAATGACAAAGCTGGACTTATGCCAGAAATTGCACAATTAGCTGAGGTTGAAAGACAAACACAAGAACTTCAGCCAACTTCGAGGGACCATGTAGTCCATGCATTAAATACCTTTTTGTTAGGTGAATATATCTACAAACAATTTATGGATCCAGTTTTATCAATTTATATTGAGCCTTTTCAGTGGAAGATTTGTGGTCTATTGCATGATGTTGGATATCCTTTGCAAATCGGAGCAAGGTCTCTGATTAATCCTTTTATCAACACAATAAATAGTATTAAGCGAGGTCTTGGTTCAAAAAGACCTGATATTGTACTGAATATGCAAATAATCGGTTTGACAGATTTAGGAAACAATAAAAATAGCTTCCAATTACTGCAAAGTTGCATTAATAACTGGGATTTAGAGATTGATGTTAGGTATGAATATGATCAAATGATATTAAGTAATAATATCTGTCATGGAATACTCAGTGCTTTAACGGTTTTGTATCTTATTGATCTAATGTATGAAGAATATAACCCAACCCGGACTGGCGGTTATTATCCTGGTCCTAATGGTTCATCATTTGATCAATACTATTTTGAGAATTTTGTGGTAGAAGCTTGTGCCGCAATATTTATTCACAATTTACCTCATCGGTGCTTTAGAGAACGTAAGATTAGCCCAATTAAGGCTCCATTAGCTTTTTTGTTAAAATTATCAGATACATTACAAGAATGGGAGAGACCATTTAAAGGAAATTTATGGGGGATTAAAGCAGAGAATTTTGAGATTGTGATGGAAAATAACAATTTGGTTTTCCGTACCGAAATTGAATCCTCCAGAAATAGTATTATGAGCGATATATGTAATACTCTTGATTCTACAGGAATTAGAATTGAAGGTTAAATTAAAATATCTTGAAAAGATTTGAATTGATATAAACAAATAAAAAGCAGCATTTGGCTGCTTTTTATTTGTTAAACAGTAATTTTATTTTCTAATGACAAAGAGTACTAGGTAGAGTATTACACCTTATATGTCGAAAGAAAATAAGGAGACGGAGCATTTAGATAACTGCTGTTATTATTACCAGAAGGTACCAAACCCATAAAAATGTTTTCAATAGAATGAGGATCTGGTTCATGCCTTTCTATTGTATACAAGTCATTGCAATAAAACGAGTCATTAATTTCATTGTATAAACTAGAAAAGGCCGTTTTTAGAAAACTACGGAACTCTTGATTGTCT
The DNA here is from genome assembly GCA_037142075.1 of Bacteroidota bacterium. Classification (GTDB taxonomy): domain Bacteria; phylum Bacteroidota; class Bacteroidia; order Bacteroidales; family UBA4417; genus UBA4417. The sequence continues at coordinate 5,505 of JBAXBJ010000028.1, forward strand.
TCCCGATTGGCATACAAAGTAATATCAACCCTAAGAAGTTTTGATGTTAAATTCTTAATTGATCCAAACTTATAGGCATTATCTACCAAGTAGTTTTCAGATAATTGCTGAATATTATTAATATTCAAATTATTTTGAAAACAATATCTCAACATTGAAGTAAAATCTTTTAGTAAAGATGTTAGTACTTCGTCAGTTACATTGAATGATGTTCTTTTTGTTGAGTTCATTACTTATTAATTTAATAAGGGTGCAAAAGTAATAAATTATTTCTTGTAAATATATTACATATCATAACACAATGTGTTATTTTTTATTAAAAGTTAATTTATTTTTTCTTAATAAAACAATCATAAATTATATTTAGTTCTGTAAAAGTATATAATTCTTCAAATTTTTCAAAAAAATAATGTTTAAAAGATTGAAATAACGCAAACTGTTTTTGATAAAAATCTGAATATATTTTATCGGATTCAGAAATATGACTGCCATCATTTGTAGAGATGAAATCATAGAATGCAATTATAGGGAGTTTAGAACCTTTTGGCAGAGAAGTCAATTTGGAGTATAAGGATCCCCAAAAAGGGTCTTGCACTAACTCTGAAAATTCAGTTGCCATGGATAGTTTTTTAAAAGAATTTATTAGAGTATTTATTATCACGAAATAAGTTTCATTATCTGAGCTAATTTCATATAAATTATTGGCATCAGAGATGTCCTCATCGTGATTATCAAATTCTTTTAATCTTTGCTCTTTTAGAATGACAATTAAATCCGAAATATTAGCTATAGAAACTGGTACTACATCAACTTGAGGCTGATCCAGAAATGACGATTTTAGCGCTGGAGGTAGATTTAAAGCAGCAACTGGCTCCTTGGGTAAAAATTTAATAGATTCCACAAAACCTATCTTCTCCCATGTAAATACATTTTGCGTTTGACGACCAACTACTTTTTGTTGACTGTTAAGTCTATAACTAGAAATATTAAAGGTATTATTTGTAATATCTATTACTGTAAACCAATTACTTGGAAATTTATCTGCTAATGTCTCATTTAATTGGTTATCAATGTAATGATAGTCTAAAAAGGCTCCATTTGAAACGTGATGACACAAATTATTAATAATTGAAGGGTCACCTATTGGAGAATGGGTATGACCAGTTATTAGAATATCTGAGCTTGACAATAGCTGATTAAGTTCGCTTATTGATTTTTGATCATTCGAGAATTGTTCTTTCTCTTTTAACCAAAAAGGTGGATGATGTGCAACGGAAATTACACGAACATCTTTATTTTGTTCAATAATTTCAGTAATATCTTTAAAATAAGGGAAATGATCTTTATTGTAAAAGTATGACTGTTTACCAATTTGAGATAACTTTTCACCTAATAATTCTTTCACTTCTTCCTTCAATGTTTGAAACCCTTTCTCGTTGATATGACTAAATTTATCATCATAATAACTATTTATAACTCCTGGGCCGAAAGAATACCAAGCACTATTTAATAAAAGAATTAACAAACATGAACTTTCAAAAAAAACATATCCACATTTTTGAGTAGGATGAAATCTATACTTAAATGGGTCTGAATTTGGTATAAGCTCGTTTATTTTTTTTAGTGGACCTTCAAAATGTCCTCCAAAGTGACTAAAAACTTTTTTGAACTTACCCTTTGAGTTATTTAGATCTTTTACTATGGCATCGCGTGGAATATCGAAAAGTTTCTCTAATTTGTTATCTCTGCCAAGAGCTTCCTTTAAATAGGTCCAATCGACATCGTGATTACCAACGACACTAAACACCCTAATGTTATTAAAGCAGGATTTAATTTTATCCAATAAAAGCGGATACTCATCATCATTGCCAGAATAGGCTAAGTCTCCACTTAGTAATGCAAAATCTATTTTATGTTCTGCATTTATTTCTTGGACTTTCAATTTAAAACTTTCTATAATTCCATTTATTAGTTCATTTTCTGCGTAATCCTCCTTAAAATGGATGTCTGATAATGTTAAAAGCCTTGTTTTCATGCCATTTTTATTTAAATAAGTCTTTCTTTAATAATATTCCTATATGTCGCAATAGAGAAAGCATTTGGTTGTTAAACTTCATAAAATCTTTCCTTTCTTCGTGATTATTAATAAAAAATCCGCCAAAGGGATCAATGAACCATTGTGTGTCGTTTTTTAAAAAATGATCAATAGGTGCTCCTGTTTTATAATTACGCCTTAGAAGCGAAAACTGACCCTTAAATTTCTCTTGTACATGGGTAAGATTATACATTGAAATTATTGATAATAGTCTATATAATTGAGACTTATTTAAACCTCGGTATTTTTTTGATTCACCATCAATACTTTCAAAAATCAGTTTGCCCAATTCTTCATTGACTTTTTTGGAGAAGTCAATTCTAGAAACACCAACAATTTCATTTACTCTGCCTTGTGTAATATTATAGTTCCTTATTACACTCGCATATGTATCGATTTTCTCTTTGGGTTTTTCTTCAGAATTTGATTTTTTGTCAGTTTCTGAAAAACCGTCTAAAGTTAATGAAAAGATGCTTTCATAAACTTCTTTTTGGATTTTATCCTTTAAATCTTTAAAATTTCTTAACGCTGAGATTTTAATGGCAATTTTGTTAAGTCTATTAAAATGCCTATCCCAATAGCACCTTAATTCCGGTATTGGACATCGTAAGGATGAAATATTTTTTTCATTAACAGCATTGAGTAAAAGTAGTAATCTGAAAAGTTCTCGTGTAAAATTGACTTCATCATAATACCCAACAGAACTATACAAATGAGTACATTGTAAAGCATAAACCCAATGCCAAAATGTATAAAGTTCAGTTTCTTCAAAAAAAGTCAAATAGTATTTTTTGTAATCAACAACAAAATAGTTAAATGCTACTTCGTTAAATATTTCTTTTGAAATTTTGCGTAATTCATTTTGATTGTTAGGCTCCAGTTGTAAAAATTCAATTAAAATAGTAGCATAATCACTAACTTTGTTTTCATCGGCACCTATCAATTCTACATTAAGAATTTCTTTTAATAATGTAGAGAAAATTAGCGGTGGACTTGTGATATGTTCAATATTATAATTAACAGAGATTTTATTTGAAGATGTTTCATTGTCATTTATAGTTGTAAGAATTGATTCTTTCTGTTTCGAACCAGTTCTAAAACACTCTCCATAGAATTTAACTATTGCATCGATCGAACTTACTAAGCTTGTTAATGAACTATTTATATCAAGGCTGAATTCGTTAATATCCTCATAATTGTAATTGTTCAGGATTCTATCTTCCAATGCTTCTTCGAAAACACTAATATAAGCTTCAATTAAATCCTCAATAAATTTAGTCTTGAGTATTTCAGGCTTAGAAATAATTTTCTTATCCAATACACCTGAAATTAGTGAAGCTTGAATTAAATCAGATAATACTTTAAGGTGTCTTACTAATTGTTGAATTGGTTTGTGTAAATCAATAAAGTAGATAAAAAGTACTGGGTCATGGATACCTAAATGATAATTATAGATGACTTTGCTAACTTTTTTTCTAATGTTACGCGAAATGTTGAGTTTTTTTAGATAACCAGAGACTTCTTGCGTGTTTTTTATTGAGTATTCATTTAACTTTTCATTTGAAGATCCGTGATTTTGGGAAGAATTACCGTTTTTTAAAAGAATATTGATTGTTTTTTCAGATAGTTCAAAAAGCGGTTTAGTTTTTACTCTTCGAATGTGATTTCTGATTTGACTTTCCGGTTTTTTGATTAAAGAATCTATAAGAATATTAGAAAGAAGTTTTTCTGGTTCTTTTTCCCTAATGTAATAATCCGTTCTTCCATTTTTAAAATATATGTTTCGAAAATCTGGTTGAATATCCAATGGACTTTCCTTCATTAAATTGATGAAGAATGAAAAATGACCGGGCTTGATTTGCCACTCAATTTCGGTCTTAAAATTCAATTCAGGATCGATGTTATGATAATTAGAGTAATCTACTCCCAAAAATGAAAAGCTATCACTAAAGAGATGACAGTTTTCTATATTATTATACTCCCAAATTTCATATAAAGAGTGTTTCTTAATATTATTTACTACATCATCATCTTTAATGTCGAACAAACTTAGCTCCCTTAATTCTATCAAAGGGGAAATAACATTTATTGGATTTTCATTAAATAATATTAGAATTAATTCCGACCAATTATAGGATTCAACAAAAATATAATCTTTAATATTGTTATCACTAAGGATAACCTTAATCTTTTCAAGACTAACATCTATCAAAGAATTCCCGTTACCAATTAGTAATCCGTTATTTATTTTGAGTTGAATTATTTCTACAAATTGATTCTTTGTTTTTAGAATTTGAAATAATTCTTCCGAACTTGATGTTTCTAAAACACATCCTGACAGTATCTGATATGATACACTCCGAAGGTTTGTTTGTGCGTTTTCTGAGAGTTCAGCTTGTTGGTCTAGCCATGGTTCAAATACTCTTTGAGGAAACTTGAAATTGTCAATCAAAGATATGAAAGCTATATCAAAATGAGAGTAAACATGAAAAATTGATGGCTGGTAAAGATTATCAATATATGCTTTACTATCTTCATTGTATTTAACTAATTCTGCACCTGAGTATTGTGTTGTATGAAGATCTAGCTGATGTTGTATGCTCTGACGATATTTAGTATAGAGATTTGTTAAGCCAGTAATATAATCATCTTCAGAACCCAAAGGGTACTTAGAAAGTGCAATATGTATTCCAAATGAAGTCTGATCCATCAGATAAATATTATATTTATATCAATTTATAGCAAATATATAAATAAACTTTATAGAAGGATACAAATGAGGTGAGTAAATTGTAATTTGAAGTCTTACAGCTGTTTACCTTTGGTTGAAGTGTACCCGTTGTGCTTTAATTCAGTTTCGTATTTTGCATGATACTTGTTGATTGTGGAGATGTCCATTTCAAAGAAACAGGTAACAATTTCTTTTGTAAACCGGGATTCCCCTTCAAATAGCATTCCTGGTAAGCCAATATAGGCCTGAATTTGTTCAAGAGCATAGTGATTATTCAGGATATTCTGGCGGTCAACATTTGAGTTTGTAAGGTCCTTCATTTTATATTTTTGATCATGTTATTAATGAGGTGAACAAAATGTAATTGATTGTTAATGAGGTTTTATGAGTAACTTAAAATTTAGTCTATTGGTTGTGAAACCTGTTTTTTTTAAATTTTTGAGCACTAAATTAAGGATTCATTTTGTAATTTCTCTTTCCAAGCGAGTTCATGTTTGTTATTAGGTACCGCAAGCCAAAGAATCTTGCTAGGTCTAGTTATACCAACATAAACAATTCGCAATTCTTCATTTTCTGAAAGTTTGGTTTCCGCTTTTATAAGATTATCGTAATGACAGCCCTTGGCACCTTTTTGATTTAGAAATAATAGTACGGCCTCAAAGGTTTCTCCTTTTACAGAATGTACAGTTCCTGAATAGTACTCCTTTATGTTTAAATCTTTTGTTAAAGTAATTAAATGGTTAAAAAGTTTATCCCTATATTCAGTTTTAACTCCAATTGAAAACTTTAATGAGGCTAGATTTTCATTGGCCTTATCTTTCCAGTTGCCAAGAGTTAGATCTGTTTTTGGAAGCTTGGATAAGATTGAATGTAATTCTTTACGATGCTCAATGAACCCTTCCTTGTTTAAATATTCTTCAACATCCAGATTTGTCAGATTTGTTTTATTTAGGTGGAGTTTAATAATTGCCTTGTCCAGAATTTTGTATCCTTGTTTAAAAACTCCATTATCAATAAGATATTTAGCTTTACAGAAATCGAATGATATCAAATCATTATCAGGGAAAAGATCACTTGGTGAAACACCAAACTCAAGTGGAACAATAGATTCAATCTTATTGTTAAAATTTTCACTTCTGTAAAGTATCGCAACGTTTTTTGCTGTTATCTGTATATCGTTAGACTTACACTCTTTAATAAAATCCGCTATAGTAGTATTTATACTTTCCTCCAAATATGTGATTATTTTAGGTTCATTTCCATAATCTTTCACATTAGGGTTGACAGCGATAGCCTTACTTTCGAGTTCTGATAGCCCAAACGTAAAATCACAGATTTTTTGAGAACTCCGGAAAGACTCATTTAAAACGCATGAGTTCGCTTGCCATTTTTCATATAGTTTAGTGATTAATTGCGGTTTGGCATCGTTCCATTCAAATATGGCCTGGTCCGGATCACCAACAAACATCAATTCACTTGTGCCATTTTTCTCTAACTCATTAATAATAGCCATCTGAATTTCAGATGTATCCTGTGCCTCATCTATAAGTAAAAATGGAAACCTTAATGCTAATGCCTTCGTGATTTGAGGATACTTTCTTAGAATCTGTAGTGCCCAATAATTTGCATCTTTTTGGGTTGCATAACCTAACGACCAAAAGTGTTGTTTTGTGGTGCGCAAGTTTCTTCCATGGCCACTTTCTGAACCATTATCAGAATGAATCTTGTTATAACCAAAATCGAAAACTCCACTTATTTCTGGATACACCAATTGATTATTGAAACCAAGACTAACTTTATCAAAATATCGATGATAATCTGATACGCCTCGGCCTCTATGACAGTGCCAACTAGAAAAAGGTGCACCTACCATTGTTGGTCGTTTACCACAGTTTAAAATATCATCAAGGTGTGCAAATGGGAGGAAAATATATTGATTTATAAAGCTGTCGATTGTTCCGACGAAATGGGGGTATCCTAAAGAGCTCTTTACATTAAATTCATTCTCCAGTTTTGATTTTATTTCTTGCCAAGCAACATTGGTAAAACTAAGCACAGCTATACCCCGACTAGGAAATTTCCAATCCTTCAATAGCCGAGCCAAGCGAGCGGAAACTGTATAAGTTTTACCACTACCTGGACAAGCGCGTACAACAAACGCCCCCGTCTTTTCAATGGCGATTTCATTTTGTTTTTTGGAGAGTTTTTCAAACATCTGATTTAACTTGAATAACCCATTTAATTGCATCTTCAATGTACTTAGGAACTAGGAAGCTGTCGAATATATCCGCTGCTGCTTGTAGCTTTATTCTAGTCTCTTCTGGTGCTTCTTTATCAGATAATTCAATAAGCTTCGACTTCGCTTCGAGACCAATATTTAGTTTTTGTAATAGATTATAAGCAAAATCGGATTTTTCAACTTTTACCTTTTTAACAAATTCAATGGATGAAATAGTTTTATCCAATGGAGATACTCTAGGTTTTAAAGAATTATAAATATCAATCATCAATATTGAATTTCCTGCGATGAATAACTCATTTTCAAAGGTTTCTTTAGCGATCTTTACAATAAGTGAACCACCTTTATATGACAAGGCGTTCTTTGCCCTACCACTCAATTCCAAGTTACCTTGTTCGTCGCCATCCGTAATAATTGCAGCATTAGCGGGAAGCCGTAAAAGTGGATCTTCATTATTGTATAACAAAGCGAAATGTTCGAAAGCTACCCCGTTAAGGTTTACAATCTCAATCCCATTTTTTTCTAAGTCGTACTGTGCTCCCAATTTTAGCGCAAAAATTGGCATCAATAATGCTTCAGAAATACCTTCGACAAATAAGACTCCATTAGCGAAAAAGAGCTGGGATTTTGTTACATCCAGAAACTTTGTTAAAAACTCTTTATTCTTTTTTTGAAGAGGTGTTTTGCTTAATGGTAACGCATAAATATTGTTCTTTTGCTTTTGAAGCACTATTAAAGAATCAACATCTATTTTTGCAGTTATAGTAGGCGAATGGGATGTGAAAAATAATTGAATATTACAATCTTTTAGATTGTTTAAATAGGTGAAAAAAGTGTTTTGTTTTTGTGGATGTAAGTGAGCTTCAGGTTCTTCGATCATCAACGAGAAATATGCTTCATCTGCCAACCCATTCTTTTGATTTAGTAAATCACCTAACACGGTTGCGGCATAAATCAAATTATTATCTCCTAATCCATTTTGATAGAGCTTTAGAAATGAGCCCTGAAAAGGTACCTTAATTTGTAAAAGGTCCACTAGTTGCCGGAACTCCTGAGGAATGAAATCTAATGTTATCTGACTTTCTTTACCTGTTATAGCACCTCCTTTCAGATGTTCATTTATTGTAGATTCACCGTATTTTAATAATATATCCCATTCCCTAATTTTCAACCCTTTACTAACGGAATCTGAAAGGGCTTTTTTGTAATCTTTGTTTATCTTTTGGGTCCCATCTGTTGTCAGGTTATCAAACATAGTTCCAAGCAAATTACCACGACCAGGGCGCATTTTAGCACCTGCATCTCTTAATGCATCCAAATAGACAAAATTTAGTAAATCATACAATTCATATGGAACTTGTTGTCCTTCATTGTCTCCACCCCAAACTTTCGAACGGACATATTGTTTGGTCATCTTTGTTTCTAGATAGTAGCGAAAATGCAATTCGAGATTTTGATTTTTACCATTCTGAACCAATATTTCGTAAAAAATAGCTGCATCTTCGGGCTTATCTAATTCAAATAAAAGATCAAATTCAATAGGTGAGCCAATTGGAATAGCATAAAGGCAAAAATCATCTAAAGAAATAAAAATATCTTTCTTGTAATTCCCTTGGCTAAAACAAATTCTAAGTGCATCGATCAACGTAGATTTCCCAGAGCCGTTTTCACCAATTATTACATTAAGCCCTTTTTTAAAGAAGAAAGTGCAATTCTGTATGCCTCTGAAATTCCTGATTGATATGTTTTTTAAATACATTATTAATCCTTCCTTTTAGCATTAATTATAGTTGATGATGTTCATTACAAATGTTACGTTTCAAGTAGAAATGTTTCAATTTAAATTATTGAAATACTTATGCAGCTGATGATAAACAAAGTTTTATCACAGCATTTGTAATATATTCGATAATGCCACCAGGGCTGATATATGGCCCTTGCATTAGCCGGTCGTCCCAGTTATTGTCGAGGTAATAATTGATAATGCGTTGCTTTAGCGTATTATGGTAATATTCGAGGAATAACTTGTTGTTGCTGTTGTCGCGAATGATCTTCACCATTAACTGATCCTTCATCAATTCTTCAACAACCTGGTTAATCAGAATGGCTTCTTCATCACTTATCTGGAAACTTGTCTTTAAATCCTGCATTACTTCAGGAATGCTCTTTCGGGGAGGTACATTTCCCCCTGATTTTGGGCCAGAAGGAGGACGTGGTTCCTTAATTTCTGAAATATTAGTAATGACTCCATTATAACGGACGGCGCTTTTTTCGACCAACAATCCTTTCAGGTGGTCCTTTAATGAAGCAACTGATCCTTTCTTAATGAGCTTATCACAGATCACTTCTGCAAAAAGCGCAAAGCGGACTATCGGGATTTGTAACTGGAAGAACATGGTTATGAAGTAGAAATCACTCACAAACCTTGAAAGAAACTGTACAATTTCCTTCTGCTCTTCTTTTTTAGGTCTCTTTTTCTTGAAAAGAACACGATAATCGCTTGAAAGTGACATTAGTTCGGCATCTTTAGCGGCATCTGTCGTTGCTTGTTGCACCAACAATGTATATGCAATAATCTGAGCTTCTGAGAAAATATTCCAACTCAGGAATTGTTTATATCTAGCTTCAAGTATGTCAGGGTTGGGTTCGTGTGGTTCAAAACGGTTACCCTTTCTGTATTTGGCAAAAGCTTCATATATTTCAGCAACTGAATTTGTGAAATCAATTACCATTGTCATGTCCTTCTCAAAGTAATTCCGATTGAGGCGTGATAAGGTTTGAACTGCGTTTACTCCTCTCACAACTTTATCCAGGAACATGGCAACCAACCTTGGCTGATTGAATCCTGTCTGGAATTTATTAGCAACCACCATAATGCGGTAATCATCATTTTCATCGAATACATCTTCTATTTTCTGACCACCATGTTTTGTTACCAGCTCATTCAGCTCTTCTTCACGAAGCATAATCCCTTTCTCGTCTCTAAAATCGCTGAAAGCAAAGAGTACTTTATAGGGTAATCCTTTGGACGCAATTTTCTCCTTCAGAGTTTTATAATACAATAACCCGGCAGGCCGTGATGATGTTACCAGCATTGCTTTGCTTCTGCCGCCTAAAGTGTCTTTAACTTTATCTTCAAAATATTTGAGTATAACCTCGCTTTTGTACTGAATTAATTCAGGATCGCGGTAAGCAACATCTCGCAAAGCTTTACTTATAATACCGGCAGGATACTGCTCATCAGCAGGAATGATATTTTTACTTTTTAAATGATAAAGGGTTGAATAGCTTATTATGTTGTTAGCTACATCTAAAATATACTTCTCTTTTATCGCTTCATCCTCGGAATATTCATCAATTGGAGCGCCGAAGAACGTTACAGTGCTCTGAATGGGTGTTGCAGTAAAAGCAATCAACACCTGGTTGCTAATATTTACCTTTTTTGCAGCTTCCACTAGTTCATCTTCTTCGGTTGGGAGATTTTCATCATCCGGATCATCTGGTTTGGTGAAGATGGCTTTTGGATGGCTTGCCAATTTGCCATCTTGACCTCGATGCGCTTCATCAATTATAAAAGCAATACGCAGAGTTTGTAGTAAAGGGTCCTCATTTATTACTTCCTGAACGTACGCGAATTTTTGAATTGTGGTTGCAACTATACTTTTCCGCTCTAGAATAAATTTTTTGAGCTGGTCGGAGTTTTTAGTGTAGCCTATCTTTTTTTGAAGATGAGCGAAATTAATCAGTTCGTCCTTGATGTTTTTATCAAGACTTCGCCTGTCAGTAAGAATAAATACAATATCAAACAGCTTGGTGTTATTGTCGCTGTACAGGCTATCGAGCCTGTCGGCCAACCAGCTTATAGTTAGCGTTTTACCTGAACCAGCAGAATGGTTGATCAGGTACTTTTTGCCTAACGATCGCACACTATTGAAGTGATCCAGCAGATCATCTGCCAGTTTCTGATTGCACCGGAACTGGTGATATCGTGGAAAAATTGTTTTTGCCGGTTCAATTAATGTAATTCCTTCAGGTGTAACTTTATGATCAGGAGGTAAGAAAATCAGATAGAAAGATAGGTATTCCAGGAGCTGATCTCTGCTCAGAGCTTGCTTATACAAATATTCAATCGGATATTCATGCTCTTTGTCATCGGCTTCATTAACCAGGTTCTGGTTAAACCATTGAAAATTGATTTCGGCAAATGGGTTGGTTGCAACCTGCACTTCACTGGTATCTATAGCTATATGAAGAAAAGGCAAGGAAAAGATACGGTTATCCTGAGGTCGAATATTATATTGTTCAACTGCATCGTACACATTTTGTCCTTCGTCTTCATGCTTAACCTCCAGGGTAACTATTGGCAAACCATTTAAGTATATGACGATGTCGATACTTTTGGTGTCATCACTACAGAAGTGATATTGTGGTTTTACCGCAAAAATGTTATGCTCATAATTAAATAATGCCGTTTGACCGAAATTGCTCCGGGGTTTAGGGTAATAGAGATCGAAATTTATACCGCGAACCGGAAGACCATTCCGGATTATTACCCATAACGGGCGTTTTTCCAGTTCCGACCTTAGCGCTTTGGATATTTCATCAACTGCATCTGTTCCATAATTCTCAACCAATTTATCATATTTAGCCTTTTGGGTGACTGTGATAAACTCGATTAGTTGAGCCAGACAAAGATGAAATACTTTATCGGGCAGGTCAGAAGCGAAGAGCATACGAAAATTATGCTTTTTAGGATCTGTAAGATAACTGACAATATGATCTTCGAATATTTTTTCCTTGTTACTTGGCATTGGAGCTAGATTTAAGTTAATCCGTACACCTGCTTTTTACCCGTTATTACTTCCTGGATTAAGGATTTTTTAAATTGTTGTAAAGTTTCAATTTGGATTTCAATCTTCTTTGTCAAATCATAAGTTTTAATTTTTATCTCGTCTAGAAAATCACAAATTTCAACTTGTTCTTTTCGAGGAGGTAAAGGGAGAACAAAATATGCAAGTTGTTTTGTTGGGTCAACTCTTGGCATTTTAGCACCATAAGAAATAGCAGTGCATTTTTGAATGAAACCATGGGAAGATATACAATATTGGAAATACCTGTTTAGTATTTTGGTGCAATTGTAAACAAGAATTTCACCCGTACATTTTCCATTATTTAAGGCAAGATGATGTTTAACAAGGTAAGGCCGGAGTTTGCAGAATAGGACATCACCCTCGTAAAAAAGTGTAACTTTTCCAGCGACTTCAAGAGTATTTCTAAAATTTAACACGCTGCCAGTTTCTTTTTCTATGTCCTCAAGTTCTATATAATCAATATCTTCTGATTTCTCATCAGTCTTATCCGTTCTCAATTCGACAAGGTCTTTAAGTCTGTCGAATTTCCAATGGACTGGTATTTTATTTAGCCAAACTTCTCCAGTTTCTTTTAATTGAGTATTTGGACCTAATCCTTTAGTAATAGAATTGAAGATAGTACTTTTAAGCTGAAGCTGAATGGTTGAAATCTGCTTCTTCTTTATTGCAATTACTTGATCAATTTCAGAACATGTTTTCGCTAAATATTTAGCAATTGAGGCTTGTTCAGAAATAGGCGGAACTGGCAAATTTAAATATTGATATTTGTCTGCCCCAATATTTTGAATAGTAGCTTGTGTGAAAATTCCATTTTTCCAATCTTCATAAGCATAACTCTTAGTATAAAAGAATAGAAATTCTGGAAGTAATTTGTATTTAAGGGTAGTTGCTTTAATGAGATAACCAGCAAAACAAGCAACCCCTTTAAAAGAAGTAAAAAGAAATGTTTTTCCAACCGTAGCTCCACTCCGCGCAAATAAGACATCGCCTTCATTGAGCAAATATTCTTTTGCTACTTCAGGGGGTAAAGATTTGAATGTATCTTCTCTCAATGATCCATTATCATCAAAGTCAGTAATACGAATATAACGAGGATGTTCAGGGTTATCCAAATCTCCTGATTCAATTGCACCATATTTTAGCTTTTCAGAAAGTAGGCGTTTTAATTTATCTACTTTCCAATGATTTGGTATTCTACCAATCCACTCAATTCCACTGTCTTTATAATCATATTTCATCATCATTTTGATGCTTTTTTTATAGATAATAAAATAGCTTCAGCTTCTTTTTCGAGTGCCCAAAATTCCAATAATAATACATCACTAGAAGCGGGAGGACTATATGAGAAGAAATATTTATTGGGGAGAAACTCATAGCCTAATTGGGAATTGCTCTGCCAATTAATTATTGGTTTAGCGATTTCTCGATTTAAGTAAGATTCAATTTCTTCCTCATAAGGAATGTACTCTGCATCTTCAATATAATGCCGATGAAAATATGATACAGATATTTCACAATTCTTCAGCCAAATGGAAAACTCACGGGCATCAAGGGATTTTAGAGATTTGTTGTTTTTAATAAGTTCTTTTTTTAGGCAGGTCTCAAATGTGGATTCTCCATTAATATTAATTTTTGCATGATAGAGTTCTTTGTTTTGAGATGTAATATTTACAGACATTTCAAAATCTCCAAAAAGATCGAATTTCTTCTTAACATTACTATTGTTCAATTGATTAGAAAATGCTTCTGATATCCACATTGGGTTATCATTTTCATCTGTCTGCCAAAAAACCACTTTTGCTTTGCGATAGGCAAAGTCGTGTGTTTTAAATAGTTTGCAAAACTCATTTGGTTGCCAGTTGTTGAACTGTTCTTTGATCCATGTCCTATGTTGATCGGTGATTCTATTACGCTTATTGCCAAATGCTTTAGGTTCCTTTTCAAATTGCTGCCTGGCATTGATAAATAAGATCTGATCACGTCTTTCTTTCGGTTTTTTGTTTGACAACACCCAGATGTAAGTATAAATTCCTGTCTGATAGAACATTTGATCGGGTAACATCACCACGGCTTCGAGATAATCATTTTCGAGAATAAACCTGCGGATTTCGCTTTCGCCGCCGCCGCAATCGCCGTTACTCAGCGGTGAACCATTGAAAAGAATAGAAATACGACTTCCACCTTTATTAACGGGTTTCATTTTTTCGATCATACTCAACAGGAAAAGCAGAGCTCCATCATTAGAAGGAGGTAAACCTGCTTTATACCTGGTAGTTTTGAACTTTAAAACATCAGAGGCATATTCATCCCAATTTACTCCAAACGGTGGATTACTTATCATGTAATCGAACTGGCGTCCGTAATGGAGGTCACCACGCTCCTTACTGCTTTCAATCTCAGGAATAAGTGAATTGCCGTGTGTTATATTGTTATGATTATTCCCGTCGATATCACCACGAAGTAATAAATCGGTTTTACAAACAGCATAATTCTGAGGAAGTAACTCCTGGCCAAAGAGCATTACAAACTCCTGTGCTTTTGCGAGTTCGGATGGAGTGGTGGCTTTGTCGAGCAAATGTTCTTTTGCAATACTAAGCATTCCGCCAGTACCACAAGCCGGGTCGTATATGCTGATAGATTGGGTTGATTTATTAGGATCAAAGTCAATGTCGAGCAATTCAACCATTATCCGGATTATTTCACGGGGCGTGAAGTGTTCTCCGGTATCCTTTGCATCATCCTGTGTGAAACGCTGAAGAAGCTCTTCGTATACGTATCCCATTTCAATATTGCTCAACCGAGCTGTACTAAAGTCTTCATCTGCTACCAAACTGATTATACTTTCGAGCCGGTTTGCCTTGACCATTTTGGTAACCGTTTCGCGGTAATTGAATTCATCAATGATCTCATTAATGAGAGGTGAAAACTCTTTAAGGTACTCCCGGAAATTTGTTTCTACCTGCGTGCTGTCTTCGTTTTGGATGCTCTTTAAGGTCCATTCACTTTTGTTATGGAATGGAACGGTAAGAATTTCCCTTTGTTTGACTTTCTTTTTGAGGTCTGAATCTGATATTGATGAATTATTTTTCTTTATTTCAGCTTCCAGTTCTTCACGCTTTTGAAGAAGCATACATTCAATCCGGCGAATCATCACCATTGGTAATATTACAGCCTGGTACTCGTACGCTTTGAACTTGCCGCGCAGTTTGATCGCCCCTTTCCACAGTTCGGAAGCCAGGTTGTTTAATCTTTCTTTGTTAATCATTGAATTGTCAGGAGATTTGCTGAGTAATTATTAAATTTAAGAGTAATTGTCAAAATTATGAAAACTTCAACATAGAATGCAGAGATAATTTTATACTCCAATTACTATAGCCATAAATGATGAAATTGTATATCTAGTATTGGCAAATTTATAAAAATGAACGTTCTTCCGCAAATAAAATGAGCTAAAGTTAAATTAGTGAAATTTATACCGGATCTAGAAGCTTCACCTGGCCTAGATATTCTTAATGTTGTTCAGTGATTTGACATGTTCACTTAAAATGAACATTGAAGAATGTTGAACAGAGCTTCCTATTTGTCAGAGAAAGTACCACGGGTAAGTTGGGTAAGATGTTTTAATGAAAAGAATTATTCTAAATGAAAAAGCCCCTGCTGAAACAGAGGCTAGTTGAGGATTGAAGGGGTTTTAGAGGATAGCAAAAAATGTGTTTATGAACTTTTAGTCAAATGTTCTTACCCTCCTTACCCCAAGTCAAAAGGGTAAATCATCTATTACATCATTATCTTGTTTATCAGATGATTGTGAATGATCACCTTCCGGTTCCGGAGCTATCCGGTTTTCCCTTTCAACCTGATCCTGGGTAAGTTCAATTACAGAGTAAACATAATTACCTTTTTTCTTGATGCGTTGGAAATTATGCTTTTTGAGAGCCTTACCGAGAGTTATTACATTTCCGGTAGTTGTAGTTATTTTTGAATAGATTGTTAGTTTATGAAGTATCTGTGAGGTAGGAAGATATATTGGAGTTTCATTCGGTTCCGGCTTACGGAACCAGGTAAGCAATAATTCTTCCTCTATGGTTTTAACCTGATACTGTTCATTATTAGCAGTAATCTCACCGATTTCATTCTTATCAAAGTAATACTTGAATCCTTGATGAAACAACGCTGATGCCTGAGAATAAACCTTATCAATTTCAACCTGATTCGAGTAATCGATATCAACTACTTCAAAACACAGGAACCTACGGGATCCAGTGGAGTCGTTCAGAAATTGGCTGGTGTTAACTGATCCCATAAAAGAAGCTCTTCTTGGAAGGGTTTCATTGTTACGGCCATAAGCCCGCCTTGTCCGGATAGCAGATTTTGTAATAACTTCCTTTAATGTTCCAATCTCAGTGCGGTTCATATTCTCCAGCTCGTCCATGTTTATGAACCAGCACTCTGTTAGTTGAATGAGTGTATCTTTATTAGTTGGGTTTATTGTACCTGAGAACAGGTAGCTGCGAAGGGCAGAAGGGCATAAATTTTCCATCCAGGTTGTTTTACCTATACCTTGTGGACCGGAGAAAATAATTGCAGTATGGTTAACAATTTTGGGAGTCAGCAAAGAAGCTACAGAGGCTACGAGCCATTTCTTGAAGCAATTCTGCCAGAATTGGTTGTCTGTTGCAGAGATAGTTTGAGATAGTTGAAGGATGTAATCAGTTTCACCATCCCAGGGTGGTAGCTGATTAAAATATTCCTTGAACGGATCATATTTCTTGCTGTAGTTGGAGTGAATGATACTCTTGAGCCGGGTGGTATTACAAGGGATATTGTTTTTCAACAATGCACGGAGCATTGAATTCTCGAGATAGTCATCCAATGGCATGAATTCTTCTGTAATAGTGTTTTTAACCTCAATAATTCCTGAAACAATATTGTATCTCATTGTGGTGCAAGAAGACAGATATTGTTCTATCTGATCTATCACGTTTTTTTTCTTTTTTTTCTTTGCTGGATCTTCTATCTGCACTACAGGAGGATTAGCCTCTTTTTCAGTAAGATCAAATGATTTGACAGGAGATATATCAATACCATGTTGCTTTGCTAAATAGAAAAGCGTTTTAGCGCTTACTCCTGAATTTTTCGATTTTACACATTTGTCGAATTGGTTGTCGCAGGAAGATTTCTCGTATTTAGTTGATAGTTGGCTAATTCGGTGGAAATATTCACGGCCGCCTTCACTCAGAGCATCTGCCAGGGCAAATCCAATATTTAACCAGTCTTTATAATCGTTAGTGAGGTCTATCTGATGTTGTTCCAGTTGGTTGACAACATTATTTATATCATTATCAATCATGGTTGTTCTTGTACTAAATGTTTCAGAAGATGAATTAAAGTAGAGTTCAGGGTCGTAGGAGAAAAAGCAAAGTCGGGTTACATCTTTTCCTGAAGGATCAATCGGGAAGTTCAGCAGGTCTTCGTAAACCATCTTCAGCTCGTTGAATACTGCTTCATGATTTTCCAATTTTGCATCTGTTTGAATTAATATCTTCAGTCCGTTGTTGCTAGGGCTGATAAAACATGCAAGGGTAAAAGGAATAGCTGAGGCTGTGGATTTAAGTATCAGCAACTGATTATCCGGAATTTCATCAAAATCAAGGATGACAATTCCTGTGTATTCCTGTAGGAATTCCATTTTACGTCCACCCATAAAAGTTGCAGAAGTAGTGAAAGCAGGGAGTGACTTTTTCCTGCTTTTATATTCATCTTTTTTACCCTGCAGAAGTAGAGCCCTGAGGTTTTCGATCTGCTCCCGGTACCTGCCATTTTGGATATGATCCAAGACGGCAGGCAGAGCCAGATCTTCCGAAACCTCATTGAAGTTTTGAAAGATTGATACAATCATGTCCTTTACTTTTTAGGGTTAAAGGCTTTGATATAATGCTTTTTCAGATGATCTTCGATATCACCAGCACGGAAGTAAATTTTACCACCTATCTGGCTGAAAGGTAATACTCCATTGTCACGGTACGATTGGAGTGTTCGTTTGGAAATCTTCAGTAGCTGGCAGGTTTCCTGAATGTCTAGCCATGGTTCTGAAAGGGGAGTGTTGTTGCTACCCTTATTGTTGAGATTGCTCTTTATCTCGTTGATGTTTCTGATGATTTCTTTATAAGCTTCGGATTCAAATGTAATGAGTTCCATTTTAGTAGAATTTGAGTCGTAGGACAATAATTGTTTTATTGTTTTTTCGATGTTCTAAAAAACGGAGCAAATCTATGCCAGGGAGTGAAGGCAGAATAGTTGTACTTGGTTGCACAACCATTGTCTAATCATATGATATACAATACTTAAACACCAATATTTTTTTTGTCTTCGAATGCAATTTCTTGCATTTTACGGAATTTCAAGTGCAAGGACTCAATTGCTTTGGGATCTTTACTATAAAATTTGGAAGCAATACTTTCAATATTTAAATCTTCTTTGGTTTGTCTTTTTGTTTCAAAGGTTTCAGAAATTGCACGAAATAAATCTGTCTTGATATTCATTTCGAAAAAATCACACTCATCGAGAACTTTAAAGAGATATGATAATTCATATATGTTGAGTTTAGTTTTTATTTTAGTTTTTGGTTGGTTGAAGTCAGACTCTCCCAATACCTTTGGGTTTTCAAGTTCGTCAACTTTTTGGCTAATGATGTCCACGAATTCATTGTATGAGGCGATTTCACTATCTGTATCGAACTGATATGCATTTGCATTCATTAATGCATCTACTTCCATTAACCATTGAATTGGATCTTCATGAATCTTAACCTGGTAATCAATGAATTTCTTCCTTTGCAGATGGGGAGTTTCAGCTATCTTAACGATCAATTTAAGAATATACATTCCGATTGACGGATTTCCGTAAGCATCGAAATCCTTTTTATAGTGTTCAGCATTCCATTTTAAGTGAGTATTTGAGATATTCGTAATATCATATTCACTTGGAGGATCAGAGGCTTTAAAAATCGGTTCTGAAATCTTAGTGTGTTTTAAACCATCTATGAAATACATATAGTATTTGATTAAAATTGACAATGCAATTTTAATCATTTTTTTTATTGTTTCAATAAATCTACTCAATCATTGAAAACATCCATCGCTTTGTCAAGCTCTTCATTTACGATTTTAGTGTAAACCTGAGTAGTTTTAATAGACGAATGTCCCATGAGTTTTGATACATACTCAATGCGCATTCCTTTGCGTAAGGCACGAGTTGCCCAGGTGTGCCGGCTGGTGTGGAAATGCAGTACTTGTGTGATTCCAGCGTCTGGAGCAATATCTTTCAAATCTGTATTGGTATATGCCGTTATTGATGAAATAGCAGTAAACAGGATTTTGGGATCTGAATAATCACGATCGTTATGGAGTAAAGGGAAAATGTAATGGCCTGGCTCCTGATCCTCTTTCTTATATAACTCAATTATATCAAGTGCTTTTTTGGGGAGCTTGATCGAAACCACTGAGCCGGTTTTCATTGTGTTAACCAGTATTCTTTCGCCATCAAAGTTCTCCCACTTTAGCTGACATATATCCGAAATTCTTAACCCTCCGGAATAGGCAGCAAAAACATAAATATTCCGATGATGGTATTTCATGGAACCTTCAACTAGTTTTAAGTTTTCAAGGGCTGTCAGTTCTTCTTCAGTCAGAAAGCCTTTTTCGGTGTTCTCCCATTTCAACTTGTATTTAATAAATGGATTCTTCTCAACCGGAAATAGGTCTTCGCTGATTGCCTGGTTAACTATGCGTCGGATAACTTTCATGTTAGAATGGATAGTGTTAACGCAGTTCTCTCTTTTGACCCGAAGATGTTCTTCGTACTTTTTAAGAAAATGAACGTTCAATTCATCGAAAGTGAAATCCTTATTTCCGATGAAGTCTTCCAGCTTTGAGATAACTGCATTCGCCTTGTCATAAGTGCCTATCTTTCCTTTCTTTTCGAGTGTATCCCGATAATGTTTGGCATACTGAATGAAGCTCATGGTTGTCAAACCCATGACAGCTTCCTTGAGGGTTTTTGACGAAAAATAATCAGATTCCGTTTGTAGGTCCAATGCTGCATCCACAGCATCAGACATTTTCTTTGCCAGGTACTTATTCATCCTGCCGGAATTAGGATGAGACTTTTTGACAACATTATTTTTGGTATCCCAGAATTTAGGATTGACTGCCAGTCCCAGGGAAATGAATTTTGCTTTCCTATCTTTGATTACCCGGATGTAAAGTGGAACGTCGCCGTTGGATTTGGCTTTATTCTCTTTAAGTATTATCTTTGTCGTAGCCATAGAACCTTTGTTTACGTAAAGATACAACAAATATTGATAGGTACAACAATAGGTACAACATTTGTCACTTTTGACTACTTTTTACTGCTTTAGGTTGCTATTTGTGAAAATCTAATATATTGATATACAAGTATATGGAAGCAATAGGAAGCAAAAAAATGAAAAATTCACAGTCCCGTCCGGACCGCCACAATTTAAATAAGTCTCTGATTTTCAGGGACTTTTTTTTTAGGGGCGCAAAAGGGTGCGCACAAAGGGTATATTTGTTATTTCCATGCACCATATCCAATACTTCATACCCGTGGCGAAGATAAATGACAATATAACAATATTTGGATAGTCACAATGACCAACCGGAAGGAGAGGAGCAAGTAATTACAGCTTGTTTGTAGCAGATAAAATTGAAACATTGGAGATTGATTGATGATTTCGTTGGGCTTGTCAACCGGGGTTGTAGATTTATAGAGCAGGCGAAAGAATTGGCATGGTAGCAGGGGATTTTTATGTCCAAAACTCATATAAGTCCTCCTTACTTTCTCTTTTTTTTAAGACCTCAAAAGTATCATTCTCATTCCGATAGCCAATGACTTTTGGAACCTGCCTGCTATTGTACCGAGACCACATACTCAATGTGTATGCTCCCGCATCGTGTATCAGTATATAATCCCCTTCTATTATTATTGGTAACACCAAATCTTTTGCAATTACATCACCTGCGAAGCAAAGAGGTCCGGCAATTATGTATTTGTTCTTGTCAGTTCCGCATTTCAATTTTCCTTCTTTATCAACAATCGTTATGTGATGATGCCAGTCTTCAGGATTGTAGCACTTTCTTAAAAGGAGATCTGCCCCAACATGTGTTATTGCGATGTTATATTCCCTTTCTCTTTTTACATATTCAACTTTTGATGCAACCCAACCTGTGTTTGCATAAATGTAACGACCAAATTCTGTAATTAACTTGAACTGACCATTAAAAAGCTCCTTGAAATTTTCGGTCAACATTGTATGGTATTGTTTCATTGATATTGCAGTTTTATCGTAATGATACGAAACCGGAAGTCCTCCGCCAATATCAAAAGTTTCAATCAAATTGTTCACTGACATTTGCTTCAAACTTTCATTCGTTTCATTTGCAAGGTTTAAAACCTTTCTAATGCCATCAATGATTAATGGTGCCGGACATCCCTGTGAACCAATATGAACATGAATACTTCTTAACCAAACATGTTTTAGGAAATATTCCTTTAATCTTTCACTATTATCGTTTATGGGAATTCCAAATTTTGAAATTGCATCTCCAACACTCGTTGATTTTATGCTTCCTGAACCAACTTGCGGATTTATCCTTACACCAACAACACTTTTTGATTTTATTGTTTTCAAAAATTCATCAATCCTGTCGAGTTCATCAAAAGAATCCGCATTTAAGCGAACTCCTGATTTCAAAGCATATTCAATTTCCTTTCTTGTTTTAGCGGGAGAATCAAAAACAATTTTGTCAGCAGAAAACCCTGTTGCTTCAGCTAAATAAAGTTCAGGAAGACTCGCTACTTCCAAACCAGCTCCCAACTCTTTAATTTTTTTCAGCGTGCTTGTCAGCGGATTTGCTTTAACCGCAATTGCATGCAGTGTCGTTGGTGGAAACAGATTTTTCAGGTCAGCAATTCTCTCATTCAGAAAAGATAAATCATAAAATATGATTGAGGTATCATCTTCATCAATCAAATCTTTCTGGGAAAGAGCAAGACTGAAAGCCTTGCTTATATCTTCTTTTGAAAGATTTGAATTTAATAAATGATCTTTATCTGTTTTATTCATAGCAAGTTAGTTAAAGATTGAATGGTTTTTATTCAAATCGATAATTGAACGTCAAAAACCAATTCAAGTGGTCACAAACGAATTCCCTCAGTGGACTTCATTCAATATTTTGAAAATCAAACCAAAGTTACATAATGACAATGCCTATCTTCCTATGCGGTTGTGATTTATAGTGGTTATGAATAAGGGCGTTGCCTCCAGAAAACCGAATACTAAACATGGCCCAATTAGTGATAATTTATATGAATAGCAGGCAAGGCCTGAGCAAGAATTGCACTTTTTAACTGAGTAGATATCTGTCCAATGCATGTGGCTTTTTTGATTAATAGTGACAAAAATATGCAAAGTATATGTAAATCTACCGGAACAGTTACTCTCCAACCTTTCTACAAACCAGTCAATGATTTGTTCGTTGTATGGTTTTCATTATTTGATATTGGTCTGGCGGTGGTTTCCATACCGGACCTCCAAAAACCAAAAAAGCCCTGAAATTCAGAGGCTTTTTTGGTTTATAATATTTTCTACCAACTCAAAATCACTTTCCCGCATTGCCCGCTTTCCATAACATCAAATCCTTTCTGGAAATCGTCAATTTCAAAGCGGTGCGTAATGACAGGTGATAAATCTATGCCTGTGATCAACATCTGTTCCATCTGGTACCAGGTTTCCCACATTTCGCGCCCATAAATGCCTTTTAATGTTAAAGCTTTGAAAATTATTTTATCCCATTGTACAGTGGTGCTATTGGGCAGAATGCCCAGAAGAGCTATTTTGGAACCGTTGTACATGTTTTCAATCATGCTCTCAAAAGCGGTAGGTGATCCTGACATTTCGAGGCCGATATCAAAACCACGCATGTGTAAATCTTTGATAGCCTGTTCTATGCTTTCGCCCTTGAGGGGATTGATGCATAGCGTAGCTCCCATTTTCTTTGCAATATCCAGGCGGTAATCACTTAAATCGCTCACTACTATATTCCGTGCACCGGCAAAACGACAAATAGCTGTTGCCATTGTTCCAATGAGCCCTGCACCGGTAATCAGCACATCTTCTCCAATCAACGGGAATGATAAAGCTGTATGGGTTGCATTCCCAAACGGATCCATAATGGAAGCCATTTCGTCGGTGATCCTGGCATCCAGATGCACTACATTTTCGGCTGGCAACGAAAGAAATTCAGCAAAAGAACCATCCCTGTTTACACCTATCCCAACGGTGTTTTCACAAACATGTAATTTCCCGCGGCGACAATTGCGGCAATGCCCGCAAGCAATATGACCCTCGCCGGTCACACGATCACCAATCTGGATGTTTTTTACACCTCGGCCTTTGTCCACAACTATACCTACATATTCATGTCCAATGGTCATAGGCGTTTTAATTGTTCGTGCCGACCAATCATCCCATTTGTAAATATGTAAATCGGTGCCACAAATGGCCGTCTTTTTGATTTGGATCAATACATCGTTGATGCCAATTTTTGGAACAGGAACATCTTCCATCCATATTCCTTTCTCGGGACGAAGTTTTACCAGGGCTTTCATAATACTAAGTTAAATTAATGAATTGTCTAATTAACTGATCGAATTGAAATTGAATTATTCTTTTGTGCGCTTCGACACTTGAAAATCCAGCAGCTAAATTATTGTATTTTTTCATTAGTAACCGACAAACTTTTAATGAATTGCTATTCCATATTTTATAGCTAAACTTAATTCTCTTAATTTTAAGGGTTCAGATTTCCTCTCATTTTATCATTCTCAAATAAGCAGTTAATGGAGCCAATAATTGTAACCCAACTGATGGATGTACCAGTCGTAAAAGTCTGAAATGCCCTTATGCTGGAAGTTGAGCTGAAAAAATGGTACTTAGCTGTTCAGAATTACGTTTTTGAGGAAGGAAAAGTGTTCGCTTTCAACGAGAGTGAAGATTTGTACTGATTTTTCCAAAGCAGTAAATTTCTTTCGATTGTTACCAGCCATATAATTGAATACACTCGGGCGTATACATGATATTCGGATAGGAACTCAGTTGTGAAGTGGTAAATTGAGAAACAGGCAGATAAAACACTAGTTAAGCAGTGATAATTGGCAGAATTGACGAGCCTTATCCTGACTTATCTTTAACTTTGGGCTTTTACTTTTTGAGCAATAAATGAAAAAAACAAAGCGGGGATACCTGTATGCCTTCATTGCTACTATATGCGGTTCATTGGTTTACCTTTTCAGTAAAGCTGCCCTTAACGAAATCAGTCTGCCCCAGTTTGGTTTTTGGTGGTTTCTTACAGCTATCTTCTGGAACAGCCTGATGGCGGCTCATCCAAGGGGAGGATTCTCGATAAATTCTTTCACACGTAAAGATTACCGGACTTTACTCTATATCGGCTTGATCGAAATTGTTGCCACAACGTCTTTTTACGCAGCCATTGCAGTTTCGCCCAACCCGGCCATACCCTCATTTCTGCGAAATCTTGAATATCTTTTTGTATCTGTATTTGGGTTTGTATTGTTGGGTGAGCGGTTTGGGAAAGTCGCACTGGCTGGTGCGCTCCTTACACTTTCAGGAGCTTTTATAATCAGTTTGCGGGTTACATCAGCAGACAGTTATTTTACAACAGCTTCCGGGCTAATGTTGCTTTCCACATCGTTTTATGCCGTACGTACAATAACCGCTAAAAAGCATATACGTGAAATCAGCCCGGTAGTGCTGGCTATTAACAGGGCGGTTTTCCTGGTTTTATTTGCACTCGTCTTTATGATTGCCGAAAGGCACACATTTAAAATTCCAATACATACATTTTTATGCATTTTGGCGGGTTCTTTTGTCGGTCCTTTTCTGACTTCCATATTTCAATATTCAGCTCTTCGGTTTATTGAAGCTTCCAGGGCAGCAATTGTTCAAAGTTCTACAGGTTTGTTTGTTTTGGTTGGTGCTTTTATTATTTTCGGCAACTATCCAACTCCGATTCAGATTTTTGGGGGCCTGGTAACGATGGCAGGCGTGGTGCTTATGATGCGAAAAGGCTTTAATCAGGGATAGGTTGAAAGGAATTCGTCAATTTTGAAATGAAAGATTTTGATTTCGAATTTATACTGATATTAAAATCACCTCTATACATTTAATTTGATTTGAATTTTCCTGATCCTGCCTTTGCACTTGTCATCCCACACTATGAACCTGTTGGAACGACAAACAGGCCGTTATCGAAAAAATCAGAATATTTCAGCCATCATAGCTGGTGTGGACCTGAAAAGGTATAACCCAACCAGGGATGTAATGAGATAACAACCATGGTTGGGTATAAAATACGTAATGAACTATTTACTAAAATAACAGGTTAAATGAGGCTGCGGCTTTGAGCCAGGCTTTGACGAAAGACTACTTCTTTCCCTGCCTTCGTTTTTGGTTTCAGGTATTTATCCAGGAACTCGAGTGTCCGTTTTGCCGTAGTGATCTGGTTTTCTTTTTTCACAAAACCATGTCCTTCATCGGGGAAAACTACATATTCAACAGGAACGCCGTTTTTCCTGACACCAGTGACAATTTCATCGCTCTCAACAGGAAGCACGCGCACATCATTAGCCCCCTGGAAAACAATCAGCGGTTTGGTAATCTTTTCATAATTATATAGTGGCGAAGTATTCTTTAACATTACGCTGTCAGCAGTATTCGGATCGCCCATTTCATCATACAACGCTTTGCGGAACGACTCCCAATACGACGGAATACTCCTGAGTGTACGAAGCCAGTTGGCCACTCCAAACAAATCAACACCCACTTTAAACTCGTCGGGATGGAAGGCCAAGGCGCCTAATACCATGCAACCGCCATAGCTGCCACCGTAAATACCGATAGCTGTACTGTCAATGTAATCCCGTTCGGCAAGCCATTTCTTACCATAAATACAGTCTTTCAAGTCGCCGTTGCTATGGTCTTTGTTATCCATTTTGTAGAATGTTTTACCATACCCGCTGCTACCACGATTGTTAACCGCCAGCACAGCATAGCCGTGATTTACAAGGTATTGTATCGAATTGCTGAAGCCCACCCGGCTTTGTCCGCCCGGACCACCATGTACCCAAACCAGCGCACCGGCTTTGTTCTTTCGGTCTGCCTGCAGAGGCTTGTAATAAATGGCCGGAATTTCCACGCCGTCAAATGATTTGAACCTGACAACTTCGGCCTGCACCAGGTCGTTGCGGTCAATTTCCTTGTTCAGTGTTGAAGTTAGTTGCTTCAGATTTTTACTTTCCAGGTTGTACAAATACAAGTTAGCAGGACTGGTGCTGCTACCTACAGTGAGTAAAAGATTTTTTTCGCTTGGCGAAATAGTCACCCCCAATACATCCCCGTCTTTGATTTCGGGAAAGTTAACCTGCTTATTAGTAGCATGATCGAAAAGAAATACCTTGTTTTTACCATCTTCATTTATAAAAATGGTATGGTATTTTTCATTTTCACTCAGGCTCATGCCCGCCACATCCCATTTGTCTTCAAATATTTTTTCGGCCTTCCCGCTGTTGATATTATACTTTACAAGATAGCTGAATTCATTACCATCATTGGTGGTATAATACAAAATACTGTCGTTCTTTTCGAAACCAGTGGGATACCATGTAGCTTCATTGTCATTGCTGAGGCGTTTCGTGGTTTTGGTGGTTCGGTCAAACAGGTACAACTCGTTTTTATCAGTGGTAATACTCTTAGTGAGGGCAA
The DNA here is from genome assembly GCA_037142075.1 of Bacteroidota bacterium. GTDB lineage: Bacteria > Bacteroidota > Bacteroidia > Bacteroidales > UBA4417 > UBA4417. Next base: position 32,304 of record JBAXBJ010000028.1, read on the forward strand.
TATAGCGTTCGCTTTTACTTATATCGGCAAAGTCCAGACCTTCGGTGTTCTGGTAAAGGATGGAAGGTTTCCATGTTGTGGTATCAAGTTTCCAGGTATCAAAAAATTGAGGATTACGCTGGTTGCTCGAAATATACATGGATTTTTTATCGGCACTCCAACCGGAAAAACTATTTTTGCTGTCAGGCCAGGGAGTAAGGTCTTTTGCTGCGGTATCGCCTGGTTTCATTAGGTATAAGTGCGAATTCTCATTGCCACCCCGGTCGGCGCTATAAATAAATTTGCTGCTACCCGGCAGGTAATCCACCGCAAAGTAAGAATCCGTTTTCGACCTGGTTAATGGATTAAAAGCAGTATCCGCAATATTTAATTCATACACGTTAAAAATTCCGGTTGAATTGTTATCGACCAGGATTTTTGTTTCGTCGGCGTTAAATCCGGCAGCACCAACCGAAAGGTTGCTGTAGAGTTGTTCAATAGTGAATTGTTTCGGCATTCTGGATTTTTTCTCACTGCACGAAGCAAGAGCTATAAGAGCCAGGCAAGCCAGGATAAAGGTTTTTGAATTTGACATAAGTTCCTGAATTTTTGGTTAATAAAGATAATTGCTTCCTGTAAATGTTGCAAAACTTAAGACGCTTAGGTTATGAAATTAGTTACAAAATAAGACAGTCTTTTCTTCATATTGTTCATGGGCCATCGAAAAATGAAACAATTAATATTCGACATTTTTCATACATTTTCAGAAAGATTATTTTTAAACGCATTTTTAATCAAAAGTATCGTCATCGCTCGAATCGCAGCATCCATTGCGGTAAAAACCAGTCATAGCTCTGTAATGCAATGAATTAATTTCCCGCTCTATATTTGTAAGCATATGGAATCCCCGGTTTAAGTCAGTTCCGAATTGGCATCAGTTTGAAAAAAAATAACGTCCGCAAATTACCGGAATGGGAAAGGCAGTTGCTCTGTTTTTTCAAAAAAGACAGCTATAAATATACCAACATTTGACAGGCTAAATTGTTCCTGGAAACTGTGAGTGCAACTTTCTTCATCCCGTTAAGCAAGCATTATATAACTGTTTCTTTGTCAGATTAAAATAAATAGCATAGTTTTACCGCGTTTTCATAACCAATGGCAACGGATATGAATTTAGTGTCATTGACTGAAATAAATGGAAAGAATTGAATCGCGCCAGGTACCAAAAAGCATTTTTTTTAGCCTTAATACCTCCCAAAACCAATAATGATCCTTTGGGATTTACTTATGTAAAAATGCAAGAAAGATTTTATAATTTCTTCTTGTACTCATCGAAAAATGTACAAATTGAACAACAAATAAAACCCCTGAGGAACCATGAAAAACAAACTGACATTAGTGTTTATTGCTTTTACGCTTTGCATCAACTTCACACTTTTTGGAATGGAAAAGAAAAAAGAATTTAAAATCCCCTACGAGAAATACATTCTGCCGAATGGCTTGAATGTTATACTGCAGGCCGACGGTTCGAACCCGATAGCAGCAGTTTATGTGGTATATCATGTCGGTTCGGCCAGGGAAGTTCAGGGGAAAACCGGGTTCGCCCATTTATTCGAACATCTGAGGTTCAACGAATCGCAGGATATTCCTCAGGGACAATGGTTTAAAAAACTACAGACTGCCGGTGCAAGCAGTGTTAACGGTTCAACTAGCAACGACAGGACGAATTACTTTGAAGTAGTTCCGAAAAATGCAGTCGAAATGGCTTTGTGGATGGAAGCTGACAGGATGGGATTCCTGTTAAGCAAAGTTAATCAGGAAACTTTTGTAACCCAGCAGAATGTTGTTCAGAACGAGAAACGACAAGGAGATAACAAGGCTTACTCGCAAAGCGAATACATGTCGACCAAGCTGATGTATCCCGAAACCCATCCATACGGTCATACCGTTATTGGTGAACTCGATGACCTCGCTGCTGCCTCGCTTCAGGATGTTATCGACTTCCACAACAAATATTATGCTCCCAGCAATGCAACCCTGATTGTGGTAGGCGACATTAATATTGCTGAGGCCAAAATATGGATTGATAAATACTTCGCCGAAATAAAATCAGGTCCGGCACCGGCTCCTCTCGCCAAAATGCCGGTTAAACTTAACGAAACTATAAGAGCATATTGTGAAGATAACCTGGCCAATGCTCCCCGCCTGGGAATGGAATTTCCAACAGTTGAAGAATTCAACAATGATGCGTATGCACTCGAATTCCTGGGACGAATATTTGCTGGAAGTAAAAAATCGCCTCTGTATAAAGTGATTGTCGAAGATAAAAAACTTGCCCCCTCAGTTATGGCACGCCAGGGCAGCAGCGAAATTGCAGGTGAGTTTGGCATAGTAATTACTGCTTTCCCGGCAGTAAAACTGGGTGATGTTGAAGCTGCGGTTAAAGAAGCATTCCTGCTTTTCGAAAAGGAAGGATTTACGGAGAAAGATGTTGAACGCCAGAAGGCTGGTATTGAATATGGTTTTTACAATTCGATCGCGAGCGATTTAGGGAAAGCCAGGCGCTTAGGCGATTACAATGTTTTTAACGGATCGCCCGATTATATGGCAACCGATTTCAATAACCGCATGAGTGTTACCCAAAAGGATATATGGAGAGTTTATAATAAATATATCAAGGGGCAGAATTACCTGCTCACCAGCATAGTTCCAAAAGGCAAAGCAGATTTGGCAGCTCCTGATTCGAAATTGTGGATTGTAAAGGAAGAGTCCATCGATAATCAGGGAACAAAGAAAAAGGACATCGTAAATGCACCTTATGTGCCTATTCCGTCGCTAATAGACAGGACTATTGAACCGGTGAAAGGTCCTGATCCGGTTGTGAATATTCCGGCTGTTTGGGAAGGCAAAACTGTCAACGGAATTCCGGTATATGGAATCCAAAAGAGCGAATTGCCGCTGGTCCAGTTTTCGGTTATTCTGAAAGGCGGAATGCTGCTCGACAACCCTGATCAAGTTGGAATCGGCTCATTAACAGCCCGTTTGATGAACCAGGGAACCAAAACAAAAACTCCTGTTGAATTGCAGGAAGCCATCAGGGATTTAGGTGCAAACATTAATGTTAACGGGGGCAAAGAATCCATTACAGTTTCGGGAAGCTGCCTTACCAGTAAACTGAACGAAACATTTGCCTTGGCTAAAGAAATGCTTCTCGAACCCCGTTGGGATGCAAAAGAATTTGAGCTGGCCAAAAGCCAGACCATAGAAGGGCTGAAAAGAACGGAAACCGCTCCTGCATCTATTGCTCAAAATGTATTCGGAAAACTGGTTTATGGTTCCGACAATATCCTGGCTAACGAAGCAGCCGGAACGATAAACTCGGTCGAAAAAATCACCCTCGATGATCTGAAGAAATACTATGAAAACTATTTCTCGCCATCAGTCTGTAAATTAAGTATTGTTGGAGATATTACACAGGAGAAAGCCGTAACTCTGTTCAATGGATTAAAGGACTGGAAAGTGAAAGACATCACAATTCCGGCTGTAACAGCAATTTCACCGGCAAAACCGGGAATTTATTTTATTGATATTCCGAATGCAAAACAATCTCAGGTCTTTGTAGGTCATACCGGACCCAGCTTTATAAATCCTGATTATTATAAAGCTGTTGTTGTAAATTATAAACTTGGCGGTGATTTCAGCGGGATCCTGAATATGATTTTACGCGAAAAGAAATCGTTTACTTATGGTGCCCGCTCGGCTTTCAGCGGTACCACTTATGGAGGGCAATTTCTTGCAAATTCCTCGGTTCAGTCGAATTCCACTTTCGAAACCACCCAGATCATGAGGGATGAAATAAAGAAGTATACCGAAGGGATTTCGAAAGAAGATCTCGACCAGGTAAAGAGCACTTTATTGCTAAGCTATTCCGGAAAATTTGAAACCCTGCAACAACTTGATGATATGCTTTCGCCTATTGTTGTGTATAATCTCCCTTTCGATTACATCAAACAGAGAGAGGAAATTGTCCAGCAAATGACACCAGCCGAACATGCAACACTTTCGCAGAAATTTATCCATCCCGACCAGCTGATCTACCTGGTTGTCGGCGACAAGGCCACGCAATTCGATAAACTGAAAGAACTTGGTTTAGGCGATCCTATACTGCTGGATAAAAGCGGGATACCGGCAGCGAAATAATCGGTTTTACCGAACTGGATTATACTCTTGTAATCCTTTTCTATTCCCAACCTGGACCGTAATCTCTTTGGGTAAATTCACTGCCGCTTGCGGCAAGAGAAAATAAATGCCGCTATAACATATACTGAAAGTTGCATTTGAAAATATTTATGGCGAATTTGAACAAAGGTACGCCCAGATTCTTTTTTTTTAATTTACTTTTACATCAGCTAATGTATCAGCCTTAAACTGCCTGGAAAAGCAGATTAATTCAGTGTTGATCAATATTTTCCTGAATGATGCGAATGCTGATCAGGTTAAAAAAAATACATCTTTTCCAGGCAAGTAGCCAACAATGATTTTTCATTTTAAATCAAAAAAAATATGAGTTTTACACACGAAGTTGAAGGAATGATTTGCGTCGCACAAGGGGCAAATCATGGTTCGGCACCTATCCCCGAAGAAGGCAGGTGGGTGAAGGCCAAAGAAGTAACTGACATTTTTGGTCTAACCCATGGTGTGGGTTGGTGCGCTCCCCAGCAGGGAGCCTGCAAGTTGACCCTGAATGTGAAAGCAGGTATCATACAGGAAGCGTTGATCGAAACCATTGGCTGTTCGGGCATGACTCATTCGGCTGCCATGGCATCCGAAATCCTTCCCGGCAAAACAATCCTGGAAGCGTTGAACACTGACCTCGTTTGCGATGCCATCAATACCGCTATGCGCGAATTGTTCCTGCAGATTGTTTACGGACGCACTCAAACCGCATTCTCCGAAGGTGGTTTACCTATCGGTGCAGGTCTTGAGGATCTTGGGAAAGGTTTACGAAGCGTTACTGCCACTATGTATGGAACTGTAGCCAAAGGACCGCGTTACCTCGAAATGGCCGAAGGCTATGTTACCAAAATTGGTTTGGATGATGGTAATGAAATCATCGGGTATGAATTTTTAAACATCGGCCGCATGTTGGATATGATCAAAGCCGGTACCGAAGCTGGCGAAGCCCTCAAAAAAGCTTCCGGGAAATACGGCCGCATGGAAGATGCAGTTAAAATTATTGATCCACGTAAAGAATAGGAGAAACATACGATGCCATTATTTGAAAGTTACGAAAGACGAATTGTACAAATCAACAAAGTGCTTAATTCGCACGGTATTTCTTCCATCGAAGAAGCCAGGAAAATATGCGACGACAAAGGCGTGGATGTTTATAATATTGTAAAGAACATTCAGCCTATAGCTTTTGAAAATGCCATGTGGGCATATATCGTAGGGGCTGCCATTGCTATTAAAAAAGGCCAGACCAACGCTGCCGACATTGCAACCACTTTGGGCGTAGGCTTGCAGGCTTTCTGCATCCCCGGTTCGGTTGCCGATGATCGCAAAGTTGGTATAGGACACGGAAACTTAGCGGCCATGCTGCTTCGCGAAGAAACCAAATGTTTCGCATTTCTCGCCGGCCACGAATCGTTTGCCGCCGCCGAAGGAGCCATTGGCATAGCCAAATCGGCTAACCGGGTTCGTAAGGAGCCACTGCGCGTTATCCTGAATGGATTGGGTAAAGATGCTGCCAAAATTATTGCTCGCGTTAACGGTTTCACCTATGTGCAAACCCAGTTTGATTACGCCACCAGTGAGCTTAAAGAAGTAGGCCGCACTGCCTATTCCAAAGGGGATAAAGGAAAAGTCAACTGCTATGGCGCCGATGATGTACGCGAAGGAGTTGCCATCATGCACAGCGAAGGCGTTGATGTTTCAATTACAGGTAACTCAACCAATCCAACCCGCTTCCAGCATCCTGTAGCAGGTACTTACAAAAAAGAGTGTATTGAACAAGGCAAAAAATATTTCTCTGTGGCTTCAGGCGGAGGTACAGGCCGCACACTTCATCCTGATAATATGGGTGCTGGACCTGCTTCGTACGGTATGACCGATACCATGGGTCGTATGCATTCCGACGCCCAGTTTGCCGGATCGTCATCTGTTCCTGCACATGTTGAAATGATGGGATTAATAGGTATGGGTAACAATCCTATGGTTGGTGCTTCGGTTTCTGTAGCTGTGGCTGTATCACAGGCATAATTTAACTTTTGAAATAATTGAAAGGACTGGTGGTTTTCTGCCGGTCCTTTTTTTGTTTTACCATAGCTGCAAACAAATTGAGCAATCAAACCTTTTTAGCTTCATCAACTGCTACACTTGGTGAACCTGTCGAACCGGAACAAGTCACTCATCCAACAATAAAACCCTCGCAGTTAAATCAGTGCCACTCTATTTTTATTGAACTTTCTTGCTTTCCGCCCCGTTTAACATCACAACCGCTTTCAGTGTGCAAATGATGACGATAAATTGAGAAAAAAGTGTTGGCGTAAAAGAGTTTAAATCGTAACGACTAGATTATCAGCTGGAATAACTGGAAAAGTACTGAATGATAGCGGATTATGTCAGGTGTAATTTACCAGGTACTATTCAAATATGATGAAGCGTTGTAAAAAAAGTACGAGAATAAATGCAGTCATTATTTAAACTCAAGATCTTTAGCCTTAACCAGTTTTCCAATACCGGAATCGTTTATAATCTGATTGCATTTATCTATGTCTCCTTCTGTGAATTCCCAATAACTGGTCGGTTCATCATGAGCATCGCTTATAAGTGTCAAATTATACTTTAGCAACGCGCTTCCCTTGCAGGTGCTTAATATACAACCCATTGAGGACAATCCGATAATGTATACTTTACTTATTCCATTAAGCAGCAATTCTTTGTGAAGTATTGTATTTGTAAATGCATTATTATCATTTTTGTCAATTATCTTCCCATTTTCATAGTAATGCAATATTTCGGGTAAATTCCACAGAATACTCCCTTTCAGTGAAGCATCCATAATATAATAAATTGGCACTTTTGCATTAAAAGCCTTATCTATCACAATATTTGAATTTAAAAAGAAACTGTCCTCCCGAAATACAGGTAGCGAACCTTTCTGGATATCACACACTAAAAGTGCCGATTTACCACCTTCACATTTTTTTGAATTTAGCGTATAAGTTGAAATTGAATTGTCTTCGGCAATGATTTTTATTATCAAGGGAGTTGTTAAATCATATTCCTTTTCCGGATCAATATTAGAGCTTGCATATGCACTGTAATCTAAATGTAGCTTTACCTTTTGTATTGATAATAAAGACTTGTACGGGATCAGTAATTCCACAGTCATATTCGTACGGTCAAATTCAATGTTAATTTCAGGGTAATTATCAACAGATAAATAATTCAGGGTATTTGATGAAGATAATTTCTTATCTCCATCCTTGCTGCAAGAAATCATAAACAGAACTATGAAGAACTGAGCTAACAATGTAATGACATGAAATGATCTCATTTTTAACTTATTATTTGTTGTTTTCATAGATTGCATGTTAACATTGAAATATTCAGCCCGTCGTACATAAGTTGAATTCAACCTGCAAATGCAGCTTTTTTATTTGCAATCAGTGATTTATAATCATCCATTCGGCGTCAGAGTAGTAATTAAATTTAACCAATTGAAATGATGTTTTAGGATTTGAACAGAACAAAATTTTGAGTCTTCCTGCATCTATAAGATACTTCAGATTGAAGATACCCTATATTTTGAGGAATATTTTCCTGATATAATTATGAATGTTTAAAAAGAAGTGGTCAGTTACCAATCAGCACCTCCGCCCGCTACAGGTTCTTCTTTCTCGAAACTCTCGTTGATAGCATCAAGCCAATCGTTTGCTTTTTCGACCCTGGGTGCATTGCTAACGGGGTGATCATAAAGGTAATGCCTTAGTTCAACATTTACCGTATTCATAATATAATGCTTCTTGCGTTCATTCATAAATTCCGGAAGTGCGTCCAAAACCTTAGGCATGTAAAGGTTTTTTTCGTGCATCAGCCCTACCCATGCAGTTGCCAGCCCACTGGGAATTCCAATACCCAACACGGATACCTCGGCTCCTTTTACCAGTGCACTCCCCATCCCCAGGGTACTTATTGTTGAACATGTTTTTAAAATACCAAGCCCGGAGTTTAGAAGCCTTTCTTCCAGAGGCGCATTCATATCCAGCGAGTGTTCCCAGTTTTCGGAACCTACTGCTGTTTTTGCATATGTTTTAACTGTATCTACAGGGTTATTGTATAATTTTTCACAAAACTCTTTATTTGTGTTCTTAATATCAACAGCTGCATTGTAGAGGTCATTTTTCAACCTGCCATCACTGATATAATTTGACGCAGACTCTTTCATATTTTCGAAAAGCATACCTGTATTAAGCATTAATCTTGATGCTTCCTCCGGATTGTTGTCCAACTCAGTTTTAAAGTCCGATACCTTTTTCTCAATTTCAAAACCTTTCTCAAAAGTACGAAAGGTAAGATCGTTCACCTCATTATAGGATGCGCTGACAGTTTGAGCCATCTGTTTGCCAATGACCAAAGGATTGTAGCCAGTGTATGAATTTTCCTTCGCAGCATCCGCTTCCAGCATTTTCTGCTTTTCGACCAGTTTAATCCTTTTTTGCTGCTCGTATAGCTTTTGCTCTTCAGGCGTTCTCTTGCCGGATTTCCATCCGCCAAAGGGGTCAACTTTTCTCTCCGGCTCTTTGGGTATATTATCGGCAGGAGGCTTTTGGTGCCCGGAAGGTTTGGGCTCCGTAACGGGTCCTTTCTTTTCTACTCTCCCAAACCTCCTGTCCTGGTCTTTTATAAATGCAGCATAAGACCTTGCTCTTTCTTCAGGTGTTTCGACGTGAGTATTATCCGGGATATCTGCCGCTGGCATTTCGTCTTTTCTCACTTTGGGATTCACAGGAGGCGTTTTTGGTGGTGTCAGAGGTGGTATTGGTATGGAACCTGCTCCTCCGCCTGCCAGCAGAGCCTGCAGCAAGGTTGTAACAGCCAAAGCCACTCCTGTTCCAACCACAACCTGATCGGGTGGGGGTGGGGGTAATGATCCGCCACCTCCTTTGCTCACTTCGGTTGTAACGATTTCAATTTTTTCTTCGCTTTGGTATGCAGGAATGGTTAATGATTTGGTGAAAGCCCTGTTGTTGCAGCATGCAATCTGTACTTCTACCTTTACCGCATTGCCATCCCAGTTGCTTATCTGGCTGTCTTTTCCATTATAAAAAACCACTTCCGACTTTACACAACCGTTGTTTTTGGTAATAACAAACAGGTTACTACCGGGTTTTAATCCGGATGGAACTTTAATGGCACAGTCGCAATCTTCGCCTGCCGCAGCTTCTTCGGTTTGAGAACCAGGAGATAAAGCCACTTTAAATTTCGCAAAGCCCGACTTCCCAATTTTGCCCGTGAGGTAATTATTGCTTATCTGACCGTACCAGGTTGAGGTAATTATTTTATCTCCCTCGCCAATATTATGAACACAATTTCCGGTCGCTTCAAATGACAAATCCGTGTTGAGTTTCCCTGTTGCTGTCCCATTACCGGATTCATGACTATCTTCAAGTCCTTCAATTACTGACGCATGATAAATGTTATCATAACGATAGGTAATATTTATATCACCGTATTTGGAAATAACAAAAGTTACCTCATTTACATTGTAAGTTACCGGGAAATCGCCGCTAAAATCCATTTTCCCTTTATGTGTTCCTGCATACTTACTGAAATCCTGTGCAAAGGAGCCCGACCAAAGGAAAAGAATCAGCAATGCGAACAAAGTGCCGGCAAGTTTCGGGGTTTTGAAAAATGAATGCATAGGATAATATTCAAAATTATTTTACACAAATTCTGATTAAAGTTTGTTTCCGCAGCTAGGGCAGAAGCGGGCACCCTGCTTTAATTTCGCACCACATTTCATACAAAAGGCTGGCGTTCCGGTAGATACTGGTTTTTCGACGGGTTTTATTTCAAGATGCGTGTCAAATAAATTACTGATGGCAGCCTTTGAATTGGTATTGTTTAGTGGTTCATACTGAATCATACCATCTTGCACCGAAAAATTGAAATAATGATTTGTGAGTGCCGTTGAACAGAAGAATGCCAAAGGCTTTGTTTCTATGCCCTTTTCATTAATACACAGCCGCTCTATGCCTGCCGATTTAATCCAGGTATTTGCAAACTCGGCGCCAGCATCAATGGCAACAACACTCAGCATCAAACTTTCTTCGCCTGTATGATTGTTTTTAACAGCTATTAAATATCCGTTTTCAAACAAATCGAGGTAGTTTTTTTCACTGCCTTGTAGCTTTGTTGCAACTGAAGAAGGCAGCAACCCTGCAATGTTTGTAACCAACCAGCCGAAATCGGGTTTTAGTAATGAATTTTTCAAGAGTGTGTTAAACTCTGTTGATGTTAATGTAAGTGTCGAAATTGCTTCGTGTGCCAGAGCATTCCTGTTGATGGTGTATTTATAAGCGTCAATGGTATTTGCAATCAGGATAAAAAACTCTAAATCCATTGTCGCCGGGAACTGGGGCTCGTACTCATTATCAGTGTTCAGGAGCAGGAATGACGAAAGAAAGCCCGCCAAATATTCCGTGGTAGCACAGTATTGCATTCCGTACGAATAATTGTCGAATGTTGTTGCAAGAACAAACGAAAGATGATCGATGCTGCAGATATGCATTTCGCCGGGTTTTGTTGCTGGTCCGGCAAGGCGGATGTGGTAAGTTACTACTGGTTCTGCAAGAATTCTGATACAGGCAACAACATCAGGGTTACCGGCTAAATTTTTTAGTTCCTCTGTGTGAATCGAGGGAACTGTATCACCCTGAAAAAATCCGGCAAAAGGGCTTATTAAATTGGGTAGTAATCCTAAATGGTCTTTAAGAAGAGAATAAATATCTCCCTTTCCGGCTGTTATTAGCATTTCGCCTGTATTCATAGCTTTATCGTTGAGAATTATTTTAAAAATGTGTTGGCAAGCATCCCGCAACCCATGAACAGAAGGAGAAAAACAATGGAAGCAATGAATGAAAAAACCAGGTTACCTGTTTTGCTGCCTCCTAATCTCATAAGGTCGGAAGCTGAAATTGAAACACAGGTAAACAAGGCAGCGCTTGCAATGGGCTGTGCCGCATTCCATTTGAAAACATAATCAGAAAGGACAGCCATCATGGCAAAGGGGAACAAAAAGGCAAAACCATTTGTAACCGCTTTCATTATAACTTTGAATCCATAGGTTCTGATCACAACAAGGTTTGGAAGAGCCAGAAGTATGGTTGTGATGAATATTCCGAAAGCAAGCGTCATCATATAAATAACAGAATATGTTTTCGTATAGGCGGAACCTAAGCCAAGTGATGCAGAAGCCAGTTCCGACAGTATATATATTGCTGTAAACAACAGTATAACCCTGAGAAAATCAGTTTTAAATCCTGCCGGTGTTTGTTCCATTTTATAGCATGTTGTTTAAAAGTGCCCAAAACAATAAAACATATATTCCTATAAAGGTGACAATGAAAATATTTAAAGTCCTCTTTTGACCGGTAAGCCCTGCAATTACTCCCGACATAGGCCCGAATGCAGACAGAACCCCGGTTATTCCACAAGAGATGGCGGTGTTCCAGCCGAGTGAGAAATGCAAAATCAATCCGACAACTGCA
>JBAXBJ010000029.1:0-42695 GCA_037142075.1 Bacteroidota bacterium
GAGACGCGATGCCTCGCGTCTCTGATAATAATTTAAAAACCAATCAAATACGATTGGCCGTTTTAATTTGATGAAAATGATTTTTTCTGCCATTTCGTAGAAAATAATTTTAATAACGATGCATAAAATTGATTTTAATTTGAGACGCGATGCCTCGCGTCTCTGATAATAATTTAAAAACCAATTAAATACGATTTGCCGTTTTAATTCGATGAAAATGATTTTTTCTGCCATTTCGTAGAAAATGATTTTAATAACGATGCATAAAATTGATTTTAATTTGAGACGCGATGCATCGCGTCTCTGATTTAATAACGTAAAACATTCCAATTGAAATAATCCCCAATGAAATATTAATAATTAATCCTTTCAGGGAATGAGACGCGAAGCATCGCGTCTCTACAATGCACGGATTGAAACAAAAAAAACAAACAACCTAAATGAATAAAAAACACACCTCCACCCTACTGGCATTGCTATTAATGCTTGTATCACAACTGTTTGCACAACAAAAACAACTGGCAATCGATGATCTGATGAACCGGAAACTATATCCTTCGTCCTTGGCAAATATACAGTGGCGCAATAATAACCTGTTTACCTGGAATGCCAATAACTGCCTTGTTCAAAGCGGGGTGAAAACCACAACTACCGACACCATCCTCTCACTTGATGCACTCAACATGGTTGTTGAAAAGAATCAGCAGAAAAAATTAAAAAGCATGCCGGCTTTTAAATGGGAAAGCGAAAATATTTTCAGATATTCAAACGATTCAAAGATCTTCAGGTTTAATTTGCTTACCAGCGATCTAACTTTGGTTAACAGTTTTGAATCTGTCGGAGAAAATTCCGAATTTGAACCAGCTACCGGTCGTATTGCTTTTACAAAAGAAAACAATCTCTATATCTCGGAGAACGGAAAAACCGTAGCTGTTACAAATGATTCTGATAAGGGAATTGTAAATGGTAAAACCGTGCACCGCAACGAATTCGGTATTGATGGGGGTATATTCTGGTCGCCGAAAGGCAGCCTGCTGGCGTTTTACCGCATGGACGAAACCATGGTTACCGAATACCCTTTGGTGGATATTGACGAACGCATAGCCAAAGTTGAATCTATCCGCTACCCTATGGCCGGCATGGCAAGCCATCATGTAACTGTTGGTGTGTTTAACCCGATTAATAACCAGGTTGTTTTTCTGAATACCGGTAAACCGGCCGAGCAATACCTTACCAATGTGACATGGAGTCCTGACGAAAAATACATTTTCATTGCCGTTCTCAACCGTGACCAAAACCATATGTGGCTAAATAAATACGATGCCCTTACCGGTGAATTTGTGAAAACACTTTTTGAAGAAACTGACAACGAATACGTTGAACCGCTGAACGGCCTGTATTTTCTGAAAACGAATCCTTCCCAATTTATCTGGCAAAGCCGCCGCGACGGTTTCAACCACCTGTATTTATATGATATTGAAGGAAACCTGGTTAAACAAATTACAAAAGGGCACTGGGAAGTTACAACATACCAGGGATTTGACCCGAAAGAGACCAAAATCTTCTACACTTCGACACAGGAAAATCCACTGGAAAGGCATTTGTATTCTGTCGAACTAAAAACAGGCAGAACCATAAAATACACTTCCCAGGAAGGGACATTTACTACTTATATTTCGCCTGATGCGAAATATATTATCGGCAAAATGAGCAGCCTGAATGTGGGCACACGAACGGCTCTCATAAACGATAAGGCCGAAATTGTCCGCCTGATTTCGGAAGACATAAACCCGTTAAAAAATTTCAAACTTGGCACGACCTCTTTTGTAACGCTAAAAGCAGATGATGGCAGCAATCTTTATGGCCGGATAATATTACCTGTTGGTTTTGATTCCACAAAAAAATACCCGACCCTGGTTTATGTTTACGGTGGACCTCATTCACAATTGGTTACCGATACATGGCTAGGTGGAGCAAACCTTTATTTTAATTACCTGGCAAGCAAAGGGTATATTGTGTGGACGCTCGATAACCGCGGAACATCCAACCGCGGAGCCGATTTTGAACAGGTAATTCATCGCCGCCTGGGGGATATTGAAAACAAGGATCAGATGGTTGGCGTTAATTACTTAAAATCGTTGCCATATGTGGATGCAAGCCGCATTGGCATTGACGGCTGGAGTTATGGCGGCTTCATGACGTTAACATTGATTTTGCGCAACCCTGGTGTTTTCAAAGTGGCAACCTGCGGCGGGCCGGTTATCGACTGGAAATACTACGAAATCATGTATGGCGAACGATACATGGATACTCCTGAGCAAAATCCGGAAGGCTATAAAAAAGCATGTATCCTGAACTATGTCGATCAGCTGGATAGCAAATTGCTGGTGATTCATGGCGCGCAGGATAAAACCGTGGTTTGGCAGAACAGCCTGCAGTTCATTCAGACCTGTATCGAAAAAGGCAAACAGCTTGACTACTTTGTATATCCACAGCACGAGCATAACGTAAGCGGAACTGATCGCCTGCACCTGTACCGAAAGCTTTCAGAATATTACGATCAGAATTTGTAAAACCATTTCTCGATGTAGGGAATAGTTTTCAATTTATTTAAATTGCAAACTATCATACTGGCTATCTGATTTTTAGCTCTTTATTGGCTAAATTTTATAATTTGATCCAGGAATATCCGGCTTTATCCTTTCGGGGGATTTCAGCTAACTTATCCCAGTAACCTTACTCCTGCGTTCCAAAAGAATCGTGTCCCGCCACAAACCATTCAGTCTTGCGATTTTCTCCCGGTAACCTATTTGTCTGAATCCAAGGTTTTCATGAATTTTAATGCTTGCCTTGTTTTCAGCAAAAATACTTGACTGAAGTGTCCAGAATCCAGCTTTCTCGCTTTCGGAAATCAGTTTTTCCAGAAGGTTCGTTCCTATTTTCCGGCCTGTATGCTGGGTTAAAACATAGACACTCACCTCGGCAACACCGGCATAAACACTACGGCCTGAAACGGGTAACAGTGCGGCCCAGCCAACAATTTCATCCTGATAAACAGCAATAATGCGGCACAACTTCAGGTGTCCTGAATTCCAATTATCCCACGAAGGTACTTCTGTTTGAAAAGTGGCATTCCCTGTTTCGATTCCCTGCCTGTATATTTCAGCAACACTCTCCCAGTCCATCGGGGTCATCGGTCTTAAAATTATTCCAGCTAAAGCCATCCGATTTTTTTGCTTATTTTATTATAACGCAAGATATTCATCGGTACCCCGTAGTACTGTTTTGAAACCCATTCAAAGATGCCGATTCTTAATCTGAAATTGGTTTACCAGCCAAAGAAACAGGTACTTATATAGATATTTTTACTCCAACACAACTACAATCCGCTAACAATATTCAAACTTTGTGTTAGAATATTGAATACAAAGGGGGTATGCCCGAGTGACTCGCCATCCGCTTCCATGTACATTTTGGGTTCGGAATGAATTATTATTTTTGTCGACCGGTAGGTACTTACCTCCGGCATTTGAGTAAAACTGCCATCGAAAAGCTTAATGATATTGCGGATAATTTTAAATTTCCCTATGGGTTTAATAAGGGTAAGATCGAATAAACCATCATCGGGCAAAGCATCCGGAGCTTGTTTCATGCCACCGCCATTGTATTGGCAAATCCCGACACTCATACTAAAAATATCTGAAGTTATTTTTTCCTTGTCTAACAGTATGGTGACCCTGGTGTTGGTGTAACTAAACAAACTCGAAAAAATATTGACAACGTATGACAAGGGATTGCTTTTCCCTAGTTCCTTTTGTTTGTTTGTTTTTTGGGCCACCAACGCATCAAAACCCATACCGGCCATATTGATAAAATACCGCGTTTTTTCGCCTCCTTCTTTCGAAATATATTTGATGGCACCCGTATCCTGTACAAATATTTTGTGTTTATTTATCAGGCCGATTGCCTGTTTATAATCACCCGGAATATGGAACATACGGCACCAATCGTTACCGGTACCAACAGGAATCATCGCAAGGATAATTTCGTTTGTCGCAATTTTATCCTGCAGAAAAATTCCGTTAACTACCTCATTAAGAGTCCCATCGCCACCAACAACAATAATATTACGATACCCGTTTTCGATATATTCGCGGGTGAGCAATACCGCGTGTCCGCGATGTTCGGTAAAAACGTATTTATATTTGATCCCGGCTGAAGTAAGCTGAGCTGCAATTTCGTGCCAATCCTTTTCGCCCTTGCGTTTGCCGGCATTCGGATTTACTAGAACAAACCATTCCATAGTGTGTATTTAGAAGAATAAAGTGGTTTTGAGGCGCGAAAGATACTAATAATAATTATTAACGACGAAAAAATGCTAAAATCTATTCTACTTGCCTTTTAATTACCTGATTCACTCCTTTTTAAATTCCGGTAATGACAATTTTTTCAATGTATCGAAACAAAAAAGAGTATCTTATGTTTAAATGTGTCGAAACATCAGAAACATATTTTATTCTTTTTGTTTCCGAAAATAAAAATTATGTACTTTTGCCGCTCTAAAATATTCATTATGGACGAAAAACTTGACCGTATATTATCTGAAAGCACTCGGCTGTTCAAAAAGAACGGAATCCGGAGCGTTTCTATGGACGATATCTCTAAGGAATTGGGAATGTCGAAAAAAACGATTTACCAGTATTTTGCCAATAAAACTGAACTGGTCGAAAAAGTACTTGGTTATATGCATGAAAAGGAAAGAATCCCTTGCATTGGCGAAGAAACAACGAATATGAATGCCATTGATATTCTTTTGGCCGTAAGCCGAAATGTAAGCGTGCAGCTGAAAGACATGAACCCGATCAATGCGTATGAGTTACAGAAGTATTATCCTACCATATACCGCGAATTCATTATCAGGAAACGTGACCATGTATTTGAGCAGGTAAAACAAAACTTTACCCAGGGAATTGCCGAAGGAATCTACCGGAATGACCTGGATATTGACCTGGTTGCCAGGCTTTACATCCAGAAATTAGTGGATGTTCACGACCCTGAATTTTTATCTTCAACAAATTTCGGGTTCGAAAAAGTATTCCAGGTCATGTTCGATAACCACATCCGGGGCATCGCCAATGCCGTTGGATTAGCCTATTACGAAAAACAAACTAACACATCAAATAGCAATTTATAAACTATGAAATTACCAATCATTACCTTTTTTGCTGCAATGCTGCTAATTGCTTTGCACAGGCCTGCATTCGCGCAGGACAGCCTGACTGTTACCAATTCCTTCAGCCTAAAGCAGGCTCAGGACTATGCTGTTAAAAACAATGCCAACTCCAGGAATTCGAGTATCGATATGGAGATAGCAAAAAAGAAAATCTGGGAAACCACTGCAATCGGGCTGCCACACATCAGTGCACAGGTTAATTACCAGCACTTATTTACCGTGCCTGAATTAAGTCTCGGTGGCAGCACTTACCTTGCAACAGACCTGCCTGCCGGCACACCTATAACCTCTGATGATATCAACAACCAGAGTGTTTATATGGGATATAAGCCGGGTGCGCCCATCAAATTAGGCGTTGCAAATAATACAACACTTGATATTACAGTATCGCAATTAATTTTTAGCGGAGAATACATTGTTGGTTTGCAGGCCACCAAGGTTTTTTACACCATGACCGATCAAAGCAGGCAGAAAACCGAAATCGATCTGAAAGAGAGTATCGCCAATTCATATGCCATGGCTCTGGTTTTAGAACAAACACGCCTGGTTCTGAATCAGTCGCTCGAAAACACGACTAAAACCCTCTCTGATATGCAGGAAATGTATAAGCAGGGACTGGTCGAGAATACCGATGTAGATCAGATCGAACTGGTTAGCCTCACGCTTAAAAATGCAGTTAGTTCGATGAGCCGCCAGATTGATGCCATCTATGATCTTCTTAAATTTCAACTGGGGATGCCATTTACTGACAAAATAGCACTCACTGATAACCTCGAAAGCATTACAAATAATGTAAATCTCGAAACTCTGATTGCAGCCCAGTTTAATATAAACAACAACCTTGACTATCAAATCCTTCAAACCTCGGAAGAAATCAGCAAACTGAACCTGAAAAGGGAGAAAAGCACCTATTTGCCGAACCTTGCTGCTGTTTACAGGCACAATGAAATGATGAATGAGCCCGCTTTTAATTTTAACCCGAAAGATGTCGTCCAGATTGCTATGAATGTGCCTATTATTTCAAGTGGTGAGCGAAACAGCAGGGTGCAGCAACGGAAACTCGAATTGCAGAAAGTTACCAACACTAAGGACAATGTGGCCAACGGCCTGCAACTTCAGTACTTAAATACCCGTAATGAGCTTACAACTGCATACGAGAAATACCTGAATGACAAAAGGAATATTGAACTCACCAAACGCATCCTGGACAAATCACTTATAAAATTCAAAGAAGGTCTTGCCAGCAGCAGGGATGTAACGGAATTTTTAAACCAATATCTGACGGCTCAAAGTAATATGTACACTTCAATGCTTACTCTGATTTCAGCCAAATATAAACTCGACAAATTAAACAACAACTTTTAATCAAAATATAAAACTGACATACAATGAAAACTATGAATAAATCAATTCTTTTCCTTCTGCTGGTAGTATTGGCAGTAGCCTGCAACAAACCTGCCGATAAAAAAACAGAACTTGCTAAACTCAAAAAGGAACGCGACCAAATATCGGCACAAATTAAAAACCTCGAAACCGAATTACAGCTCAGCGACACTAACAAAGTTAGCAAAGTAACCAGTGTCTCGGTAACTGAGGCAAAAACGGCCGAATTCAGTCATTTCCTCGAAGTACAGGGGAAAGTGGATGGCGAAGACAATATTGCTGTTTCTGCCCAGATGGCCGGAGCAATTACTTCAGTATTTGTAAAAGAAGGCGACCAGGTGCATAAAGGACAGGTTCTTGCTCAAATTGACAACTCGATAATTCAGCAGCAAATTGCCAGCACCAAACAGCAACTCGATTTTGCAACAAATTTATATATGAAACAAAAGGCTCTCTGGGATCAGCAGATCGGCAGCGAAGTTCAATACCTGACTGCGAAAAACAACAAGGAAAACCTCGAAAAAGCCATTGCAACCCTGAATGATCAGCTGGAAATGACGCGTATAAAATCGCCCATCAACGGAAGTGTGGAAGAAGTAAACCTGAAAGTGGGCCAAATGGCTTCCCCAGGGCTTCCGGCCGTGCGCGTTGTTAACTTTGCCAGTGTTAAAGTGGTGGCCGAAATTGCCGAAGCCTATGCTCCCAAGGTGAAACCCGGCAACAAAGTGATTGTTTTCTTCCCCGATTTCAATACCGAAGTGGAATCACAGATTCGCTTTACTAGCAAATATATCAACCCGATTAACCGCACTTTTATCAGCGAAGTCCGATTGGGCCCGAGCAAAGTAGAGTATCGTGCCAATATGATGGCTGTTGTAAAAATTAACGATTATCGCAATCCATCTGCATTCACGGTGCCTATTACACTTATCAGGGAATCACAATCCGGTAAGTTTATCTATGTGGCCAAAGAAGAAAGCG
This sequence comes from Bacteroidota bacterium, assembly GCA_037142075.1. Classification (GTDB taxonomy): domain Bacteria; phylum Bacteroidota; class Bacteroidia; order Bacteroidales; family UBA4417; genus UBA4417. The sequence continues at coordinate 7,598 of JBAXBJ010000029.1, forward strand.
GCAAACTGGTAGCACGCAGATTTATTGTTACAGTGGGGAGCACTTACAATGGATTAGCCGAAATTACCAGCGGAATTGCAGCCGGCGATAAAATTATAACTACCGGTTTTAACAGCCTGATCGATGGCGAACTTATTCAGGTTAACTAAATCGGGTTATTCACTTTGTTAAAAACATTTATGATAATATTATGAAGAAAAATAATTTCAAAGAGTTTTTTGCCACTAGCTGGGCTATTGATAACAAAACCAGCGTTTATGTGCTGGCTGTTTTTATCACATTACTTGGTATAAGCAGTTACAATAATATTCCAAAGGAACAGTTTCCCGAAATTGTAATACCGACTATCCTGGTTAATACGCCTTATCTTGGTACTTCACCCGAGGATATGGAAAACCTGGTAACCCGTCCTATCGAAAAGCAATTGAAAGGGATAAACGGTGTTAAGAAAATCACCAGTAATTCCCTGCAGGATTTCTCATCCATTGCTATTGAGTTCAATACCGATGTGGCAGTGCCCGAAGCCAAGCAAAGGGTTAAAGATGCTGTTGATAAAAGCAAATCCGATCTGCCGAACAACCTGACCAGCGATCCACTGGTCAACGATATCGATTTCTCGGAAATTCCAATCATGTACATACAGATCTCAGGGAACTACGATCTGGACCAACTGAAAAAATATGCTGATATTGCCCAGGACCGCATCGAATCGCTCAATGAAATCACCCGCGTTGATATTGTTGGTGCGCTGGAGCGGGAAATCCAGATCAATGTGGATATGTACAAAGCCCAGGCCGCAAGCATAAGTTTAACCGATATAGGCAATGCGATAGCATCCGAAAACCTAACTATCTCGGCTGGCAATATCACCACTTTCGGTATGAAGAGATCCATCCGTATACAGGGACAGTTCAAGAATATGGATGTTATACGTAACATTGTCATCAAATCAGGAAGCGGAGCTATTGTTTATCTTAAAGATGTAGCCGACGTAAAAGATACCTTTAAAGAACAGGAAAGCTTTTCGCGGCTGAACGGGCAAAATGTAATTACCTTAAATGTGGTAAAGAAAAGCGGTAAAAACCTGCTTGAAGCTTCTGATAAAATTAAGACAATTCTAAAGGATGACCTGGTAAAAAAAGAATTTCCCAAAGATCTGAAGGTAACGCTCACCGGCGAGCAGTCGCGTTACACGCGCAACACACTCGAAGAACTTAACAATACCATTATAATAGGTATGATACTGGTAACCATTGTGTTGATGTTCTTCATGGGATTAACCAATGCATTTTTTGTTGGCCTTGCTGTTCCACTGTCAATGGCCATTGCTTTTATGATCATGCCGGCGCTTGGTTTTACAATGAATATGATCGTGATGTTTGGGCTTATTTTTGCGCTTGGGATTGTAGTGGACGATGCCATTGTGGTAATTGAAAATATTCACCGTACACATCAAAAACAGCCAAATATTATACTTGCTGCAAAACAAGCGGCAGGAGAAGTGTTTTTACCCATTTTGTCGGGTACATTAACAACCCTGGCCCCATTCTTCCCATTGGCTTTCTGGCCGGGCATTGTAGGTAAATTTATGTTTTATATTCCTGTAACACTTATCATCACGCTGTTTGCATCATTGTTTGTAGCATACGTTATCAATCCGGTATTTGCTGTTTCGTTTATGAAACACGAATTTGATACACCTGATAAACGGAAATTCAGAAAAAGGATGTTCATTGAGATTGGGGGTGCACTTGTTTTAGCTCTTGTCAGCTATGCATTTTATGCTGCAAATCATAGTGAAACAGCTTTTGGTATCGCTAATTTCCTGGTGTTTGTAGCAATTATTGTATTGTTTTTCCATACTTTGTTGAAACCGTATATCAAATGGTGGCAGGAAACTGCCTGGCCATGGTTTATGCGGATGTACGAAAAACAGTTGCGGTTTTTCCTTAGAGGTAGAAATCCATGGTATTTACTCATTGGCGTAATTACTTTACTTATCCTCACTTTTGTAGCAACTGGCATGCGAAATCCTAAAGTGCTGTTTTTCCCCGATAATATGCCTAATGCTATCAATGTCAGGGTAAAAATGCCTGTTGGAACAGACCAGAAAATCACAGACTCGGTTACCAGAATTGTTGAACAAAGAGTTATTAAAGTCCTAGGAAAAAACAACCCCGATGTTGAGTCGGTTATTACCAATATAGCTCTTGGAGCTGGTGATGATATGGATTTCAGCCGAAGCCTGAGTGCCGAAAAAGGGAAAGTTACGGTTAACTTTGTGGAGTACAAAAACCGAATCGGGAGAAATACTACGGAATATCTCGATTTGATACGCAAGGAAGTGAAAGGAATACCCGGAACCGAAATATCAACAGATAAAAACCGTTCAGGGCCTCCGACCGGTAAACCCGTGAATATCGAGATTACTGGCGAAAATCTTCCCGATTTAATTGCAGATGCAGGATCATTTAAAAACTACCTTGATTCACTCCAGATACCTGGTATCGAAGATCTGAAAAGCGATTTCCAGGAAAATAAACCCGAAATCGCAATCAATATCGACCGTATACGAGCCAATCATGAAGGAATATCAACCCGCACAATCGCATTGGAACTAAACAATGCCGTGCTGGGTAAAGAAGTATCCAAATATAAAATGGACGAAGACGAATTCCCGATCCAGGTCAGGTATTCGTTGGATACCCGTGCTAATATCAATAACCTGATAAACCTTAAAATCACCTACCGTGATATGAATTCAGGATTGTTGCGACAGATACCTTTGTCATCCGTTGCTACCATTGATTATGTTGATTCTTACGGCGGTATCAAGCGACAGAACCTGAAAAGGATCATTACCTTGTCAAGCGGAGTTTTAACCGGATATACAGCTAATGAGATTGTTGCCCAGATCAAGAAACTGGCTGCCGATTACCCCTTACATGATGGCGTACAAATTAAACTTACCGGTGAGCAGGAAGACCAGGCAGAAACCTCGGCATTCCTTGGAAAAGCTATGCTTATTGCAATAGGTCTAATCTTCTTTATTCTCATCTCTCAGTTTAACTCAATCAGTAAAACTGTAATTATCCTGAGCGAAGTAATTTTTAGTGTAATCGGCGTCCTTTTGGGGATTGTAATTTTCAATATGTCGATCTCAATCATTATGACCGGTCTTGGAATCGTGGCACTGGGAGGTATAGTGGTGCGAAACGGAATATTGATCGTCGAGTTTATCGACACGCTGAAAGAGCGTGGGCTGAAAACCCGTGAAGCTATAGTTCAGGCCGGATTAACACGTATTACGCCTGTGATTCTTACAGCAACAGCTACCATATTAGGTCTTGTTCCACTTGCAGTCGGGTTTAACCTCAACTTTGCAACCATGTTTACCCAACTCAACCCTCAAATCCATATCGGCGGCGACAATGTAATGTTCTGGGGGCCCCTCTCCTGGACAATTATTTTCGGTTTGAGTTTCGCAACTTTCTTAACATTGCTATTTGTTCCGGCAATGTATATCATTGCATATGAAATGAAGGTCCGGTTGAAAAGAAGGAAATCGAACAAAACTGAGCTGGATTAACAGCTAATTCTGCTGGTCAGTATTCGAAAAGTGGCATAGGAAAATTCTATGTCACTTTTTTTATGCCTTTTTAAACAATCACATTAAAAGATTGTTTCTTATTTAGAACAATTCTAAATACCATTATTGTTTTCTGAACTCTACTGTTTGTTTCCAATTCAGCATGATCGATTCAAATTAGTTGTCAAATAAGGAAAGGACATTGAGAAATGAGTGCAGAATAACAGATGGCTGACTGAACTAGCTAAATCAATAATCCTTAATCATTTATAATTATGAAAATCAAACATCTACCCTGGATTTTATCAATCGGTGCCATTGTGCTGTTTAGCGGTTATGGCATGATGTACCCAACCGGAGCACCCGAAGCAAAAACAGGTTCGCCCGGCGATGGTGCCAATTGTACCGAATGTCACGGAGGAACAGCAACCACTACCAACGGACTAATAACATCCAATATTCCTGGAACCGGTTATGTTCCGGGAACTACTTACCAGATCACCGCTACAAACCCTTTAACCGGTACGGGTAAAATGGGCTTCGAAGTTTCGCCGCAAAATGTCGCAGGCACTCAACTCGGAACACTCATTTCCGGTGCAGGAAGTCAATTGGTAGGTGGTACCAAATATGTGACACATACCAATGCAAACGCCACAACCAGTACCTGGACATTTGGCTGGGTGGCACCTGCTGCCGGAACCGGAGCTGTCACCTTTTACGGGGCATTTGCACGTCGAAACCCCGGTCCGGTCACAAAAAGTACTCTTACAGTGCAGGAGGCTCTGGCATTACCGGCAGGCGCCGGTCCAATCACGGGCCCTGGAACCGCTTGTAAAAACGATAGCGTTTCCTATTCGGTTGGTACTATTGCTGGTGCAACTGCTTATGTGTGGACTGCTCCTTCGGGTGCTACTATTGCAAGTGGGCAGGGAACTGTTTCTGTCAGCATTTCTTTCGGTGCATCAGCTGTTTCGGGCAATGTGAGTGTTTATGGTACAAACACAGCCGGAAATGGCGCTCCCTCAAACAAGGCGGTTACAGTAAATTCGGCACCGGTTATTGCGATGGCACCTGACGGCCCATCTATGGTGAATCTGCAAAATACTACAACTTGCAGTTATTCAACCTCTTCGCCGGCTGATTCCTATGTATGGCAACTAATACCTGCGGCTGCCGGGACAATTTCAGGAACAACCGCCATGTGTATGGTTTCGTGGAACAGCTCCTTTATCGGCAATGCCGAAATAACAGTAAAAGGTTTGAATACCTGTGGCGAAGGCGCCTGGTCGCCGGCAAAAATTGTCCAGGTACTCAATACTACCGGTATCCTCGAAAATGCTTCTGATATCCTCGTTAATTCAAACCAGTCAGCCGGTTACATCACCCTGACCCTGAATACAGGTGTTAATCAGGCTCATGTTCAAGTGTTCGATCTTTCGGGCCGGATTGTGCTTACTACCGCCATTTCGGGAAGCGGAACCCAACAACTCGACCGTCAGTTAAATGCAGGTGTCTATATTATTGCAGTTGAAGCAGGAAGTTCCCGCCTTAAAAAGAAAATACTTGTCATGTAAACCTCAGAATCCAGGTTTTAAAGAAGTGGTTCTACTTGTAATTTGGTGGTTAAAAACATTGTCGGAAGTCGGGAGTCGGAAGCTACCCATAAAAATATTATTCTATTACAAGTAGCAGATTGTGTGATAATTAACTTTCCCCGAGTTGTTTTCTATCTTAGCAGGAATGTAGTATCAGTTGCAGAACTGCTTCGGTCTTCTGACTTCGGTCTTCTGACCTTCTAAGACCAATTCAATTCGCGGTAGAACCAATGAAATCAACCGATCTTTATAACTTTCCTTCACTGTTGTTCTTCCTGAAATACTAATTATAGCCTATGAGATGATTCCCATGCATATAATTATAAGGAAATGGGGCTAAATGGTTGAGAATAGCAATCAGCCATCAATCCAACCAAAAAAAGGGGGCACTGTCAATTCAGTTGTCTTCTTTTTTTGCATTTTTTAAATCTGTCACAGTTTCTTATTAAAACATTCAAAATAACTTCCTCAAACCGAAATTGTAATTTCTCATTAAAATCACTGGCTTTTTAAAAAACTCAATTCATGATTGTAAACTTTCATAAATATATCGTCCCTAACGGGACTTTGGACTAAAGTGACTTTTTGATCTACCAATATTTTGTCCCTACGGGACAGTCCCGTAGGGACGAGATGATGATTCGCTTGACGATTTAGATTCGCTCGCATCTGTAATTTGAATTGTGGAAGTTATTTTGACATCTTTACTAAGTGATCATTTCATGTTAAATGATGTTAATATTTCAGTCAATGCAATCCGACAATCAAGGGACACTCACTTTTATTACTTGTTGATTTATATTATTTTATACCGATATTAATCTACTTAAATACCTAAATCTAAAGTGGAAATTGAATTCCAATATAAAATACTTAGATATGTATATATTTTTATATTTACCTTTGCAGTTCTCAATTAACTCGATATTTAATAAGCCATTTTACTAAAAACCAACATTCAAAAAAATGAGGATTAAACATTTACCCTGGATTTTTGCTTCGGTCGCTGTTATTTTATTCAGCGGCAACACAATGATGTACCCCAACGGCGCACCGGCCGGAAAAACAGGTTCACCGGGCGATGGTGCCAATTGTACCGAATGTCATGGTGGCACAGCTACTACTACAGCCGGACAAATCACATCCAATATACCGGCAGCTGGTTACGTGGCAGGTACAAGCTACCAGATTACGGCTACCAATCCGATTACAGGAACCGGCAAATTAGGATTTGAGATTTCGCCGCAAAATGCTACAGGTACCCAACTCGGAACCCTGGTTGCAGGCTCAGGAAGCAAACTGGTTGGCACAACATACATAACACATTCTGCTGCGAACTCAACAACCAAAACCTGGACTTTCGGCTGGGTAGCTCCTGCTGCCGGAACCGGTGCTGTTACCTTTTACGGTGCCTTTGCCAGGAAATACCCGGGCATAGTCACACTAAGTTCCCTTACCGTCCAGGAGGCTGCATCTTTGCCTGCAGGCGCAGGAACGATAACTGGTCCGGCTGCTGTATGTAAAAACAATTCCGATACCTATTCGGTTGGTACCATTGCAGGTGCAACCGGCTATGTATGGACTGCCCCAACGGGTGCGACCATTGTAAGCGGACAAGGTACTGTTTCGGTAAGTGTATCTTTCGGTGCATCAGCAGTTTCGGGCAATGTTAGTGTTTATGGCACAAACACAGCCGGAAATGGCGCTCCCTCAAATGAGGCGGTTACAGTAAATTCGGCACCTGTGATTGTGGTGGCGCCTGATGGACCATCCATGGTGAATCTGCAAAATACTACAACTTGCAGTTATTCAACCTCTGTGACAGCTGATTCCTATGTATGGCAAATTACACCTGCAACTGCCGGAACAATTTCCGGAACAACCGCCATGTGTATGGTTTCGTGGAATAGCTCCTTTATCGGTAATGCCGAAATAACAGTGAAAGGTTCGAATACCTGTGGTGAAAGCGCCTGGTCGCCGGCTAAAATAGTACAGGTACTCAATACTACCGGAATCGTTGAGAATCCTTCAGATATCATTGTTAATTCAAGCCAGTCAGCCGGTTACATTACACTGACCCTGAATACCGCTGCGAACCAGGCTCATGTACAATTATTCGATCTTTCAGGCCGGATTGTGCTTAACACAACCATTCCGGGAAGCGGAACCCAACAACTCGACCGTCAGCTAAAGGCAGGTGTTTATATTATTGCTGTTGAAGCAGGAAGTTCCCGCCTTAAAAAGAAAATACTTGTCATGTAATTCTGAGAATTAAAATTTCAGGAATTCAACAAAACAATATCATTTTCCTGACCCCGGATTGCACTTTGGCTGCCTGAGAAGCTTCCAAAAGGTAATCCGGGTTTTTTTTATTTTTGAAATAGAATAATCTGGTTCATTTAGTTCCAACCCGAACTTGTTGAATTCTTTAAATATTCATGTTAATACTCCTTTAAAAATTCTAAATCCTTGTTTATTTTACCCCCACCGGTGAGCTGTTCCAAAACATTTATAAAGATCGAACTGACTGAAATATTTTCATATTGACATATGTCATTTTATATCAATTAAATATCATATTTAGTTCATTGTAAGATTGATAGATTTTCTTTTTTTTTGCAGAAAATAATTTTACTCCTGGTAATACCCGATAAAGTTTAATTTATGAAAACCTTCAAACTCCTTTTAGCAATTTCTTTCGTATCAATCTTCTCATTGAGCGGATTCTCAATGTTATATCCCAGTGGAGCCCCGGCGGCTAAAACTGGCTCCCCAGGCGATGGTTCCAGTTGCACATCCTGTCATGGACAAGCAGCAACCACCACAGCCGGGTTAATTACATCGACAATTCCTGTAACCGGATACGTTCCTGGTCAGACTTACCAGATTACAGCCGTTGCCACACTCGGGAGTTCAGGCAAGTATGGATTTGAAGTCTCACCTCAAAATGCAACCGGAACTCAATTGGGAACCTTAGTTGCCGGAACAGGTAGCAAACTTGTTGGTGGATCAAAATACGTTACTCATTCGAGTGCAAGCACTTCGGTTAAAACATGGACATTCGGGTGGATTGCTCCTGCAGCCGGCACGGGTGAAGTTACTTTTTACGGTGCTTTTGCAAGAAACTATTCCGGGCCAACCACACTAAGTACTTTAACAGTGCAGGAAGCCGCTTCTGCCCCGGCACCATCAGGTCCCATATCAGGTCCTGCTGCAGTATGCATAAACAATAACGCAACGTACTCAGTAGGAACAATTGCGGGTGCAACTAATTATGTTTGGTCCGTTACATCCGGCGCCACCATCGTAAGCGGGATGGGAACCACATCCATAAGCGTATCGTTTAGTGCAGCGGCAGCCTCAGGCAATATCAGTGTTTATGGATCCAATACCAATGGCAATGGAGCATCTTCCAACCTTCCGATCACCGTAAATTCGATTCCTGTTCAGTCCAGCGCCATTTCGGGAAGTACAAATCCATGCCAGACATCTTTGCAGACCTATTCAGTCACGAATGTACCTGGTTTGACTTATACATGGGTAGTACCTTCCGGATCCACAATAAACTCAGGACAAGGAACCAACTCAATAAATGTAATTGTTGGTCCAAACAGCGGGAATGTGACAGTATTGCCTTCGAATAATTGCGGTAACGGCCCGGAAGCAATTCTAGGCATGACTGTAAATCCGGTTCCTGCACAAACAAGCAGTATAAGCGGGAGTAATACCCCATGCCAGGCTACTTCACAGGTTTATTCGGTTGCAATTGTCGCCGGGGTAAACTATGCATGGAGTGTGCCTGCCGGCACAATAATCCTTTCAGGACAGGGAACAAATTCTATCAGTACTACTATTGGAGCAAATAACGGCAATGTATCGGTAGTGCCTTCGAATGCCTGTGGAAATGGTGAAATTAGCAATTTCCCAATATCAGTGGGATTGCCTCCATCAATACCATCTGCACCAGCAGGTCCTGCCATGGTAAATCTGCAAAATACGGTAAGCAGTAATTTCACCACTCCTGCATCGGCAGATGCTTACGTGTGGCAGCTTAGCCCGGCATCAGCAGGAACAATATCGGGTACTGGCACCACGTCTTTGGTTAACTGGAATAATTCATTTATAGGAAATGCCGAAATAAAGGTAAAAGATTCGAATACCTGTGGTGAAAGCGCCTGGTCGCCGGCAAAAATTGTCCAGGTACTCAATACAACCGGAATCGTTGAAAATGCTTTTGATATCATTGTTAATTCAAGCAAGTCAGCCGGATACATTACCCTGACCCTGAATACCGGTGCTAACCAGGCTCACGTTGTTTTATACGACCTTACAGGTAGAATTATTCTTAAAACCAACATTCCGGGAAACGGGACTCAACAACTTGACCATCAGTTGAAAGCGGGCGTATATATCATTACCGTTGAAGCAGGGGATTCCATCTTTAAAAAGAAAATCCTGGTTGGTTAATACATGTAAATCAAAAAATTAAATTCCCACATATAAGCTCGACCTTACTACAAAAGGCTGCCCTATAAATGGCAGCCTTTTGTGGTTTTGAGGAATTCTCAAATAAAGATGCTACTGCTAATCTAGCGGATAAAAATATTGCCGAAAGATGGAAGACAGGAGTCGGAAACTACCCAGAAAAATAGTATCCCATTACAAGTAGCAGATTGGCTGACAAGTAACTTTATCCGAGCTGTTTTTATTATAGCAGGAATGTGGTACCAGTTGCACAGTTAGTTCGGTCTTCCGACTTCTGTCTCCTGACATTCTAAAACCAATTCCATTTAATTCGTGGTAAAACCCTAATAAAATAACGCTACATTCCGCCATTCCGATCGCGGGCAGGTTAATAATATATTAAGTACTTATTTATGAAATATTAACAGTTAAGAAAATCGTTGTAATTGTAACCAGCTAAACCCGGGTAATAAGTAATACCTCCTGATTTTCAGCGAAGGGTCATTGCTGGCACTTTACAATATTGGTTCCCTTAACTTAAATTAACGTCTTCAAGTCGAAGCCTTTATTGATTCCGTTTCGAAATTTTTACTAACTTTGCCATCCCAAATAGTGAGGCGATAAATATGGAGAAAACAAAGATTCTTTTTGTAACACAGGACATAACACCTTTCATGAAGGATAGTCCTATGGGACTAATATCCAGACATTTACCCCAGAGTATACAGGAAAAGGGACGGGAAATCCGTACTTTTATGCCTCGTTTTGGCAGTATAAATGAACGAAGAAACCAACTTCATGAAGTAATCCGCCTTTCGGGCATGAACCTCATCATCGACGATACCGACCATTCACTGATCATAAAGGTAGCCTCGATACAGCAAGCCAGAATGCAGATTTATTTTATTGATAACGAAGACTATTTTCACCGCAAATACGTTTACCGCGATAAGAACAATGTGTTTTATGATGATAACGATGAGCGGGCCATATTTTTTGCGAGAGGAGTACTCGAAACGGTAAAAAAACTTGGATGGAGCCCTGATATTGTACACTGTCATGGCTGGATGTCGGCACTTACGCCACTGTACGTAAAAAAAGTTTATTACGAAAATCCTCTGTTTTCAGCTTCAAAGGTCATTATTTCAATTTATGACGACGATTTTACTGAGCCTCTTCATAAAAATCTGCAGGCAAAACTTAAGCATGAAAACATCGCAATCAAAGACCTCAAGCATTTCAAGAAGCCGGATTATGTGAGTTTAATGAAGGCTGCCATTGATGTTTCGAATGGCGTTATTATTGCAAGCGAACAGATTAACAGCGAATTAGCAGAATATATCGAACAATCAGGCAAACCCATGCTCCCATACCAGGGTACCGAAAATTACATTCCTGTTTATAATGAGTTTTACGAAAAAATCATACATAGTTAAGCCAATCTGTTCTCACAACAATTTATCAAATAATCCCTTAAAATTGCAAACATTGAAAAGGCTAGTTTTAATCCGCCAATTGTCATTTTTCGTAACACTTTCTTTATTTATTTCATCATGTACCAAGGACATTTCACCTATCGGGATTGAATTGCTCGACAAGGTGGACTTACTTACCCTGGGTTATACCGATACTGTTCAGATTAAAGCATATACTATCCCCGAAGATTCGGTTTACACGCACAATCTGACTTATGCTCAAATCGGAAGTATGTATGATCCGATTTTCGGACGCACAACCGCCACTTTATATTCACAGATATTCATTACAACCAACAGGGTGAGATTCGGAACCTCTCCGGTTTTTGATTCGGCGTTCCTTTACATGCCATACAAAGACGCTTACGGCGATACACTAAGCAATATGACTTTTCATGTATACGCCCTTACCGAAGGCATTTACGACTCACTAAACTCATATTCCAACTCAACCCTGGGCTACGATGAAGCTAAGCCGCTAGGACAGCTTACTTTCCAACCCCATCCTCACGACAGTGCCTATTACAGCGGAAAAACACAAGCACCCATTCTCCGGATTCCCATCAATTCGAATTTTGGCAATTATATTCTTAATGCCCAGGATACAACCTCTCTGAATAACAATACTGAATTTGTTAAATTTTTTAAAGGTATTTGTATTGTTGCCGATCCCCAGAATAATGTCGGAAAAGGTTGTATCATTATGTTCAACCTTCCTTCGGATTATAGCCGTATTCAGATGTATTACCATAATACGGAAGATACGCTTAATTACACTTTCGCGATCAGTTCAGGTTGTTCCCGATTTCAGAATTATAACCACTACGGATATGCGGAGGCTGTACCTGCATTAAGGCAACAATTAGAAGGCAATACATCGCCTGGAGAGCAGACTTTATTTGCACAGGGATTGGCCGGAACAAAAATTATGATAAATTTTCCCTATTTAAGCAAATGGTTTGAAAAAGAGAAGGTTGTAATTAACGACGCGCAGCTTATCCTGGGCAATGGTTCTGTTTCGGGTGTATTCAAGAATCCTTCGACTATTACCTTACGGGGTGTTGGCGAAGCAGGTACTACAAGTCCTTTCCAGGTTATTGATGATACTGAAGATCCATATGCCTTTGATGGTAACTATAACAGCAATTCCAATTCGTACCGTTTCCGTATTACACGTCATATCCAGCAGGTTTTAACCGGAAAAGGTAATGACAACGGGCTGCACCTGATTATTCCGAGTGCCTCTTACGTTGGCAGCCGACTGGTTTTAAACGGCACCTCTTCACCGGAAACGGATCTGAAACTCTATCTGCGTTTTACACGGATAAAATAGCAATTTTAGGCGCAAACGGTTTGATGAATATTTGCAATCAATTCATTTTCGAAATCATGAACCTGTAATCTTTGATATTCCCGGAAGCTATTATTCTCTGTTTTTCACTTTACTTCCTGACATAAATTAAAAAAACGGCTAGAGTAGATTAATCCGGTTTAGGGTAAAAAATTCATATTAAACAGATCTGAATTTGAAGCTATATGCCATAGTGCATATTCAAAGGAAAGGGAATTTCATCGGTTTTTAACTTTTTTTTAAGGATCACATGGTAGTCGCCATGAATAATCATTACTCTGTGAGTCAAAATTATAGACATGACTCGTTTCACTTGACATTACTCATTTTCACAAATAGTAATTACCCGGTCTTCAGTAAGTCGTGTTGCGGGTTTATAAAGAATGCATATTAAAATGCCTGCTACTTTGCTTCTGTATGGCAACAATTAGTATTTTTGCGGCATTAAGTTGAGAAAAGTATTTGAAAGATATAATTATTGAACAAAAGTAATTGACCTAATATAACAATAGTATTATGTGCGGAATAGTAGCATACATTGGCAAAAAACAAGCAAGCCCGATTTTACTTGGTGGTCTTCATCGCCTGGAATACCGCGGGTACGACAGCGCAGGTATAGCACTTTTAAACGGCTCCCTGAATGTTTATAAAACCAAGGGCAAAGTGTCCGAACTGGATCATCTTCTCGAGGGCCTTGATGTTACCGCCACTATTGGAATTGCACACACACGCTGGGCTACGCACGGCGAACCGAACGATGTGAATGCGCATCCTCATTATTCGTCGAGCGAAAAAATGGCGATCATTCACAACGGAATCATCGAAAATTACAGTGTGCTAAAACAGGAATTACAGCAGCGTGGTTATATTTTCAGAAGCGACACAGATACCGAGGTGCTGATGTACCTCATCGAAGATATTATGACCAATGAAAAGCTGAAGTTAGCTGAAGCAGTGCGTATTGCACTTACCCAGGTCACAGGAGCTTATGCCATTGTAATTTTAGCGCAGGATGAACCCGATTTACTGATAGCTGCTCGTAAAGGCAGCCCCATGGTGGTTGGCATAGGTGTTGACGAATTCTTTATTGCCTCCGATGCTGCCCCTATAGTGGAATATACCCGCCAGGTAGTGTATCCGGGCGAAGAGGAAGTTATTTCAATCAGTTTAGCCGAAGGATTAAAAATCCGTACCATTGCGGATGTTGAAAAAACACCTTATGTTCAAACCCTCGAAGTTAACCTGAGTGCACTCGAAAAAGGTGGTTTCGAACATTTTATGCTGAAGGAAATATACGAGCAACCGCGCACGGTGCGTGATAGCATGCGCGGCCGTCTGCATATGGACCAGGGAATAATAGTGCTGGGTGGCATACAGGATTACCTTCGTAAGTTTCTTAACGCACGCCGCATCATCATTGTTGGATGCGGAACTTCTTGGCATGCCGGTATTGTTGGCGAATATTTGATCGAAGAACTTGCACGCATACCTGTCGAGGTTGAATATGCTTCCGAATTCAGGTACCGCAACCCGCTGATTTTTGAAGATGATATCGTAATAGCTATTTCTCAGTCAGGCGAAACAGCCGATACCCTTGCCGCTATTGAAATGGCCAAGTCAAAAGGAGCTACCATTATCGGGATTTGCAACGTAGTTGGTTCATCCATCGCACGGGCTTCTCATGCAGGTTCTTACACACATGCCGGTCCGGAGATTGGTGTTGCTTCTACCAAGGCGTTTACTTCGCAGGTTACTGTACTTACTTTGCTGGCACTTATGCTTGCCGAGAAAAAAGGTACTATTTCGGCTTCGCGCTATTACCGTATGTTGCACGAGTTTAATACCATCCCCGAAAAGATCGAAAAAACATTGAAATGCAGCGATCATGTAAAAGAAATCGCCCAGGTTTTCAGTAAAGCAACCAACGCCTTGTACCTGGGCAGAGGTATTAATTTCCCGGTAGCTTTGGAAGGCTCACTCAAACTGAAAGAGATTTCGTATATTCATGCCGAGGGATATCCGGCTGCCGAAATGAAACACGGCCCGATAGCCCTGATTGACGAGGAAATGCCGGTGGTAGTTATCGCTACCCGGAAGGGACAGTACGAAAAAGTTGTCAGCAATATTATGGAGGTAAAGGCCCGTAAAGGCAAAATTATCGCCATAGTTTCCGAAGGGGACGAACAGGTGAGCGGACTTGCCGATTATTGCATCGAAATCCCTGAATGCGATGAAATGTTGGTTCCTCTGTTAGCCACCATTCCATTGCAATTGCTATCCTACCATATAGCATTGATGCGTGGCTGCAATGTCGATCAGCCACGAAACCTGGCCAAATCGGTTACGGTGGAGTAGGTTTCAACTTACGGTTATATTATTCCAACGTAAGCGGTGTATGCATCAGGACTCATATAAAGTGGAGTAGGTTTCAACTTACGGTTATATTATTCCTGTTTTACTGGTTTGCGGCGCGGCAAGAAGTGCTATTTCCGGTAAAAATGCATTTCCTCAATATACTTCCATGTTTTATCGGGGAGAAAGTAGGACATATTTTTGCCCTCCTGTATGGCTGTCCGGATGAAACTTGCTGATATTTCGACCATAGGCGCATCAAATAACGTTACCGAAGGATGCCGGGTGAGTTCATGATCCTGCGAACCGGGTCGCGGATACACATAAAACTTATAAAATTCAAGTAAGCGCTCCCAGTTTTTCCATTTATGAAATGTAGGGAAAATATCCGTTCCTGAAATAATCACAAATTCCCGGTTCGGGTATTTTTCCTGTAAGTATGCGAGCGTGAATATTGTATAGGAAGGTTTGGGAAGTTTAAACTCGATATTACACGACCTGAACCGAGTATCGTTTTCAATAGCCCGGTTCACCATTTCAAGGCGGTGGTGGTCGGGAAGCAGCGATTGTTTTTCTTTGAGGGGATTGAGCGGCGAAACCACGAACCACAGTTCATCCAGGTCGCTGAATTCGTACATATAACCGGCAATCATCAGGTGACCGATGTGTACGGGATTGAAGGATCCGAATAATAAACCGGTTTTTTTCATTCAAAAGTACTTTTACAAATCCAGGTTCAGGAAATCTGCTACTAATTTCTCAGCCTCACTAAAAGCTTCATGCAGTGTATTATTCACAATTACCACATCGAAATTGTTTTCAAATGTCAACTCCCACTTCACTTTATTCAGCCTTTTCAGCAGATTCTCTTCACTTTCGGTACCACGCGAACGCAGGCGTGCTTCGAGGACTTCGTAGGATGGCGGTTTAATAAAGATAGCCAAGGTCCTTTCCTTATACATCTTTTTAATATTCAACCCTCCTACCACATCCACATCAAAAACGGGGAATTGCCCGGTGGAGGTTATACGATCTACTTCCGAAACCTGCGTTCCGTAAAAGCTATCAGGGTAGACTTCCTGCCACTCAAGTAGTTTCTCCTGTTGAACCATATTCCGGAACATTTCGGATGACATAAAATAATATTCCCTCCCGTTTTCCTCGCCAGCGCGCATCATGCGGCTGGTGGCCGAAACCGAAAATCCAAGCTGGGGGAATTTCCTGAGCAGGTGCTTTACAATGGTGGTTTTCCCCGCTCCCGATGGCGCAGAAATAACAATCATTTTTTGTTCAGCAGATTTCAAAATATTGCAGATTAATTATTAGGGTATTACTGTTAATTTAGTAGGTGAATTGAAGATGCCGGAAGTCAGGAGTCAGAAGTCAGAAGTCAGAAGCTACTCTCTCAACCTCTTTTATCCATGAAAGTGGCACTTTACTGGTTATACTTTTCTTCAAACCCCTTCACATTTGTAGGGTAAAATATCAGGTTTACACTTTCTTCCGTCTTCCGACTTCGGTCTTCCTGCATTTTAAAACCAATTTTATTCAATTAATGGTAAAACCAATACATTAACACTGAACACAAAATGTAAAAGCATTGCAAGCCACCTTACTTTTTCATTTTTAATTTAATGTTCAGTGTTTTTCATTACTTTTAGATTCCGGCTAGCCCAGGTTAAGTATAATTAATTACCTGTAGAATTCACCCTAAATCCTGACCCCCAAATCCCAATCCCTTATAAAACATTGCTTACCTGTTCTTTTATCTTTTCCAATTCATCTTTCATCTGAACCACAATCATTTGTATTTCTGCATCATACGCTTTCGAGCCGAGAGTGTTAATTTCGCGGCCGATTTCCTGCGTAATAAATCCTAATTTCCGACCACTGGATTCGCCCGAACGAAGCGTATTTATAAAATAATCGCAGTGTTTGCGCAGGCGTAGTTTTTCCTCGGTAATATCCAGTTTTTCGGGATACCAGAATATCTCCTGCTCAAAACGGTTTTCGTCGAATTTATCAACCTTAGTGGTTTTTTCGAGAAATTCGTCCTGGTTTCGTTGAAAACGATCCCGGAGGTTGCTGATACGCGCACCTTCTAAAGGCTCAGCTTTTAACAACAAGTCTTGAATAAGCTGAATACGCGCAGTCATATCGTTGCCTAACAATTCTCCCTCTGAGGAGCGAAACGCATCTGTTAAAGCAAGAGCTTCATTTATGGCCGTTTTCACAATAACCCACTCATTTTCGTCGGGCACTTCGCGGCCTGCTTTCAGCACTTCCGGTATTTTCAGAATAGTCGAAATCAGATCGTTTCCTGTAGTTTCGCCTAATTCGTTAGCTAACTGGGTGATTTCGAAGTGATATTTCCGCGCCAGGGGAAGGTTAATGGCAAATTCGTTGGAATCGGAACCATTGTCGAGGGTGATCATGAAATCAATTTTCCCGCGTTCGAGTGCACGGTTTATCTCAGCACGTATTTCGGCTTCTTTATCGCGATACATGGAGGGTATCCGTAAATTTACATCCAGTGTCTTGCTGTTGAGAGTTCGGATTTCAACATTTACTGTGCGTCCACCCGGAGCCACGGTCGTTTTGCCGAAGCCTGTCATTGATTTGATCATAATGCTGTATTAAGGTTGCAAATATACAATGTTTGGGTGTTGCAGTTGTTGTTTCCCAGACACATCGGATATATATTGAAATATTACAGGTTTGAATTAAAAAAAAGATCAATTTTGCGTGTTACTTTTTTATTAAATGGCAATAAATAACTGAAGAATTTCATAGAGTTTCCCTGTATCTGAGTGACCGCAGACAAGCAGGCGACCTGGAAAGATTTTTTCAGCACCGTACTATTTCCCATGGTTCAGACCTCACTTTATGTATATAATTATAAAAAGCAATCGCAATTCCAGTTTCAAGTTTCAACGCCCAAAATAAGTATTTATGACAAAAGCTACCCATTCAAATTCTGTTTACATGTATGGAATGTTTTCGCAAAACACCGCGATAAAAGAGTTCCTGTCAATCGACACTGAGATTGACTATGTAAAAGAAAACATATGCAGCAAAGGCTACCTGGTAGCTATGCGGGGCGCGAAGACGCTGTTTCTGGCCGAAAAAATCTACAATATAGAAGAAATCAGGCAAAGGTTGAATTTTACTGCCGGGAATACTGCAGAACTTGTATTTGAGCTGATTGCCCGCGAAGGCGTACAGGGTTGCCGCCGCCTGAACGGCAAGTATACAATTATCCTGCTCGAACCCGAAAAAACCACCATTATCCGCGACCGGAACGGAGAAGGGCGGATGATATATTTCACCAAAGATTTTTTTACCGATTCGTACCAGGGATTGTTCCGGTTCAAAGGTTTCAAGGCTGAGCCTGATATGACCGGAATTTCGACCTTTCTTAAAATAGGATACATTCCAGCCCCGGTAACTTCATTGGCCGGTGTAATCAAAGTGCCTGCGGGTGAAATACTTTATGCAAGCAGGGATCAGTTCAGATTCGAGAAGCTATTTGGCTACGACGAAATCATACAAGCCGAACGTAAAGCCATCCCGCTGCAGGAAGCCATTGAAACCTACAGCGATCTGCTTAAAAAATCGCTTAACATGCGGATAGGTGATGTTGGCACAGTAGGGGTTTTGTTGAGCGGAGGGTACGATTCAGGAGGAAATATTGCTATGACCCGCGATGTTTTCCCCGGCAAAATAAAAACATATTCCATCGGATTCAAGGATAACCCTGCCTCAGAACTACCGTATGCGCGTATGATGGCCGAACAATATGGAGCCGATCATCATGAATATGTAATGGATGGCAGCGAAATCGAATTTATGCCCGAGATCATTGATGCCCTGGGAGATCCTTTCTCCGAATCAGGTTTCATGCTAAACCATTCGGTTATGAAAATGGTGAGCGGCGAAGATTTACCGGTAACTATCGGCGGCGATGGCAACGACCAATATTTTGGTGCCGGAATCAGGGAAACAGCCTTGCACTATAAAATGAAGAAATTCGGGATTGCCCCGTTTTCAAACCTTTTTGATAAAATGAGCAGCAACAGCTTTTTTGATAAGGACGACCTGGCATTCAGGGTACGGTATCAAAACCAGAAAATCCTGAAGGTCATGGAACCTGAAACCTTCGGCTTTCCTGACTTTCAGTTAAAAAAGATGATTCCCCTCAGCACCATTCCGCCACACAGCTATTTAAGCGTTATACCCGGTAAATTCAACAGCTACGAAGATCTTTTTCTGCAGCGAAACTATTACCTTCACCTTCAACATTCAGTTAATGAGGTTATTCTCTTCAAGGCATCGCGCATGTCGGAGTATTTCGATGTTAACCTAACATTTTCATACACCGACCTCGACATTTACAATTTCCTGCAGCATATTCCAATAAACATACGTGCGAAGGGCACTGTTGACGAGTGTGCAAAAGGCAAGGGTGTTGCAAAATTTTTACATAAGCAGTTGGTAAAACCTATGCTGCCCGATGCAGTTACCAATCGCCCCAAACAGGGTGGTTTTTCGCCTCTCGAAATATTTTTCAATTCTGCCAAACGCAGGAAAGCGATCTATAAATACATCCGGAATTCGGCTTTTGCAGCCACACTCAACAAGAATAACTTCCTCGATGAATTTTTCGGACAATACGAAGCACTTGCAACCGGTAAATCCTACTGGTTTTGGTACAAGCAGGTAAAATCGAATCAATTGATAAACCTGCTCATAATAGCCCTTTGGTGGGATAGGGTTATAGGAAACCGCAAGCTTCCATACCTTTCGGATTACCTTGTTTAGCAACAACTTACAAACAAATCATTTTTTTTGCCAGACCGTTTAGCGGAAGGAAAAATAAAAATTCGTTTCCCTTTAAATCTGATAAGAAACATTACTACATTTACATTAAATAATGATCACTTCAGAGTACACTTTATACTAACTTAAATCTATTACAAATGAAAGTCGCAATTGTAGGCAGCGGGTATGTCGGTCTTGTAACCGGTACTTGTTTTGCTGAAGTAGGTATTGATGTTATGTGTGTTGACATCGACAAAAAAAAGATTGAAAACCTTAAAAACGGGATTATCCCTATCTATGAGCCAGGCCTCGAGGAAATGGTACACAGGAATACAAAAAGAGGCAAGTTGCAATTTACCACCAGTATTGCCGAGGCTCTCGAAGATTGCGAAGTGCTTTTCAGTGCGGTTGGAACACCTCCGGGTGATGATGGCAGTGCCGATTTGCAATATGTATTAAGCGTTGCCCGCGATTGCGGAAAGCACATGAAAGACTATGTGCTTGTGGTTACTAAAAGCACAGTGCCTGTTGGTACGGCACGTAAAGTAAAAGCTGCCATACAGGAAGAACTCGACAAGCGCGGGGTAAGCATTCCCTTTGATGTGGCATCAAACCCTGAATTCCTCAAAGAAGGAGCCGCCATCAGCGACTTCCTGAAACCCGACCGCATTGTAGTCGGACTTGATTCGGAAAGAGCCGAAGACCTCATGAAGAGCCTGTATAAACCTTTCACGCTGAACGGACATCCTGTGATTTTCATGGATATTGTTTCGGCCGAAATGACTAAATATGCTGCCAATTCCATGCTCGCTACTAAAATCAGCTTTATGAACGATATTGCCAACCTCTGCGAAATTGTCGGGGCCGATATCAATATGGTTCGTAAAGGAATAGGCTCCGATTCGCGTATCGGCAACAAATTCATCTACCCGGGTATCGGGTATGGCGGTTCATGCTTCCCAAAAGACGTGAAAGCACTGATACATACTGCCGAGGATTACGGGTATGAACTTAAAGTACTCAAAGCCGTTGAAGCAGTGAACCACGATCAGAAATCGGTACTCTTCAACAAGGTGATGAAGTTCTACAACGGCGATATCAAAGGTAAAACCATCGCCATCTGGGGCTTGTCGTTCAAACCGCAGACCGATGATATGCGCGAAGCACCGGCACTGGTAATTATTCAAAAACTATTGGATGCAGGAGCTAAAGTAAAGGCGTACGACCCGGTAGCGATGAAAGAAGCCAGCCATACACTCGGCGACACAATCATTTATGCTGACGATCAGTACGATGCGCTTATCGATGCCGATTGCCTTTTACTGGTTACGGAATGGTCGGAATTCAAATTCCCGAATTTCAAGATCATGCGTAAGTTGCTGACCCAACCGGTGGTTTTCGACGGTCGTAACATTTATGAGGCCGCTGACATGAAACGTAACGATTTCACCTATTTCTGCATAGGTATTGATACAACAAAATAAATTTAACACGGTTAGTAAAACCTATCTGCCTCATCGATGGCAGTTAGGTTTTACTTCATTTTAACACGAAACGATTATGCTAAAGAAAAAGGTTTTGGTTACCGGCGGAGCTGGGTTTGTAGGGTCGCAACTCTGCGAGCGCCTGCTGATTGATGGCCACGAAGTAGTTTGCCTGGATAATTATTTTACCGGGCAGAAAGCAAATATTATTCATCTGATCGACAATCCATTTTTCGAATTGATCCGCCACGATGTAACCATGCCATTTTTTATCGAAGTGGATGAAATATACAACCTGGCCTGCCCGGCTTCGCCCATCCACTACCAGTACAATGCCATCAAAACCATGAAAACTTCGGTGATGGGTGCTGTTAATATGCTCGGGTTGGCAAAACGTACAAACGCAAAAATCCTTCAGGCTTCAACCAGCGAAGTGTATGGCGACCCACAGGTACACCCCCAGGTTGAATCGTATTGGGGACATGTAAACCCTATCGGCGAACGTTCCTGCTACGACGAAGGCAAGCGCGCAGCCGAAACCTTGTTTATTAACTATCACAAACAGAATAATGTACGGATTAAAATCATCCGTATTTTCAATACCTACGGTCCGAATATGCATCCGCACGATGGCAGGGTAGTCTCCAATTTCATTATGCAAGCCCTTAAAAATGAGGATATAACCATTTATGGCGATGGACAGCAGACGCGCAGTTTTCAGTATGTTGACGACCTGCTCGAAGGGATGGTGCGTATGATGGGATCGCGCGAGGACTTCACAGGTCCTGTAAATATTGGCAACCCAAACGAATTTACCATTCTTGAACTGGCAAATAAAGTAATTGAACTCACTAATGCCAAATCAAAAATCATCAGGATGCCACTGCCATCTGACGATCCAATGCAACGCCAGCCCAATATTGACCTTGCCAAAAAGGAGTTAGACTGGTCGCCAAAAATCCAGCTTGAAGCCGGGTTGTTAAAAACAATTGCCTATTTTGATAACTTGCTTAAAGTTAACCCTTCGCTATGAAAATACTGATAACTGGGTCGAACGGGCAACTCGGAAACGAAATAAGGGAACTTGCCGGTGGGTATAAACACTACAAATTTCTGTACACCGATATAAATGAGCTGGACATTACCAATTCCGACAAAGTAAAAGATTTCTTTTTACTCCATAATCCTGATGCGATTATCAATTGTGCTGCCTATACGGCTGTGGATAAGGCTGAAACGGACGCAGAAACAGCTTTCCTTGTCAATGCTTTGGCTGTCGAAAATCTTGCCAATGCAGCAGCTCAGTCAGGAGCATTTATAGTGCATATATCGACCGATTATGTATACAGCGGCAAGAATTTCGCTCCTTATGTTGAAACTGACCCTATAAACCCGGTTTCGGTTTACGCTCAGAGTAAGGCTGCCGGTGAGGAAGCAGTCAAAAAGTCGGGTGCCAATTCGGTTATCATCCGCACCTCATGGCTTTATTCAGCTTTTGGCAATAATTTTATCAAAACCATGATGAAATACGGAGCTGAACGCGATATGCTCAACGTGGTTTTTGATCAGGTAGGCACTCCGACCTACGCCCGCGATCTGGCCAAATGCATTCTCGACATATTACCCCTGGCCATGGGCACCAAAAGCGAGGAAGTTTACCACTATTCCAACGAAGGGGTAGCCAGTTGGTACGATTTTGCCAAAGCCATTATCGAAATCTCTGGGATCGAATGCCGGATCAACCCCATTCCTACCAAAGAGTATCCATTACCGGCCGAGAGACCGTTTTACAGTGTCCTGGATAAATCGAAAATCAAAAAGGATTTCGCTATCCAGATTCCTTACTGGAGGGACAGCGTAAAATTATGTATACAACGCTTAAAATAGCCATAACTTCAGATTAATGTTAAAACCGATGAATTTACAATTGAACTTAGGGATTCCAGTAAAACCCTGACAAACTGACTGCCGAACTACTCTCTAATACTTGCAAATTAAGGTAAAATGCCGTTTTATAGCGGCATTTTTATATGATGACAGGCTGTGGAATAATATTTATATTAAATTTGTTTGAGAATATCTGGTAGAAATTGCAAATTAGATTACTTTTGAGAACCGCTGTAAGCTGGAGCTTTTTTATCCGTAAAAGGTTCAAACCAGCAAAAAAAGGTAACAGAAAAAATGAGGTAAAACAAGTGATTTATGATCGACTGGGAAAAATTCAACGAAACATATCAATATTATGGCAGCGAGATCGTAGGCGAAATAATTGATATATGGGTGGCAGAATACGATGATCGTCTTACGACACTGACTAAAAATATAGCAGAAAGAGATTTTAAAGCACTTGACGAAACGGCTCATAGCTTTAAAGGGACGGTTGCCAATTTTTATGATCCTGAGCCTGTTAAATATGCTTATAAACTGGAGCAAATAGGCAAAGTAGATATACCCGATGATGACATGGAAGAAACCTTTGATCAGCTCAAGATAGCCTCTGATAAGCTTTTGATCGAACTAAAAGAGTACCGTAAAAATCATTCCTGAGAGTTTACTGCTTGCGGAAGTTGGGCTTTGAAAAAAAACCAGGTTAACCCGCTTTGGGGATTCATTGTAAAAAGCCTGTTGTACCACTGAATTAAAAAACTGAGGTTGAGTTGTAATACACTCAACCTCAGTTTTTGTATCTGACTTTTTTATAAAATATTCTCTGGAATATTCTGAATAATCTGCTATCAATGGCAAATTCTCAGTATTAATTCTGCCTCGGTTTCAGGTTTAAAATTCTTTCGATCAGTTCCAACAGCACTTTTGGATCCACAGGTTTTTTAATGTATTCGGTGGCTCCCATGCTTAAGCCCTTGGCCACATATTCGGAGCCGGTATGCCCCGAAAGGAATACAACAGGAATATCGATACTGTGCGCCTTCATATATTCGAGCATTTGATAGCCATCCAGGTTGGGCATCGAAATATCGGAAAGAATCAGATCGAATTTCTCTTTTGCAATCTGCATCAGTGCGATAACACCATCCGACGCAATATCAACATCATAGCCGTTTGATTTTAGTATACTGCCGATTATTTTCTGGTTAATAACCTCATCGTCAACTACCAGTATACGCACGCTGCTTCTATCCAGGCTTGGCCGCCCGAGTTTTAAATCAGAACGAACCAGGTTTGTGAGTAATTCCTTCAACGAAAGTGTGGCATAGGTCGAAGATGTATCCGACATAGCGTAAGGAATCACCAATTCATCGTTGTTAATAATTGAACCACACGAATATACGACATTAGGAACATATCCCTCGCGCTCCTCTTCGTTTGGAAGCACTAATGGCTCGTTTAACTGCCCTATTACTTTTGTCGGGTCATCCAGGTCAAGTAATATGGCTCCGATTACATATTTACGCATAGGACCAACTCCGTGAGTAATCACTAACCAGCCAAACTCCGTTTCGATAGGCGAACCGCAATTACCCACCTGGATAAACTCCCACGGGAACTTCGGCATCTGCAGTTTCACGGCATCGTGCCACAAATTGATGGTGTCGGAAAACATTACATAGTTATTGATCCCGTCTAGACGCGACAACATAGCGTATTTACCGTTCACCCTACGTGGAAACAAAGCCATGCCTTTATTCTGGGCATTTTCGCCATGTATCGGCATCACCTCGAACTCATAAAAACTCCGGGTTGTGATCATCATTGGCATGATACTCACACCGTTGTATGCTGTATAGGTAGCATAATAGCGTTCCCTTCCATCGTCGTCGGTAAATTTCACGAAGCGTGCATCTTCGATACCATTGCTTTCGGCGGCTGAAATCGGGAATATTACCCGGTCGGAGATACTTGTATCGAGCGAGAAAGAAATTTTATAATGTGAATCGCCCAGCCAGCTTATTAATTGCAGCATCTTTCGCTGCGACTCGTCGGGCTGCATTTCCCGCTTTGTTTCATCAATGGCCCGGTAAAGTTCGTTATAATCGAATTCCGCATTCAGTTTTTGTAAAACATGCGCCAATATGGCATTTTCGCCAGGCAGTTCGCACACGCCATATACTTCGCAGAGTTTCTTGTAGAAAACATCTTTCTTATACGTGAAGTTATAAACATTTTCGGCTTCATCAATCAGTCGGCCGGTGGGGATCATTTCAAGGTTGTTGTCGGCATCGAGAATGCCGCCTCTGAATGCAATGGACGAAATATGTCCTTCGCCGGTTGCCCTGAAACTGATAACAACCCGTTTTTGCCCTTCCTGCAAACCGGACTGATCGGGGTCTTCGACCATGGACGGATTGAAGAATGCGGCAGATTCAATGGAATATTCGGAGGAAAAAAAAGCGCCTATAAGCAACTTTTTGTAAACCGAAAGCACTGACAGGTCCGGGACCTTGCCATTCATAATGTCGCGTGTGCGGTCGAAATGCTTTTGAAAAATACGCGAAATGTTACGGTGCCGTGCCGAAAAATCACGTAACACCTGGTTCAAACTTAAGGTAGCAGCTTCCTCGGGCATTTCAATAACCTTCTGAATGATGGATTGCACGCGAGAATCAGGACCAGGAAAAAAGAATCTTACTATTACCCTTTTAGGGTCGCTGTAAAAACGAATTGGCTTGCGGTTTATGGAAGTACTCATAAAGCTAAATTTTTGTTAAATATAGCTAACTATTTTAATCCAGCATACTATTATTAAAAAAAATCTCCTCTGATCTGACTTCTATAAAACGCCCGATGCAGTTTCCTGAAACAGAATCGTGTACATGGGAATGGATTCTTTTGAGCAGAATAATATTAAACCAATTACGCGGATATTGTTGTGCTAAACACCACTAATAAATTGATTGACAATTATTTATACGTTATTCTGCTTTTAATTTACTTTTCAACAGGCGTGTCTTTTCAGTATCGCTCAGTCCTTCGCGGTAGTCGTACAACGGCTTTTCCCAGGCACCATACATGGGATTTGGAAGCACAATGAACTTTTGCCCGAACATGTTACGGTTGTTTGCCACGGCCTCTTTCCCATTGTTGCTGCTTCGGTTTTCAAACATTTCGGAGAAATCATTGAGATTATCGCCAATTAACAATATAACTTCATGGTTTTCAGCAACTTTTGATCTACGTCCGGCCTTGGAACTGGTATTTCCGGTGGTAGCCGACAAATCGGATTTTGTAAGCAGGTGATCTTCCGTTGCATAAGGGAAGCCTTCGTTTTGCAGGTTTTTAAGCGTTCCGGCGCGCTCGCTGTCATCGCGGTTGGTGATATAAAAAATATCCACCTGTTTGCTTTTTGCATAATTTGCAAACTCGAGTGCACCGGGAAGGGCTTTCGCAATTGCTTTTGTTGTCCAGTTTTTCCATCCTGTAGCGAAATCGGCATTATTGATAACCTGGGTCTCAAAAGGGCTATTGTCAAGCATGGTTTCATCAATATCAACAACAACGGCAAGAGGTTTGCCTGCCTGATTCCGGGTAACGGCTTCGTCCAATCGCTGACCGGCCATATTGAATCCCTGGTAGTAAAGTGCGGCCATCTCGGCCGAATTCTGATACCAGGCTACTGCCATTACCAATTTATCCTGCGATGGCTGCGTTTCAACCGTGGCTTGCCTGGTTGAACGGCATGATCCGAATAAGGCAACTACGAGGACTGCGGAACAGATTTGTAATTTCATTGTTTTGCTTTTATTTTTCGATTGAGTACTTTCTTGTTCTGTAATTCTGAGGAAATAGTCAGATTAAATTTTACTTCAACTAAGTGTTTTATCTTTTAATTTGATGTTTTTTCTGGCATAATATTCGTAAAGGAATTAAAAACATTAAACATAGAACACAAAATGTAAAAGTATGTCAAGTCCCTTCACTTTTTTATTCTTAATTTAATGTTGTGTGTTTTGCGTTCCTTTTTGGTTCTGGCTAGTCCAGGTTAGGGATAAAAAATTTATTTTAGCCCACGATTTGTTTGGCCTTTTCCCAATATACATCCATTTCGGCCAGGGTCATATCATGGAGTTTTTTGCCATCTGCATTTACAGCACTTTCGAGGTGTTTGAACCGGCTGATAAACTTGCGGTTGGTACGTTCGAGAGCCGTTTCCGGGTTTACATCAATGAAACGGGCATAATTTACCAGTGCAAACATCAGATCGCCAAACTCGAGTTCCGTTTTTAGTTTATCGGCACCATTCTGCAATTCATGTTTTAGTTCGGCAATCTCCTCCTCCACTTTTTCCCATACCTGTGTTGCATTATCCCAGTCGAAGCCAATTCCGCGCACTTTATCCTGGATGCGGTATGCTTTGATCATGGCCGGAAGCGACATAGGCACCCCTTCGAGGACAGAATCGCGACCTTCGGTAAGCTTTATCTTTTCCCAGTTATTTTTCACATCAGTGGCACTATTAACTTTCACATCACCGTATATGTGCGGATGGCGGTTTATGAGTTTTTCGTTAATTCCCTTAAGCACATCCGCAATGCCAAACGACCCGGCTTCTTCGCCCAGCTTCGCATAAAAAACCAGATGCAGCATCAGGTCGCCGAGTTCCTTACGGATTTCGGTGAGGTCCTTTTTGAGGATGGCATCCGAAAGTTCGTAGGTTTCTTCGATGGTAAGATGCCTGAGCGAATCGAAAGTCTGTTCTTTATCCCAGGGGCACTGCGCCCTCAAAGTATCCATGATGGTCAATAGTCGCTCAAATTCTGTCAGTCGCTGATCCATTTAATTTTTTTTGTAAAAGTAAACAATGCCTGAAGTTGCGTTGCTTAAGGTTAATAAATAGTGAAAACAAACTTCTGTATAGCGAAAAATGTGAGTGGAATTAGAATTCTTAGGTCAAAGGCACAGGTTCAAAGTTCAAAGTTCCAGGTTCAAAGTTCCAGGTTCCAGGTTCCAGTTCCTAGTTTCCAGTCTCCAGATTCCAGTTTCCAGTCTCCAGATTCCAGTCTCCAGATTCCCGTTCCCAGATTCCAGATTCCAGTCTCCAGATACCAGTTTCCATTTTCTATTTTCTATTTTCCAATTTTTAAAGTTAAATTTTGCTCTTCAATACACTCTTTTTGAAAAATATCCCGCTGCCGTACACGAATGGTTGAAATTTTGCGTTACAATGAAGGCCTTTTGCAGGCCATTTTTATTAAGCGGTTATTAATGTTCTCCAAAAAGATAAAAACATCTGTATTACTGATAGTTATGCTTGTAACACTACAGGTACAGGTATCGGCTCAGCATAAGAAATGGGGTTCGAACCTCCTACTCGAAGGCCGGGTGAATTATGGTTTTATGATAAACCATCACCTGGAAATGAAAATTTTCAATGCTCATTTTCCTTCTTTCGAGTTAAATTTAGGCAAAGAGACCTTTGGTCTTGAACGCTGGCAATACATGTACGGTTATCCTATAATCGGCGTAAGCTATTGGTATTCAACACTTGGGGATTCGCAATTTGTCGGGAATGCACATGCGGTGTTTCCTTATGTCAATTATCCGATTATCCGTAACAGTAAGAATGAACTTAATTTCAGGGTTGGGCTGGGTATCGGATACCTGACCAAACATTTCGACAGGCTCGAAAACTACAAATACATAGCCATAGGTTCACATATTAACGCAGCCATCAACCTGATGGCCGAATACCGCTGGCGGGTGAACCCCCGGATAAATGTTGCTCTTGGCCTGGCCCTGATGCATTTTTCGAATGGCTCAACAAAAACCCCGAATTATGGCATCAATACGCCTTCAGCCAATCTTGCTTTTGCATACCGGCTGAGCAGGGAAAATTTACGGCAAAATAAAAAACTAACTCCTTCATTGTACATTTTCGAGTTTCCGGGAACCAAATCCCTCGATTTCTCGCTTGGGGCGACCGCAGCCTACAAGGATATGGGCAGTGAGTACGGGCGAACCTTTATGATTTACAACTTCTTTGGATCGGCCATGAAACAAATTTCCTTTAAAAGTGTAGTCGGTGTGGGATTTGATTTAACTTACGATGAATCAGATTATTACTTTGCAGATTTGAATAAGGTCGTCTACACTCAAAACAGGGAGTTGTTACGTTTTGGAGTTGGACCTCTGTATCAGCTTAGTATGTCGAAACTCTCGTATATTTTCGGGCTGGGATTTTACCTGAAAGGGCTTCTCGCCCCTTCGAGCACTTATTTCAAATTCGGTTTACAATACCAGATAACTCCCGGGCTTTTTGCCAACCTCACTCTGCGATCGCATTTCGGGAAAGCCGATTTTGTGGGTATCGGGTTAGGATATAAAATCCCCTGGGTTTATAGCAGTAAAACATGAAAATTTCAATAATAAATAAATTGTCTGTATTGAAAATGAAGCAATCAGGGAAAGTTTATCTCTTTTTTATTTTAATTTCTTTTCTTATGGCCTCGTGCCAGAAAGACCAGTTTTTGGGTTTTGCTAAAAGTATCGGTAAAACTGTAACAATCGACAGGCCGGTCGATGGTAATTTTACTAAAATATTTTTAAATGATGATGTAAATTTAGTGATCACAAAAGGCGACGCTTATAGCATAAAACTCGAAGGCGGCGAAAACCTGTTACCGGGAATAAAAACCTCCGTCAGCGACAGCATGCTGACGATCAGCAACGCGAATACATTTAACTGGTTACGATCGTATGATTATGTGATTACCGCCTATGTTACAATGCCGCATATTTTTGTTCTGGAGTACAAAGCGACCAGTACGGTCACCAATACCGACACCATACGTGAAGATTCATTAACGGTTACTTCAACAGGAGGCTCCGGCTACATCGACCTGGTAATCAAAACCGGGGTATCCAAACTCAGTATCACAAGCGGTTCGGCAGACATGAAAATAAGTGGCACGACAGGTCTGAATTTTATTTATTCGGGATCGTATGGACCTTTTAAGTGCCTGGGACTCAAATCCGATTTTTTATACATGGAAAATGCCAGCACCAACGATTGTTACGTTAATGTGAAATCCCACCTGGAATACAAAATATCAGGTCTTGGGAATATTTATTATACCGGGAATCCTACCGAAATTTCAGGCAGTACCACCGATGCCGGTAGACTGATTAAATACGACTAAAGAAGGTCAAAGGTTAAAAGTCAAAGGTCGAAAGTCAAAGGTCGAAGGTCGAAAGTCAAAATTCCAAGTTTGAGATTCCAGTTTCCAGATTCCACTTTCCAGATTCCAGATTCCCATTTCCAGTTTCCAGTCTCCAGATTCTAATTTTCGTCTCAAGTCTCAAGTCACCAATCACCAGTCACCAGTTTTTATCGAACCACCACTTTGCGTGAAGTAACTTCGTTACCGATTTTTACTGTGAAAAGATATATTCCACCTGGCAGGGACGATGTGTCCACTTTAAAAGTATGGTAGCCGGTTGTTTGCTGTCCGTAATTATTAATCATAACAAGTTCTCCGACAACATTATATACACTTACCTCTACCTTTTTGGAATCGGATAGCGATACCAGGACATTTGCAAAATCAGTTGCCGGGTTTGGCGAAACCATCACATTTTTTGAAATATCAACCGGCTTTAGACTCATTGGCGGCAAAGGAGTGATATAATTTATATAGTTCTCCCCGGCGACATCAGCATCAGGGCCGGCAGAAGTGCCCGGTTCCGGATCAACCTGGTACACTATATTTAATAAACAACCAAAACCGGTATGAGCTGTATACGCTAATGACGCAAATACACATTCATCGTACGAGTGCTCAATATCATCGTTTAAATCATGGGATTCCTCCCATACATTTGCTTCTTTCTCTTTCTCAATATAATATAGGTGCCTGTACAACTGGGCATTTGGAGTTGCTCCCGGATTGAACAGATCTTCGCGGCACGACGAAAAAGTGACATAAATCCTATTGTATTCATCAATTATAATTTGTCCCATACTGCTCAGGGATGTTCCATAAAGGCCAAAAGGAAACTGGCCGCTGCCAACACCGGGAAAATCAATTTCTGCGTTACCATTGTAATCAATCATATAGCCGATCAGATTACCATTGGCCTCCAATACATCGAGGTTGCCCAGTTGAGTTGTATCCAACTGAGGCATACCTTCTTTCCAGTAAATCAAACCATCTGTATAAGGATAATAGGTATTTCCTACCACAGAATAATCATCGTCAGAAACCAGCATACGGCCCACAACAATATGTGCATCGCCCTGGTTATCCAACGTAACGGATATGGAACCATCGATGCTGGGAATGACAGGCGATGGTGCAACTGTCACCACCGGCACGGTAAATACGGTTGTTTTAGTCCAGTTTGTCCCGTTATCAAATGATTTCATGATCCAGATGCCACCCATTGGCTCGGCAACAGCAAAAGCAATGGTATCGCCCCTGGGAGCGGCAAAGGCATAAGAATCGCCATTGAAACCCGAAAAGCTTTTTCCGGTTCCGGCACCTAAGGATGCAGCATCCAGCCCCGGAAGAATTCGCGGAACATCCCAGCTTGTGCCCCCATCTGTCGACCGGTAATACAGCAGAGCAAGGTTTAGTCCCTGGTAAGCCACACCTGATACCGCTATAACATGAATAGTATTCCCGGATGTAACCGCACGGGGCCACGAAACTTTGGTTGCTCCGGCCGGTGCAGCAACAAAGGATGTTGTCCACGACCCCGTTCCTTTTACAGCTCTTTTCGAAACCTGCAGACCGTTAACAAAATCGTGTGCAACCACCACTTCGCCCGCACCTAACGGGCAATAGGCAGGCCAGCCTGTACGAACGGGCTCAATCCGGGAGGTAGGCTCGGTACCCCAGCTTGTACCATTAAAATAATTATAACCGGTACCACGGTCAGCATAAGCGGGTGCAGCAAATCCCATCGTCCAGACTGCAGCTTTTGTACCATCGGGATATGCATAAATACGGTTAGCTACCGCCACATTGGTTTGAAGATCATATGCGGTACCACCAATTGTTGTTTCAATTACTCCGGGGGGAGAAAGTACAGATTTGCAGACATGCTGATAATCAGGAAAGCAGGAGGATGATTTAGAAACCGGATCATCAACTATACGCTTTTTCTCCAGTTTTACACTGCGGTCGTTGTTATTGGATTGTGTAAAACAAAACTTCTGCGCAGAGGCTGATACACTGATTGTGAGCGCAAGAATAAATAATAAAGTTGTTTTCATGCCGGAGAAATTTATAAAATAATTAGTGTGTTTTATCAAAAAAAGAAAAGTATAACAATATTCAGGTATTGTACAAAGTTACATGTTAAGTGCCCTGTTATGACAGGAAGAACAAATTATACTGAAAATAGAATGGCCCAGGTTTTGCCTCTTGAAATCTGAAGCCTGGTACCTATAACTTCTGGTTTCTGGCTGCTGGTTGCTGGTTGCTGGTTACTGGCTGCTGGTTGCTGGTTGCTGGTTACTGGCTGCTGGCTGATGGTTTCTGGTTGCTGGTTGCTGGCTGATGGTTTCTGGTTGCTGGTTGCTGGTTGCTGGTTGCTGGTGCTGGCTGCCGGCTGCTGGTTGCTGGCTGCTGGACCCAGTCACCAATCACCAGTCACCAATCACTAGTCACCAGTTTCCAGTTTCCAGATTCCAGATTCTGCCTATAAACACAAAGGGCCGCCTTTTACAAGACAGCCCTTTGATTTTAAGCAGGTTAAATGTTCTTATTGAACAACTACTTTGCGTGAAGTTACGTCGTTACCAATTTTTACTGTGAAAAGATACATTCCACTTGGCAATGAAGATGTGTTTACTTTAAATGTATGATAACCGGTTGTTTGCTGTCCGTAATTGTTAGTCATGATAAGTTTGCCAACAACGTTGTATACACTTACTTCAACTTTTTTGGAATCGGTAAGCGAAACCAATACATTAGCATGATCGGTTGCCGGGTTTGGCGAAACCGTTACATCTTTCGAAATATCAACAGGTTTTGTGCTTACGAATGTTGGGAAAGTAAGGTAGTTATAATAATTGTCGGTGTAGGTTGGATCGAGGTCACCCCTGAGAGCCATACCTGGTTCCGGATCAAGTTGATAGATCATGTGAAGTTTGTGATTCACTGAATAGGACATGGATGGGAAAACACACTCGTCGTAAGCATGTTCAATGTCATCGGTCAAATCGCGTGGATCAATCCATACTCCTTCATTGTGCATTTTTGACGTCAGGAACAAATGCCTGTAAACCTGGGCACTAGGTGTAGCACCGCTATTGATAAGATCCTCGCGGCACTGTGAAAATGCGACAAAAATATTGTCGTTGTTATCGATGGCAATCTGGGGCTGCGAACTTAACGAGTTCTCATATTTTCCCATAGGAAGGTTTGGCGAAGTATAGGAAGGAAATTCAATTGCACCGCTGTTATCATAGTCAACCATGTTGGCAAGCCATTGGCCGTGAGCAAACAAAGTATCAGCATTGTTTAGTTGGGTTGTATCCCAAACCGGCATAGATTCATTCCAGTAAAGCAAACCATCGGTGAACGGATAGTAGGAAGCACCTGCTGTAACGAGGTCAGCGTCCGAAACTCTCATTCTGCCAATTGCAAGATGAATTTTCCCATGTTTATCCATTGCTATGGCAGAGTTATCGTCAGCAGTTGCGTAAATAACATCGGCTACCACGGTAGTAGGGAAATTGAAAATAGTAATCTTACTCCAGTTCAAACCATTGTCATACGATTTGAAAGCGTAAATACCGCCCCAGCTGTCTGTAACAACAAAACACAAACTATCGCCTCTTGGAGCACCCCAGGAATATGAGTCGCCGCCAATACCGGTAAAATTTGTATGAAGACCTAATGAAGCAGCATCCAGACCAGGGATCATAGTTGGTCCTGTAAATGTGGTACCTCCGTCAGTCGATCTGTAATAAACCAATGCATTGGTCAGT
The DNA here is from genome assembly GCA_037142075.1 of Bacteroidota bacterium. Classification (GTDB taxonomy): domain Bacteria; phylum Bacteroidota; class Bacteroidia; order Bacteroidales; family UBA4417; genus UBA4417. The sequence goes on from JBAXBJ010000029.1 coordinate 41,624, forward strand.
CCCTGGTACAAAGCTCCTGTATTAACCAGAATATGAATGGTATTGTGACTGCCGTTGGTAATAGCGCGTGGCCAGGTAAAAGCAGCAGTTGTCGGAATAAGTGATGTTGTCCATGTGCCTGTTCCTTTAACTGCTCTGCGGGTAAAATAGAGACCAGGAGTACCTGTGTGTGAAATTACCATTTCGCCGGTTGCACCCAGGGGAGCATACGAAGGCCATCCGTTTTTCACTGTTTCGGAAGCAATACGGGCGGTTGGAATATCGCCCCAGGTCGTTCCGTTAAAATAATTGTACCCGGTACCACGGTCATTGAAAGCTGTGGCAACCCACCCGGTTGTCCAGGTTGCGCCAACGGTTCCGTCAGGATAAGCGTAAATACGGTTTTGAGTTGCAGCATTTGAAGGAAGATCATACAATGTCATTCCAACAGGTGTTTCCGTAACACCAGGTGCTGCTAAAGGAAAATGACCTGGACTGTAGGCTGTTGAAGTATTGCCTGACTCATCTTGAGTCGGGCTGATTCGCATTTCAGCCTTTACTCTTAAATTCGCAGCTGAAGCCTGCGGTATTTTTTGTGCCGACACCGAGATGCCTATCACAATGGCAAAAATAGTGAGTAGTGTTGTTTTCATTTTTAAAGTGGTTTAGTTAAACAATTATTGATTATGGTTAATTTTAAAGAATGTTCAAAGAACCAGGAGGGCTAAATATAGCATGCAAATATAAGAGTTAAATTGTCAGATTTAAAAAAATGGATATTTTTTTAGAAAAAATGGCTTCTGATTTTATGATTAACAAATAAATATTACAAGCTACGACCGAAATCGGCAAGATATTATTTTGATGTGCTGGAGTGATATCACTCACTACATTAAAAGAATTCATCGGAAACAGAGCTTATTTTCAGTTTCACTAACCAATTTATACGGGAAATCAAACGTATTTACTGACAAATTTAAAAAAGCAATCTGGAAATAGGTTTTTCTTTTCGTCCTTTTGTCTTGATAAAAAAGGAATAAAAAATCAAGGCTTTATATAAATTTTACACATCTGTACGCCTTGGTAAAGCTCG
>JBAXBJ010000030.1:0-42377 GCA_037142075.1 Bacteroidota bacterium
TGCACTCTCGAGTGCCCTGAAAGATCCTTCGCCGGCACTGCTGTAACTGCACATGTCGTAGTTCCCGATATGGCCTGCGCCTGCAATAAAAATAGCTTCCCGAACTTTTGAAGCATGGGATGGCGGACAAAAAAACACCAGTTTCCGTAAAGTGCCGGTTATTGGTCTAAGAATTTCGACCTGGATGATTCCAAGTTTGGAGCAGAGAAACTGGTTTACGCCTTCAAAATGATTGTCGAGATTGGTATGCATGGCAAACACGGCAATATTTTCGCGGATGGCCCGTATCACCAGGCGTTCAGTGTCACTGCGACCCGTAAAATTTTTCAAACCCGAAAAAATCATGGGATGATGCGAAATGACCAGGTTGCAATTCTTTACAACCGCCTCATCAAGCACTTCTTCAGTTACATCCAGGCAAACTAATATACCCGTAATATCCGTATTGTAATCACCTATCAACAAACCGCAATTGTCGTAAGTCTCCTGCAATGCAGGCGGAATTTGGGTATTCAGGTATGTTGTGATCTCAGATAAAATCATAAACTAACTCTCTTGAAATTGTAAAATTAACAAAAACGGGGTTACTAATGTGGTAAAAATGGATTATTGAATTGAAAATATACCTATTTGCATCTTTTTTTGTTAGCCAAAACTTCGTAGTTTTGAAATTGTATCGTTCTTTGTCTTAACTTTGTAAACCTCAACGTAGTAATTGAGTTGTACTTTCGTACTTTTGTTTCATGGAAGTTTTCAGATTTTTACTTTTTCCCCTTGCGGTACTTTACGGACTGATAACCAAGATCCGTAATGTGTTGTTTGATTTTAAAATTCTGCCTTCAGAAAAATTTAAAGTTCCTGTTATTTCTGTTGGCAACCTTATTGCCGGTGGATCAGGAAAAACCCCCATGGTCGAATACATTGTACGACTGCTTGGTGACAGCAGCAGCATTGCTATACTAAGCCGGGGATACAAGAGAAAAACAAAGGGTTATAGGCTTGCCGGCGAAAATGAATCTTTTGAAACACTTGGTGATGAACCTTTGCAATACCACGAGAAATTTTCACATGTTAACGTTGCTGTAAGTGAAAGCCGGAAGCGAGGTATTCGCAACATGATGAAAGACATTTCGCCCCTCGATGCAGTTGTTCTGGATGATGCTTTTCAGCACAGATCAGTAAAGCCGGAGCTTTCGATTCTGGTAACCGATTATTTTAAACTTTTTACCAAAGACTGGTTATTGCCATATGGCAGGCTTCGCGAATATATTTCGGGGCGCAAACGTGCTCATATTATAGTAGTTACCAAAACACCACGGATATTTTCTCCGATTGTCCGCAGGCAATTGATTTCGGAAATTAAGCCATATAGCGGTCAGATAGTATGTTTCTCGTACATCAATTACCTGCAATATACACCTGTTTATTCCAACAGATGCGATTATTCGGACAAAACAGAAAATGTTTATTCCATAATTCTCGTAACAGGAATTGGCAACCCGGGGCCCCTCGAAGAATACCTGCGGAGACAATGTAAAGATCTGGATCTGATGGAATTCGACGACCATCATGAGTTCAGCAACAAGGACCTGTTAGCGTTAAAAGAGAAATTCAGGAATTTACCGACAAAACGTAAGATAATTGTTACCACCGAAAAAGATGCCAAGCGACTTCAACATATTGATGCCGAAACAATTATAGGTGATTTGCCGATTTTTTATATTCCGATTTCTTTTGAATTTCATCCTGACGACAAAGTGATTTTTGATCAGGCGGTGATGTCGGTTGTAAGTAAGAAGGGGAAAGCTGAAAACGTGATTTTATAAAATTGGTTCTGCCACGAATTGAATGGAATTGGTCTTTTTTTTTGGTCAGAAGACTGAAGTCGGGAGGCCGAAGAATCTGCTAACCTGATATTCTTACCTGCCAATGGAACGCAATTCTAAGAAAGCTATTTGCCATAACATCTCTTACTTGTATATGGAATAAAAGTTTTTAAGAGAACTTCCGACTCCCGTCTTCTGACTTCCGACAATCTAATTTATCGCTAAATTAACGGCAGAACTATAAAAACAAATCAGTAATGGCAAATATCGAAAACAGTATGCTTGCTATCCCGTTGAGTGTAAAAAAAGCCATATTTACCCTGCGGAGGTCGTTGTATTTTACAATGGTATGCTGGTAAAACAGCAAAAATGAAAATATCCCCAGTCCAATCCAGTAGATAGTTTTGAAATTACCTTGCATCCCTGCTACTACAAGCAAAAGAGCGGTAAAAACATGCAACAGCAGCGACAGCAGAAGGGCCTTCTTTCGGCCTAATAAAACAGGAATTGACCGTAAATGGTTATCTCGGTCAAACTCGTCGTCCTGGAGAGAATAGATTATATCGAAGCCTGAAACCCAACATAAAACTGATATTGAAATGAGTACAGGGATCCAGTCGAAGTTGCCGGTAACAGCCAGGTAAGCACCCGTGGGAGCCAGCGCCAGGCCCAGGCCAAGCACAAAGTGCGACAGGGCTGTAAAACGCTTGGTAAGGCTGTAACCCAATATTACAAGCAGGGCCACAGGCGATAGATAGAAGCAAAGGGGATTGATAAACCAGGTTGCACCAACAAAAAACAACGCATTTATTATGCTGAAAACCAGCGCTGAACGCTCCCCTATGATCTGTGCAGGTATTTCGCGTTGTGCTGTGCGCGGATTTACTTCGTCAATATCGCGGTCGGCCCAACGGTTGAAACTCATTGCCGCATTTCGGGCAAAAAGCATACATAAAACTACCAGCAACAACAGTTTCCAGCTGATTGAATCGCTGTGATGAATGGTTGCCAATGCGTATCCGAGAAGTGCAAAAGGAAGTGCAAATATGGTATGCGAGAATTTAACAAGCGAAAGATAATTCTCTACATTTGCAATGAATTTATGAGTCGACATGAAATGTTTTTTTTGTCTTAAGAAACAACAAAAATACATAAGGTAAGTTTCACTTGTATAATTATTTTTATTTAGACGATCCATCCTGGCATGAGACTTAATATTTTTGCAGGCATTGAATATTTTCGGTATTTAAGCAAATCCGGATCACGCCATTCGGTACACTCTCCTTTTGTCTATAGCCTTGTTGACGAAGTTTTTAAAAACAAAAAGGAACATCCGGCCTTCCTTTTAATAAAGGATCGCAGGAACAAACTTTTAAGTAAGTCCGAACTTATCGAAATAACTGATTTTGGTGCTAATTCAAAACACGGTAAATACGAGCACCGCTTCGAGAGTGTGAGCCATATAGTGAAAAAGAGTTCTGTCAGCGAGAAATACGGTCGTGTGTTATTCAGGCTTGTCGAATACTTTAAACCACAAAGAATTCTGGAAATAGGCTCATCGGTGGGTTTAAGTACCATGTACCTGGCTATGGCACTGCCTGATTCACAGGTTTATACCGTCGAAGGCTGTACAACAAAATCGGCACAGGCAGCTTCTAATTTTGAAATACTGGAAATTAATAATATAGTTCAGAGTATAGGCCGCTTCGATATTGTGCTTCCTGATTTGATCAAAGAAATACAAAAGCTGGATTTTGCATTTATCGATGGAAACCATACCTACCAGGCCACCCTATCGTATTTCGAAATGTTGCTGAAAATTTCCCATAACGATACCGTATTTGTATTCGACGATATTCACTGGTCGGCAGGAATGAAAAAAGCATGGAACGAAATAACAGATAATGAGCGTGTTACCGTAAGTATTGACCTGTACAGAATGGGGATAGTTTTCCTGAAAAAGGAATTAAGCAAACAAAAATTTGTAATCAGGCTGTAGGACAATGGACAATGGATAATTAACAATTGACAATGCTTTGATAATTAACGGGATGGATATATTTTCTGAAATGAGGTTTGTTCGGTAAAAATTAGGAGAATATTTAAATGATCCGGCAAAATTTGTCATAGTAAAAACCATTACTTTTGTTTAAAAATATTTATCTCCTTTCGAAATGGAACAGCAGGAAATAATTTGCTTAACTGACATAACGAGAACATACAAAGTAGGAACCGAATTGGTTAGAGCCCTGCGATCGATTAGCTTATCGATTTATAAAAATGAATTTGTAGCATTAATGGGACCTTCGGGTTCAGGTAAGTCGACTCTGATGAACCTTATCGGGTGCCTCGATACGCCTACAAGCGGGCAGTATATACTTAACAAACAGGATGTTAGCAAGTTGAATGACAACGAACTAGCCCGTATCCGTAACAAGGAAATAGGATTTGTATTTCAAACATTTAACCTTTTACCCCGTAGTACTGCCCTCGACAATGTTATGTTACCACAGATTTATGCCGGCGCTTCGAAAACTGACCGTTTGGCACGTGCTAACGAGGTAATTTCCAGTGTAGGGCTGACGGATCGGGCACATCATAAACCCAATGAACTTTCGGGCGGGCAGCGGCAGCGTGTGGCAATAGCCCGGGCACTGGTAAACAAACCCTCAATTATTCTTGCCGACGAACCTACCGGGAACCTCGATTCCACTACATCCTACGAAATCATGGGCGTGCTCGAGGAAATACACCGCGCCGGAAACACCATCATTTTAGTGACACACGAAGAAGATATTGCTTTACATGCCCACCGCATCATCAGGCTCATGGATGGCAAGATTTCGGCTGATTATATGAATACAAATATTGTTTCTTCCGCTAAGGCATTGAACAATTAGTATGGGTTCAGTTGTTTAGCTACACTCAATAGAAATATAATTTCTTTTTAAGTACCGGTTTAACTTCTGAACAGCTATTTCTGCCATGGAAAAAGAATGGAAAATTTATACAAAAACAGGTGATAAAGGAGAAACCTCTCTTTTAGGTGGAACCCGCGTGCCTAAGTACCATGAGCGCATCGAAGCATATGGTACATTAGACGAACTGAATTCTTTTGTCGGAAATCTCCGCGATCAACTCAACGACACACATTTACGCGAAATATTACTAAGTGTTCAGGAAAACCTGTTTACAGCCGAATCTCTTCTGGCAACTGATCATACAGTTGAGAATACCTGGCAGCTTCCACGATTATCAGAGGTTGATGTACTTGTTCTCGAAAACGAAATGGATAGTATGAACTCACATCTTCCGGCTTTAAGTTCCTTTATTTTACCCGGCGGGCATCCCCTGGTATCGTTGTGCCATGTTTGCCGCACCATTTGCCGCCGGGGCGAGCGAATAATAATTAAATTGGCTTCCACCACCGGGGTGGATGAAATTCTGATCAAATATATCAACCGGCTTTCCGATTACTTTTTTGTGCTGGCTCGGGAACTGGCTTATATAAATAATGTTGCCGATTTGCCATGGAAACCTGACGTTTTGAAGCAAAAATAGCTACTCAATAAATTGAATTCGGAGGTTTAATTTGGTATAAATCACCATCAAAGAATCTAATTATTAATAAGTTATTCACAAAATAGGGTTAGGTATTGATTTTGATTTTGAATAGATTATTTTTGCAAAAAATATTAACCCTAATTTTAAACATATGTACTGGACGTTAGAATTAGCCTCAAAACTTGAGGATGCCCCTTGGCCGGCTACCAAAGAAGAGCTTCAGGACTACTGTATTCGCTCAGGAGCACCCATGGAAGTAGTGGAAAACCTCCAGGAACTGGAAGATGAAGGAGAAATCTACGAAAGTATCGAGGATTTGTGGCCGGATTATCCATCGAAAGAGGATTTCTTTTTTCATGAGGATGAATATTGACAATTTACAATCGGGGCGCGGGCAAAACCAACGCTCCTTTTTTTTTGTAAAAATATTCTTTAAAAAAGTGAGGGGAGACAGGGCGATAGGGCGAGGGAAGATGCCGAAATGATTTCGGATTGACAATTTCGGATTTACGAATGGCGATTTATGAATAACAAATATCGATTTACGATTTACGATCTACGATTTACGAATAAACGATTGACGCTTTACGAAAAACGATTAACCATTTTCTATTTTCCATTAACTATTTCCCTCCTTCAATCCCTGCCACTTTGTCGCTACGTCCCTCGACATTCTCCTTTAGTACGGTATTTGATTCCTGAATTCCTGTTTCCAGGCTTTGGCTGATAAGTTGCCTTTCGTGGGAATACACTATCTTTGCAAGCTTGATTGAACCTATTTATGTTCGCTTAATTCTATTATAAAATGCTTAACTCATTTCTGAAAATGATTTCGGGAGGAACAAAATCCGACCGTGACATAAAAAACATAACCCCATTGGTCGAAAAGGCCAAAGTTGAATACGCAAAGCTGCAATCCCTGGATAACGATGGCCTGCGGGCAATGACCTTATCGTTTAAGCAAAAAATTGCGGAAGCCGTTCAAATTGAACAAGATGAGATCGACACCATAAAAGCCCGGATCGAAACCGATTTCGATATCGATATTGAAGAAAAGGAAGAGCTTTACAAACGTATTGATTTCCTTGATAAAGAAGAATACCGCAAGACCCAGGAAACTCTTCTCGAGATATTGCCTTCGGCCTTTGCCGTTGTGAAAGAAACCAGCCGCCGTTTTATGGAAAACGATAAACTGGAAGTTACGGCTACTCAATTCGATCGCGACCAGGCAGCACGGAAGGACAGCGTGAATATCGTTGATGACAAAGCATACTGGGATAATCACTGGACGGCCGGCGGGAATATGATAACTTGGGATATGGTGCATTATGATGTGCAGCTTATCGGGGGTATTGTGCTTCATTCGGGTAAAATTTCCGAAATGGGCACAGGAGAAGGAAAAACGCTGGTTGCCACATTGCCTATTTACCTGAATGCTCTTCCCGGAAAAGGTGTTCATGTTGTCACCGTGAATGATTACCTGGCCAAAAGAGACTCGGAATGGATGGGTGTGCTTTTCGAATTTCATGGTTTAAAGGTGGATTGTATCGACCGGCACGAACCGAATTCGCATGAGCGTAGGCAGGCATACCTTGCCGATGTTACGTATGGTACCAATAACGAATTCGGTTTCGACTACCTGCGTGACAATATGGCGCGCAACCCCGATGAACTGGTGCAGCGTCCGCATAACTACGCCATAGTGGATGAGGTTGACTCCGTGTTGATTGATGATGCACGAACACCTTTGATCATTTCAGGACCCACACCACGTGGCGAAAACCAGGAATTCGAAGCCCTGAAACCTGAAATCTCCAAACTATACACGGAACAACGTAACCTGGTTACCAAATTGCTTTCCGAAGCCAAGAGCCTCCTGGTTTTTGATGACAATAATAAAATAGTAGCCGATAATGAAAAACGTGGTGGCGAATCCCTTTTGCGCGCATTCCGTGGTTTACCCAAAAATAAAGCGCTGATAAAATACCTCAGTGAACCCGGAATAAAGGCCATACTGCTGAAAACCGAAAATTTCTACATGCAGGAACAATCGAAAAACATGCATATCATGGATGATTTGCTGTTTTTTGTGATCGACGAAAAAAACAATTCCATTGAGCTTACTGATAAAGGGATAGACCTGATCACCAAATCGTACGACGACCCTAAGTTTTACATCCTTCCGGATGTGGGTGCCGAAATAGCCGAAATGGAACGACGACAATTGACTTCCGAACAAAAAGTGGAACAGAAGTCTGAACTTCTTCGCGATTATTCCGTGAAATCGGAGCGCATACACACTGTAAACCAGTTACTTAAAGCCTACGCATTGTTCGAAATTGACGTGGAATACGTGGTGATGGACAACAAAGTAAAGATTGTAGACGAACAAACCGGGCGTATTCTTGAAGGCCGACGTTACAGCGATGGATTGCACCAGGCTATTGAGGCAAAGGAAAATGTTAAAATTGAAGCCGCCACTCAAACCTACGCCACGGTTACATTGCAGAATTATTTCCGTATGTACCGCAAACTTGCAGGTATGACCGGTACTGCCGAAACGGAAGCCGGCGAATTCTGGGATATCTATAAGTTAGACGTGGTGGTAATACCTACCAACCGCCCTGTCGTCCGTGCCGATAACGAGGACCTGGTTTATAAAACAAAACGTGAAAAATTTAATGCAGTTATAGTTGAAATCAAATCACTGATTGAAAAAGGAAGGCCCGTTTTGGTCGGAACAACTTCTGTTGAAATTTCGGAGTTGCTAAGCCGGATGCTTACCCGTGACCGTATTCCACACAATGTGTTGAATGCTAAGCTGCACCAGCGTGAAGCACAGATTGTAGCCGAGGCCGGTTTAACACGCACTGTTACCATTGCAACCAACATGGCTGGTCGTGGAACGGACATAAAACTTGGACCCGGGGTGAAAGAAGCCGGTGGTCTTGCTATTATTGGTACCGAGCGTCACGAATCGCGCCGGGTCGACAGGCAGTTACGCGGACGTGCCGGTCGCCAGGGTGATCCCGGAAGTTCCCAATTCTTTGTTTCGCTCGAAGATGACCTGATGCGTATGTTTGGATCCGAAAGCATAGCCGGAATCATGGATAAACTTGGGTTGAAAGAAGGCGAAGTGATCCAGCATCGTATGATCACCAAAAGTATTGAACGCGCCCAAAAGAAGGTGGAAGAAAACAACTTCGGAATTCGTAAGCGCCTGCTCGAATACGATGATGTTATGAATGCACAACGTGAGGTTATCTACGGCAAACGCCGCCAGGCATTGTATGGCGAACGACTGGCCCTGGACATCTCGAATATGATTTATGACCTTTGCGATAATTATGTTACCGATTACCAGGATAGTGGCGATTATGAAGGATTTGTGCTCGAATTAATTACCACTTTTGCTGCCGAATGTCCGTTTAGTCAAAAGGATTTCCTTTCAGGAAATAAAACCAAACTTACTGACGACCTGTTCGATCATATTTATCATAATTACCGCGCTAAATCGAAAAAGATTGCAGAATTATCATTCCCGATTGTAAAAGATGTTTACGAAAACCATCCGCGCTACCAGTTTATTGCAATCCCTATCACAGATGGTATAAAATCGATGCAGGTAGCAGCCAACCTCAAAAGGGCTTATGATGATAAAGGAATGGAGGTGTCGCTGGCAATAGAAAAAGGAATCACGCTTGGTGTAATTGACGATGCATGGAAAGAGCATCTTCGCGAAATGGATGAGTTGCGCCAGAGTGTACAGTCAGCCAGCTATGAGCAGAAGGATCCATTGTTGATTTATAAACTCGAGTCGTTCAATCTTTTTAAATCCATGCTGCAAAAAGCAAATAAGGATATCATTGGATTCCTGGCACGGGCTAATTTGCCTGCTCAACAGGCTGAACAGGTAAAGGAGGTTCATCAGCCTCAGCGCACCGACAACAGGAGCCTGCGCGAAAACAGAAATGATATTATGAACCAGCGTACAAGCGAGCCTACCGTTACCAGCCCTATAAAAGTAGAGAAAAAAGTGGGTCGCAATGATCCTTGCCCATGCGGAAGCGGGAAGAAATATAAAGCCTGTCACGGCAGAGACGAAATATAACCAGGTTGATAAAACCCCTTTACTTGAACTTTTTAATCTAAAAGGCAACCCTATGAAATACAAACGCATCTTACTCAAGCTCAGTGGCGAGTCCCTGGCGGGTAAGTCAGGACAAGGATTTGATACAGCTATGCTCGCATTGTATGCCGACGAAATCAAAAAGGCTGTCGAAATGGGTACGCAGGTAGCTGTTGTTCTTGGTGGTGGTAATATTTTCCGTGGGCTGAAAGGCAACAACATCGGAACCGACCGTGTTCAGGGCGATTATATGGGAATGCTTGCAACAGTTATAAACAGCCTGGCATTGCAGTCGGCTCTCGAAAGCGTTGGTGTAAAATCGAAGGTACTCTCAGGATTAGCAGTTGACCCCATTGCTGAAAGGGTAAGTGGTCCCAAAGCGATTCAAAGCCTCGAAAATAAGGAAGTTGTGATCATTGCCGGAGGAACTGGTAATCCTTTTTTTACCACCGATTCGGCCGCCGCACTCCGTTCTATCGAAATACATGCTGATGTATTGCTTAAGGGAACCCGGGTTGATGGTGTGTATACCGCCGATCCTGAAAAAGATCCTGAAGCCACCAAATTCAGCACGATCACTTTTGCCGAAGCGTATGATAAAGGATTGAATATCATGGATATGACGGCTTTTACGCTTTGCAGTGAAAACAAAATGCCGGTTATCGTTTTTGATGTGCACAAGGCTGGAAATCTGCAGAAGATATTGACGGGGGATAATTGCGGGACGCTTATTTGTGTTTAAAAGGATAAAAGAGTTTCAGGTTTCAGAGTTTCAAGGACACTTATCTGGTACAAGGTGCAAAGTTTCAGCCCTAACCCCAAAATCCTAACCCCAAAAACCTTTATATAATTGTACTTTTTCGTCAAATTCAACAAATATTCCAAAGCAATTTTTAAATTTGCATCACAAAACCTTCAACCATGACCGAAGAAGCAAAGTTTATCATTGAAGAGATTCAGGAAAGTATGAATCATGCACTCACGCATCTCGAAAAGGAATTTCATAAATTCCGCACGGGTAAAGCAAGCCCGCAGATGCTCGAAGGCGTAAAGGTTGAATATTATGGAAATCCAACAGCCATCGATAAAATAGCAAATATCAACACCCCTGATGCACGTATGATAGTTGTGCAGCCCTGGGAAAAAAATATGCTTAACCTGCTGGCTAAAGCCATACTCGATGCGAACTTAGGATTCAACCCTCAGAATAACGGTGAGTTTTTGCGCATAGCGGTTCCGCCTCTTACCGAAGAACGTCGTCGCGATTTGGTAAAAAAAGCCAAAGGGGAAGCCGAAAATGCAAAAATTGCTATCCGTAATATACGACGCTCAGCCGTTGAAGAAGCTAAAAAGCTGGAAAAAGCGGGTGCTTCGGAAGATGATACAAAAGTTCTGGAAAAAGAAATTCAACATATTACCGATAGCTATATTACCCAGGTCGACAAGATCCTTGACCATAAGGAAAAGGATATTATGACAGTCTAGATTTCGAAATTTCCGGATTCCTTCCTAATATAAAAGCCCCCTATTCGGTTCAGAAGAGGGGGCTTTTCGGTTTTATCCGGATAAGACTGGTGCTGTTATTTCAGAACAATCTTCTTCATCTCCGTCCAGTTTGGAGTTACGACTTTCAATAAATAAATTCCTTTTGATTGGGAACTGAGGTCAATATTCATCTTCTGCCCGTTCCACTCCATCTGCCTGACGGGCTTTCCTGTATTGTCAAAGATCAGTATTGTTGCATTGTTGAGGGATGACTGCGACATCAGTGAGACTTCAAATTTCCCTGTCGTGGGATTCGGGAAAACATTTAGCACGGATGAGGTAGGCACATACTCTTTGTCGCCGACGATGACAATGGGACTGTCGGAAAATGTCACCAGGTTGCAGGCCACATCCAGTGCCGGGTTAAATCCGTCGCTGCAATCTGTGCAGGTTGTCCCTGTTACACAAGCAGGATTATTAGGGTGACACTGGTCCATATACTGTTCGTAGAAAATATACCTCAGTTCGATATCACGGCCTGGCACAAAGGCATTCATATCAAAATCGAACCATTTGGCAATAGAGCCAGGGCACCAGCCGGCGCGGTCGTAATACCAGGTGCCGTTCTGTGGCTGGCAGGCATCCGGGTTGGGATTGCAATCGGTCCAGTTATGCTGCGTAAATGTTTTCACCCCGTTTACCCATATATTGTGAGTTGCGTCGTAAAATTCAGCAGCGTTACCTGTATTCAGGGTACCCCAGCCATGCCCGGTTGAAACCAGTTTCAGCTTCGAGGCAACTGCATTGTCAGGATAAGTATAGTTAAATGTATCAACAGGTTGTGGATGTGCATAATCGCCAAAAGGATAATAATTTTTCCATACTTCTTTCACAGTGCTGTATATATGCGTGGGTGTACCCGGACGGTAATCGAATGACAAATCGTAGAGATATCCGTTGTCGAGGGTGGAACAGTTAACCCTGAAACTTACTTTACCCTGAAGTATGGAAGCATAATCAGTTAAATCAATACTATGCGAACATGTTACACCATAGGGTGTGATGTACTTAATTATCTGGAACCAGTTCCCTTCCTTGTCCCTGGCATCCACGCTGGCAACGCGGTCCCATTCGCCGCAGCCACCGGTGGGGCAATGTACCCTTAAGGTTGCTGTAATTTTATCGTATGCCCCCAGGAATGACGGAAGCTGGGCATCAACTGTAACAGTACTTACAGTCGGGCTGAGCCAGATATCTTTAAAAGCATCCACCGCAACAGTGGAAGCAACGGGTACAATGTTAATGTTTACGATTTTTGAGGCTACAGCGCCAAAATTATTTTTCGAAAGGATCTCAATAGCATAATTTCCATAAGTCGGAGGAGTCCACCAGGCTGTAAAATGCCCGTTCCAGAAATTCTGGGCGTCGATAGTTTGCCCGTTCACCCTGAACTGAACACCCGTAACCGAAAACAATTCGGGATAAGTGATTGTGGATATGCAGGCGAGCTGTATCTGCGAAAGCGAGGGTACAGGCATGTTTCCTGCCAACGGGTTACGTGGATCAATATCAGGAACATGCAGGCTGGGGTTCAGCACCCTGAAACTTTGTACAACAGGCTCAGCGGGGTCGTACTGTGCGTTTCCGGGTTGGGTTGCTTCCACCGAAACTAAGCCGGTATCGCCGGTGAGCGTAATTGTGTTACCAACGATGGAAGCCGGGCCCGAAAGAATACTAAACTCTACGGCAAGCCCGGAAGTGGCCGTGGCATCAACCTGGAAAGCAGGGCTTGTATTCAGTTTATTTGGTATCTGTGGAAACGAAATAGCCTGGTAAGTTACATCCAGAGTTCCATTGAAATTTGAGGTTGGCCCAGTCATGGCAAAATTTAAAATATCGGCATCACGCTCAGGCGAAAAAACCTTTGAAGTGAGCTTGGTAATGGATGTGTTGTTGCCCCCTGGTACACCCTGGTTGAATTTATAGTACATCTGCAATCCTGCCTCATTCCCGACAAGTTCGTTGGCTATCATGCCTTGTATTTCGGCTTGAGTGAGAGCTTTCGACCAGGCTGAAACCTCGTCGATACGTCCACCCCAGTAAAAATTAAGCCCGCCACCTGCAATACTGCGGCCAATGGCAAAAGGTATATTGGTGGCCGTAAAAGTACCATTGGCGGCTTTACTCCCTTTCAGGTTTCCGTTGAGATACAGTTTAATGGCTGTGCCATCGTAAACCCAGGCATAATGTTGCCATACGTGGGGAATAATGGTATTGGCTGGCGCAACGTATTCGAACAGCACATTGGCTGAGTTTATAAACCGGCATTCTATTTTTCCATCGGCTAACTGAATCATGTAAAATCCCTGTGATCCGCGAAAGCCCATTAAACCCTGTCCATAAGCCAAAGCATCATCATAGAACCAGCCGGTGATAGTGATCCCGGGTTTATTCGCAATGTATTGAGAGCCGTTTTCGAGCAAAACATGATCGTCGACCATATCGAAATGCAGGTACTGATTCGTCTGGGCTTTTAACCCGGAAGATGCGGCCAGCATCATGAGCACCAGGATTATCATTGAATTAGCGTAAAGTTTTCTCATTGTTTATGGTGTTTATTGGTTAATTTCTTAAGGCTTCTTTTATAGTGGAAAAACAGGAGGGAATACCACGTTGTTAAAGCATCCACCACATTTTTACGGTTGGGTCTTCACCGCCCTGGCTGGCTTTTGCCGCATTCCAGTTTTCGGTATTGTACTGTGATTCCGAGGGTGGATAAGGCAGGCGGTAATGAGCAATCGGGGCGCCTTCGCGCGGGGTACGACCGGTGCGCCGGGCTTCGGCATAAGCTTCGCAGGGCTGACGGAACGAATCAATCCAGCGCTGGGCATAGATAAATTCAAGTTTTTGTTCCTCCGTTGTGGCGTTCCACGAACCAAAGTGATTTATAACCGAAACGGTGTTCAATCCTGATGGGATTGTAATTTTATCGGTAAATTTTATTCCCGAAAGGGGTAATTTGAGTTTTTTGGAAAGGTCAGTCCACCATTGTACGGAGGTTCCGATTCCATTCATATATTCAACGTCAGCAGCATCTTTGTCCATGGCAACTCCTATTCCTCTAAAATAGGCTTCAGCCTTAATAAAATGGACTTCGGCACTTGTCATCAGAATGACAGGCATAAAATCCTCATCGGCTATGATAAAGTAATTGAATGGAGAATAATTTACACTGTCCTTAATAGCATAACCTCCATCGCTATCGCGGTAGCCTTCGTAAGGAGTACCCTGTGAAGAGGGTGTTGTGGCATCGGGTATCTGTGGAAACGGTTTCCATTTGTTATAAGCGTCGCCTTCGAAATAAATGTATGCCCGGGGATCAAAAATCCCGCTTCCTTCAGGATCGGCGTTCGTTGAAAACTGGTGCCAGATGTTTGATCCCATTCTTAGGCCTTTATGCTCACGAAACGACCAGCTGACACTGCTGTTTTTATATCCAACACTTGCCGGCACAATAGCAGCGCATTCGAGCACGGGAACTGTAAAATTATAACCGGTCAGCACAGGAAGTTTGTTTTCGATAATTTCTTTGATAATACTGCCGGCCAGTTCGGGTTCCTTGGCCGACATACGCATAGCATGGCGCAAACGCAACGAATTGGCAAACTTCCGCCACATTTGAAGGTCACCACCAAATAACATATCGAACGAAGAAAAAGTAGCAAATGGTTCAGCTGTGGCGGTAATATTTATACTGTCTGCGGCTGTTTTCAGATCATCCAGCAGCGAAAGGTAAACATTACGTTGCTTGTCGTATTTCGGGTGAAGATACATCTGGTTCTGAAAACCATAGCCTGCTTCCGAAAAAGGAATATCGCCGAAAAGGTCGGTAAGTTTGAATGTTTTATATGCCAGGGTGATGGCAAGCATGGCTTTCATATTAGTAATGGCCGGTGAAGGGGTATAGCTGTTGAAGCGTTTCTCCAGTTCCCTGATGTTAGGCAGTGCCTTGTAATAATTTTGCCAGATATCCTCCGTGCCGATGGTGTAATTCCCCCAGGCTGCCTGTGTAAGCGCGGCCTGCTGTGTTTGTTTATACAATATTTCATTATTTACGTAAAACTGTTCGTTACCGCCGGGCAATAAGGTCTGGATCACGCCATTGAAAAGTGAACCATCGCTGGCGGTGGTAAAACTCTGAGGGTTGGTATCGATTTGTTCAAAATCCTTTTTACATGACAAAAACATCACCGATATCAAGACGAGGCTGAGTATGGAGGTGATTTTCATTTTAGTTGATTTTGAGGTCTGACATCTTTTCGAAATATGTATCATTTTTCGTTTTCATTAAAAAGTAACATTGGCCCCGAAAGTAAACGAACGTGTTCCGGGGAAGGAAGCCCACTCAAATCCCTGTGCATTTCCTGAACCCATGATTCCTTCGGGGTTGATGTTGTCGGGCAAAGAGGAATAAATATAAAAAAGATCGCGGCCTACAATGGATAGCGTAAGGCTTTGGAAGATTTTTGCCTTCTTCAGAACCATTTGCGGAACATCGTAACTTAACGAGATCTCTCTCATTTTCACCCACGTATCTTCAAGTATCCCGGGGGTGGAAACAAATTTGCCCCATCCGCCGGCATTGGGAAGGTATTTATAGAGATAATTCACCACTTTATCATTGGGAGTGCCGTCAGCATATACCCCATCCAGAATCACGCCCACATTCCGCACAACTCCATCGGGGTCGGTATACGGCAAACCTCCGCCATCGCGTTCGAGCAATGTCGAAGGGCTTTGCCCGGTTTGCAGTGCAATTACATAGGATCCGCAATAGATATCCCCTCCCCACTTGGTGTCGACCAGGAAACTGAGCCTGAAGCTTTTATACAGGAGTTCCGAGGTTAAGCCACCGATAAATTTAGGCGAAGCATTTCCGATGGGAACACGGGTATCGGTGATCTGGTATTTTGTGCCTTCGTCGTTCAGTATTCGTTTCCCGTTTTTATCATACACATAATCGTAACCGGTAATGGTTCCGTATTCGTCGCCTTCGTAAAGTTCCATGGCAGGGCCGTTCAGCCCCCAGATGTCAGCAAGATGATAGCTGCCCGAATATCCGGCCAGACTGACAATATAATTCCTGTTCCTCGAAAAATTCAAACCGGCTTTCACTATTACATCATTGGTTTGAACCGGAACCGTATTTATGGTGACATCAAACCCGTTATTTGAAAGTTCTCCCTGGTTGATAGTGATCGTTGATGCGCCTGCACTGGAAGGAATCGGCAAATCCAGTATCTGGTCGAATGAATGTTTGTAATAGTAGGTGAAGTCGATGTCGATCCTGTTTTCGAACAGACCGACATTTAAACCTCCTTCGTACCCGTTAACAAACTGGGGCTTTAGCTCCGTAGGCGGAATTACATTAGGCAATGTGGATGCCTGCTGGCCACCAAATAAACTGGTGTTGTAATAAAAATTCTTTTTGTATGGTTCGGGACTGTTGGCTGTTTGAGCAATGCCGCCCCTGATTTTCAGAAAATACAGCCAGGGCATATTTTCATGCAGATTAAACGCCTCTGTTGCAATAAAACTAGCGGATACCGAAGGATAGAAATACGAATTATTGTCATCAGGCAAGGTAGATGACCAATCGTTCCTTCCTGTCAGTTCCAGGAAAAGATATTTGTTATACGAAAGGTTCAGAAATGAAAATACTGAGTTGGTGCGTTGTGTAAGAATAGTTTCACCCGGAACCATGGATGAGGCTGTATTGGCGGGATCAACCAATATTTGATTGCCCGCTTCATCAGTAGTATAGGTGGGTTCAGTGTAATTAAAGAAAGTGTACATATTGGGATAATACCAGATGCCGGAATGTCCTGATATACCATAAGAGTCATAATTCCACCGGCTTGCACCAGCCGTAAACCGTGCATCAAATTTCGAACCGAAAAGTCCTTCTTTGTTGGCTGCCAGGAAGAATTCGAGGTTATCCATGGTAGTTTTCGACAAGCTGTTGCTATACCCGCCTTCCATTAAACCAATATAATCAATGGGCTTGTTTTTCGATTCGAATTGTTCCACGGAGAAATCACGTCCGGCTCTTCCGGTGGCTGTAAGCCAGGGAGTAATAGTGCAAATCAGGGCTACCGACCCGGTGTATTTATCGCGATTCTGCCAGGTATTGTTATTGTAATAGTTCCACCAAAGATGTTTGTCAACATACATGAAAGGGTAACCGTCAAGGGGGTTTTGCGAACCGTCAGCCAGCTGGTAATATTCCTTGTCGATTCCTTTGTAACTGCGGGGCCACGAATACAGGAATCCTTTGCTGAACGAATTCGCGTCTTCGCCCAGCATAGGGCTGTTTAAACGATTGAAACTCACGTATGTCAGAGCCGCATCAGCCCTGAGTTTTTCCGAAATTCTAATGTTAGTTCCAAAGTTTATGGTATTGCGGGTTGAATTGCTGTTATCCACAACCGGGGTTTGATCCTGGCGCGAAAAGGACAAGCGAAGGGTTCCTTTATCAGTTCCTCCCTGCACGGAAATGTTATGTGTCTGTGTGACTCCATCCTGGAATGCCATTTTAAAATTATCGGGCTGAGGCGAATAGTCACGCATTTCGCCATCCCACCATTTTACCATTTCGCCTTTCATTTCCGGCCCCCACGATACTGCCGAGCCGTAATACCCGAATTGCTCGGATGTACTTGATGTTTCGCCTGCCTGGTTGAGAATCAGCTTGTCATTTCCATAAATGCCAGGGTATAAGAGCGTTCCTTCACCGTCAACCGGGAAACCAGGTTCGCTTAAAGTAATGGGCCCTCCTGCTCCGTACTTGTTCTGAACTTCCCGGTAACGGTAGGGATGGCTTATTTTATAGTTGTAATTATAGGTGATGCCGATGCCGTTTTGTTTTTTACCACGCTTGGTGGTGATCAGAATAACGCCGTTTGCACCACGCTCGCCATATAAGGCGGAAGCCGCCCCGCCTTTAAGAACGGTATAATCCTCAATATCAAAAGAATTCAGGTCGGAAATTCCATTTCCCCAATCCACACCACGACCCACATTATCCAAACCGGAAATATTGTCCATAGGAACATTATCCACAACAATCAGTGGCTGGTTATTTTTGGCTAGGTTGTTATTACCCCTGATTACAATTCGTGTCGAACCACCCTCGACCCCATCGCCCTCCGAAACAGCCACACCGGCTGACCTGCCGGCCAAAGCACTGATCACATTAGGGGCATTGGCGCGGGTAATTTCCTTTGTGTCCATTTTTTCGGACGAATAACCGATTTCCCGTTTCTCCCTTTTAACACCTAAAGCAGTCACAACAAATTCCTGCAATTTTTGCGCTTCAGGTACCATGACTGCATCAATTATTTGTTGCTCTCCTACAAGAATTTCGACAGGGGTATATCCTATAAAGCTAAAAACGATGACTGAAGCGGGAGAAACACCCGGAAGTTTGTATTTACCATCTATAGAAGTGGTCGTACCCTGGGTGGTTCCCTTTACAACAACTGTAACCCCGGGCAAAGTGGAGCCATCATCCTGCGAAGTTACCGTGCCGGTTATTGTTCGGTTTTGAGCAAAAACTACAGCCGTATAAGCCAGTAAAAGACTCAATACTAAAAGTGCTTTCTTCATTTTAGAAGTGTATTATATGGTTTGGCAGTCTTGCAGTCAGAATTATTAACAGCAAACGGCTCATTCTCAATTGTAGACACAATCGGGCTTATGCATTTGCCCGGCACTTTAACATATTATTGTATAAGTTGGCCCTACAAAAATAGGAATTTAATCAAGCCTTAGGGGGGAATGTTAAAATTTATTAAAAATAGAATCTGGGCTTCCTGTTTTTTAATCATTATACATGATTCCAAACCGTTTTTGTGCAAATCAGATAAAACTGTCTTTCCAGAAATGAATGATCCGCCTCAATAAAAAATAAGATATTAGCTAACGAAAGAGGGTCAAAGAGATTTCTGTTTCCACGTCCCCCTGTTGCAAGATTTTGGCTCCAAACAAGCCATATTTAAACTGTAGCAGGAAGTTTTATGAACGCCGGTTTTTCAAATAAATAAATGATAAAATAGGGCACATATTAATCCTCAAAACACCGTAAGGCGAAATGCGTTATTGCCTGCAGTGTTTTAGCAGGAGCCTCGATAAAGCCCATATGGCCGACATCTTCGAGCAAAAGAGTTTCGCCATGTAAAGGAACCATCGCCTGTTCAATAAGCTGGCCATATGGCATCCGGCTATCCTGCCTGCCGATGATAAAAAATACCGGAAGTTCTGTCTTTGACAGAAATGGCATCTGATCCTGTCGATCGCGCATACCCGAAAGGGCTGCAATTATTGCTTCAGGGCTCATTAGACCTGCACTTTCCTGCAGGTTTTTGATAGCCTGAGTGTATTTTCCCACATGTTTCTGGTCGAACAGATCGGGGATAAATTGCTGAATAAACTTACCCCGGTTTTGCCTCACGATGGCAATGGTGCGTTGGCGGTTAATTTTTGTCTCTTCACTGTCGGCACCGGCATGAGAATGAAAAAGGACCATTCCTTTCAGCATTTTTGTGTGATCCTTTGCAAATTGCAGCGCCACATACCCGCCCATTGAATGGCCGACAATAACGGCTTCTGAAATATTTTCGGCTTTCAATACTTCTTTTACAGCCTCTGCCATAAGAGGCATACCGTGGTTTTCGGCTACCAAACCACTTTCGCCATGCCCAGGCAAGTCAATTGCTACAACTGTAAACTCCTTTTGGAGCGTTTCGGTAAAATCATCCCAAATGGCTTTCGATTCGAGAAATCCATGGAGAAGAACCAAGGCATGTCCGTTACCGCAGATAGAGTAACTTACATTCGTATTCTGAAATTGAATTGTTTTTTTCATTTTTAAACGGTTTGGAGAAAGCAAATTAGCACTTACAGCGAGGAGAGACTGCAAAGATACAATCTCTCCTTGTTATAAATTCCCTGAAATTTAGTGCCTGAATACCCGAAGAGTGTCAGACTCTACAGAATTCTATCCGCCATGGTTGCCTCAACTTCGGCAACCGTTTTCGGGATAGGCTTGCCCAGAACGCGCTGTCCATCGGCGGTTACAAGTATATCATCCTCTATCCGTATTCCTCCAAAAGTGCGGTATTCTTCAATTTTATCGTAATTCAGGAATTCCGCATATTTCTTTTCGGCTTTCCACATATCAATCAGTTCGGGGATAAAATAGATACCGGGTTCGTTGGTAAGCACAAAACCGGGCTGCAACCGACGACCCAGCCTAAGGTAAGCCGTTCCGAACTGTTTGCTTGGTTGTATTTCGCTATCGTACCCAACATGTATCTGTCCAAGCCCTTCCATATCGTGAACATCCATGCCCAGCATATGACCTAAGCCATGAGGGAAAAACAAGGCGTGAGCTCCTGCTGCAACGGCTTCTTTCACATCGCCTTTCATCAATCCCAGGTCCTTTAATCCAGCTGCAATAGTTTCGGCAGCAACCATATGGCAATCGCGGTACAAGGTGCCTGGTTTTGTTGCAGCAATAGAATTCAGGTTCGCGTTAAGCACAATTTCATAGATTTCGCGCTGGCGTTGGCTGAATTTGCCACCTACAGGAACCGTACGTGTAATATCGCTTGCATAATTGAGTACTGTTTCGGTCCCGGCATCCATAACAAGCATACGACCTTCCTGCAATACGTTTTCATGATGGTGATTATGGAGAATTTGCCCGTTCATGCTCAGGATGATGGGGAATGAAACGGGGCGACCGTGAGCAATAGAAATCCCTTCCATGGCACCAACGATTTCCTGTTCTTTACGCCCGGGATGAGCCATACGCATTCCGGTTGTAAACATTTTCCAGGCAGTATCTATGGCTTTTTCGATTTCGACCACTTCAATATCCGCCTTTATGGAGCGAAGTTTCACAATGGCTTCGATTAAAGGAAGTGATGTGTAATCGCGGATGCGTGCCGGTTTTAGGCCGAGTAGTCCGCAAACTTGCAGGGTTGTTTCAGCGCGGTAGGTTGGTGCAAAATGGATTGGACGGCGTTTCTGAATGGCATTATTAACGAAAACTGTTAGTTCGCTGAGAGCGGCTGTGTTTTTTATGCCAACTTTTACAGCCAGGTCAATTACTTTCGGCTGGGGACCCATCCAGATAATATCATCGATCTCGAAGTCGTTGCCAAAAATATAATCGACGTCGTTATCAATATCAATAATACCGACAAAATCCGGATTTTCGAGCCCGAAGAAATAAGAGAAATTGCTATCCTGCCTGAAAGTATAGGTGTTGGCGGAATAGTTATAGGCTGCTTCAGTATTTCCGGGTAATAGGACAATTCCCGAAGGCATCAGTTTGCGTAAAGCGTTACGTCTTTCGGTATAAACCTGAGCGTTGAACATGGTTATTGTTTTTTAATTATTTGATGCAAATATAGGGTTTTGGTGTAACTGAAAACAAAAGATAACGCACGGGCATATAAAAAATTGAGTTAATTTTGTTATTCCAAATCCCAGAAAAATGAAAAAGCTAATTTTTTTTACCGGCCTCATCTTGTTATTATCAATGGGTGCATTTGCCCAGACAGCCGCCGAATGGAACAAACAAGGAGTAGCTCATGCCGATAAATTTGAATACAAGCAAGCTTACGAATGCTTTACAAAGGCCATTGAACTTAAGGCTGATTTTGCCGAAGCCTACTATAACCGGGCAACAGTTTGGTTCGAATTGCCGGCAAATGCTTTCCCAAATACGGATGGTTGTGACGACCTGAAAAAAGCTAAATCGCTTGGTTTTAAGGTGAAGGACGATGTGATGAAAAAATTCGGGTGTCTTTGATAGATATGAGATTTGAGTTATAAGTTTTGAGTTAAGAGGTGTCGGAATGCGAGTCAAATTGGATTCTTATAAATCATGACTGCGGTATTCAACATCCGACATCCCACATCCCACATCCCACATCAAACATCCCACATCACAACTCCTACCTTCTCATTAATTCTTCAATCTCATCCGGTTCAATCGGAATTGCTGCCATCAGGTTTACCGGTACTTCGGCGACCATAATATCATTTTCGAGGCGGATTCCAATTCCTTCTTCGGGAATATAAATAGCAGGTTCGCAAGTCATTACCATGCCTGTTTCAAACCTTGTTTGCCTTGTGCCTACATCGTGAACATCCAGACCCATAAAATGGCCTGTGCCATGCATATAATATTTAAAAAACGCGGGCGAATCGGCCGATTGATTTTTCACATCGTCCTCACTTATCAATCCCAGGCCGATAAGTTCTTTTTCCATTAGTTTACAGGCTTCGGAATGCCATGCATCGATAGTGGTTCCAGGTTTCAACATGGCGGAAGCCGCTTTCAGCACCCGCAGCACAGCATCATAAACCTGGCGCTGGCGTGTCGAAAATTTTCCGTTAACCGGGATGGTGCGTGTCATGTCAGCCGCGTAATTCCCGTATTCGGCACCCACATCCATCAGCAATAATTCGCCGTTGTTGCAATTGTTGAAATTTGTGTTGTAATGAAGGATACACGCATTTGCCCCCGAGGCAATGATGGGCGGATATGCATGCCCCTGGCTGCCTTTGCGGATAAACTCGTGCGAAAATTCGGCTTCCACTTCATATTCCTTTATACTGGGTTTAACAAATTTCAGAACCCGGCGCAGTCCTTCGTTGGTGAGGTCACAGGCTTTTTGTATCTGCATAATTTCTTCCGGTTCTTTAACCAGGCGCAGATCAGTGACTATAGGTGCGAGCCGCTCGTAAGAGTGAACAGGGAAATCCTGGCGCATTTTTAAAGCAAACCTGTTATCGCGAAGGGGAACATCGGTAATAAATTTAGGATATTCGTTCTGGTTCAGGTAAATCACCTGCACCCTCGACACGAGGTCGCGCAACGTGATTTCAAAATCATCAAGCCATTTCACGGTCTGTATTCCCGAAACCTGCCGGACCTGCTCCATGGTATATTTATGTCCGTTCCAGGTAACCATGAGGTCGCTGGTTTTCACCGTGAAGAGCATTTCGCGCATACTTTCAACCGGGTGGCCGGGGCAAAGTGTTAAAATGCATTTCTCCTGGTCGAGACCCGTGAGGTAAAACATATCCGAATTTTGCCTGAATATATAAGTCTGATCGCCCGAACGTGGCATCTCATCGTTAGAGTTGACGATAGCCAGTGAACCAGGTTTGAGCTTTTCGACAAGTTTTGCCCGGTTTCGGATATACATTTCTTTTTCAATCGGAAGGTAACGCATAGTGTTGATATTTAAGTAGTTGTTAGAATAATTTATTTATTCGGAAAAAATATTTTTTTTTTATGCTTTGTGCTTTGAAATCAAGTAGTATTGTCTCTATATTTGTTCCACTCGCAGGCAGCCAAAAGTATTAATTATTTCCTAAGCCGGGATAGGTGTTGCCTCTAAATATTTCAAATCAATAATCGTATGGGCAATAAATTATTATTTTACTCCTCGATCACCAAAAAAATTGTAATGGCCCTTGCCGGTCTGTTCCTGATTTCTTTCCTGCTTGTTCACCTGGGCATTAATCTGTTGCTTTTATGCAACGATGAAGGAGCTGCTTTTATGTTAGCTGTTGGGTTTATGACAACCAATCCCCTGGTAAAAATCATGGAGATTTTTCTTATGGGCGGTTTTGCCGTTCACATCCTTATCGGGCTGATCATTCAGATACAGAACTGGATGGCACGGCCGGTCCGTTACAAAGTCGAAGGGTACTCGCACCTTTCGTTCTTCTCAAAATATATGATCCATACGGGAGCTATAATCTTTATTTTCCTGGTCATTCATTTCTCCAATTTCTATTTTGTAAAACTGGGGTGGGTTAGCCCTCCGGGAAACCTGGGAAAGGAAGATTTCTACCAGATGGCCATCATGTTGTTTGCTGATAAGTTTTATGCCATACTTTATGTTGTGCTTATGGTTTTTCTTGGATTCCACCTGCATCATGCTTTTCAGTCGGCATTTCAAACCCTGGGGCTTAACCATACCAAATACACGCCCTTTATTAAAGTGGTCAGTACCCTATATTCGATAGTGGTTCCTTTAGGCTTTGCAAGCATTCCTTTGTTTTTTATTTTTGTTAAGTAACAGGCGCATCAAATGGCTGATTGTCAGCTTATAAAAGTATAATTTGTATGACAAAACTCAATTCAAAAATACCACAGGGGCCGGTTGCAACAAAATGGAGCAATTATAAAGATCACATTGCCCTTGTTAACCCTTCCAATAAACGAAAACTTGATGTTATCGTTGTTGGTACAGGCCTGGCAGGCGCATCTGCCGCAGCTTCATTGGGCGCTTTAGGATTTAACGTGAAGGCTTTTTGCTACCAGGACAGTCCGCGGCGCGCACATAGTATCGCAGCCCAGGGGGGTATAAATGCAGCCAAAAACTACCAGAACGACGGTGACAGTGTTTATCGCTTGTTTTATGATACCATTAAAGGTGGCGACTACCGTGCCCGTGAAGGAAATGTGTACCGCCTGGCTGAAGTTAGTAACAGTATTATTGATCAGTCAGTCGCCCTGGGTGTGCCCTTTGCACGCGAATATGGCGGTTTACTCGATAACCGCTCGTTTGGTGGTGCCCAGGTTTCGCGGACTTTTTATGCCCGCGGTCAAACCGGCCAGCAGCTTTTGCTTGGTGCATACAGTGCCATGAGTCGGCAGGTAGCCCTCGGAACCGTTGAATCATTTATCCGTCACGAAATGCTCGACGTAGTATTGGTTGATGGACGCGCCCGCGGTATTATTGCCCGCAACCTGGTAACAGGTGAAATTGAAAGGCATTCAGCTCATGCAGTCGTTCTTGCTACAGGTGGTTATGGCAATGTTTTCTTCCTGAGTACCAATGCTATGGGGAGCAATGCCACGGCTATCTGGAAGGCATATAAGAAAGGTGCCTGTTTCGGAAATCCCTGTTTTACACAAATTCACCCTACCTGTATCCCGGTTCACGGCGATTTTCAGTCGAAGCTAACACTGATGAGCGAAAGCCTCCGCAACGACGGTCGCATCTGGGTTCCGAAACGAAAAGAAGATGTGGAAGCTCTCCGCCATAATAAGATGAAACCCAAAGAAATCGCCGAAGAAAACCGCGATTATTACCTCGAACGCCGTTACCCTGCTTTCGGTAACCTGGTTCCGCGCGATGTGGCTTCGCGCGCCGCCAAAGAGCGCTGTGATGCCGGATTTGGCGTCGGCGAAACCGGGCTGGCTGTTTACCTCGATTTTGCAGCTTCCATCAAGCGACTGGGGCGCAATGTGATAGAAGAGCGCTATGGCAATCTGTTCCAGATGTACCAGAAAATCGTGGACGAAAATCCTTACGAAAATCCAATGATGATATATCCTGCCGTGCATTATACCATGGGTGGACTCTGGGTTGATTATGACCTGATGTCGAACGTTCCGGGATTGTTTGTTGCAGGTGAAGCCAATTTCTCCGATCACGGTGCAAACCGCCTGGGCGCCTCCGCATTAATGCAGGGATTAGCTGACGGGTATTTTGTTTTACCTTATACCATTCAGAATTACCTGGCCGACCAGATCAATGTTCCCCGTTTTAAAACCGATCTGCCCGAATTTGCAGAAGCAGAAAAGCAGGTAAAATCAAGGTTACAGAAACTTTTCGATGTAAAAGGCAGCAAGCCTGTCGATTTTTTCCACCGCCAGCTTGGCAAAATTATGTGGGAATATGTTGGCATGGCGCGTAACAAAGCCGGCCTGCAGAAAGCCATCACGATGATCCGTGAAGTTAAAGCTGATTTCTGGAAAGATGTAAAGATCACCGGCGAATTTAACGAGGTAAATCCTGAACTGGAAAAAGCCGGACGTGTTGCCGATTTCATCGAATTAGGTGAACTGATGGCCCTGGATGCACTCAACCGCGAAGAATCGTGCGGAGGTCATTTCCGTGAAGAATACCAGACCCCGGAAGGTGAAGCCTTGCGTAATGACGAAGAATACATGTACGTGGCTGCCTGGGAGTATAGTGGTGACGATAAAGCACCAATACTTAATAAGGAGCCACTGGAATATGAGGCAATTGAGGTGAAGCAGAGGAATTACAAATAGAAGGGGTTGGGCTTTAGGGATTAGGTTTTAGGGATGTGCTATTCCTGTTATTGCTGAACAACAAAAACATTTGAGATTCAAGTGGAACATAAAAGGATAGAATCATTCAAGGATTTATTCGTTTGGCAAAAAGGAATAGAGCTTATAAATGAAATCTATAGGTTGATAAAATTTTTCCTAAAAGAAGAATTGTATGGTTTAACAAGTCAAATCAGAAGAGCAGCAGTATCAATTCCTGCTAACATTGCTGAAGGCTGGGGAAGAGGAACTACTAAGAACTACCTCCAATTCCTGGAAATATCACGAGGATCGCTTTTTGAACTCAATACACTAATAATTATAGCATACCATCAGGATTACATAAGCAAGGTACATACCGATGAGATAGAAAATAAAATAAATGAAATGGGCAAAATGCTAAATGCTCTGATTACAAAGCTCGATAGTCTAAACAAATAAAATTAAAGGAAATGAGGATATGATTTACGGAAAATTGCCTTACAGGCACCAACCCTAAACCCCAACCCCTAACCCCTAAACCCTCTCAAAGATGGATTTCACACTCAAAATATGGCGTCAAAAGAATGCCAAAGCCAAAGGCAAATTTGCCACCTATAAAGTGAACGGCATAAGCGACAGCAGTTCTTTCCTCGAAATGCTTGATGTGTTTAACGACCAGCAGGTTACAAAAGGCGAAGATCCTGTTGTTTTCGACCACGACTGCCGCGAGGGTATCTGCGGAACATGCAGTTTGTATATCAACGGTCGTCCGCACGGACCCGATGATGCCGTAACTACATGCCAGTTGCATATGCGTAAGTTCAAAGATGGTGACACCATTGTGATTGAGCCCTGGCGTTCGGCAGCTTTTCCCGTGATCCGCGACCTGATGGTGGATCGCCAGGCTTTTGATAAAATTATCCAGGCAGGAGGTTTTATTTCGGTAAATACCGGTGGAATTCCTGATGCCAATGCCATTCCAATCCCGAAACAAAATGCAGATTTATCCATGGATGCGGCAGCCTGTATAGGTTGTGGAGCTTGCGTGGCAGCCTGCAAAAATGCATCTGCCATGTTGTTTGTGGCAGCAAAAGTTTCCCATTTTTCTCTGTTACCACAGGGCAAAGCCGAAGCCAGCCGCAGGGTACAGGCTATGGTAGCCAAAATGGACGAACTGGGATTTGGTAACTGTACCAATACCGGTGCCTGCGAAGCCGAATGCCCCAAAGAAATTTCGATAGATAATATTGCACGTATGAACCGTGAATTCCTCGGAGCAAAAATCGGAGCACAGAAACAAAAAGTGAGTGGAGGCGGATTTTAGTTTCTCAATCGAAAACCTGCTAAATGTAACTAAATGGAATAAGAACCTGAAAGTTTTATTAAAACTTTCAGGTTCTTATTTTTTTATTGCTCTTTTCTCAAAACATCAAATTCTATTAAATAACTTACAATAGAAAAATGCAGCTTCCTGTCCATTTTCCACATAAGGAATTATGTTGCATATATTAAAAAAAGTTGTACATTCGCATCTCCGAAAACACAAACAGCATATTAACCACTCTCTCTTCCATTAATCTGTATTTTAGCAAAAAGGCTTTCTATACAGTATGCTTTAAGAATCGGACATCAGTGCTTTTCTTCCGCATGCCTTTGATAAATAATGGTTTAGAACTAAAAATATCACTCCTATGAAACAGTATGGTAATCTGCCGAAAGAACTTAGTTCGTTCGAAAGCTCAAAAATTGTAATAGTTCCTGTTCCTTACGACGGCACTACAACCTGGAACAAGGGTTCCGAAAAAGGTCCGAAGGCAATTATTGAAGCATCTTTCAACCTCGAAATGTACGACATTGATACCGACAGCGAGGTACATAAATTAGGCATACACACTGCCGAACCTGTAACCGAACTTTCATCACCCGAAGCCATGGTCGACGAAGTGTATAACAGGGTAAAAGCATTGTTCAAAAAGAAAAAATTTCCAGTCATTTTGGGCGGCGAACACTCGGTGAGCGTGGGGGCATTTAAGGCGGCCAGCGAGCAGTTCAGCGATTTGACCATACTCCAGTTTGATGCACATGCCGATATGCGCGACGAACTTAACGGGTCAAAATACAACCATCAGTGTGTAATGGCCAGGGCTTCGGAAATGGCTCCTGTAGTTCAGGTTGGCATACGCAGCATGAGTGCCGCCGAACGCGAGGACATAAGACCTGAATGTGTGTTTTATGCCATGCAGATCTACGACCAGTCGACCTGGATGTACGAGCTGCTCAACAAATTAAGCCGTAACGTATATATTACCATCGATCTTGATGTTCTGAATCCTTCCATTATGTCATCAACCGGCACACCCGAACCCGGTGGCATGAACTGGTTCGATATCATCAATATTTTGAAAAAAATCAGCGAACAGGTTAATATTGTGGGATTCGACATCACCGAACTGGTGCCAAACAAAGATAACAAAGCACCCGACTACCTGACGGCAAAACTGATTTATACCTTGCTCACATACAAGTTTATAACGGGTATCAAATAACAAAATAATCAACGTACAAAAGGCTGCTCCGATAGACAAGGGCAGCCTTTTGTGTTAAACCGAAAACAAGATGGCTTTTATCAATTTAATCGAACAGGAAAATGCAAGCGGCCGCGTAGCCGAAATATACAGTACCATGATGAATACCATGGGCTTTATACCTGCTGCATTTAAAGTTTTCAGCCCGAGCGAATATGTGCTCGACAAGCAATTTGCGAACCTGGGCTATTTTATGCGGCACAAAACCCTCGGAGGTAAACTGCTGGCATTTATACGTTTACTGGTTTCAGAAACAGAACAATGCAGCTATTGCGTCAGCATGAATTCCGGTATATTGCTGCAGTATGGCGTTTTGCCCGATTTACTGGCTGAAATAAAGCTGGATCCCTCCAAAGCGCCTCTCGAGGAAAACGAACTTGCCATGTTGCTTTTCGTTCTGCAAGTGGTTCGTGATTCAAATTCGATTCAACAAACCAATGTGGATAAACTGAAATCCCTTGGTTGGAGCGATTCCGACATTATGGACGCAACTTATCATGGTACAACACAGGTTGGTGTTGATAAGATATTTAATGCGTTCAGGATTGAGCCAGAGATATAGCACATTGCTATTTGCACGGGACTATTATTTAATACAATAATACAAGTCCCAAACTCTGTATCCCAAAATACAAGCCCCAAAACCCCGACCACTATCACTTTGGTGATTCAGGTCTGGGTGTTTGGGGCTTTTTTGATTTCCCGGAATATCTGAAACCATAATCCGGTCAATGGAATGGCAAAACGCCCGGGATTTATATAAACGTGTAATACCTTATTTTAAGATAGATATCTTCCCGGTAGAAATTTCCGAACCGCTTGTGATACGGTATAAATAGATTCCAGGAACTAATTTTTGGCCGTTATTGCCGTTTCCTTCCCAGGCAATTGTATGGGAGCCTTGTGTTAATGTCCGGCTGAAAGGAATTGAAACCAGATCACCCATCACGGAGTAAATTTCAATACTCACTTTTCCTTCTTTCTGGTTGTGAATGCTAAAGTTAGTGCTGCTCTTCAACGGGTTCGGATACACACTTGCCCCGAGGTTTTGATAGGTTTCGTTAGTTGAAGTCAGCAAGTATGGATCAGCACAAATCATTACCTGGTTATTGTAATCAGTTGTATTTACAAAAAGTGTATCGCAGAGGTAATTCGATTTCCCGACAGTCGGAAGGATCATTTTTACTTTAAAACTAAGTGCATCACCCGCCTGCATGGTATAGGGCAATGTCATATTCCAGTTTTCAATTTCCCAGGCAAAGGGAGTTGCACCTGTATTAGTAACCTGGTTAATTAAAATCTGTTGGTTGGTATAGTTCCTCACTACAGCGGTCTTCCCGTTCAGTACATCCTCAAACGTACGGAACAAAAGTGTGTCAGGCGAAATTACCACATTGGGCAGAGCCGAAACTTTAACATAAAATTTAATCGGATCGGGGGCGCCAATGTAAGGAAGGCTGGAAGCCCGGTTTGATGCATCCTCAGCGTGTATGTAATACGAAATCATAGAACCTTCCATCTGACCCGGAATACAGGCTGACCAGGTAGTGCCGGAGGTATTTGTCATGGTAAGCGTGTCCCAGTTGCCGGTATTCACCTTGTAAATTGTCCATACCGAATCAGGATAAATCAGCTGGCCGCTGAACGCAGTGATATCCGCATCGATTTGAAAACAAGCCTGTGCCGGTATCGAATCATGGAGTGGCATATGCGATATCATTAACATTCCCTGGTCGGCCATTTCGTGGGCGCGGCAATGCAAGGCATCGGTCGATTCCCAGGGCGTGCTTGGGTTTCCCAGGAAACCGAATATCTGGTACCCGGGCATTGCCTGGGTGTATGCTAACAAGGCAGGAGCATCATTTGCGGTTCCCATAATAGGGACACAAACTTTATTTTTTAAAATAAAGGAATTGGTATAAGGCTCATCATTAGGCGTATTCACCCTGTAAACCTTGTAGTGAGTTCCATATGAGCAGAGCTGGCTTGCATAAAAGGCAGCAGTGGCTTCTATTGCAGCATATTGGGCATGTGAAGAAGGTACTTTCCGGATAAGAACTTTATCGGGAGCCAGAAATTTCCCCCAGCAATCAATATGATCGATGTAGGTTCCATTGGGATCCTGCTCCACCATGTAGTTGTTGATGCCGAGGTAATCATGAATTTTTAATGCAACCTGCGAATGGGTCTGGGTAGGGTTTTCGTCCCAAACCAGTTGGGTCGACGAAGCCTGGTCAATGCCATTGGTCATATAATTGCCGCCGGTATGGATCACATTCATGCCAAACCAGGGTATTCCCTGGCTGGTTGCTACTTTTTTAGGTATTTCATCGTCATTTGGGCGTGGACGGTTATATGGGAAATCGATAATTCCAACCTGGTTATTTCCAAAGGTTACATACCAGGGGCCATAATCGCGCGCCCAGTATGAATCGGAAGGAGCTATCAGGAAACTGCAATTTGCCAGGTTGACTCCGTTCGACTGGTATTGGGCGGTTACTGTGGTTTGCTGGGCGCTGTTTGCAACTACCGTTGTAACTTTCGCATCTTTAGCCAGTTCTTTGATAAGACTTATGGGGATGCCGAAAGGATAACGGATCAAAGCGCCATCGTTGTTGCCAAATTCTTCCACATTGCGTATCACTCCTGTCGGCGGATTAGTTTCAACAAAATTCAGTCCGATCAGGTAACTCTTTGCTGCTTCTTCAGCAGTCATGATATGTTTCAGCCCGTTGTTCGGTTCATTCTCCTGCGAAAAAGCAGCCTGTGCGAACAGTAAGAGGAAAAGGGTGGAAACGAGTGTAAAATTCTTCATAAAAACCGTTGTCTAACAAAGGCCAAAAGTAACCAAATTCATGATTATCCGAAGGGTAAACTGTAAAAGAATCCATTTTTTCAAATGGCTAAGAACCACAACCATATTATCCCTTAATTCCGATAATATGGTTTTGCTTTTTGAAAATGAAAATCGGTATTACCTGATTACAATAGGATTGGTGGATCGACCATTGGCATTATCGATAAGCAGAAAGTACGTGCCCTGTTTCAATCCTTTTATGGCTAACTGTTTTGTTCCGTATAAGTTACAGCTACCGGCGCTTTCCCATACAAGCCTTCCTTCCGGGTTAACAAGAATCATTTTTTCAATAAAAGCCGAACCTATGACTGGTTCAATCGTAAAATGTCCATCACTTGGGTTAGGGTATATGTCAAATTTATCCGCAGTCGAAGCCGAATTGAAATACATCATGATATTCTTGCTGCTTGAACAACCCTTAATGCTGGTAATAGTAACATTGGTTGATTTTTTGCCATTCAGCGAAGCTATTGAGTCAATTACAATTGTGGCAGAAGTGCTCATGGTTGGTTGCCACAGGTATGTCATATCAGCGCTTGTAGTTGCATCCAACAGTACCGCATATCCGTTGCTGATAATGGTGTCGGAGGGTAATGGAACAATGGGCAATGGTTCTATTTCGAGCCTGGTTGACTGCTCAAGTTCAGGACAGCCATAGAATCCATGCAGTTTTACCTGCAGTGCAACGGAGCCTTTTTGTGAGTCGATTGCACCTGGACTATAAATGGCGTTTCCCAGGTTACTGTCGGCAAACTCACCATCCCCGTTAGTCTGCCAACAGAGGGTGGAATAGTTTTCTGCTTCTGTCGCAGTCTGAAAAACAGTTCCCTGACAGGCTGAACCATTTTCGGGAACCAGCAGATTTGTTGAAGCGTGAACGGGCAGGTGAATATCATCGAGCCATGCTGCGTCGGATCCGGATGAAGTTTCTCCATTTTTAGTATAACGCCATTCTATCTTGTTTGCCCCGGCATCAATTTTAAATTCAGAGAAATCCCAGTCAGTCTCGCCGCTCCATTCTTTGATAAGTTTACCGTTGATGATGAATTGCAGTTTGTCATTCTTTTCCGAGGAGATCTTGCTCCAAAAACTGACAAAATCGCAATTTTGAACTTCGCAGGAAAATACAAGCGAGGAATATTCATCGTCATTTATCTCTCCGGAGCGCAGGGATTGTTTCCCGTCGAAATACCGAATCCCGTCAATTTTCCATTTCTGCTGACTGCCATTCAGCCAGTTTATTTTGCTATCGGTATTTGCCTCAAATTCTTCATCCGGTTTAAACACGGTAGTGAAACTCATAACATTGGAACTTGCAGAACCAAAACTGTTTATTGGCACCACTTTCCAGTAATATGTCTGATTATAGAGGAAATGGAAACCGGTTTCGAAGTTGGTTGCCGTTACAGCTTGTCCATTAATCAGGTTAGTCGGAGGGTTATCAGTTCCAAGATAAAATAAGTAGGATTCGGGGATACCGCCATTGTTGCATTCCCACGAAAAGGAACTGTTAATGGGTTGTAACTTGCTGTGATTCTCAGGCTTATATATGTCCGGGAATTCAGGTTTTTCTATCACTTTAATACTTGCTATGTACGGCAGGCAATTGAGGGCGGTAATAGTAAGCAAAAGGCTGTCACCCGTGGCAGGTTTGCTGAGATACAGTATAGCTTTACCATCTGAAAGAGCCGCTGTTCCCAAAATGATTCCGTTCTTACTGATACAGGCATACCCTTCAGGAGTGTTGCATTTAATTATATAGCTGTTGCGACCTGATCCAATGGTTCCTTTATGACTTGCAAGGAGTTGCCTGGGCACATCGGTGCGCACCCTGAGTGCCGGATCGCCAAATAAAACCCATGTATCAGTGATTTCGAAAGTGCTCGTACCCGGGTAGTCATCATTCATAGCAATCAATCCCGATATTGAGATGGCCCCCATGGTTGTGAGCCCTTCGTGCAAAGTACTTAGTAATTCGGCAACTTTGTGCTGAGTAACTGTGGGAGGGATGCTTGTTTGTGCTCCTGATGCCATCATCACTGCTACAGCACCGGTAGGCTGGCCATGGCTGTTAGCCCTAAGCCAGGCTTCGGCGAGGCAATATTCGTCTGCAAATCTTCCGTTTTCGCATGCTGCTGACCATATCAATGGGTATTTGCCTGTATTCGTCAAATTTTCCACTACTGATCGGGTAATAGTCCCTGTTTGCCAAAAATTTGTTGTGCCATGACCGGCGTAGAAAATAACACCTGTACCCTCATTTATTTTATCTGCAATTTCCATAGCAGATGGGTTTCCATTGGCATCGTAATCTCCCTGTGATCCATCAAAAAATTCGTTACTGGGTGAATATGTAGATGTTTCGAGAGCTTTAAGAAGCTTACGTACATGTAAATAATCGGACTCAAATCCGTCTCCCATATTTAAATCGGATCCAATACCTGTTGCCTTTTTTAACCAGGAAGCATCCAGCCCGGGGCTTTTTTCGTATTGCAAGGTGCGCTTCACCTGCATTTCCACATCCCGAACAGTTTCGGCCGAAAACCGGCCGACCAGGATGTCAGGATAATGGTCATCACCTGCCAGGTAGGAATAGTAGTTATCGCTTACCCTGCTTGTATCTTTTAGCGAAGGTTCTTTATGTGTCGGGACCTGTTTGGCATCACCTACAAGTAAAAGATAGGACAGGTTGCCTTTATCGTTATAGTAGGCTTTTACAAAATTATAAATATCTGTATCATTTGTTAAATGCTCAGTAGTAACGATTTCAGTTGCTATTCCGGTTTCATTCCTCCATTGGGCCAGAGGGAAAATGGCTAATTTAAAGTTCTGAGGACAGATAATCAGCATGCAGCCCCGGTCCGGGGGCAACTGCCACGATTGGGTTGAAGCGGAAACTTCTGTTGACGATTGGGAATTACCCGAAAAGCTGATTTGAGATTTTCCGGGAGATTGGCAAGAAATACCTCCTCCTTGATGCCTGGCTGCTATAAATAAGGGCATGCACGAAACAAACATAAGCATTACAAGCTTATTGTAGAAAATACGAGACATCCGAGTAGTAACTGAGTAATTATTTATCGCCATATAAGAGAAATGTAATATGAGATTAGACTTTATTTATTTCTTTTTTATTGAAGTGGTTTTTGTAACCAATTTTTTTTGGCAGGTAATTTTTCATTACTAAAATATCTGAGGTTCATCTGTCAAAAAAAAGACGAATCTGATGTGAATCTTGCAAAAAGAAGCTACACTGTGTAGCTTTTTCTGCAAAAAGGTGTTTCTTGTCTATTTTGTTACGACAAACCTTTTAACAGCATAACCATCTGCAATGCTGACAGTTAGATTATAGGTTCCTGAAGGAAGATTGAGCTTCATGGCATCAGTAAATTTGCCATCGCTTTCAATGCCCTTCCGGTCGTAAACGACTGATCCGGTGGCGGAAGTTATTCTGATTGCCAGTACCGAATTGCCTTCAGTTTCAACGGTGAGAATAAAATTGCCATTACTCGGATTGGGTGATATACTTAATCCAATATTGCTCGTGTTATCTTTAACTCCCAGGGAGCTAAAAACTTTTATGTCAAATGATTCTGACCACGAGCTTTCGCCACAGTTAGTGTTAACCGCTTTTACACTGAGTTTTGCATTTCCGCGGAAACTGCTGTTCCAGGCCACATTAGCACTTGTTGTACTGCCCGAAACCGTACCTGCATTTGCAGGTAAAAGCTGCCATATATAAGAATCTGCATTAACTGCTGTTTCAACATTGTAAGTGGAGGAACCTAAAGTATAAAGATCGACCTCAGTTGCACCCTGGGGTTTTGCAGGAATGGACGCAGTGTTATTGATTGTGATGTCAAGATTTTTAGTGCCTGTACACTGGGTCGCATCTACAGTTTCAGTAATAGCAACACTGTTCGAGCCGGCGTTATTCCAGGTTACATTCACCTGGTTAGTGCCTTGTCCTGAAGTGATTACACCACCTGTGATGTTCCAGCTATAACTGTTTCCAGCAACCGTAGCGGTGGAATAAATCGTGTTTTCTCCCAGGCAGTTAGTGTTTTTTCCTGAAATTATGGGAGCAGGAAGAGGATTAATTGTTACTGCTTTAGTGTTGGACGCCACACAATTGTGAATGGTATTTTCACTTGCCTGAACGGTGCCAGCGGAATTTGATCCCCAGTTTACGATAATTTTGTTAGTCCCGGTGCCGGATTCAATTGTTCCGCCTGTTACCGACCATTCGTAGGTATTCCCATTGTTTAAAGAGGTAGAATACTCAATGCCTTTCGTTTGGGCACAAACGGTGCTTCCTCCGCTTACCATTGGAGTAGGATTGGCTTGTATGGTGAGAGTTTTTGATGAAGTAGCATCCAAGCACCTTTCACTTGACGCAGCCAGTGTTAAAGTTACTGCGCCGGCAGCAATATCGGCGGCACTGGGAATATATTGAGCTAATAGCAGCGAAGCATCGTTAAAAGTTCCTGTTCCCGATGTATTCCAAACTAATTGTTTGTAATTGGAAGCCGTGGCTCCTTCGTTACTATATACCGAACCACTACAGGATGTTGCACTTTCACCGGCAAAAGCACTTGCATTCCGTTTAATAGTCAAGTGCATGTTATCCGTACTGTTGCCATTTGCACCGTTTGCAGTTAATGTCAGTACGACTGAACCTGTATTAATATCGGTAATACTTGGTGTGTATATGGGATTTAAAGTGGCAGGGTTGTCAAATACTCCGGTGCCGGAAGTAGTCCAGGCAAGAGATGAATAATTTGCCGCATTGCCATTGCATTGATAAGGTGTGGATTGGCAGGTATAATTGTCAACTCCGGCGAAAGTAGTTGTGTATTGCGGAACAGGTAAAACAATAAAGTCTAACCAGGCGCAATCAGATCCGGTGGAAGTACCCGCATTTTTAATATAAATGAATTTTAAAGTATGGGAACCCGCAGTCACCGGGACAGAAGTGTAAGTCCAGGGCGTATTCCCTGAGTAACTTATTTTCAGGGTGTTGTCAATATAAAACCTAAAACCGTCAGCAACAGGTTCGGATGATGTCTTACAATAGAAACGGATGCTATCGTTTCCCGGGAAATTGTAATCGAGTACCAGTTGCGAATTTTGCGAATTACCGATGGCTCCCGATTTTGCTGTATAAGTGCCTTCGAACGGACCGGAATTGGTAATTGTCCATGGGAGGTTTCCGCTGCTCGTCCATGCAAACTTACTCAAATCGCCGGTTTCCCAATCTTCGACTAGCAGTCCAGCTTGCACAACATAAGTGCGTTGCGCTGAATAAGCTCCCGAAATGGCCGTAAAATCCAGATTAATGGAAACGCCTTGTGGGGCTGCCGAATCAACCGAAACAGAGAACTCGGCAAAAGGTGATGAAAGCGGATTGATGCTTCCAAGGTTAAATGTATTGTTAATCAATGTAATAAGGCCACTGCTGACCGAGAGTGTTGCATTTGCATCGGGTGCAATACTCATGCCTGTATTTGTGGTCTTGATCCTGATAATGGCATGTTCGCCTGCATCGAGCCGTCCATTTCCATTGCCGCTTTGTGAATCATCAATTACGAGATCGCCCGCCGAAAGTTTTGGCGCGCGGCATTGAAGCGTAAAATTGCTGAACCAGGTATCGATACCATTGGTTGCAGTAGCAGTTACTAATTTTTGATATCCGTTAGGGACATTATCCGCGATATGAACTTTAAATCCGTTATCTACTGAGACAATCTGTTGCGACGCTATAACAGGGTATGTTTCATTATTATCAGTAAACGAAATATAAGGGTCTGTCAGATCAAGGGTAACAATCACATTTTCAGCAGTATTGTTTCCAATGTTTTTCTCTGTTAGAGTAAGGTAGGCATCTTCATTAAAATCCAGGGCATGGTTATTATTGCCGCCAGGGTCACTGATTGAATAAGAATCAGTTACAACATAAGGGTTTTCATTCGAGATTACTACGGCACTTGAGTAATGGCGATAGTAGTTTTGCATGGTAACAACTATTTTCACTGTGGTTCCGATTGCCGGAGGTACAACAGGTATTGCTGCCGGAGCGCCGGTTCCAACACCTGTGCCTAAAATCTGACCGTTCGCAGTAATAGCAATAAATGAACCGGCATCGGCGGTTACATTAAAAGAAGTTGCGGTACTCAGCATCACATCGGCGTGTGAAACAGTAAGTTGCTGAGGCACTTCGCTGAAAACCGTCAGGAAAGCATCGCCATGATGGTGAAAAAGATTGTACGTTACAGCCTTATTGCTGGTATTGTATGGCCACGACGATTGTTTCAGGAAATATTTCCCTGCAGCATTTCCAAAGGCAGGTAAAATTCCACGCTGTTGGAAAAGGGCACCATATGCCGGCATAAAATTTGGCCACATATTATCATACATTCCCCAAACGAAAACGTCGTTTACAAAAGAATAGGAAACCTCTGAAGCTGCCAGTATTCCTACACATCCTGCATTTTGACCATTGTATTTGTAGCGGTGAAATTTTTCGGCGAAGCACTCGCCGCTATAATTGTATTTTCCTGTCAGACAGTTAACTGACATGATGTAGGATAACTTACCCACATTGGTTAATCCGTCAATACTGCTGTTAACATACGAAGGTTCGCCCCAGCCTGTTTCCATTCCATGGTCGCGGTGCTGAAGGATGAAAGCTCCCGCGTTCAGGTTCTGGTTTACAACAGCGGCAGTGCCACCTGTCCATCCGCCAAGTTCCTGAGGGGTGGCAGGAATATATCCCAAGCCGTTTGGTCCAAAGTAATTAAGAACGGTGTTGGTATTGGTTGCCGTTGACCATGGATCCGAATTCGGATTGCCCTGATATACTGCATTAACGCGAACCGGTGTTTTTCCCAAAGCATTTTTGAAAAATCCACCTACCACTTCCGAGCAAACCTGGAACCAGCGTTCGGTTTGCCAGCCCAAAGCAGTAATCGGGTGTTGGTAAAAATAAGGATCCGTAGGAGGAGTACGTTCGTAATCGATAAATTTGCGTACATAAATTTCGAGTTGCGCGGCATCATTGGCAGTCATACGAGCCATAGCTATATCCGGCATATCATCATTATCCACATCGCCAAAAATATTATCCGACACACAATAATTGTCCCATATAGGGGATGTGATGCTGTTCGATGCGTCGGTTCCATAGTCAGCCATAATTAATATAGCCGATGGAGGTATATCCCAAGTATTGTAAGCTGTATTGATGTAGGTTTCGATGATTCCCGAAGTATTTCCCCCGATCTGCTGAAGTGTAACAATATTGGTCAGAATTCCTTGTTCGGTTCTGAAAGCCTTAATGGTATCGGCCCATTGTTTAAAAACAGGATCGTTAGGTATGATAATCAGGTATTCGCAACCCGTCGCATCCGAATTGACATTCTGTGCAGTGCGGGCCGAATAATCGACTGATGGAATGGACGCGTTGTTAAGCGAATGATCCATCAGGATAGGGTCCCAATAGCGGCTACGGAGCCTGTTTTCGCCATATTGCCCGTTCCCGCCCGTAAAATTAACCTGGACCTCCACATCGCGGTAAACGATAAGTTCCCTGGTTACAGGATTGTATTGATAAGGAGTAAGGCTGAGTATCACTACATCCAGACCGCGGATTTTCATATTTTGTGAGATGATCACCGGTTGGGCGGGATAAAAAGCGTCTTTAGTGTAAATACTTAAATCACGATTGTATTGCAAGGGTCCGCGTTCGGTATCGAGCGGGATGTGCGGGGCGGGAGCCATTTCCACGTTCTGAAAACTCTCGGTGCGACGCTTGATAATTTCTACACTCGCAGTTGCACCCTGTGGAATTGCAATATACCTGCTAAGGGTCGGCAGATTAGGTGCCCCTTCGGCATTCGGAAGAAAAATCCCGCCCAGGCTTATCTCCTGCATATTTTCCCCGTTAATAGCCCTGGCATCCAACGAAAATTCCTGTATAGAGAAATTAACACTTACACCTGAAGTGTTCTGTGCTTTCAACGTCAATCCCTCCGGTCCCCAACTATTGGTATACACAACCTTTTCCGCACTGACTGTAAAAGTAAGCCACAAAAAAAAGCTCACTAACAACGCATTAAACCAGCTGTTGGGCACTGAGTAGATGTTTCTCATGATCTGTTGTTAAATAATATTAGGTGGAAATTGAGTAGTCTTCTTCAGATTACTATCAAGATCAAATCGGACTAAAATTTTTCAAAATGACGCCGAAGCTATAAATGACAACAATGATTTCTTTACAGTAACGTCAATTTTAATAGGTTGATTATCAATCGTAAAGTATTATTTTAGTGAATTTATTCGTAATCATTACTGCCATTACGTGCAATAGTTTACAATGACCAAGGTGCGAAAGTAGAATATATATTTTATATTTTAATTATATGATTATAAAAAATAAGTTCTTTGAACGAAATTTAGAATCAGTTTAAATAGCAATAAAAATCCCGCCCAAAATTAAAATGAGCGGGAAAAGAGGTTGAATTGTTTGGAAATTAATCCGGTCAAGCTAATGTTCTCTAAATGTCGGCAAGATATTATTTTGATGTGCTGGAGTGTGATATTACTCACTACATTAAAAGAATTCATCGAAAACAGAGCTTATTTTCAGTTTCACTAACCAATTTATTCGGGAAATCAAACGTATTTACAGACAAATTAAAAAAACAATCTGGAAATAGTTTTTTTCTTTTCGTCCTTTTGTCTTGATACAAAAGGACCAAAAAATCAAGGCTTTATATAAATTTTACACATCTGTACGCCTTGGTAAAGCTCGCAAAACAAGGCTTGGGAGATTTGAACCTTATCCGGACAGCACGTAAAGCTGTGTTTTGCTACGCACATGCCTGCGCCTTTTACCTTCGGCTACAGCTGTTGTAAAATTTCTATAAGGCCGGTCCTTACACCCTGGAAATTATACTGATAAGTCAAATCTTTGTTCCAGCGTGTTATCCCAGAGAATAGTTTACTTAGTAGGGACCGGCCTTATACAATTTCAGTAGTTTTTCAAGGAAGGTTTTTGAGCGTTGGGCCTCACCAAGCCATGCAGAAGTGAGCCAAGTCCCCAAAGCCGGATATTTGATGAATGTATCATGGCGAACGGCTTGCGTGGCGTGGCAAAAACCTGACGTAGAAAAACACTGAAATCGTATACAGCCTTGATTTTTTGCTTACTTTTTGATCAAGCAAAAAGTAAGAAATAAATATGTAAACAACAGAATGTCAATCGCTAATAGATTCGATGGGTTAGAGGAATACCCTGAAAAAAGCTGGATATTTGTTTGCAGTTTTACGTTTAAACCATTCCATATGTATAAAACTGAGGCCACTCCGAAAAGTCCCAAATGCTGATTTTCAACCCTTTTCACCCCCTGCCCCCAAGGGGGAAGTGTTAAAAATCAGCATTTTACAAAGCCAACTATTAGCGATCTACAGATAAAATGACTTATCGGAGTGGGCTCAAAACTAAAAGGGAGATTCGAATTTCATCAGCACATCAAAATATAATGTAGCCTACATGTCAAGGCTATAAAAGTTCAATTATTTTACTCTTCCCAATCAAAAGTAAAAAGTTAATTACCATTTCAGC
This sequence comes from Bacteroidota bacterium, assembly GCA_037142075.1. Taxonomy (GTDB): domain Bacteria; phylum Bacteroidota; class Bacteroidia; order Bacteroidales; family UBA4417; genus UBA4417. The sequence goes on from JBAXBJ010000030.1 coordinate 41,229, forward strand.
AGCCATGCAAATATTAAAGGAGCCACAATGGTGGCATCGCTTTCGATAATAAATTTCGGGGTGTGAACGTCTAATTTTCCCCATGTTATTTTTTCGTTTGGAACGGCGCCGGAATACGATCCATAAGAGGTTGTTGAATCCGAAATCTGGCAGAAATAGCTCCAGAAAGGAACATCGTGCCACTCCAGGTCCTGGTACATCATCGGAACAACGCAAATAGGGAAATCGCCTGAAATCCCTCCTCCAATCTGGAAAAAGCCAACTCCCTTGCCTGCCGAATTAGCCCGGTACCACTCGGTAAGCCACATCATATATTCAATACCGGTTTTCATAGTCGAAGGCTTCAATTCGCCTTTAATGCAATAGGATGCGAAAATATTACCCATGGTGCTGTCTTCCCAGCCCGGAACAATGATCGGCAGGTTTTTTTCGGCTGCGGCCAGCATCCACGAGTGTTTGGGGTCAATTTCGTAATCGTTTTCCATCACGCGGCTCAGCAGGAGCTTGTACATATATTCGTGAGGTAAATAGCGTTCACCTTTGGCTTCGGCATCTTTCCATATTTTTACGATATGATGCTGAATTTTACGGAAAGCTTCTTCTTCGGGGATACAGGTATCGGTAACGCGGTTCAGACCTTTTTCGAGAAGTTCATTTTCCTGCTCGGGTGTCAGGTCGCGGTAGTTGGGAACGCGGCGGTAGTGCGAATGTGCCACCAGGTTCATAATGTCTTCTTCGAGGTTGGCGCCGGTGCAACTGATAATCTGCACTTTATCCTGGCGAATCATTTCGGCTAACGATATTCCCAGTTCAGCCGTGCTCATGGCTCCACCCATGGAAATCAGCATTTTACCGCCTTCGAGCAGATGTGTTTCGTATGCTTTGGCTGCATCAACCAATGCTGCCGAATTGAAATGCCTGTAATGATGCTCAATAAACCGGGAGATAGGGCCTCTGTCCATAAGATGAGATTTTTTGCAAAGGTAGAAAATCAGGAGAAACGACAATTTATTTTCAGAATTTATCGCTTCCGGAACTTTCGCCGGTTTAAACTTTCACCAGGATTCTAACTATAAACCTACATATGTAATTCATCTGCAAATAAACCGTACCTTTGCACACTTTTTCACAAGCAAATTTTTCATGCAA
>JBAXBJ010000031.1:0-42365 GCA_037142075.1 Bacteroidota bacterium
ACAGTATTAACCTGCTAATTGTCCTCCGGGAAGCCTCGCCATCCGGCGTCCCGCTCAAGGGCATCGAAAAGGGAAGGATAAGGTTGCCGGAGTCCTGACGGCAGCTCGAAAACCAAAGGGAATAAGGTAACGGTTGGGCGGCTTTCTGCCGGCTTTTACCCGACAATCAACTGAAAGCTAAGCATGTAGAAAGCGGTTTTGCTGCTTGTTTGGACCCGGGTTCGACTCCCGGCAGCTCCACAACAAACAATTTCAGTAGCCTGTAAATTAATAACTTACGGGCTTTATTTTTTACCATGTAACGATAAGGGTAACGATTTTGTGTGAATAGGTACTTCTGGTAGGTTTAAATCGATCTGATTGGGTGATTTAATTTCATTTTTAATACTGAAAATACGCCAAAGAACGCTGAGGATGAAACCTTTTCGGGCTTTGTTGATGCTCGAAAATATTTCATTTTGTAATGTGCTGATAATATGATATTTAACGCTTTGGTTAACCTTGGAAGCCATGATTAGACATTAGTTAAATAATCTTCTAAAATACTGTTTTCCAATGGTTTAACCTCAATCATTTTTATTTATTTTGCTAAAAATCAAACATTTATCCCATTTTGTAACAGAGCATTGTTTGTTAAAACATGATTATTTTACCTTCAGTTTCAAAAACCAGTGGCTGATAACCTAATATATAGCTGATACAGCCATTAAGATTTTTTAACAAGGACTTCCGTTAAAATTAGTAAATTTGCAGATTCAAAAAAAAACTATGTTTATTGATAGTGAAAAATTTGCCGGTGATGGCCTGACGTATGACGATGTCCTTCTTATACCTGCATATTCCGAAGTTCTGCCCCGCGATGTAGATACCTCGTCATGGTTTACACGAAAAATTAAGATCAACATTCCCATCGTATCTGCTGCCATGGACACAGTTACCGATTCAAAACTGGCAATTGCCATTGCCCAGGAAGGTGGAATTGGGGTGTTGCATAAAAACATGAGTATAATGGATCAGGCTGCCGAAGTGCGTCGTGTAAAGCGCTCGGAAAGTGGTATGATTACAGATCCCATCACCCTGAAAGAAGATGCGTTGGTGCAGGATGCTCTTGCTATTATGCGCGAAAATAAAATTGGCGGTATTCCTATCGTTAACAACGAAGGCATCCTGGTGGGGATAATCACCAACCGCGATCTCAGGTTCGAGCGAAATCCGCTCAGACCGGTTGTCGAAATTATGACGCGCGAAAACCTGGTTACCACCAGTGTTCATACAGACCTTGACAAAGCATCCGATATTTTACAGGAGTATAAAATTGAAAAACTTCCTGTTGTTGATGCTAATTACAAACTTGTTGGACTGATTACATACAAAGATATCAGTAAAATTAAGGCCCGCCCGAATGCCTGCAAGGATGAACTTGGCCGCTTGCGCGTTGCAGCCGGTGTGGGCGTTACCGCCGATGTGCTTGAACGGATTACTGAACTTGTTAAAAACGGAGTTGATGCCGTGGTAATTGATACAGCCCATGGCCACTCGAAAGGTGTAATCGATACAACCCGACTGGTAAAAAAGCATTTCCCTGACCTGCAACTTGTAGTCGGGAATATTGCCACAGCCGAGGCTGCCCGTGCTTTAGCCGATGCCGGAGCCGATGCTGTCAAAGTTGGGATCGGACCAGGTTCTATATGCACAACCCGCGTTATTGCAGGTATAGGCATCCCCCAGTTATCGGCTATATATTCCGTTGCCAGGGAATTGAAAGGTTCCGGAATTCCGGTTATTGCCGATGGGGGCATCCGTTACACCGGGGATATTGTTAAAGCCCTTGCTGCCGGGGCAGGAAGCATTATGGCCGGTTCGTTATTTGCCGGTGTCGAAGAATCACCGGGCGAAACAATAATTTATGAAGGCCGTAAATTTAAAACCTATCGTGGAATGGGATCAATAGAAGCTATGCAAAAAGGCTCAAAAGACCGCTATTTCCAGGATGCCGAAGACGATATTAACAAACTGGTTCCCGAAGGAATTGTGGGAAGAGTGCCTTTTAAAGGGACTCTTGCAGAGGTAATTCACCAGATGGTGGGTGGTTTGCGGGCAGGAATGGGCTATACCGGTTCGGCAAACATTGCAGGCCTTCAAAACGCAAAATTTATTAAAATCACTTCATCAGGCGTGGTTGAAAGCCATCCGCACGATATTACCATAACCAGCGAAGCACCTAATTACAGCAGGTAACTCGTTGTTATATAAAACCTTACTGTTAAAACCCCATCTGGAGAAACCAGATCAAAAAAGTAATGAAAAATATATAACATTAAATTAAGAATGAAAATCCAGAAGGGTTATGCTACTTTTTCATTTTGTGTTTTGTGTTAAATGTAAAAAACGATCGAATGCTTGTTTAAAGAATCCACAATCAGTTGAAAACCATTTTTTTTACACTAATATTATTTCAAGTAAAACATCAACTCTAAATATCAAATCCTAATCACCAATCCCTAAACCCTGAGTTTTATACCTCAGCATTTAAAACAACAATTTTAATATGACTATGAAACGGACACTTTTTATTGCTTCATTAATGCTTCTATTTGGCATTTTCTCCTTATCATCATTCAGCCAAAGTGCTGATCCTGTTCTACTTCAGGTTGCCAATGAGAAAGTCACAAAAAACGAGTTCATCAAAGTCTTTGAAAAAAACAATACAAAAGACGAAAAACCAGATAACAAGGCTCTTGAGGAATACCTCGACCTGTATATCAATTTCCGTTTAAAGGTTACCGAAGCCAAAAGTTTGGGTATGGATACAGTTAAATCCTTTCGTGATGAATTAGCCGGATACCGCAAGCAATTGGCTCAACCTTACTTAGTTGATAACCAGGCAAATGATAAAATCATACAGGAAGGATACGATCGTAAGCAATTCGATATTCACGCCAACCATATCCTGGTTCGGGTCGACAGGTTAGCCTCTGCTGCCGATACACTTGCAGCCTGGAATAAAATCATGGATTTACGGAAGCGGATCGTAGTAAAAAAAGAAGATTTCGGAAAAGTGGCCACCGAGGGCTCTGAAGACCCATCAGCGAAAGATCGCGAACAGGAAGGTCAGAAAATTAAGGGCAACCGTGGCGACCTTGGTTTTTTCACGGCTTTCGATATGGTTTACCCATTCGAATCTGCCGCTTACAATGCCAAACTGAACGAGGTAACCATGCCGGTCCGTACCGATTTCGGGTACCACCTTATAAAAGTAACTGAAAAAATTCCTGCTCTTGGAAAAATACAACTTGCGCATATCATCCTGGTATTTCCTCCAAAAGGCTCACTCGACGACTCACTCAAAGTGGCCGATTCAGCCAACATGGCTTACCAGTTGCTTAAAAGCGGAAGTGATTTCGGCGATGTAGCCAAAAAGTTCTCCGACGATCTCTCCACATCCGGAAAAGGAGGCGTTTTGCCCTGGTTCGGTGTGAATCGTTTGCTTCCCGCCTTTATAAGCAATATTCAGAAGCTGAAGCAAAAAGGTGATTATTCGGAGCCTTTCCAGACCCAGTTTGGCTGGCATATCATCAAACTTGTTGACAGCAAACCTGTTGGAACCTTCGATGAAGAAAAAGATGACATTAAACAACGCATTTCGCGCAGCGACCGGAACGCCGAAGTAACCAATTCTTTTCTCTCAAAAACCAAAACGAAATACAACTTTACGCAAAACCTTGCTGCTCTTGGTGAACTCACAAAAACTGTTACTGATTCTATTTTTGAAGCAAGCTGGAAAGCCGAACAGGCTGCCGGTTTAGATAAAAGCCTCTTCACTATCGGCACCAAAACCTATACCCAGGCCGATTTTGCTAAAAACCTTGCTGCAACCCAACGCCGCGGCGAAAAACATGACATTCCTGCATTTGTTTATAAACAGTACAATGTCTACGTGAACGAATGTGTAACAAATTATGCCGACAGCCAGCTCGAAGCTGAAAATCCTGATTTCAAAGCACTGATGAACGAATATCACGACGGAATTTTACTCTTCGATCTTACCGACAAAAAAGTATGGTCAAAAGCCGTAAAAGATACAGTAGGCCTGCAGAATTACTATGAAAAGAATAAAAACACCTATATGTGGGAATCAAGGCTCGATGCATCAATAATCACCGTTAAAGATCCTTCCATCCAGAAAAGCCTGGATAAACTCTTGAAAAAAGGAGCTACCGACGAACAGATTATTGCGAAATTCAACCACGATACCATTCAGAAAGTTACTATCGAACATAAAAAATTCATAAAAGGCGAAAATATGACACTTGAGAATATCGAGTGGAAACCAGGCACTTCCGGTCTCATACCTTTAGCCGACAACGAAAATGCTATAGTAATTGTTCATAAAGTAGTCGCTCCTGAGCCGAAATTACTCAGCGAAGTCCGTGGTGCCATGACAGCCGACTACCAAAACTATCTTGAAAAAGAATGGATCACCGAACTACGCACCAAATACACCGTTAATGTCGACCGTGAGGTGTTTAACACAATTTTAATTCAAAAATAACTGATGTTAAGGCTGCTTGTATTTTCATTTCTTATTGCTACCACGCTTACTTCCTGCAATCTGCTACCCCATAAAGGACCAAACCAGCAAAAGGCAGTTGCTCGGGTGTACGATAAGTACCTTTATCAGGATGACCTGGCAGGTGTTATACCGGCCGGCACAAACGCTGATGATAGCATTGAAATTACTGTAGCCTATATCAATAACTGGATACGGCAGGAACTGTTGCTCAAACAGGCTGAAGATAATCTGGCCGAAACAAACCGCGATTTCACCGATCAGATTGAGCAATACCGGAATACGCTTATCATATACGCTTACGAATCGGAGTTGGTGAAACAGAAGCTTGACACTGTTGTACCAATGGCTGAAATTGAAGATTATTATCTTAAAAACCAGGCTAATTTTCTTCTTCACGAGAATATCGTACAAGCCAGTTATGTCATCCTGGATAAGAAATCGCGTGTTGCGGCAAAAGTTAAAACCCTTTTGCAAAGCAACCGCGAAGCTGATAAGGAGAAACTACAGGCTCTTTGCGAGGAAAACGAAGCCGATTTTATGATCAACAACGAAACATGGATGTCATTTTCGGACCTGGCGCGAAAAATCCCTTTAGAAGTCGACGACCAGCAGGAATTCCTGGGCAAATACAAGTTTTTCGAAGTCGCTGATTCTACCAATCTTTATTTAGTAGCAATTTCTGCCTATAAAGGAAAGGAAAGCATTTCGCCTATGAATTTTAAAATTGAAGATATACGAACTTTACTTTTAAACAAACGCAAAGCAGAATTGCTGAAACAAATGGAAGATGATTTGATTAGTGACGCTGTGAAACGTAAAAAATATGAAATATTCAAAAAATAATTTTCCTATACATATGGTAAAGAGAATGTTAATGCCTGTATTATTGATCATGTTGATTGTATCGGCAGTTCAGGTTAATGCTCAGAATGAGAAAGTTATTGATGAAATAGTCGCGCTGGTTGGCAGCCACCCTGTTTACTGGTCGGATGTTGAAGCCCAGTTTTCGCAGGCCAAAGCCCAGGGAGTGACTGGCGATCCTGTTAAATTGCGCTGCGGAATATTTGAGAGCCTTGTTTTCCAAAAACTACTGGTTTACCAGGCCGAAATTGATAGTCTCGTGGTAAGTGACGATCAGGTGAACAGCGAACTTGAGCGTCGCCTTCGGTATTACATCCAGCAGTTTGGATCGCAGCAGAAGCTTGAAGAATTTTACGATAAATCGCTCGAAGAATTTAAAAACGAACTCCGCGAACCGCTCAGGCAGGAAATCCTTTCGCAGCAGGCGCAGGCCAAAATCGTCGAAAATGTTAAAATGACACCGAACGAAACGAAAGAATATTTTACCAATCTTAAAAAAGACAGCATCCCTGTCGTTCCTACAGAGTATGAGATAGGACAGATCGTAAAAACACCGGTTGTCGGGCCGTCACAGCTTAAAGATTCCCGCGAAAAACTAAATGCTTTGCGAAATCGTGTATTAAAAGGGGAAAAATTTTCGACCCTTGCCGTTCTTTACTCCGAAGATCCCGGTTCGGCAGCCAAGGGAGGCGAACTTGGGCTTTTTAGCCGTGGGAGTATGGCTCCCGAGTTCGAATCGGCCGCTTTCAGTCTTAAAAATAAAAATGACATTTCAGAAATCATAAAAACAAAATTCGGTTACCATTTGTTACAACTCATCGAACGCAAAGGGGATTTTGTAAATGTGCGGCATATCCTTATCATACCGAAAGTTTCGCCTGACGACCTGGTTGCAGCCGCTTCGAAACTGGATAGTATTGCCGACAAAGTTAGAGCTGATTCGCTCACTTTTGCAAGGGCAGCTATGCTTTACAGCGATGATCCGGGAAAAGTTAACGGTGGATTGATTCAGAGCCAGGCATCGGGTACCACGAGTCTGGCTGCCGACGAACTGGATCCTAAGGTGTTTTTTATTATCGACAAAATGAAAGTCGGCGAAATTTCGGGAAGTGTGCCCTATACCACCGAGGATGGTACACAGGCATACCGTGTACTCTACCTGAAAACCCGCACCGAACCTCATACGGCTAATATGAAGGACGATTATAATAAAATACAGGACTGGGCACTTGCAAATAAAAAGGAGAAAGTTACCGCCAAATGGGTCGAAACCAAATCGAAAACTGCCTATATACGCTTAGGCGATAAGTTTCAATCCTGCGATTTTAGATATAAATGGACTTTTACAGAAAAGTAATGTTAATGGATAATGGATAATGGACAATGGATAATGGACAATGGATAATTATTGATATAAGATAGAATTCTGTGGTCATAGATCCTAACGGCCTAACCCCCTAACAGCCTAACAGCCTAACCCACTAACAGCCTAAACCCCTAACAGCCTAACAGCCTACCCTCTTCTAAACAAGAATTTTCACACACACTACAAGATATGATCCAATATAAGTCAGATACTGAAGCACTTAATGATTTTTTAATCAAATACAATGCATTGCGCTCCGAAATAGGTAAGGTGATAGTTGGCCAGGACGAGGTAATCAAAAACCTGCTTATCGCCATTTTTTCAAGAGGCCATTGCCTGTTGGTAGGCGTTCCGGGTTTAGCTAAAACCCTGATGGTGAATACACTTGCGCAGACATTGGGCCTTTCATACAGCCGCATCCAGTTTACACCCGACCTCATGCCTTCGGACATCATTGGCACCGAAATACTGGATCAGGATCGCAAATTCCGCTTCATACACGGCCCTGTATTTGCCAATATCATATTAGCCGATGAAATTAACCGTACACCTCCCAAAACCCAAAGTGCCCTGCTCGAAGCCATGCAGGAAAAAGCCGTTACTGTGGCCGGTGTGAGTCATAAATTAGAAGAGCCGTTCTTTGTGCTTGCTACGCAAAATCCAATTGAACAAGAGGGTACTTATCCACTCCCTGAGGCTCAACTCGACAGGTTTATGTTGAATATCTGGTTAGGCTACCCTTCGTTCGACGAAGAAATACAGGTAGTGAAAAATACCACCACCATGCACTCAGCTTCACTAAACGTAATATTAACTGCCGAAGAAATAAACTACTTCCAGGATTTGATACGCCGCATTCCGGTGACAGATAATGTGTACCGTTACGCTGTAAAATTGGCGTCTATTACACGCCCCGGAACTCCTTTGGCTCATGCCTGGGCAAATAATTATCTGACCTGGGGAGCAGGTCCGCGGGCTTCACAGTACTTAATACTTGGAGCCAAATGTCATGCTGCCATAAGCGGAAAATATTCACCCGATATTGCAGATGTACAGGCTGTTGCCACATCAATCCTTCGCCACCGAATTGTGCGAAACTACAAAGCCGAGGCTGAAGGTATTAAAGAGGAAGATATTGTAAACGAATTGCTTAAGTAAATATTTCAGTAAAATTGCTTCCGGTATTTCCGAATCAGGAAGTATCAGCGAGTTATTAAATACCTTATTTTTGCAGGAAGTTCACTCCCTAACTGTTCTATATGGCAATTGATTCCATTATTTCGCTCGAAGGTGCTTCCATTTACCAGCGTGATAACCTCATTTTATCGAATGTGACACTTCACATTCACAAGAGCGAATTTGTATATCTCGTTGGCAAAACCGGTACCGGGAAAAGCAGCCTGATGAAAACCCTTTATGCTGATTTGCCTTTGAAAGAAGGAAAAGCTGAGGTAGCCGGATTTAGCATTCCGGATATAAAACACAAAGAAATCCCCTTTCTCCGCCGTAAGATAGGAATCGTTTTTCAGGATTTTCAGTTGCTTAACGACCGGAATATAAATGATAACCTGCTTTTTGTCATGAAGGCTACTGGCTGGAAAGATGACGATGCCATGCGCCATCGCATGAACGAAGTGCTCGATAAAGTCGGACTGATCACCAAAGGTTTTAAGATGCCACACCAGCTTTCGGGTGGCGAACAACAGCGTGTTTCGATTGCCCGCGCATTGATTAATGATCCCGAACTCATCCTGGCGGATGAACCCACTGGCAACCTCGATCCTGAAACTTCCGATGGCATCATGCAATTGCTCTTCGAAATCCGTAAATCAGGCAGGGCTGTTTTTATGGCCACCCACAATTATGCACTTCTTCGCAAATACCCCTCTCGCATTATTAAATGCGAAAAAGGGAAATTAATTGAAGTAGGTGAAGGACTGATCGGGATCGGGGCGGAATAGAAACAGCAAAATCATTTCCCCGATACAGAGTTATTTCAGACTCGGTATAAAATAGCTATTATCAAATATTTCAGCATGGCTTATACTAATCCTGCCTGACCCTATCCATTATATCTTTTACCACCATCATTCTGCTCCCGGATCCGGCTTTTGAATAACCAAAGTTTCCTTTAGAATTCCGTATGTGCAATTTCCCACTTCCAACTATTCCATCTGGTTCTGTGTAACCGGAATGCGCAAACTGCGTCATACTTCCAGTTGAAACAAATTCAGGTATGACAACCGGCCATCAAAATGCGACTTCTTTTCTGATTCAAAACCTGGAAGCCTTCGTTTGGATCACAGTAATTGCCGTATTCATGTTTTCACCGGTTCAAGCCCAAACTCATTTCACAATTTGCCCTTTGAGCCTGGCTGGATTTGAGCATTGTCCGGGTTGTGGATTAGGTCATTCAATCATACTACTGCTTCATGGAAGACTGGCTGAATCCTTTCGGATGCACCCTTTGGGCATTTTTGCACTTGCTGCCTTTTTAGTGCGTATTGTATCCGTTTTTCGGAAATACGCACAATTTCAAAAACAAACCAGTTATTTAAAAACCAACAACAACTAAACACTTGACCATCATGAGCACAAAACTTTTTCAATTAATGCCGGAACTTGATATGCAGGAAATGATGTATGTCGAGTCGTTAGTAAAAAACTATAACGATCAGCAAATGCTGAATTTTGCTAACTTTTACCGTAACCGCCGCCGCGACCCTCAATTGATTTTGCTTACCGGCCTTGCTGGATTTGTGGGTGTAGCAGGCATACAAAGATTCCTCACCGACCAGATTGGTATGGGTATTCTCTATTTTTTCACAGCAGGTCTCTGCTTCATCGGTACCATTGTGGATTTGATCAACCATAAGCAGTTGGCGCTGGAATACAACATTAAAGTTGCCAACGAAATTTCAGGTTGGATCTCGCGCATGCCCGAATAACGAAATTACTATCAGCTTAAGAATATAGCCCGCGGAACTACCTTCCATGGGCTATATTTTTATATTATTTTATGGAATACAATTAATCACATCTTATTCATAATCAACTACCTGAAATATATAAGTCCAAATTTCTTCCATTTTATACGATAAACAATTCTGTAGTTTGTGAACTATTCGAAAAAACAGTAGTTATATCTTATTATTCTGCAGCGACTTAATCTTTTTTTCAATACTTTTGGCATCAAAATAATCAAACATGACCCGAAAATTATACTCTGTAATTCTTTTTACCCTAGTAATTTCCAGCCTAATGGCCGGAAACATTGACCTGCAGACTGCCCGCAAGGTAGCCGATGGATTTTTAAAGTCAAATTCGTCGATGCCAAATCCTGCTTTGTCGCAGGCTTCATCCGACTACACAATCAGTCAGAACGGAAATGCAGTCTACTATATTATCAACCTGAATCCAAAAGGATTTATTATCGTTCCGGCTTATGATGCTGCACCACCGGTACTTGGATATTCGCTCGAAAACAACTATGCTTCCGGCGAACAACCCGAGAATTTTTCGGCATGGATGGATGGTTACGCCAAAATAATCAGTTCCCAGATCGAGAATAACATCGAACCTACTGACGCCAATACCATGCAGAGGCAAGCCTATATTGATAATTCGGCAAGCAATACTTCGAACACGACCACAACTGTCGGCCCGCTTTTAAACAGTTTGTGGAACCAGAGTTTCCCTTACAACTACCTTTGCCCGATTGATCCTGCCGGTTCAGGAGGACACGTTTATTCAGGATGCGTTGCTACCGCCATGGCTCAGATTATGTATTACTGGCGATATCCTCAGCATGGCACCGGATCGCATGGATACACCTGGGGCCCTTATGGATATTTGTTTGCCGATTTTGGCAATACTACCTACAAATGGGATGAAATGCTGAACAGCACCAGCGCCCAAAATTTCGAAATGGCCCAGTTGCAGTTACAATTAGGGATATCAGTAGATATGATGTATAGTGGTACCGGTTCGGGTGCTTACAGCGATGATGCAGCCAGCGCACTCCGGAATAATTTTGGTTACGATCAGAGTTTGGAACTGGTTTACAGGGATGATTACAGTTATGAAAACTGGAAATCCCTGCTGCGTTCACAAATTGATGCCGGACAGCCTATGTATTACCATGGATTCGGCACCGGCGGGCATGCTTTTAATGTAGATGGATACCAGGATACCATGTTTTTCCATTTCAACTGGGGTTGGAGCGGTTCGTATAACGGGTATTTCCATCTTTTCAACCTCAATCCCGGGGGAAACTCATTTACCCAGGGCCAGGGAGCGATTATTAATTTTATCCCGGCAGCAGGCGCTAACGTTACTCAATGCGGTCAAACCGATACACTCACTGTATTTTCAGGAACAATCGAAGATGGAAGCGGCCCTGTATCGCCATATTTTAACAATTCGTCTTGTAACTGGCTCATAATGCCTGGCGATACCCTCGAAAATATAAAACTCACATTTGACCGCTTCAACCTGGAAAATGGTAAGGATTTTATTTTTGTGTATGATGGAACAGACACAGACGCCTCGCTTATAGGCAGCTACACAGGCAATACGGCACCCAGCGTGGTTACAGCCACATCCGGCTCCATGTTTATTCAGTTTGTGACTGATGGAAGCGGAACTTCTAACGGATGGTCTGCCTCGTACAATGCCAAACTGGCACCCTTCTGTTCCAGCAACATCACGACAATTACGGGTATTTCGGGAAGCATTTCGGACGGAAGCGGAAGTTTTGATTACCGCAATAAATCTCTTTGCCGTTATAAGCTGCTACCAACCAATGCCAAATCGATAAGCCTGACCTTCAATGAATTCAATACAGCAGGCGAAGGTGATTTCCTTGCCATTTACGACCTCAATACACAGGCATTGCTTTATAAACTTTTTGGACAAACCAATCCAGGCACATTGAATTTTACAACAGGTAAACTTTATTTCGTATTCAGCACCGATATGGAAAATTCGGCATCAGGCTGGAATTTCTCTTATACTTCCTCCGAACTGACTGGCATGAGCCAAAACCGAATTGGATTGCAAGCCTCTGTTTTCCCTAACCCTGCTCAAAACTTACTGCGAATTAGCGTTAATGCCTCCACAGGAAGCTATACTATGAAACTTATTTCCACTGAAGGTATTACGGTGTACAACGAAACTTTACAACCAAAAACCCCAAATTATATCAGGAATATTGATGTTTCGGCTTTTGCCCGTGGTATTTACATTTTACAGATCAGTTCGGAAAAGGGAACCTCATACCAGAAAGTGATACTCAACTAATTAAGTTTTTACCACAACAGAATATTGTTAAAAGCAGGTTTGGCATCGCCAACCTGCTTTTTCAATTTCATACTTCTCTTTACTCCTAAAAAACACATGATTACCAAATCTATTCCTGCCTGATTTAGGAAACACGTATAAAGAAATAATGTGAAATTTCCGTATCATTTCTGAAAAATATAATTCAATCACTATCTTTGTGAAAAACAAAAAAAGATGCGCCATTTATCCTTCTTAATAGCCATTCTGATATTCCCCCTGTTTTCGTTAAGCGTAACCATCACTCCCGGGCAAGCGGCCAGAGTAGCGCATAACTTTTATTTTGAAAGAATAAACACCACAAAAGCAACACTTTACAATGACATCAGCATTTCGCGGATCAGGACAATCAAAAACAGTTCGGCTCTGTATTATGTGTGTGAAATAAAACCGGCAGGATTTGTAGTAGTCAGTGCCTGCGACCAGGTAATTCCCGTTTTAGCGTATTCCTTCGAAAGCGACTATGCCGAAGAGGAATTTCTGCCCAAAGGGTTCAACATCTGGATGGATCACTACAGGCAGCAGATTGAATATGCCATATCCAATATTGTTGTCGCGGCACAGGAAACCACAAAAGAATGGAATCGCTTGCTAAGCAGCAATTTTGAGACGAACAGAAATCTGAAACAGCTTCAGAGTGTTGCCCCGCTGCTGATTTCAAAATGGAACCAGTCGAATCCATACAATAATTGGTGCCCTGTCGATCCGGCCGGACCCGGTGGCCGTTGTTATGCAGGTTGCGTAGCTACAGCTATGGGACAATTATTGTATTATTACCGGTTTCCGCTTCAGGGCCAGGGCAGTTATACTTACACGCATCCTGATTATGGAGTCATATCCGCTGACTTTGGTTCGACTACTTACCATTGGGACAGGATGCCATCCACCATCACAAAGAATAACGATGCCATTGGCGAACTTCTTTTCCACCAAGGTGTTTCGGTTGATATGGATTACGGTCCGGATGGAAGCGGGATGTGGAATCACAAGGCAGCCTATTCACTCAAAACCTTTTTTCGCTATGGTCCCGAAACCCAATACTATTTCCGCGATAGTGTTACCATCAATTGGGATAGTTTGCTCATAACCAATCTTGACCAAAGGAAACCCTTATATTATGCCGGCTGGGCAGGTGTTCAGTCGACAAGCGGGCATGCTTTTGTGTGCGATGGATACCAGCCCGGAAACTATTACCATTTCAACTGGGGATGGGGAGGTTCGCAGGATGGCTATTTTTATACAGCAAATCTCACACCCGGGGGTAATAATTTCAACTTCGCCCAGGAAGTAATTCCTCTTTTCCCTGATACCCTGCTGAATACATATCCGGTTCCATGCCAGGGATTTACAGCTCTTTCCGATTTAAGAGGTTCGATTGAGGATGGAAGCGGCTGGTACAATTACCAGGATAATGCTTCATGCACCTGGCTTATTGCCCCACAGGATGCTGAATATGATTCAATAAAAAATATAAAGATTACTTTTTTGCGCTTCGATACCGAAGAAACTGCGGATACGCTTTACTTGTATGATGGTTCCAATGCATCAGCACCACTCCTGGCAGCATTAAGCGGCAACTCCATTCCCGGGGCAATCACATCCACTGGAAATAAAGTGTTTATTAAATTCCACACAAATTCATCGGTTACCAAACCCGGCTGGCAACTGGATTACGAAAGCAATTTCCCGGTCTATTGTACTGGAATTACCACTTTAACAGCACCTTCAGGCAGCATTGAAGATGGCAGTGGTGATAAAAAGTACAGTAATAATTCCTCTTGCCGGTGGAAAATTCTTTCTGCAGGAGGTATGCCGGTCATTTTTAATTTTACATCCTTCGAAACCTCCGACAGCAATGATTTTGTGAAGATATATGATTTACAAACGCAGGAACTTCTTGGTGCATTCAGCGGCGGCAGTTTACCCCCTTCGGTCATGGCAATGAGTGGCAAAATGCTGATTATTTTTATGACCAACAATTCCGGAAATGCGCAGGGTTGGTCAGGAAGTTATTATACCTCCGGGGTTGGCAGGTCCGAAGCCGACTCGTGCATCTACGAAACTTTTTTATATCCAAACCCGGCCGACAAATTGGTGACTCTTGAGAAGTACTTTCACAAAACTTCGGACATTACCATTCGTATCACCGATGCAGAAGGAAAGCACATTTACAGTGAGGTTAAGAAGGTATCAATCGGTATTAATAAAATTTCATTGAATATTGCATACCTAAAAGAAGCAGTCTACTTTGTAATAATTCATGATGGCTCACAAAATGAAGCAATTAAATTGATAGTCAGCAAATAATATTTCATTCATCAACCTGATTATGTGACACTTAACTGCCGTTTAATTTTTTACAAAAAAAGCAGTCAAAATGACTTGTATTATCGTATATTTATCACGAATTTTGCATTAGGTAATACAAGGTGTGAATTTGAAATTAATTTACACAAAGCCTCAACTCGAATTCTTAATTTTTAAATAAATAGCAAATAACCAGATAGTAACACAAAATTAACTAAAATCGAATACTCATGAAAAAGTTTACTTTTTTTGCAATTATTGCTTTAATTGCTGTATCGTTTAACCTTAGAGCTCAGAACACCGATAATAAGTGGGCGGTTGGGATAAATTGGCAGTTCGAAGATTTCAACGCTGTTCACCTAAGCGTTGGCGAACAGTTTCAATATGCGAAATGGCAGGGCTACAAATTCCCTTCAGCACTTTCAGTAGGAAGAAACCTGAATCCTTCTTTTAATCTTTTTGCCCAGTTTGGTGTAAGCCAGCTCGAATTGGACAGAATGAAAGAAATCGGACAACCTCTTAGCGATGATAAATTCTGGACCGGTGATCTGAATATTGCCTATAAATTTGCTAATGGTTACATGATGAAAGAAACCAGTTGGTTCGATCCTTACATCTTTTTAGGATTAGGAGCATCTAGTATCAAGGATTTAGGAGCAACAAACGGCACTACCTATATGAAACAGGTAACTGGTGTTGGCTTCAATTTCTGGCTGACAGAAAAAGTTGGACTTAATTTCCAGGGAGCTTATGATTATGTAATCACTCCTAAATTAGCTGTTGCGAACACCGAAAATAAGCGTGATGACTATATGCATTATACATTGGGCCTTAAATTCCGCTTTGGCGGGAAAGATACCGATAAAGACGGCGTAAAAGACAAAGTTGACCTTTGCCCTGAAACTCCAGGTAAAGTGGAACTTGCTGGTTGTCCTGATAAAGATAATGACGGAATTGCCGACAAAGACGATGCTTGTCCTGACGTTGCCGGAAAACCAGAATTTAAAGGTTGCCCTGATACGGATGGTGACGGTATTATCGACAGCGAAGATGCTTGCCCAACTGTTGCCGGACTGAAAGAACTTAAAGGTTGCCCTGATAAGGACGGTGATGGCGTTGCAGATAAAGATGATAAATGTCCAGATGTTGCAGGTAAGAAAGAACTAGGTGGCTGTCCTGATAAAGATGGCGACGGCATTGCTGACAAAGATGATGCTTGCCCGGATGTAAAAGGTCTTGCACAATTCAAAGGCTGTCCTGATACCGATGGTGACGGCATAGCTGATAAAGACGACAAATGTCCTGATGTTGCGGGTATAGCTGCAAACTTCGGTTGCCCTGAAGTTAAAAAATTCGAATACTACAAAGTGGTTTACTTCGCAACCAACAAAACAGTTGCAATTACGAAATACACCAAAGATCTTGATGAAGTTGTTGGTATCATGAAAGATCATGCA
Source organism: Bacteroidota bacterium (assembly GCA_037142075.1). GTDB lineage: Bacteria > Bacteroidota > Bacteroidia > Bacteroidales > UBA4417 > UBA4417. Next base: position 15,905 of record JBAXBJ010000031.1, read on the forward strand.
GACGTAAGTGTAAATATTGAAGGTTATGCCGATTCACAAGGAAACGATGCTTACAACATGAAACTTTCGGAAAAACGTGCTGATTATATAATCAATTACCTTGTTAAGAAAGGTGTAGCAAAAGACCGTTTGGTTAAGAAAGCCTTTGGCGAAGCAAATCCTGTAGGCGACAACAAAACTGCTGATGGACGCGCTCAGAACCGCAGGGTTGAAATTAAAACTGTAAAATAAACATTTTCAGTTTGTTTAATAAAAAAAAGAGGTTGACCGGTCGGTTAACCTCTTTTTTTGTCAATACGTGGAAGTGCATTTCAACAGACCCATCTTGAATAGTTAAAAAAGCTAATTATAGTTTTCTATCTCAATAACTGTTTCGCTTCAACTACCAGTTTTCCATCCGATTGTAAACATTGCAAAATACGTTTTTTGAAATTCAGGCAGGTCATATGCCGTGTTTCAAGCATAAGCGAAATCTCAGATGCCGGTACTGACGGTGATCCGCAAACCATGTAAGCAATTTCAAAAGCCTTCGGAAGTTCCATTCTGCAGTGATGAAAAACAGTATGCGAAGTAGCTGATTCAACCCTTTTACAGCGGGTGCAGCGCCGCGAAAAAGGAGTACGCCCGTGGCAATAGTTAACATTGCCACAATGGCGACAAACAAACCCGTCTACCCATTTGGCATCAGCTAATATCTCCAGGCATTTATCGTGCGAACCGAATGATTCCCTAAACCTGTCCGGGGCAAGTTGCGTAATTAATTCTTTCAGATTTACAACTCTTTGACCTTCCATTTGTTTATTGACAGTATTTAGTTCCTATTTCGCGACAATTTAACTGTGGCACAATATTTGTTGACAAAGCTACAAATAAATAGTGATATTTATGCGATATATATAGGAATAAATATATCTTTGCAACATCAAAACATTCTTTAAATCCTTAATCAAAACAGTATGAAAAACACGATAATCGGGGTAATTTTCCTGTCAGTACTCGGGCTGAACATGAGCAGTGTAGCAGCCACACCTAAAAAAACACCTGGCTCAACCATAGTTTCTGCAGGCCAGGCTGAATTGCCGAATACAAACAGCCTCGCAGTAACAGCAACAGTTCCTGCCGCAGTAGCCGAAACCGGGACTGTTGTTCAACTAACCAAAGCTATGTTCCTGGAAAATATTTACGATTATGAGAAGAACCCCAAGCAATGGATTTTCAAAGGGGACAAACCTTGTATCATCGATTTTTATGCTGACTGGTGCCGGCCTTGCAAAATGGTAGCGCCCATTATGGCTGAGCTTTCGGAAAAATACAAAGGCCAGATCATTATCTATAAGGTAAATACGGATCAGGAAAAGGAATTATCGCAATTTTTCGGAATACGTTCAATCCCGACATTACTTTTCTGCCCTGCAAAAGGAGATCCTCAAATGACCCAGGGAGCTTTACCTAAAGAAGATTACGAAAAAATAATAACTAACGTTCTGCTTCAGAAAAAATAATTTTTACACCCGGAAACTAATAAAACAAACTATAATGGAACATTTGACAAAAGAAACCTTCCTCGAAAAGGTATTTAATTTCGAACAAAATCAGGAATGGAAATTTGAAGGCACCTTGCCTTGTTTGATTGATTTTTACGCCGACTGGTGCGGTCCCTGCAAAATGGTTGCGCCCATTCTCGAAGAACTTTCGAAAGAATTCGAGGGTAAAATCAACATCTATAAAGTAAACACCGAAATCGAGCAGGAACTATCGGCCGCTTTCGGAATCCAGAGTATTCCTTCGCTGCTTTTCTGTCCGAAAGACGGGAAACCTCAGATGGCTATGGGTGCTTTACCAAAACAGGCAATGACAGATGCAATAAACGAGGTACTGCTAGCATCCAACTGATACTAAATTCAACATGGAAGAAAGGGCGGCCTGCCAGGCTGCTCTTTTTCTTTTTAGTACCTTTGCCTTTTAATACATCATGAAAACAATATTGCTATCCACGGCTTATCTTCCGCCCATTTCCTGGATGGCTGTTGCATTGAAATTCGATAACATTGCAATTGAAATTCACGAAACCTACCCGAAACAAACTTTCCGGAACCGTTGCAACATTGCCACATCAAGCGGAATCTTAAGTCTTACAGTACCGGTAATCCGCACAAACGGCAATCACACCAAAACCTGCGATATTGGAATCGATAATTCGAAAAACTGGCAGCAACTGCACTGGAGGTCGATCGTGACAGCATATAACAAATCGCCTTACTTTCTATACTACCGGGATTTCCTTGAACCTATTTACCAGAAGAAATACGATAACCTGGTTGATTTAAACCAGGCACTACTGGTAACACTGTTTAAAATCATGCAGCTTAAGGACATAGTGATATTCGCTACGGACAGATATATGGAAACTTCAGTTTTTACGGACCTGAGAAACAGCTTTCACCCTAAAAAGAAAAACCACCAGGAAATTATATCCGAATTACCACGCTACATTCAGACTTTCGAAGACTATCACGGTTACATAGCTGATCTCAGCATCATCGATCTGCTTTTCAGCATAGGGCCACAAAGCCTGCAATATCTCGAGCGGATAAAAATTTCGAACCCGGTTTGAATCAATGTACAGCCGGGTATTCGATCCGGATATGGTAAATACTCAGCAATTTCTTTTTTGTAATTTTTTTTATTGCCGAAATATCTTTGAATGTAAGCGGTGAATTCCGAAACTGCCTGTTTTCCATTTGGTTATCAACAATTTTTTCCACCAGGTCACTTACGTCCCTTTCATTGGGTGCTTTCAGCGAACGCGAGGCGGCTTCGATTGAATCGGCCATCATGAGGATTGAAGTTTCTTTCGAATGTGGCACAGGTCCACGGTAACGGAAAGGTGATTCGTCGAATGTTGTTTCTCCTGCCTCTTCTTTGAATTTTTCATAAAAATAACCAGTTCGCCGGGTTCCGTGGTGAGTGCGGATAAAATCAATAATTGCTTCTGGAAGTTTATAAAGCCGGGCTTTTTCGATCCCCCTGATCACATGACCGGTTATAATACGTGCACTTTCTTCGTACGAGAGATCATCATGAGGATTAATTCCTCCCGACTGATTCTCAATATAGTACATCGGCATATCCATTTTCCCTATATCGTGGTAAAGCGCCCCGGTGCGGGCAAGCAATGAATTTGCACCTATAGCCCGGGCAGCTTCTTCGGCAATATTCGACACAATAAGCGAGTGCTGAAATGTGCCAGGCGATTTAATAGCTAACTCGCGGAGGAGTTTTGAGTTGGTATCCGATAATTCAATCAGGGACACATCCGTGATCATTCCAAAAACCCTTTCAAACAAGTAGATGAGTGGGTATGAAAATAACGTAAGCATAGCGCTGATACCAAACATAAGGAAATTTGAACGGCTAATCTGATCAATTGAACCTTCCTGCATCAGTATCATACCGATATAAATTACAGAATATGAGATAAGTATCATTAATGATGTGAAGAAAAACTGCGAACGGTGATGCAAATGCACAATGCTGATAATGGTAATAATACCGGTGATAAGCTGCATGAAAAGGAATTCAAAACTATTGGGCACCAGAAAGCCGAGTATTATAATTGTTATTATATGAACAAACAGGGCCAGGCGTGTATCATAAAATGTGCGTACTATGATAGGAACCAGACAAATAGGAACAGCCATAATGTACGAAACACCCATATTCATCACCAAAGTAGTAGATGAAACCATAAGGGTGATAAGCAAAAGGAGAAGCACAATATTCCGGTTTTCAGCATAAATATCATGCCTGAAAGTGTACAAAAACATACCAAAGACCAACAACGCCATGGAAATAAGAATCAATCTGCCAAGCAGTATCATTTTAAAGTTATATCCCGATCCTGATTTCGATTCAAATTCAAGCCTTAATGACTCTAAAAGCTGAAATTTTGATTCATTAACAAGCTCGCCTTTCGCAATAATGCGCTCGCCTTTTTGCACCATTCCCCGGGTAGTCGAAATATTAGCCAGCGATTGAGTGCGTTGCACCAATGTTAAATCTTCGTCGAACAAAACATTACGCATGATGGTTGCCTGTAATAGAGGCAGAATCGATTTCCCGTCGAAACCCTGTGCAACAGCCAGGTGAACCAAAATATATTCATTCGCTTTACTTATGGTAAACAAACTGTTTGCAGGAACTATTCTGGCAACATTATCCTGCAATACGGCTATCTTGAAATCAGGAGTTTTCTTTTCCAGTTCAGGGATCATTTCGATGATTCCTTTGCTGTAAATACTATCGAGTAAAGCAAAAGCTGTTTTTATGATCAGCTCCTTCTGCTGGGTTGTCATTCCATTCTGACTAACTCTGTCAAGCCTTGCCAGAAAATCACTTTTTGCATATTCAACTTTGTTCGTGTCGGCTCTAAAAAAAAGGTACGCTTCATTCAGGGCACTTTTACGCTCCCTGTTTAATTCACTTTGCTGTTTAAGAATCGCAAAATCGAATGGCGCGATAAGCTCATCATGCTCCCAGGGTTTACCCCGCTGAAATTCATATTTAAATTTCCCTTCACGCGGAAATAATGCCAGCAAAACGACTAATGTGATCAGGAACAGGAAAATTTTATTGATCTGGTAAAAATTCTGCCACTGTTTCTTTGATATTTTTATCTTCATCAGAGTAAAATAGAGAATACGAATATATGAATTTTAATTTTTCAAACTACCATTTTACTATCTTTGACTACTGTTATAAGTTTACGTGCTAAAAAACCTGCCCATGCAGGCTGTAAACAATATTTTATCTCCCTGACCATGAACGCGATATGTCCTTTATCACAAGTAGCTGTTAGAATAGAACCATCGGATAAAAGTGAAATTATTACCCAGGTTTTATTTGGTGAAACCTTCAGCATTCTTGAGGAACAAGGAAACTGGCTACTGATTCGTATACACCTGGATGGATATACAGGGTGGATTGACCGGAAACAATCCTTTAATGTAACACAGGATTTTATTGATCAGATCAGGCATAAATCCGGGCATTTTATCGCTGACAGAACAGGGATCTGTTTTTGCAAAAACGATCACACCCAGATTACGCTCACTAAAGGCAGCCGCCTGCCTTTACTGCATAAAGGCACTTTTCAACTTGAGAATCGCTATTATACCACGGGTAGCAAAACTAAAATTGTACCAAGGATATTTAAAGCAACAAGGGTTTCGCATATTGCTCTTGATTACCTCAATGTGCCCTATCTCTGGGGTGGCCGCAGCATGATGGGCGTCGACTGTTCCGGGCTTGTTCAGGTTGTGTACCACATGTGCGGAAAAAATTTACCCCGTGATGCCGCGCAACAGGTAAAAGAAGGCAATGCACTCGATTTTGTCGACGAGGCCTTGCCCGGTGATCTCGCTTTTTTCGATAATCCTGCCGGGGAAATAATCCATGTGGGAATTATCATCGGACCGGGAAAAATTCTGCATGCTTCAGGTCATGTAAAAATTGACAAGATTGACCATAATGGAATTTTTTGTATCGAGCAAGGCAAGTATACTCACAGTCTGAGGATAATAAAACGTTTGTAAAACGGCTGTTCCGAACTGTTTTACCTGCCTAATTTCTTACTCCGGGCTGACAATCTGTTCCCAAAGTTGGCGGTTATCAGCATTAATACAGCTAATTGTCAGTTTTCGGGATTTAGCTGGTCCACTGAATTTGAGTTTGCCAAAATTGTGTTCCATTACTACGGTACCCGGAACCCTGTAAGTGTTTTTCCAGGATGCTCCCGATGTATTTGAACCCGATGTTAAAGCAGAAAAAGTGCAGTCGTAAATGCTTGGTTTTCCTTCCTTTTTCAGAACTGACATTTCAGTGAAATGCACGTCACCGGTGAGAAAGATTACATTTTTAATATTGTTATCCTGGATAAAACGGATAATTCGTTCGCGCTCCGCATTAAATCCATTTGCTGAATATAGCTCCTCAATTGCAGCATCGGACAGGAACTGACCACCTATAGCCACAATTTTAAACGTCGCTTTGCTGAAAGCCAGATTTTCGAGAAACCAATCGAGTTGTTTCGCACCAATCATAGTCTTGTCTTCTTTACTGATTTCGTCAGCATCGCGGTACCAGCGGTTATCGAGAAGAAAAAAGTCGGCATCACCCCATTGAAATGAGGTAATTGCACCTTTTATGTCGCCTGTGCCATAGCTTGGATTGCCCCAAAAAAGGCGAAACGCATCCCATGTCTGATTTTTATTACAAAAAGATTTATTGCTATTATTGGGACCAAAATCGTGGTCATCCCAAATGGCGTAATTTTGTGTAGATGCGAAAAATTCTTGTAATTCGGGCAACGAGCGGGTATGATTGTATCGTTTAACAATACCTGCCCATGAATTCCAGTCCGGCTCACGCAGGTATAGGTTATCGCCCAGCCACAGCATAAGATCCGCTTTTTGTTCTGCCATATGGGGAAAAATTTTATAATCGCTGCCATAGGGTTTCCCTGCACGATCATATTCCGGCTGATTAATGTAAGCACAACTTCCGGTAAGCATGGTAAAATCGGGTGGATCTGCACGCCATCTCCAGATTGGCGGAGTCCTGAATTCAGTTGGATACGGCAAAGCAACCAATTTGTTATTAATATAAAGCTTATAACTATAACGAACTCCGGGTTCCACTGCATCAGCAATCAGCCTGGCTGTAAATGCTTCTTCTTTATTGGTTCTTACAGTATTTGTATGCCTGGTTACCCCGGGATTTAAAAGATCAGTATATACGGCATAAACATCAGCTTCGGAAGTTGTCTGCACCCATATCATGGATTCCCGCATATCGGAATAGCCCAACATTGGACCTGATTGAAGCAACGGAGTTGCAACAGGCTGAGCCGAAGATAACAGAGGCAGAAAAGCACAAGCAACAAAAAAGCAAATGGTCGGTATAATTTTCATTTTACAGGTTTTAGCATATTAATAACTTGTTGAAGACTACCATCCGTTTCGGCAGGTTTGATTCCCAAAAGGTAAGCAAGCAGTGAGTAAATATTGGTATTCTGAAAGGAAGGTTGAATATAATTCTCTTTAAAGGCGGGGCCGGCGGCATAAAAAATGGAATGCATATCTGTATTTCTGGTATCATATCCATGAGTGCCTCCGGAGAGTTTTTTCTTAGGCTTTTGAACCGAAATACTCCATGCTGAATCAGCAAGCAGTATGATATTGCCTACTCTTGGGTTTTTCCCGTAATTGAGGTATGCCGGAACTTCAAAAGGCTTCCAAACCTCAATGTGTGGAGCCCTACGAAGTGAAACATAAGCGGAATCCACCCATGCACCGTCAGCATACAGATTAAAATTTGGATTCCCGCCTTCGATCCGTACCGGCCACGATTCCGGGATGTAATCCCTGAGAACGGTAACTCTTTCCGATGAAATTGCTCCCATTCCATGATCCGAAACCACAATAAAGTTTATACTGTCGCGTCCCGGAAGTTGGTTTATCCGGCTGTATAAAATCCCGACAAGGCTATCTATTTCGTGCACCTTCGTAAAAGTACGGGGATCATCCGGTCCAAAATCATGCCCGCTTTCATCGGGTTCATGGTAATAGCCCATAACTAATTTTGGTCGCTGATCTTTGGGCAAACCTAGCCATTTTATAATAGTGTCGATGCGTTGAATAAAAGGCACCTCCTGGTCATAGCTTTTCCAGGTATCAGGATGCATACCCATAATTGCCACATCAGAGCCAACCCAATAGAACGACGCGGTTTTTAATCCTTGTTTCTGAGCAGTTATCCAGATTGGTTCGCCACCATAAAAAGCAGGATTCAATCTTGCCTCTTTATTGCCCATTGAATAGGATGTTCCTAGTTTAGTATCATAAAACGAATTATTTACGAGGCCATTATGATCAGGAACCAGACCGGTTGCAATGGTGTAGTGATTCGGGAAGGTTTTCGACGGGAATGAGGGTATTAGCGAAACAACTTTAACGCCTTCCCGGGCAATCCGGTCAAGTGAAGGAGTGCTAGTTTTCTTGGGGTAATCCCAGCGGAAGCCATCGAGAGAAAGTACAACGATAGTTTGATTCCTGGAGGTTTGACCTGATAAAATGCTGCAATTTGCTAAACAAACTGAAAGCAGTAAAAAATAAACTACAAAATTAGTTTTTCGATTCATAGGAAGCGACTTCAATCTAAACATATAAAACACCTCTCGTATTAACTTTCATCTGCAACATCACCACTGTAAACATTTTATAAAGGTATCAATAAATTACGTGCTTACCCGGATAGCTGGCAATATATTATTTTGAAGCGATGGATTTTGATTTGGCAATAAATCATTGGATTCTGAGCTTCAAATTTACGCATGTTACAGCTTTAAATGCTTTATATTTATAAACCATACAGTTACAGAAACATAAAAAAAGCACCTGAGAATCCCCAGATGCTTTTTATAAAATGCATTAAAAGTTTAGAAAATGTAACGGACGCCGAATTGAGCCTGCCATACATTATCAATTGTAATACTTTTCACAAAAGAATCTCTGATCAGTATAGTACCACCTTCTAATGACTGTGTGGCAAGTTTGTATGTTGGAAGTCCGTTTGCATCAATTGAGGCTACGGTTAAAGGTGCCGTAGTTGTACTTACTGTGCCAACGCCCCACTTGTTATTGAGCATATTAGCGGCATTCAGTATATCGAACCTCAACTGCAACGTATTCTTCATTTGCTTAACTCCAACTTTGAAATAAAGTTCCTGTACAAGTGAGAAGTTGAAACGGGTGAGCCATGGAAAATATCCTCCATTGCGTTCAGCATACTCTCCACGACGTGTTTTCAGGTATTCATTGTTGTTAATGTACGTTTCGTAAGCAGCTTGTTGTTGCGAGGGAGTGTAGGTTTTGGCCGTAGTGCCTGATCCAACTGTTAAAGCAGCAAATTTCATTTCTGTTGCGTTGTTCGGAACAAAGAGAAGGTCATTTGTCTGTCCGTCACCATTCAGGTCATTACCATAAACATACGAAAGTTTACCTCCGCTGTTCGAAACCATACCTAATGATATAATGGTTGCGCCGCCTGCTTTTCCACCATAATCAAAACGGTAGTTAACCAGACCGACTATACGATGCCTCAGATCATTATCAGCATAGGCAAGACTAAGATAGTTCTGACCGTCAACCGTTGGCATGTTGGCTTGTACAGTGCTACCTACAGATTGAATGTCTTTGGCCACTGCATATGTGTAGGCTATAAATCCTCCAAAACCTTTCTGTGTGGTTTTTTCAAGTTTACCCGTTAATGTGTAGGAACTGCCTTCTGTAGTATTTTTTACGACAAAAGCATTGGTATTCTGAATGTTATAAAAACGAGCTTTGTTTAAACCGGCACCGGTAACTCCTGATGCAGGGAATCGGTCACGGGTATCAGGACCAGTAAACACCCGGTTTGAATCGGCTGAAGACCTAAGATTGGCATCAATATACCTGAGTCCCTGAATAGTTTTGTTGTAAATTACTTCACCGGTAACGATAAGTCCGTAAGGTAGTTTGTAATCAGCAGCCAAATTTGTTTTCCAAATAGTGGGGTACTTCAAATCTTTATCAGTTGCATTTATAACATACGGAGGTAATGTAGTGATATCAGGAGTTGTTGCAGGCAAAAACTGTGTAGGGTCGAGCCTGAAAGGATAAGCTGTTGTGTTGGAATAAGTCATAAGCCCTGTGTTTACACCATTATTCCCCAATTGGTTTGAAACCAAAACCTGTGGAATACGCGAAACAAAGGAGCCGGTTCCGCCACGAAGCTGTAATGATTTATCGCCCAGTACATCAAAGTTAAAACCTATTCTTGGAGATATCAGGAGGTTGGTTTTAGGAAATACGCCTGTGCTGATTTTATAATCATCCCCATTCTCATCTTTGTAGGTCAAACCTTCAACAACCGTGTTATTAAAGTCGGCAGCAGTTGCATCGTTGTAATCAAATACATCAAATCTGAATCCGCCAACTAATGTGAGTTTATCATTTGGCTTATACTCATCCTGTATATAAGCGCTATAAGTGCTTACATTCAAAACCTGGAGCGGATCGTCGCCACCAGGCAAACGAGAGTAACGCAGGTTATACTGTTTTACCGAAACAGGAGAAACAGGATTAGTAGGATTATCAATAAAATCCTGGGCTGCGAGTTTGAAATCAGCAATTGAGTTGTAAACATAAACCCCGTTGGATGATGGGAAGAATACATTGTTTGACTTGTAGTATTCGTACGAAACTCCAGCGGTGAAGGTTTGTTTGCCCAGATAATAAGTAAGGTTATCAGTAAAATTCAGGGTTGAGTAGTTGAGCTTATTGCTTGGTGTGAACGGGTCGAAACCTATTGAAGTATAGGTTTTACCATCTTTCAGAATATCAATAGTCGGGAAAGGGTCACTCATATATTCCCTGTCTTCAATCTGCTTGTTATAGGTTGCAATAAAACTATTTGAAAATTTATTGCTAACATTTGAGTTCAATTCGACAGCCAGAGAGCGTGTATTGTCCATGATGAAATAGCCGGTATTTTGTGGCGAAATTGCATCGGCTCTGTTAGTACGATTACCATTTCCCGCTGTTCCGCTGCTATTACTATCGCTAATGCGCTGGCCTGCTTTCGAATTATGCTGGGAGTAACGGATAGCAAGTTTATGAACTTTGCTGATGTTATAATCTAACCTGATAAGAAACTTTTGGCTGGTTACATCGTTATTGAATCCATCAAGAGCACCCAGGTCGCGGCCAAACTTGTCTTTCATAAATGTGCTCAGGTCTTGCATATCGGCAAGTGTGGTACGCGAAACGTTGCCTGTTGCGCCTGGTTTATCTAAAACCCAATCTAATGCAGGGTTACTGCTCGTAAATTTTTCGGCATTCAGGAAGAAGAAGAGTTTATTCTTAAGTATCGGACCACCAATGCTTAAACCAGCGGTTTTTTCATCGATATTAATATTTCCTAAATCTTTTCCATTAGCTTTATTGCCGGCTAAACCATCATTGCGAAAAATATAATAACCAGTTCCTTTAAACTCATTAGTACCCGATTTGGTTACAGCATTAATACTGGCACCTGAGAAACCTGATTGCCGGACATCAAAAGGAGCAACGTTAACCTGTATTTCTTCAATAGCATCAAGCGAAACAGCAGTTGTACCCGTACGACCGCCAGCTTGTGCTGAAGAGCCAAGTCCGAAACCATTGTTAAATACAGATCCGTCAATTGTAAAGGTATTAAAACGTGAATCCTGCCCGGCAAATGAACTTCCGTTACCAAAAGGATTGTATTTTACTATATCATTAATTGTACGTCCAATAGTAGGTGTCATGCTTATTTTGGAAGCATTATAAGATGTTGCGGCACCGGTACGGCTAGTATTGAACACATCACTACGGTCGGAAACAATTTCAACGCCGGTTAACTGTGAACTGGATTCAACCAGTTGCACATTAAGGTTGGAAGTTACCCCAAGTGCCATTGATAAATTGTCGGAAACCTGCTCTTTAAATCCGACAAAAGTTACTGTAACTTTGTACGGACCTCCAACACGCACACTGTTAAGGGTGTATTTACCTTGAGCATTTGTAACAGTAGCATACTGAGTACCAGAGGGTGTGTGCACTGCAACAACCGTTGCTCCAGGTAAAGTCTCGCCTTTGGAGTCGGAAACAACTCCGCTAAGACCGGATGTGGTAACCTGCCCAAGGGCTATGGTCACATTCATCAGTAAGGCTGCTGTCAGCAATAACTGCCAGCGAAACCTTTGAATTAATTGGGTAACTTTTTGCATGGTTTGTTGATTTGGTTGGTAAATTGGTAAGTTGGTAAATTGGTAAGTTGGTAAGTTAAATTATCATGTGAGGATTACTTGCGTTTACTATTTTAAGACACGGTTCTTATAATACCAAATTCTTTTATTAGAAGTTGCAAAACTAGTTTAAAGGTTTTTACTCGGTTTTAAGCGAATGTTAAGATAACATTATCTTTATCCTCGCCACGTTGAAGACAAATTTAAAAAAAATAACGGGACAACTGCTAAAAGTTATTAGCACTTTTTAACATTTCTGTTCGAAAAGCCCATAGCCGTTCTGGCATCAAAAGGATTTCCGCGCAAGAGTATCAATCTCTTATCTGATTCTTAGCAGACTTTATTCTGCAGGAGCTGAGGCGCCTTCCAGTTCTTCTGCCCGGCTTTTCAACCTGTAACTTATAAGCATAACCGATAAGGCAATAATTGCAATAATCAGGAAACTTTTTGAATATCCCTCTAACCGCGACGACATTGAAGCAACAATAATTCCAATTAGCGTTGCCCCGGTCATTTGCCCGGTGCTCGAAAACAAAGTAATAATCCCTTGTCCGAGTGCACGTTCCGAAGACTGAACCTCGTTAAGCATTATGTACCTTAAAGCTGAACCCTGTAACATGGCGGAGCCCAATCCCATGAAAATACCTGCTGTATAAAAGTTCACCCGCGATGCGGAATTATAGTAAAAGATCAGCAATCCGGTAGCCGCCAGCATCAACCCAGTCATTACAATAGCCCTTGACCCGATCTTATCAATCAGCCGGCCTGCAACTGGCGATCCCATTGCTATTGCCAGTACAAAAGGAATGAGCATAAAGCTGGCTTGCGATGTAGAAACACCAAAAACATTCACTGCCATTTCGGGAACAAAAATGGTTACTGATTGAATTATACCGGTTCCAAATGCAACCAGGCCAACAATACGTATCTGTTTAACATCAAACAATTCAATTTTTACCACCGGTGAGGGTGACCGCTTCTCGAGAAAGATAAATATCGGAAGTGTGATGAGCGTTATCAGCAGGAAAGGGAGAACATCTATCGATAAAATCCCCCTGATTCCTTCGGATGCTTCAATATTATTAATGCCGTAAGCAAAAGAGGAAAGCAGTATGGCTATAAACACCATACCAGTCCAGTCGAAATGTGGTTTCACATCACTCTTTTTAGAGGGAAGTAATCGCCACGAATAAAATATAACGATCGCAGCTATCGGCAGGTTGATAAGGAACAGTGCATTCCATTTGAACCATAGCAACAATACTCCCGCAATAACAGGTCCGATAATGAATGCAATTCCAAATACGGCACCTATCATACCAAGCGTACGTCCACGCTTTTCGGGAGGGAAAATATCACCGATAACAGCCGATGCCACCGGGAAAATCCCGCTGGCTCCGAATCCCTGTACCGCCCTGCCAACAAGCAAGAGTGTGATATCATTAGACATAGCTACTATTATTGAACCCAGAGCGAATACAGCAACCGAAAAGATATAAATATTGCGGCGGCCATAAAGGTCGGATAGCTTAGCTAAAAAAGTCACCCCTACCAGGTTGAATAGCACGTATATACTAAAAATCCAACTTAATGAGCGGTGATCAACTTTGATGGTCTGTTCAATTGCCGGTATAGCTGGCCCTACGATTGAGATATCGAGGGCTCCCATTAATACGCCTGTAAAGAGTAATGCGAGGATTTTGCCGTTGCGATGTGGTTGCATGTGTTTTTTTTGCAAATGTAGGGTTAATCGTTAATGGAAAATGGTTAATAGAAAATGGGGAAATCGTTATCCGTTATTCGTTATTCGTTAATCGAAATTAGTTAATGGGAAATGGGGAAATTGTTAATCGTTGAGTGAAAAGGGATAATGGCTGATAGTAAAACAATTAAAAGACTTCATCTTGATGGTATTATTGCAATTGTTGAACTATTTTTCCAACCTATTTCTCTTTTTCCCTAATTTCTATTCCCTTATTCTTCCATTTCCTATTTTCTATTTACCTATTCTCTATTAACCCCCTTCCTTCACATCAATGGCACTTATCTTCTCTCATAAAGGGATACCGGTAATCGGTAGGAGGAATAAGGGTTTCCTTTATCGTACGTGGACTTATCCAGCGCAGAAGATTCAGGTGGCTACCAGCTTTATCATTGGTGCCGCTTTGACGTGATCCGCCAAAAGGCTGCTGTCCGACAACTGCCCCGGTGGGCTTGTCGTTAAAATAAAAATTGCCGGCGGCATATTTCAGTTCATCGGCCACTTTTACCAGTACGCCCCTGTCCTGGGCGAATATGCATCCGGTTAAACCGTAGGGTGAGGTTTCGTCAACCAGGCGCACAGTCTGGTCAAAATCCTTATCCTTATAAACATGTACGGTTAAAACAGGTCCAAAAATCTCTTCGGTCATGGTGACAAAATGAGGATTATGAGCTTGTATTATAGTGGGTTGAATAAAATATCCCTTGGATTTATCTCCTGTCCCGCCGAAAACGACCTCAGCATCACTGGTATTTTTAGCCTTACCTATATAATTGCTGATAGTATCGAAAGACTTTTCGTCGATTACGGAATTCATAAAATTGCTGAAATCACGCACATCACCCACTTTAATTTCCGCCAACATCTCACCTACTCTTTTTTTGACTGCCGGCCACAGACTTTCAGGCAGATAAGCACGCGATGCAGCTGAACATTTTTGCCCCTGGTACTCGAAAGCACCACGGACCAAAGCGGTCGAAACTTCGTCAACACCAGCACTAGGATGAACAAGTACAAAATCTTTGCCCCCGGTTTCGCCAACTATCCGAGGATAGGAACGGTAGTTTGCCAGGTTGGCAGCTGTATTCTGCCAAAGCTTGTTAAATGTCCCGTTGCTCCCGGTGAAATGCAATCCGGCAAAGTTTTTATCGGTAATTACCTGGTTCCCAACCGCCGAACCCTGTCCCGGGATAAAATTGATAACTCCATCCGGCAGGCCGGCTTCTTTAAATACCTGCATTAAAATGTAATTCGACAATATGGAAGTCGTTGCCGGTTTCCAGAGAGTGGTGTTGCCCATCAGCACAGGAGCCATGTTAAGATTGCAGGCAATGGCAGTAAAATTGAAAGGAGTTACTGCAAAAACAAATCCTTCGAGCGGACGGTATTCCAGTCGGTTAATGATCCCCGGATCGCTATGCGGCTGTTCATTATAAATGTCGGAGATGTAATGTGCATTAAACCTGAGAAAGTCGATAGTTTCACAGGCTGCATCAATTTCTGCCTGGTAGGCACTCTTGCTTTGCCCGAGCATGGTGGCGGCATTGAGCAACATCCGGTATTTCTTCGAGAGGAGTTCTGCCACTTTCAGTGTAACCGAAGCCCTTTCGAACCAGGAAAAAGATTCCCATTCGCGATGCGCCTTTTGAGCAGCATCTATTGCCATCTTTACTTCTTTTTCACCCGCTTTGTGGTAGCGGGCAAGCACATGCCCATGGTCGTGAGGCATGGTAACGGTAGCCGTATCGTTGGTATATACTTCTTTACCCCCGATAATGAGAGGTATTTCCATTTGCATGGAGCTCAGGCGGTCAAGTTCAGCCTGGAGTTCCTTCCGGTCGCGCGAACCAGGCGAATAAGACCTTACAGGTTCATTTGAAGGATAATCAAAAATAAAAACCGCGTTATTCATATAGGTTTAAGGATTTGGTCGGGGAACAGAAAATTTATAAAAACTTAATTCGTTTATATTGGGTCACAAATCAACATGGAAACATTAATAATGTTCAGTTGTTGTATCTTTGCGGGCTAATTCTGAATGCGGCAACGTGCATTACCATCAATCACATAAAACCAAATAAGCATGAATTACTATATTGTCACCGGGACATCTCGCGGAATAGGGGCATCACTTTTGCGCAAACTTATCGTTCCGGGCAATACCCTGTTTGCCGTTTCCCGAACCCTGAATGAAGACCTGGTGGAACTTGCGGCTTCACTGAATGTTGCATTATTCTACTTTGAAACTGATTTGAGTGTGCGCGAAGAAGCGGAAACATTTATCCATAACGTTTTCAGCAAGATACATTTAGGTCCGTACGATAAGATTGCCCTCATAAATAATGCAGGCATGCTTGAACCCGTTTCTCCAATTAAATCCATCGATTTTGCTTTGGCTGAAAAACATATTCATCTTAACCTGCTGACCCCAATGATATTGAGCTCAGTCTTTCTGACTGAAACAGCTGGCATGGACATCCCAAAAGTAATTCTTAATATCTCTTCGGGAGCTTCGTTCAATGCATATAGCGGATGGAGCGTTTATTGCAGTTCAAAAGCCGGTCTCGACATGTTCACCCAGGTTGCCGGGCTCGAACAAAACGCAGAAAATCAATCGGTCACAGTGTTTGCCCTTGCTCCGGGAATTATTGAAACAGGCATGCAGGAATTGATCAGGACATCAGATGAATCCCTTTTTCCTGAAAGAGACAAATTTATACGGCTTTACGAAGAAGGCAAGCTCTCAGACCCTGATGATATTGCCCAGATTATTCTCAGCACCATTTTTAACTTTGATATTGTAACCGGCTCGGTAGTGACGATTGATCAGCTAAAAGCCATCATGAATAAGTCAAGTTTTTCGTGCGGCTGATCTTATTATTTTTGATGAAACAATCGCATCATGATGGAAACCATTAAAACCATTGACGAAAGCCTGTTTTTGTTTATGAACGGTCAGCACAATGCTTTTTTCGACTCCCTGATGTGGCTCTTCAGCGACAGGTTTTTCTGGATTCCCCTGTATGCCTGGTTTCTTTGGCTGTTATATAAACGCTATCCGAAGCATTACTGGACTGCAATTATAGCAATTGCATTAATGATTGCTTCTTCAGATCAGTTATGCAACCTGTTTAAAGAAAATGTGATGCGTTTAAGACCTTCGCAGGAGCCTCATCTTCAGTCTTTTGTTCACGTACTGAGGGATTACAATGGAAACGAGTACCGGGGCGGATCATTTGGGTTTTATTCGAGCCACGCATCCAATGCTTTTGCGGTAGCACTTTTCCTGATAGTAAATATTGCAAAACAGCGAAAATATATTATCCCGATTTCACTTTCCTATGCACTTTTAACAGCATACAGCCGGATATATCTTGGGGTACATTATCCCGTTGATGTTTTAACTGGTGTAATTACAGGCAGTTTACTCGGCACCGGATTTGCCGTTATTCATAACAAATTGCGAATCAAATATCTGAAAGAATAAGTATAAATCTTCGCACCATTGTCAATTGTCCATTATCAATTGACAATTGAATTAATATCCATATATTTTAGCCGTAAATCTCTCAACCTTAACTCTATAGGTGCATACTTCGCGCAACGAAGGAACGCCATAGGTAAACTCGCGATCGGTATAATGCGACATTACGGTATTAAACGATTCCATTTTCTGATCTATATCGTCAAAAAACTCCACTTTCCCGAATGCCAGCACGCTGCGGTACTTCATGCTGTAACTGCATGCCATTTGTTCGCTCTGAAAACGAAGCTGATGATCGGTACTGAAAGCAATACACACCGAGGGATTATTTCTTAAGATGTCAATTTTATGCCCTTTTTGTGACGAGTGCAAAAAGATAACACCGTCGTTGTAACCAAAGTTGAACGGAAGCACATAGGGCAGATTGTTTTCGTCAACCATGCTAACATAACACACTTCACATTTATTGATTATCTGGTCGATTTCCTTTTGATCGGTAATAAAGCGGGAATGCATGTTTGAGGGGTTAGGCGTTGGGGGTTAGGGATTAGGGGGCTGAAAAAACATTATTCTCCTATTGGATAGTAGTTTGCTTTGACTTCGGATTTGCAATGGCTTCGAGTAACCAGGTAATAAATGAAACGATAATCGAGAATAAAACTGCCGTAAAAAAGTTTTCGACCGCAAAACCCGAAAGTGCATAATCTGCTAAAAGTATGATGCCTGCATTTATCACAAGCAGGAAAAGACCGAAAGTTATCAGGGTTATAGGGATGGTGAGAATAATCAATATGGGACGAAGGAACGCGTTCAGGAATCCCATCAGTAAAGCTACCAGGATCGCGGTTGGGAAACCATCGAGGTAGACTCCATCAAGAATATAAGCGCCAAAAAAAACGGCCAGCGACGAAACAAGAAGTTTAAGCAGGAACCCCATATAATTTGCTTATTAATTTGACAAATTTACAGAAAAAAGAAAATCGGTGAAATATTTATTCTCAATTGGGAGATACCCAAACCGGAACCCCATATCCAGGGGAAAAACAAACCTGAGCAAATGCAGATCAGCCGTAATTTCGACCCCTGCCGACTGCATCTTCTGACTTATCTCATCCGTTTTTCCTGTTCCGCCATCGTAAAACAGGTTTGCTTTTATACGTTTAAAATAGGCGAATGGTCCTAACGAAAGATCGGGATACCAGCACGGAAATTTGTAATTTACAGCGAAACAGGTAATTGCATTTTTGTCGAGCGTATAATAACCTCTTGGCAAGTTTATCTGGCTGGGATAATAATAGCTTCCCGGATTTCGCTTTTGCCAGTTGAATTCAAGCTTTACTCCATGTTGTGGAAACAAACCCGGAAAATAGAAACGGGAACCAACCGATGCAATACTGCCATAATTATTGTCGCCGAAAGGCGAATGGCGAAAAGTGCCGTTTATAACTTGCCCCCAGCGAGGATAGATATCTTTTTCGGATTGTTTGATAAACCGGTAGGCATTCACGCTGTAATCCAATGAGTTAATAGCCCCATCGAGCTTGTTTTCCGCTGGCGATGTATTGTCGGTGATATTAAACAACGAAGTATGCACCCGTAACTGAAGCCCTTTATAGTATTTGCCGCCGGTAAAAATGAGAGGCAATGTAAAACCTCCGCTGATAATGGTTTCGTTAAAATTATATCGGACCGAAGTATCGTTATTGGTATATCCGGTTCGCGCTCCATAAGAGGCATTAAAATCAATGACCGGATACCAGGCCTGCCAGCTAAAATTGGCTGTTACCTTACCCGTGTTTTCAGCTATATCGTACAAATAGCCAATAGTAGTGGTTGCTGTACTCAATTCGTTCTGCGACATAAAGCTAATACCGGTCCCGTATTCACCCGTCATATAATTAATGTACGCCGGTGCCCAACTATGGAAATTAAAGATGTGAGCTGCTTTATTGTATGTTTCTGTTTTATAGGTAGTATCACTCTCAACAGCAGGTTCAGCCAAACTATTTTCTTCCTTCGCCAGGTGCTCATAAAGTTTAGGCGAAAAATCACGGATTTCATTCAACCTTTTCCAGGAACCGGGATCAAAACCAGTTGCAACCAGGCTGTACCCAGTGGAAAAATAATCAGAATAGACAATTTGTTTCCCGTCAGGGCTTAAAACGGCGTTGCATGCACCAAATCCGGATGATGTTACCTGGAATATCTCCTTGCTTTGAGGATCAACTGCATAAATATTCTCAATCCCCGAATAAGAACCATTAAAAAAGATATAGCCAGCGGCAAACACAGGATTTGAAATTTCTGTAAATGTAGCTGGTATTATTGTTGAAACTTTTTTGGTATTTAAATCTATAATATTGATACTCTTCCCTTTACTATCCAGTTTTGTATAAACCATTTCCTTCCCATCCTTCGACCAGGATGGCGTCATATAAAAATCACTATCCGACATAATGATAATTTCCTTTTCCTCACCGGTTATTGCATCCAGTAAAACGATAGCACTTCGATTGGAGGGATCAACTTTTACTGCTGCCATCAAGAGCCCATCCGGGGAAAATGCCGGGGCAAAATAGCGGCTTTTTTTTGTCAGCATACGCGTTTTACCGGTTTTGCTGTTATAAATCCTGATAACAGAGAAGCTTCTTTGCTGCCATCGGGGATCATTAATTGTTTCCGTCCAGGCTATCAGGAAATTTTTCGCCGGAAGACCTTCCTTTCCAGTAGAAACATCTCCTCCCCTGCCTGCCGGTATTACAATCGAATAAAAATCGGACGATAAAAACCCTGGAGTAGCTATTTTTTTCTCGTAACCATTTAGCCCGCTGATCACAAAACGGGTAATATCATCCATGCTTGTCAGTTCCGAAACCAGAAGTGAATCATTCAGAAAATGAGGATACTTATAATTGCAGTATTGCCTCGTATTTGCCACAGTAAGTTGATTAACAGGAGTTTTAGTGGTATTTGCATCCTGGAATTTCCACAGGCTATCCATTTCCTGCATCGACTTTTCATACAAGGGAACTTTCCCGTACCCGGTTGCTACTTTTAAGCCATGGTTAAAGGGTGTTAGTATGAACGGTTTGCGGGCTACCTCATTGAGTGCGGTAACCCAGGCCTGGTAACCATATCGTCGGCGAACATTGGCAACAAGCGAATAACCAAGCACATACTTATCGGGTACAAATGTCTTATACGATCCAAAAGCAGCTTTATCGTAGCTGAAAGCTCCTTTTTGTTCAACCTGGGCACGCAGCAACATTTCGAAACTTGGTATCCTTCCTCTTCCCGATTGGCTTAGTGCTGTTTCGGCACACACGGCATCGCCTTCCATGAACCAGGGCGGAACAAAAATGCCATTGATCATAGCCGCTGCCTGTTCGCCGGTAAACCATGATAATACTTTTGTAAATCCCTGATTCGTGCGGTCGAGCTGTATTACATGCCTGTATTCGTGAATCATGAGTTGACTCAGCCAATCCTGGGCATATGAATCCTGTGGCGGGCAGGCATAAAATTCGACCCGTTTTGGGGCCCAAACCGTAACTGCATTCGGCACAACGGTATAATTATGTATAATAATAGGAATTATCTCTGGCTTGAAGGCAAGTGTTTTGGTTTCATTTTTATAAATAAAATCAAGTGTGGGAATCATTTTCTGAGCTTTCGCTTCAAAGCTAACAGGGTAAACAAGGTGAAAATGAGGTGTATTTAGCTGCCTCCATTTCACCGACGAAGGATCCTGACCAAGGTTGTAATATTGCCCAATTGCAAGTGCCGGAAGTAGCGCTATAAGAGCGAAACAAAATATCCTTATCGAGTTATCAAAGCGCATGCTGCTCAATATTAATTTTACAAATGTATAAATAAGAAGCGGGAGTAATTGCTTACCCCCGCTTACATACTTTAAAATACTATTCTGTTATCAAACCTATGCCAGGCTGTAAGTTTTAAAAATCGTGCTTAATTCGTTCAGGCAAAAAGGTTTCTGAGCATAACCGTCCATCCCGGCTTTAATGCAATCCGATTTGCTCGGATTAGTTGTGGTGGCAATAATCGTTGTATGTCCTTTATTCAGATACTGCAACTCAATTTTCCTGATTTCCTTCGTAGCCTGAAACCCATCCATAACGGGCATATGCACATCCATTAGTATAACATCGTATTCTTTTGCTTTGAACCTGTTTACAGCTTCGTTGCCATTTTTCGCAACATCTACTTCATGCCCGCTGCGTTTAAGGAAAAATGTCGTGATTCTTTCAATCATTTCATCATCCTCAGCCAATAAAATATTAAGTTTTCTCATCACAGCCAAAGCATTAACAATTTAAATAAAAAGCTGCATCTACTTAATGCATATAAATTTTAACCTGACTTCCACTTGAGGATACAGGAAATAACGAATTATCAAAAACCGGCTCCAAGCAAAGCATATTTACTTAAAATCAATTTTTATCTATCCCGGAATCATACTGCATGATTATAGAATTGCAACTACATCAACAGTAGAATTCCCGTCTGAACACTGAACAATGTGAATTGTTCGCAGAAGAACCCCGGTAAAAAAAGAGGCTACTTACCAACTAGTACGTATCAAACGATGTGCCCATTTATTTAAATACATGATAACCAATAATATAAATATTTTCCACTTAGAACATCTCCCATTATTTGTCCCGAAATGAGAACCACTGCCTCAATTTGATTGCTTTGAGGAAAAGATTCTTGATTTATGTCTCGAAATAATACAACTACTAAAGAATTATATGGATTTTTCGAAGTCAACAGAAACCTGGTTAAAATAATTCCAGATCGGATCGTTTGGCGTCCCTGCAACAATCGAAAGCGGATCCAGGGTAACAGGATGAATCAGACTCAGTTTTCGGGCATGCAGATGAATTGATCCATCTGCATTGGATCGGGGGTATCCGTATTTTAAATCTCCTTTTATGGGACAGCCAATGGATGCCAGTTGTGCTCTGATCTGGTGATGACGGCCTGTTTGAAGGTCAATCTGCAGTAAATAATAATTATCACTTTTAGCTATCACCTGGTACGACAATGCGGCCCTTTGAGCGTTCTTTGTATTTTCGCCCGTAATGAACGATTTATTTTTCCCTTCATCGCGGCGCAGAAAACTCACAAGAATATCATTTTCTTTGGGTGGTTTGTTTTTCACCACGGCCCAATAGGTCTTTTTTACCTCCCTGTTTTTGATGAGGGCGTTTAGTCGTGTAAGCGATTTGCTGGTACGTGCAAAAAGCACGGCACCGCTCACAGGCCGGTCGAGCCGGTGCACAACTCCAAGAAACACTTCGCCAGGTTTTCCGTATTTTACCTTTATATAGTCTTTTACAAGGTCAGCAAGAGGTGTATCTCCTGTTTTATCACCTTGCACAATCTGGGAGGGCAATTTGTTAATAATAAGGATGTGATTATCCTCAAAAAGGACATTTTCCTCCAATAATGTACCAGATGGTTTTGGAATTTTAATATTGTTCCCTTTCATTTGGGAAATCAAGGGTTTTTACATCAACTATATAATTTTGAACGGCAGCAATAATATCCTCGCTCAGATTCATGTACCTGCGCAGAAACCTGGGCGAAAACTCCATGGTTATCCCAAGCATATCGTGCAATACCAGCACCTGACCATCAACACCCTTACCGGCACCAATGCCAATAATCGGGATTTTTGAATTCCTTGCAACTTCCTCACCCAACCTGGCGGGTATTTTTTCGAGTACAATGCCAAAGCATCCTGCCTTTTCGAGCAATCTTGAATCTTCGACCAGTTTGCGTGCCTCTTTTTCTTCGGTGGCACGCACTACATAAGTGCCAAACTTGTGGATGGATTGTGGGGTTAAACCCAAGTGACCCATAACCGGAATTCCGGCCGAAAGTATTCGTTCGACAGATTCAATTATTTCGATGCCCCCTTCCAGTTTTACTGCATCGGCACCCGATTCCTTCATAATACGTATTGCCGACGAAAGAGCTTCTTTCCAGTTTCCCTGGTACGTCCCGAAAGGCATATCAACCACCACAAAAGCGCGGTGTACAGCCCTGACAACCGATGATGCATGATAGATCATATGATCGAGCGTAATCGGCAAAGTGCTGCTGTACCCTGCCATTACATTGGATGCCGAATCACCGACCAGAATAATGTCGATACCTGCCTTGTCGAGTAAGCGGGCCATGGAAAAATCATATCCGGTAAGCATCGAAATTTTCACGCCTTTCAGTTTCATTTCCTGAAGCACGTGAGTAGTAATTTTTGAAACAACACCAGTTTTAGCAATCATAAGCTACGGGGATTTGAAAAAAGGTTTGGCAATTTAGCAGGTTCATTTTCAAAATGAACCACCGATTAATGAATCACAAAACTACAAAGAAATACAATCAATCGGTTTAATTAAAGCCGGCATATTTCATGGTTTGGGTGAAATGCAGCATTAACGATCTATTCTGACATTAAAAAAAGGCCCCGTCGGGCTGAAAAATGAGGCTGATGCAAAAAAAGGGCCACCGAAACCAAGCAGGTAACCCGGCATCACCAATTTACAATCAAGATATCCTGAATGAAAACAAGAACGAATACTAAACGGCATCATTGTATATTTTCACAATTTGCGATGCCATTTTTTCAGTTGAAAACTCCTGAACCATCCGAAATGCATTTTCAACAAGTTCATTTTTCAAGTCTTGATTATCCAGTATTTCCTCAACTGCAACGGCCATTTCATCAGGTTTCCTGATTTCAGTTGCTAAACCGGTCAGACGGTCTTTAACGATTTCGGGAATACCCCCGGCATTAGTGGATACAACAGGAATTCTGCAGGCAAATGCATCGAGAAGAGTAGTACCCAGACCTTCATGGACTGAAGTGAATAAGACCAGGTCCAGTTCAGGTAAAATATCCTGAATGTTATCCAAAAATCCAGGCATAAAAATTTTATCTGCAAGCCCTTTCCCCCTTATATATTCGCTTATGAATTCCCGTTGTGAACCTTCACCAATGATAAAAAAACGCAGGTCGGGTCGATTTCGAAGCAGTATTTCAGCGGTACCAACGAAGGTGATATAATCCTTTTCGACAGTAATAGCAGATACATTCCCAATAAGAGTATGATATTCCTCTAATTGATATTTGTTTCTAAGAAAATGGGTGTTCTGCTTCTGCGTAAATTTATCCAGGTCGATACCATCATAAACCGTGCAGGTTTTACCAGGGTTAGCCAAACCCAAATTCATCATCCGGCGGACATATTCCGAAACACAAATAATCCGTGCTATGGAGTTATGATTGTATTTTATACCTGAAAAAATACTTTTTTTGACAGGAAAACTAACACGCCTGTGAACGATCACAGGGGTTTTATTCATCCAAAGAATGGCTGAAAGGAAAGCAGCTGTGTGTGAATGACTGTCGTGAACGTGGATGAGTGGCGATTTCACCCTGCGGCATTGTTGCACAATCCGAAAAGCCAGGCATGGGTCAAATCCGGATCTTTTGCGATACGGCTTTACTTCTATTGATTTCCTGGTACAATACGAATGCAATGGTGAATCCTCCGGACAGAGTACAATTTGTTGAATTTCCCGCTTCGAAAGTTCCGACAGAAGATACGCAATTTGCTGTTCGCCACCTCGCCACGATGTTGCGGACGAAATATGAATGATAGTCATAGCCTTCAACTGGTTTAGCTTTTCGTTAAAAGAGCAGATTGCCCTGATGTACTCTTTTCAGGCATATAAAATTAATGAAGCAATTCATTGACCTGGCATAGATAAGAACCGAAACTTATATCGCACTTAAGATTTAATGAACACTAAATTTACCTTGTTTTATGAAGAATCAGTGCAATGGCACCGTTACCGTATTTGGCAAAGGAAGCAGTATGAAATTCAATTTCCTTATAATCATCAAGATACTTTATAATAGCCTGTTTCAACGTTCCGTTGCCAATACCATGAATGAACACGACACGGTTAAAACTGAAAGCAATGGCACTTGCAAGCATGCGTTCAAAATATCCCATCTGAATTGTAAGGATTTCGTGAGGCGTAAGTTTGCCGTATTCCTCCTTCAATACCGAAATGTGCAGATCTACTTCCGCCTCGCCGGGAGCAACCCGGTGTTGGTCAATAGCCGTTTCAGGTCTGAACCGGATGGCTGAAGCCGGTATGGGTTCCCGGTTTTCTTTTTCGTTCAGTATTTGTTCGTATGTACTTGGAACGCGGCTAAGTTCGCAAACCGTGTAAACCACCGCTTTTTGGTTGGCAAGAAAACGGGTTTCGTGGTAACTTCCCTCCTGAAAAAAGAGAGACCCTTTTATCCTGAAGGTAGCACTCACAGGCATCAATGCCTTTTCGTTTTCCTCGGCAAAGAAAAGCACCTGTATAACACCATTCGACCATTTACCTAATTCATCGCGATCAATAGTCTCAATCAGCACTTTCGATTCGGGTGGAACTGATCCAAAATCCATTCCTGAAAAATTCCCTGCGCTGTTTTTAAGAAGGAAAGAGTATAGTACATCAAAAGCAGTGTTATTAATGAGGTACACATCCACTCTTCCCGAAAGTAACTGCTTCTGATCCTGCGGATTCCATGCAAGGTATATTCCCGTAGTTACGGCTGACCCATTACCTCTTTGTACGATGCGGCTTATCCTGTCTGTTTCAACAATCTCCGGCTCAGGTTCAATCTTCACAGGGATTTCAGAACGGCGATCGTTTTTATTCAGGAACAAATCGCCTGATTTCCCGGCAGGTTCAATGGCAACCAACTCATTTGTAAGCGTAGGTATCTCAAAACCATCATCGATTTCTACCGAAACCATAAATTCATTTATCACTTTCACTACAACCCCTCCTCCTGTTGTATTGAGAAAACGCACTTTATCTCCTGGTTTGAATTTCATTTTTTATAAAGTTACAGATTTATATATCCGCCTTAAATATATCGATGCAGGTCGGAACACGTAAAACCCTATTGGTTATATTATATACCTGATGGTAGGGCGTGCAAAGATAGCAACTATTCAGTCAAACCTTTAACTCAAAATTCAGGTCTCAGAATAGCTCCGGAAAAATAAATAAAAATATTTACATCACATGTTTGGTAATTCGAATTAAGGTTGTACATTTGCAGTCCTTTTCAAAAAGGTCTGCTTTTACATTTAAATATTGATTGTAAGAATCTGAAAATAGGACTGTTAGTGTATTATTACAATAAAAAGCCTGCTTTTTTAGATCGATTTGGAAAGAATAACAATTAGGCCGATGTAGCTCAGTTGGTAGAGCAGCTGATTTGTAATCAGCTGGTCGGGGG
>JBAXBJ010000032.1:0-40631 GCA_037142075.1 Bacteroidota bacterium
AGTCTCCAGTTTCCAGTCTCCAGTTTCCAGTCTCCAGTTTCCAGCCTCCAGTTTCTAGCCTCCAGTTTCTAGCCTCCAGTTTCCAGCCTCCAGTTTCTAGTCTCCAGTTTCTAGCCTCCAGTTTCCAGTCCCCAGTTTCTAGCCTCCAGTTTCCAGTCTCCAGTTTCCAGTTTCCACCTTGTCTCAGTGCTTTCAGGTACTTTCTTCAGGAATGAAATCTTAAAATGTCTACTTTTGCCCTAATTTCTCGTTATGGCGCATCTCGAAATTCTTCAAAAATCAATTCAGGGCTTTCATCTTTCATTGGGTGAGGGTATTACCTTATATACAGCAGCTTCAACTACCGAACTGATGTTTGCTGCCCATCAGGTACGCAACAGGCTTCATCCTGACAATAAAGTAACCTGGCTTATCGATCGCAATGTGAATTACACCAATGTTTGTGTCTCGGGATGCCAGTTTTGCAATTTTTACAGGGGGGCCAATCACAAAGAAGCATACATTACCACCATTGAACAGTACAAAGAGAAAATTGATGAGCTTTTTGCGCGCGGGGGCGAGCAACTGCTTTTTCAAGGTGGCATGCACCCGAAACTGGGTCTTGAGTTCTATACCGGTTTGTTCCGTCAGTTGAAAGAATTATATCCCAGTCTGAAACTCCATGCGTTAGGGCCACCTGAAGTGGTGCATATTTCGCAACTCGAAGGCATCAGTTACCGTGAAACTCTTACACAACTTATGGCTGCCGGTCTTGACAGTCTGCCCGGGGCCGGTGCCGAAATCCTTTCCGACAGGGTAAGGGGAACTATTTCACGAAATAAATGTTCGGTTCGGCAATGGCTGGATGTGATGCGCGAGGCTCATAAACTTGGACTTACCACTTCGGCCACCATGATGTTCGGGCATATCGAAACCATCGAAGAGCGCATACAGCATATGGTTTATATACGTGAGGTGCAGGACGAAAAACCCGAAGGTGCTAAAGGTTTCATTTCATTTATTCCCTGGCCGTTTCAAAGCGAAGGCACAGCTTTACAAAAACTTCATGGTATAACCCATTCGGTCTCGGGTGAAGAGTATGTCAGGTTATTAGCTATCAGCAGGTTGATGTTACCTAATGTTCCGAATATACAGGCTTCGTGGCTTACGGTTGGCAAAGATACCGCCCAGTTATGCCTTCATGGCGGGGCGAACGATTTTGGCTCGATTATGATTGAGGAAAATGTGGTGAGTGTGGCCGGGGCAAACTATACATTTGATGAGGAAGGTATTCAGCGGGCAATCAGGGAAGCCGGATTTGAGCCCCAACTCCGCAATCAGCAGTTTCAGCCAATTTCAAGATTCTGATTTAAAATCCCCCAACTATCCACTCAAAGTACAGCCCAGGTATTAAACAATCATCCATAGCTTTTATATAAAAATCAGTGATCCCGGATTGCCATACAAGCGATCCGGGATCATTTTTTTCTGAATACTTACCATTGTTATCCTCGGCCATTAATTTATCCCACATTCGACATCCCACATCCCACATTCGCCATTCGACTTTGGACATTCAATATTTTAATCTTCCAGTTTCTCCCTTAACGATTTAAATCCTTCACCAAGTATCTCATTGGCTTCGAGTACAGTAAGAAATGCTTTTGGATCAATTTCATGAATAAATTCTTCGAGTAAAGCCATTTCCCTGCGGTTAACCACCGTAAAAATAATAGTTTTATCGGAGCCGTTATACATACCTTTTCCGGGGATATAAGTCCCTCCGCGATGCAGGTCGTTGATGATGCGATCGCGTATTTCGTCGTATTTATCGGAAATGATAAACAGGGTTTTATCCACGCTCATCCCTTGCAATACAATATCTATTGTCTTGCCGGTAACATATATCACTATCCAGGAGTAGAGCGGTATTTTCCAGTCGGCAAACACCAGCAATCCCACCAATACGATGGCCGAATCCACATAAATCATCAGTTGTCCGAGGGGCAGGCGGGTATGCTTGGCAAGAATCATTGCCACGATGTCCGATCCGCCGGATGTTGCTTTCGATTTGAAAATCAGCCCCAGACCAATGCCCACCAACACTCCTCCAAAAATTGACGACAACAGCGCATCGCCTGCAACCAAAGGGGCTTCACCATATAAGTAGGTGATTGCATCCATGAATATTGAGGTCAGTACGAAGCCTACAATAGTTTTTACGCCAAAACGGGGACCTAATATTCTGATTCCTATATATGTCAACGGAATGTTCATGATCAATCCCATCAAACCGATAGGAAGGCCTGAGGGTGCCCACGAAAATAAACCCACGGTAATGTAATGTATAACGATTGCAATGCCGTAAACCCCGCCGGGAACAATCTTATACGGGGAAATAAAAAAAACAAATCCCGCCGCCAGAATTATTGAACCAACAACAATGAGGCTGTAACTGATAAACCATTTTTTTGAAAAGATTTTTTCTGATCGAAAGTCCATACTATATATTAGATAAAAATGTCCCTGTATTGAGGAGGGCGCAAATTTCGTCAGTTATTTCGGAATTCCGGTTCTTTTCAGGAAAAATTTATGGTGTCTTTATCTTTGAACTAATATGAATGGACAATTTGGGGTCTTAATAAGATATGATGCATTCATTGGTAACGTCCAATAAGTTCACAAAATGGGTATTATAAGCATTAATTCAGCAAAAAGGCAGAAACAAAGATTTTGATACCTGCAATAAATTAAATACTAAGGCGTTCATATTTCAGCTACTAACTAATAGATTAAAGCTATACAGAAAACAAAAAAGAATCATTTTCTTGTATTGTACTAGGCTAAACCTATTTTTTATTACTTTAGCACGTTTTTTCGTCGGCACTAATGTATCCAACTATATCTATGCGTTCAATCCTTTTTGTTATCGTTTTGTCAATTATTTCGACAGGGCTGAAAGCGCAGCAGGATCCGCAGTTTACACATAATATGTTCAATCATGCTTTTGTAAATCCGGGTTCCTTCGGCATGAGCAACGGCATTACAATAACGAGTATTTTTCGTGAACAATGGCTTGGTTTCAAAGATTACAACGGCGATAAGGTTGCTCCCGAAACGTTTCTGATCACGGCTGATGCTCCTGTTCGATTTCTTCGGGGAGGTGTTGGGTTTGGAATCGCCCAGGATAAAGAAGCCCAGATTAAAAACATGCTGGTTAAATTGGGTTATTGTTATCATTTGAACCTGGGTAATGCAAAATTGGGTATAGGATTGAGTGGCAACTTCAATAATAAAACTATAAATACTGAGAAATTGCAGGCTGTTGATGATGGCGATCCTGTAATTCAAGGGCTTACATCGGATGGTGTAATGATCAGCGATATGTCGGTAGGCTTATTTTTGCAAAAGCCACAGTATTACATGGCATTTTCGTCCACCCAGATTTTTGAAACCGAAAAAACTTCAACAGGAGCTACGGCATCCGCTTTTTATAAAAACCGCAGGCATTATTACCTGACCGGTGGTTACGACATTACACTTCCTGCTTTCCAGGGATATGTATTTACACCTTCCGTATTTGTTAAGTCAGATGGCAATACACTACAGTCTGATTTTAATCTGATGGCTAAGTATAACAATAAAATATGGGGCGGCGTAACTTATCGTTTCAATGATGCCATTGCTCTTTTGGTTGGAATGGCATACAAAGACCTGGAAATCGGATATTCGTACGATATTCCTACCAGCCAGATTGCTGCAACCGGTAGCCATGAGATTATGGTACGTTACCGTTTTAAATTGGAAAAAGACAAAACAAGAACCGGATACCGCAATACGCGCTACCTGTAATTAATAAAAATACTAAAAATAAAGCTGAAAAACAGATTGCCTTCGAAATAATTAGGCTCTCAGATAATAAAGGATATAAATTGTCGTTTACAGCATACCAAAAAGGTGTCATCATGCACCGTACAGGATGTTAATACGCGGATATAAGTGTAATCATTCAATCATAGGATTTATATTAAAATGAGCTGTTCAACAATTTATACAGTGAGTTTTAATTCAAAACTAACAAAACATCAATGAAAAAACTGCTTTGCATTTCTCTGATAGCAATACTTTTAGCCAGTTGCAGTAACAATGGAAATGGCGAACTTATTGGGGTTCAAAACAGGGGTACTTTTTATCAACCTGACCCTTTTGGGATGACTTATGTGCCAATGGGAAGTTATACCATGGGAGCAGGCGATGAGGATGTTCCATATTCGCATCTGAATAATCCGCGAACCATCACTGTTACGGCTTTTTATATGGACGAAACAGAAATTACCAATAATGAATACCGGCAATTCGTTTACTGGGTTAGAGATTCAATTGCACGCCAATTACTCGGAGCCGTTTCTCCCGAGCTTTTTCTTATTTCGGAAAATAAAAAAACCGGCGAAACTTACGATCCGCCTTATCTGAACTGGGAAACAGAACTAAAATGGAACAGCGAGGAAAACCGTGATGCTTTAGAGCCTATGTTTCTTCCCGAAAACGAGAGGTATTACAGAAGGAAAGAAATTGACTCCCGGAAATTGTTTTACGAGTACTACTATGTGGATTTGCTTGCCGCATCAAAAAAAGACTTTACTACACCGGGTGATTCAAAAAACGCAAATTTTGCAAATCGCCCTCAGGGGATGAAAGACCGATCTGTTTATGTGCGTAAGGAGACGATTAATGTATACCCTGATACCCTTGCCTGGTTGCACGACTATTCATATAGCTACAACGAACCCGTTGCTCAGCGCTATTTCTGGCATCCGGCTTTCGACAATTATCCCGTAGTTGGTGTAAACTGGAAACAAGCTTCCGCTTTCTGTATCTGGCGCTCCCGTCTTCTCGAATCCTTCCTTTTACGTAAGAAAAGCTCAGTGCCGAACGAATTCAGGCTTCCTACAGAAGCTGAGTGGGAATGGGCTGCCCGGGGCGGAAACAGTCTGAGCCCCTATCCATGGGGAGGGCCTTATACCCGTAACGATAAAGGTTGTTTCCTTGCAAATTTCAAGCCTCTGCGCGGAAATTATGTCGACGATGGCGGAGCACGCACTGTAATAGTCGCTCACTACCCGGCTAACGATTTTGGACTCTATGATATGGCAGGAAATGTTTCGGAGTGGTGTGCTGATGCTTTTGATGAGTCGGCCAGCCAGTTTGCCTGGGATATGAACCCTACCTATCAGTACAATGCGAAAGAAGATGATCCCCCTTTAATGAAACGGAAGCTTATCCGCGGAGGTTCATGGAAAGATATAGCTTATTATTTACAGGTTTCGACCCGTGCGTATGAGTATCAGGATTCATCCAAATGTTATATTGGATTCCGTACCGTCCAGGATTTTATGGGACGGCAGAAAGATGATAACCCTTCCAGAGCCTCAAGAATTTATAATTAGGAACTGAGGATTAATTTCTTTACAGATCACATTCTTCAAAAAAAAATCACAAACACTAATCTACAATAAATTAATAAATCATGGGATTAACAAGTTTTGTTGGCAGCAAAGGGTACAAAAATTTTATGTCTAAGCTGTATGGGTGGGGAGCTTCAGTTGTTATTATTGGTGCACTTTTCAAGATCAATCACTATATGTACGCTGATCAGTTGCTTATTGTGGGTCTGTCAACCGAAGCAATCATATTCTTCTTCTCGGCATTCGAGCCACCACATACCGATCCGGACTGGACACTCGTATATCCCGAACTTGCCGGTATGTCGCATGATGGTAAACCTGGATCACCAGGTTCGATCAAAAAAACTGTAGGTGGTAAAACTGTTACACAGGAACTTGACGAAATGCTCACAAAAGCGAAGATAGGTCCCGAACTTATTGAAAGCCTTGGTAGCGGAATGCGGAAAATGAGTGAGAATGTTGGTAATATGTCAGATGTTGCCAGTACCGCGGCTGCTACTACCGATTTTGTGAAAAATGTAAAGGAAGCCGGAAAATCTGCAGGTGAATTATCAACTTCGTATAAAAAAGTAAGTGATGTTTTACAGCAGGACGCTTCCACAGTTGGCGAATTTTCGACAAGTATTAAATCTGCCTCTGCTTCTGCAGGAACACTTGCTACCGTGTATAACGATGTTTCCTCGGCCATTAAGAAAGAAATGACTGCAACTGAAACGTTTTCGAACAGCTTATCAAAAGCCACCGAATCAGCCAACAGACTTGTTGAGAAATACAATGCTTCGGCCGATTTGTTGAGCAAATCAGCTGAAAAACTCAATTTTAATGCAGTCGACAGTAAATCATATAACGATCAGCTTCATAAAATATCCACCAACCTGGCAGCGCTCAACACCATATACGAGGTTCAGTTGAAAAGTTCGAGTGAGCAGGTTGAAGCTACCAATAAGCTTAGGTCGACAGTTGGTTCATTCCTTAACAGCATGAATGAGTCATCAGCCAATATGAATAAGTACCAGCAGGAAATAGATCAGCTTACTAAACGGGTGAGTGCTCTTAATCAGGTTTATGGCAATATGCTTACGGCCATGAATGTAAACCTCAACAAATAGCCTGTAATTAAACCCTAACAACTAATTCAAAACTGAAAACGCTTAATTATGGCTGGTTATAAAGAGACGCCGAGGCAAAAAATGATCGGGATGATGTACCTGGTATTAACGGCCTTGCTGGCTCTCAATGTGTCTGTTGAGATTCTGAATGCCTTTCTGGTGGTCAACGATAGTATGGAAACTACCAATAAAACATATAGCAGTAAAATAACGGAATATTATTCGCGTTTCGAGGCCGCTTATACCAAGGATCCTGTGAAAGTTGGACCCTATTGGGAAAAAGCGAAAGAAGTGGAGAAAATGTCGACGGAACTGAAAAATTATCTGGCTAACGTTAAGTATGAAGCAATAGCTACATCCGAAAAAATACCGATAGATTCAGCCAAAGTCCGTCCGCTCTACCTGATGAAGAGCAAGGATAAATACAATGAAACTACTAATTATTTCATTGGGAAATCAGAGGATGGCTCCAAAGGAAAATCAGCCGAAATGAAAATGAAACTGGCTAAATACAAACTGGATCTGCTTAATATGGTTGACCCTGCTGACCGGGCAAATATTAAGCTTGGGATTGATCTGGAAGGCCCGTTTTATAATGCAAGTATGAAAAAGCAGAATTGGGAAATGCATAATTTCTACCATACGATTCTGGCTGCGAATGTTACTATTTTAAACAAGCTGGTAAACGAAGTGCAAAATGCTGAATTGGATGTCGTTGCTCACCTGAGAAGTAAGATCGGAGAAACAGATTTTAAAATCGACCAGGTTGGTGCAACGGTTGTTCCTAAAAGCCAATATGTTTTTCAGGGCGAAAATTATGAAGCTGAGGTATTCGTTACTGCAATGGATAGCAAACAGAGTTTTACTGCCAATATTGGCGGCATGCGTACCAGCATTGATGGTGTAATAAAGGTATCATTACCCGCTACAACTCCTGGACCAAAGATTGTTACAGGTACCGTAAACGTCAAAAAACCAGATGGTACAATAGAAGCTACACCTGTAAAATTTGAATATATAGTAGCTCCACCATCCTTGTCAGTGTCGGCTACACAAATGAATGTATTCTATATTGGTGTTGATAACCCAGTTTCTATTTCGGCGGGAGGTGTTTCTCCCGATCAGATCAATGCTACCATAAGCAATGGATCAATCAACCGAAGTGGAGCAGGATGGGTTGTCAGGCCTGCCTCCAGGGGAAAAGCTTTGGTTACCGTTAACGCCAAACTTGGCGACAGAATGAAAGGAATGGGCTCGGTGGAATACCGTGTTAAGGATGTACCGGATCCCGTTGCTTATGTTGCTAACAGCAACGGCGGCGTAGTTAACAGGGACATTTTACTGGCTGCCGGAGGGATTATTCCCCGCATGCCTGCCGACTTTGAGTTTGACCTGAATTTCGTGATAACCTCTTTTAAGTTCTCAGGCATCTCAAAAGGTGATGTTATGGATATTCCTGGTACCGGCAATGTACTCACTGCTTCAATGAAAGAATTTATCAAAGGAGTAAGGCGTGGGCAGAAGGTATTCTTCGAGGATATTTATGCCAAAGGCCCGGATGGGAAAAACCGCAAACTGAATTCGATCGTACTTACACTTCAATAAATCAACTGATTTTATGAAAATGAGAAAGAATGTTCTGATAATAATGATATTGCTGCTTTTTATT
This sequence comes from Bacteroidota bacterium, assembly GCA_037142075.1. Taxonomy (GTDB): domain Bacteria; phylum Bacteroidota; class Bacteroidia; order Bacteroidales; family UBA4417; genus UBA4417. The sequence continues at coordinate 8,223 of JBAXBJ010000032.1, forward strand.
GCAATTGGCAGCAAAGCACAACCCATAACCAATACACCTCCACGTGATGGCGTTGTAGATAAGAGTGAGAGGCTGGATAAAAAGCCAATCGCTTATCCCTGGGTCAGGAAGGCCGATTACGTCTGGGATAAACGTGTTTGGCGGGTAATTGATATGCGCGAAAAAATGAACCAGCCCATGTATTACCCTGAAACTCCCAAAAATAACTGGCGTAGTTTTATGACCATCATGATTGATGCCATTAAAGAAGGAAGTATTACAGCCTACGAAGCTTCGACGGATGAGTTTATTTCGCCTATTTCGTACAAGGAGTTGATGGCCACTATTGAAAAAGCTGATACACTTAAACAACAGCGAACCTATCCGCCGTATGAGTTTTACGATACTGTGATAGTTAAAAAAATGAACACAACAGATATCAAAAAAATCAGGATAAAGGAAGATTGGTTTTTTGATAAGCAGCGTTCGATGTTGGAAGTTCGGATAATTGGTATCTGTCCTATTATCGACAAATTTAATGAGGATGGAACTTACCGCGGAGCCAATCCCCTGTTTTGGATCTATTTCCCGGAAGCAAGACCAATTTTAGCCAAATCGGAAGTGTTCAACAGGTTTAATGGCGCAGCCAAAATGACGTACGATGACTTCTTCTGGAAGAGGATGTTCAGCAGCTATATTTATAAAGTCGACAATCAATTTGATCGGAATATTAACGAATACGCTACCGGTATTGATGCCATGCTCGAATCGGAGCGCATTAAAGAGGAACTTTTCAACTTCGAACAGCAACTCTGGGAATATTAAGGTGTCGTAGTGTTGGTAGGAAAAAACTGATAAAAAAGCAAAGTTGATATATAAGACAACTCTTCATACACGAAGAGTTGTTTTTGTTTTAATACATTTGTAGCTGGAATTTATACTTGGAGAAATTTCATTTTACAGAACGGACAATTTAAACTCCAAATATTCATTATGTCAGTCGATCTGCTTCAAACACCTATCGAGTTTCTTAAGGGCGTTGGCCCTAAACGGGGAGAAATCCTGCGTAAAGAAGCCGGAGTGAGTACATATTTCGACATGCTGACATATTACCCTTTCAGGCATGTGGACCGCAGCCGGTTTATGCCGATAGTTGAGATAAATTCTGAAAATGTTTATCTCCAGGTACGAGGGAAAGTCATTGGTAATCAGCTGATCGGGCAGGGGCGAAGTTCCCGATTGGTTGTAACAATAAGTGATTCATCCGGTTCCATTGATTTAATCTGGTTTCAGGGTATTAATTGGGTGAAAGATAAATTTACCCCAGGCAGCGAATGGGTAGTATTCGGGAAGCCTTCCCTCTTCAATGGCAAATACAATATTTCGCATCCCGAAACGGAATCGATGGCCGAATTTATTGCTCAGCCAGCCGATCCCTTGCACCCGGTTTACAATTCATCAGATAAAATGAAACTGAACGGGTTAGCAACCCGAGCCATCTCGAAAATTACGCGCAGCCTGATCTCTCAATTGCGGGGAGTCATTCCTGAAACCCTTAGCAACGATATTCTTAATCAGTTAAAACTCATCGGGCGCGATGAGGCATTAATGAATATTCATTTTCCGGCCAACACCGAAATTTTGGAGAAAGCCCGGGCAAGACTCAAATTCGATGAGCTGTTCTTTATTCAGCTTCGTTTGCTGCGCTATAAAAATAACCGGGCTCAAATCATAAAGGGAAATATATTCAGCCATATCGGCGATCAGTTTAATAGCTTTTATAATGATTATCTTCCTTTTAAGCTAACCAATGCACAAAAAAAAGTTCTTCGCGAAATACGTGCCGATGTAGGTTCGGGTAAACAAATGAATCGTTTGTTACAGGGGGACGTTGGTAGCGGTAAAACACTTGTAGCTTTAATGTGTATGCTGATGGCACTTGATAACGGGTTTCAGGCTTGCCTGATGGCTCCGACTGAAATACTCGCTAATCAGCATTATGCTACGATTAAGAAGTTTCTGGATGGAATGAATATCACTATTGACTTGCTAACGGGCAGCACAAAGAAAAACCGCAGAAAGGAAATACATCCTATGCTGCAGTCGGGTGAACTGCATATAATTATTGGAACGCATGCGCTTATCGAAGATGCTGTAAAATTCAGTAAACTTGGATTGGTTGTGGTGGATGAACAGCATAGGTTTGGTGTAGCCCAACGGGCTAAAATGTGGAGCAAAAGCACTATTCCTCCACATGTGTTGGTAATGACTGCCACTCCCATTCCACGTACACTAGCCATGACTGTTTATGGCGATCTCGACCTTTCGGTAATTGATGAATTGCCACCGGGACGCAAGCCTATACTTACCTACCATTTCTATGAATCAGGGCATGAAAAAGTATATAATTTCATGCGTCAGCAGATTGCCTTGGGACGCCAGATTTATGTCGTTTATCCCTTGATTGAAGAATCGGAAATGCTTGATCTGAAAAATCTTCAGGATGGTTTTGATCATTTAAAACAAGTGTTCCCTTCGCCGAAATATTCCTTAAGCATGGTTCATGGCCGCATGAAAGCCGATGAAAAAGAATCTGAAATGCAACGGTTTAAAATGGGTGAAACACAGATTATGGTTGCAACTACAGTTATTGAAGTAGGTGTTGATATTCCGAATGCCTCAGTAATGGTAATCGAGAATGCCGAAAGATTCGGGCTATCTCAGTTGCACCAGCTCAGGGGCAGGGTTGGACGCGGAGCCGATCAGTCGCACTGTATTTTGCTCACCGGGTTCAATCTTACCGCTGATGGCCGTACACGCATCGAAACCATGGTCAGAACCAATGACGGATTCGAAATAGCGGATGTCGATCTGAAATTACGGGGTCCCGGCGACCTGGAAGGCACCAAACAGAGTGGAATACTTGATCTGAAACTTGCAGATATAGTGCGCGATGAACAAATACTGAGAGCAGCAAGGAACATAGCTCAAAATCTTCTTGATAACGATCCAGACCTGTTAAAGGAAGAAAATCAGCGAATTGTCCGCTATTTGAATTATTTAAGCAGTAAAAAATCGGAGTGGGCAATGATCAGTTAGAGACGCAATGCCTTGCGTCTCTGGTAGTGGAACAAAAATAATATCTGATCTTTGGTTTAACACCATTCACCCATTTGCCGGGGTTATTTCCTACCCGAATAAATCATCTTTTTTACCTGGATGAATTTCCCTGCATGCAGCACCAGGTAATACATTCCTTCCGACAGGTTTTCCGGGATCCAATCACAGCTATGATCGCCTTCCGTAAGAGTGTCGTTCAAAAGGGTTGCAATTATAATTCCATCTATATCACGAACCTGGATCAAAACTTTCGAATTTTCCGTAAGCGAAAAATTAATATGGGTTGATATAGTGAAAGGATTTGGGCTATTCTGTTCTAAAATGGCGTTACTGGCAGAAGCCGGATCGTACAAAGCCGTATTGGTTAATGAAGGACTTCCCGCTTGCACCCACGCGGTATAAATTAATGCTGCCAGTGCGTTTGAAGCACTTTTGAATAATGGAATAGTGAAACCTTTGGTTTTGGCCCAAAGTGCATTTTTATACGTCGCTGAAGAAGTGCTCGACGATTGTGTTTTGGCGTAATTATCTGCTGCAAGGATAGAATCACAATAGGGATAATTAGCGTATAAATAGTTGAAGATATACTGGTTAACATTGCCGATTTGAGTTGCATTTTCGCCGGTGTACACAATTTCCCCGATTCGTGCGTTGATCATCGTTGATTCATAACGTGAGTGAATGCCCGTGTTTCCGGTAAGTTGTCCGTCATAATTTTTGGTAATATGCATTGGCATGTGGCCATCGGCAACATAATGACCAAGATCGGCCGCAAAAATTTTCGCTTTGGCAAAATCCTTACGCATCATACAATTGCGCAACGAGTCAAAAGTGCGTTCAGTTGCCCATGGTAAAATCCCCTGATCCTCAACAAACGTCCAGCCATAAAGAGCAATTACTGAATCCAGCGTTTGCGGAATGCGGCCTGTGGCAACAAACATGCTATAGCCATCAATATCGATGAAGTGTTTTGGGCCTTCGGTAGGATCGGTGCTTTTGCGGTAATCGGCATCAGAAGCATGATCGCGGAGAAAACCCACCCAAGCCTGAAAATCCTGCATCTGTTGGTTGAATGAAAGGGCTGATGATTCGCTTATTTTGCTATGACCGACCGCTCCCCAACTTATTAATATGAGTGAAACAGAAAGAAGCAGTATGGCCGAAGTGAAGAATTTTTTCAATGGGTAAGGATTTGGTTGAGGAGATATTTGGGAGCAAATGTATTCAATTCTCTCGTCCGATTGTTGAAAAAGAACTATTAACTTCCCACAAAGCCAAATTATCCCTAATTTCGCACTTCAAAAAAATACGAATGAAAATTTCCTATAATTGGCTGAAAGAATACGTTCATGTCAGTCTTCCTCCTGTCGAAATTGCCAGGATATTGACTGATTGCGGCCTCGAAGTCGAAGCGATTGATGAATATGAATCTGTTAAAGGCGGGCTGAAAGGAATCGTGATTGGCGAGGTGCTCTCAACGCAACGTCATCCTAATGCGGATAAGCTTACCTGTTGCAAGGTAAATATCGGCGCAGGTAAAGTGCTCGATATAGTATGCGGGGCACCTAATGTTGCCGAAGGGCAGCATGTTCCTGTGGCTACAATCGGAACAGTACTGTACAATGGAGATACATCATTTACTATAAAGGCCGGCAAACTTCGTGGCGAACCTAGCGATGGTATGATCTGTGCCGAGGATGAACTGGGTTTGGGTAATTCGCATGACGGAATTATGGTTCTCGATCAGAATTCAGTGATTGGCTCTCCTGCTGCTGAATATTTTGGTTTTGAGTCCGACACTGTTTTCGAAGTTGCTATTACGCCTAACCGTGCCGATGCCACTTCACACATCGGTGTAGCCCGCGACCTGGTTGCAGCCATTAATAACCGCGAGAAAAAACATTTCGCGGTTTCTTTATCACGTCCATCGGTTGAAGCATTTAAAGTGGATAACAATTCATTGCCCGTAACCGTAAAAATTGAAAGTAACGAGGCTTGTACCCGGTATACCGGAATCACAATCTCTGGGATACAAGTGAAGGAATCTCCCGATTGGTTGCAAAACCGTTTGAAATCCGTTGGCTTACGTCCCATAAATAATATCGTTGATATTACCAATTTTATATTAATGGAGACTGGCCAGCCTCTGCATGCATTTGATGCTGAATATATTGCCGGCCACCTGGTGATTGTAAAGAAAATGAAAGCTGGTACAAAGTTCGTTACCCTAGATGGAATAGAACGAACTCTCGATGTCGAAGATCTGATGATTTGTAATGAGGTTGAACCTATGTGTATTGCCGGGGTATTTGGAGGTGCGAAATCGGGTGTCAGCGAAAAAACAACTAAAATATTTCTCGAAAGTGCCTATTTCGATGGAACCCATGTCCGCAAGACATCCAAACGGCATAATTTGAAGACAGATGCTTCTTTCCGTTTCGAACGTGGTGCTGATCCTAATAATACCGTTTATGCGCTGAAACGTGCTGCTCTTTTGATTAAAGAGATGGCCGGGGGAAATATCTCATCCGAAATTGTGGATGTCTATCCAAATCCGGTTGAAAATTTTAAAGTCGAAATATCCTTCGAAAGAGTTAATGCATTGATAGGCAAAGAGATTGATAAACAAACAATCCGTAATATTCTGACTTCGCTGGAAATTGAGATTTTGTCGGAAAGTGAAAACGGGCTGCAGCTTTCAATTCCGCCTTTTAAAGTCGATGTTACCCGTGAGGCGGATGTAGTGGAAGAAATATTGCGCATTTTCGGTTACAACAATATCGATCTGAGCGATTCGTTGCATTCATCGCTGTCATATAGCCGAAAACCCGATCCCGAAAAACTTCAGCAGAAGCTGGCTGATTACCTGAGTAATAATGGTTTTAATGAAATTCTGACCAACTCTCTCACCAGCTCGGCATACTACGAAAAATCAGACTTGTTCAGCTTTGGGGATTGTGTGAAAATTCTGAATCCCTTAAGCAGCGAATTGGGCGTTATGCGTCAAACATTACTTTTCAGTGGACTCGAAAGTATTTCGTATAACATCAATCGCCGGATGGCCGATCTTAAATTCTACGAGTTTGGAAATGTGTATAAATATCTTCAGGCACAGTCAGCAAGTAACGACGTAACCCGAAAATACGCTGAACGCAAAATGCTGTCTGTTTTTGTTACCGGCAGCCAGCAAGGTGAAAGCTGGTATCTGCCGACAGTTAAATCGGATTATCATTTCCTGAAATCGTTGGTATTTGCCGCTCTCCATAAAACAGGAATCAGCATGAGTAAACTTGTTTCAACGGATGTTGAAGGTAAGGTTTACTCGCAGGGAGAACTACTCAGTCTCAATAACAAACCCCTCGTACGTATGGGTCAGCTAAGTTCCGGCATATTGAAACAGTTTGATATTAAGCAGGATGTGTTTTACGCTGAATTAGAATGGAGTGTTTTGCTTTCTGAACTTAAGCCTGATAGTGTAAAGTACAGCGGGATATCACATTTTCCGGAAGTCAGGCGCGACCTTGCCTTATTACTGGATAATAGTGTAAGATTTACTGAAATTGAGGCCCTGGCTTTACGAAACGGTAAAGGGATTCTGAGAAGTGTGAATCTTTTTGACGTGTACCAGGGTGAGAAGATTGAACAGGGAAAAAAATCATACGCTGTGAGTTTTATTATGCAGGATAATCAGAAAACACTGACAGACAATGACATTGAGAAATTAATGAAGCGTTTGGTCGAAGTTTTCGAAAAGGAATTAGGCGCTGTAGTGAGAAAATAAAGCCGGACAGGTTTTATACCTATAGAAAAGCCGGGCTATGCTCCGGCTTTTTTTGTCGACAAAATTATAGAATGGAAAGGACTTTGCCATTTTGTCAGCAATACTGCCAAAAAACGTTAAAGAAATATTTCGTTTTCATCTAATAACATTAACTTTGCAAAGCAATAGCCACGAAGGCGTTTAAGGATGATGGATATAATTTCGGTAAAGCAACGATTTGGTATTATAGGCAATTCACCACAGCTCGACAGGGCGATAGATATTGCCCGGCAGGTTGCACCTACAGATTTGAGTGTACTGATTACAGGTGAGAGTGGGGTAGGGAAAGAGATATTCCCGCAGATAATTCACCACCTGAGTGCCCGAAAACACGGTTCTTATATAGCAGTGAACTGTGGTGCTATACCCGAAGGTACAATTGATTCAGAACTTTTTGGTCATGAAAAGGGTTCTTTCACGGGTGCCCACGAGGCACGTAAAGGGTATTTTGAAGTAGCGAACGGCGGTACGATCTTTTTAGACGAAATTGCCGAATTGCCTTTATCCACCCAGGTGCGCTTGTTGAGAGTGCTCGAATCAGGAGAGTTTTTTAAAGTGGGCTCGTCCAAAAGCCAAAAAACGGATGTAAGAGTAGTGGCAGCCACCAATGTGGATGTTCAGATAGCAATCGACCACGGAAAGTTCAGGCAGGATCTGTTTTACAGGTTGAATTCAGTGCCGATAACGGTACCTGCCCTGCGCGAACGTAAAGAAGATATATTGCTGTTATTCCGTAAGTTTGCTTCTGATTTTGCCGAGAAATACCGTATGCCTGTGCTTGAACTCGACGAGGACGCAAAGAAGATTATGATGAATTACCGTTGGACAGGCAACATCAGGCAACTTAAAAATTTCACCGAACAAATTTCGATTATTGAGCGTGACAGAAACATTTCGGCGGTAACGCTGCAGAAATATCTTCCCGAAACCACCCGCCGCGATTTGCCTGTCTTATTCAAGGATGTAAACAAGGGCAACGAAATGTCGGAAAGGGAGTTGCTTTATAAGGTGCTCTTCGATATGCGCCGTGATATCTCTGATCTGAAGAAACTGGTAGGCGAAATTATTGGGCACGACGAGGTGGCAAATCACTTTGATCATTTGTCTGCCCAGATTCCTGAACATTATGCCAGCGAGCCACAGCGGCAGGAGGGAAACCGGGTTGTTGTACACGAAAAAAATCATCCTATTGATGATGAGCCGTTTATACATGGTGAAATTATGGAAGAATCTCTTTCGCTGCAGGATCGGGAACTCGATTTGATTAAGAGGGCGCTCGAAAAGCATGAAGGCCGTCGCCGGAACGCTGCCAAAGAATTAGGCATTTCGGAACGCACCTTATACCGTAAGATCAGGGAATATGGCATTAAAGGATAAATATCGGATTCAGAGTAAACCATTTAAGGTTTTCAGCTTCACAAAGCTCTTGCCTGTCGTGGCTCTTGTTGGTGTTTTGCTGCTTCAGGGCTGTAGCTATTCGTTTACGGGGGCAAGTATTTCGCCAAGCGTTAAATCCATTTCGGTGATCTATTTGCCAAACAATGCCTTGTTGGTTCAGCCAACCCTGAGTCGCAAATTAACCGAAGCTATTCGTGATAAATTTACCAACCAATCGAATCTTGCACTGGTAGCTACGAACGGTGATCTGAATATTACAGGCGAAATAACCGGGTATACTACTGAGCCTGTCGCTATTACTGGCGAACAACAATCCGCTTTACAAAGGTTAAAGATAACGGTTAACATCCGTTTTACCAATAAACTGGATCCATCGCAGGATTTTGAAACCAGTTTCTCCCGCTTCCAGGATTATGATTCAAAACTGCGGCTCTCTACTGTCGAGGAAACACTTATTGATTTGATCGATGAAGAGTTGGCACAGGATATCTTTAATAAAGCTGTTGTTAACTGGTAACTGGAAATAGTTAATCGAAAATCGAAAATAGGGAAATGGTAAAAAAAACAAAAAAGCAACTGATTGACAACCTTTAACCACCGAATGACCACCGAATGCCCATTGAATTAACCACCGAATGCCCACTGAATTAACCACCGAATGCCCACCGAATGACCACTGAATGACCACTGAATGACCACTGAATGCCCACTGAATGCCCACTGACTGACCCAACCTTCTACCCATGACACCCGAAACTTTTAACCGATATTTAAAGGACCCGTCGCTGCTCGATAATCGCTCAGTAGATGAACTTTGGGCATTGGTAAAAGAGTATCCTTATTTTTCGGTTGCTCGAATGCTGCTTGCACGGAATCTTTTAAACAACGGGCATGATGCTTACCCGCTTTCGCTCCGCCTGGCTGCAGCTTATGCCAGCGACAGAAGCAAGCTTAAAATGTTAATAGAAGGAAATCCCTTGTTTCTTGCTGACTTGCCTGATGATATTTTGTATGCGGAGGACTTGTCCGATGATCCGATTATCATAAATGATATCATTTTACCTAAAGAGATTGTTGGTTCCCAAAAGAATACAGAACCAGAACCGGATGATTATGTGGATTTGGAATCAGAGTCAGCACCTTCACCCTTGGCCGGCGGAAATGATGACAAAAGGGAGGCGGTACAAACTTTAGATGATGAAACAGTTGGAGTGGCCAATGAATTAATTGACTCCTCCATCTCCCAGGACGCTGAAATAGTTCAGGGAGGAATAAGTTTGCATCAATCTGAAGATAAGGTTATTCAATTAAATCCGATTCTCAATACTATTTTTTCGCGATTAAGTGCCGTGCCACTTCCCGGGCCGGAGCCCGAAACTAAAGAGAGTTCAGAAAAAAATATTGTTTCGGCTAAAGATCCGAACGAAGGAATAATAGCCCGTAATATACTGGTTGATAAGTTTATACGCGAAGAGCCGCGCATCAGTTCGCCAAAGCGTGAGTTTTATAATCCGGAAGATATTGCTCGGCAAAGTACCAGTATGCCCGAGGATTTGGTTAGCGAAACACTGGCAAAGATTTACGATCAGCAAGGACTTTATTCGATGGCGATAAAAATTTATGAAAAACTCATGTTGCTTATTCCCGAAAAAAGTAGTTACTTTGCAGCCCAAATAAAAGAAATCGAAAAAAAACGCAAGTAACACAGTTATAAATACATAAAAAACAATAGAGAATGAATACTTTTATTTTTGTTTCAGTTTTGATCCTGATCGCTTGTGTGCTCATGATATTAGTTGTCTTGGTTCAGAATTCTAAAGGTGGTGGATTAGCCTCTAATTTTTCATCCTCTAATCAGTATATGGGTGTTCGCAAGACGGCCGATTTTCTTGAAAAATTTACCTGGGGATTAGCAATTGCCATGTTTGCGCTTTGCCTCTTATCTATTGTTGTAATTCCACGAGGTGGCGGCAAAACAGGAACTGCCGATACAGAACTTCGTCAGAATATTGACGAAAATGCACAGCCTGTTCAAGATTTTCAAGCTGCCCCTAAAGATCAGGCTGCTCCAGCCGGAAATGCCGCTCCAGCCGGAAATGCTGCACCTGCAGGAAACACTGCTCCTAAAGAACAGGCTCCGGCTCCGGCCCAGAAGAAATAATATACTGGTTTCAACCTTCTACGGAATGTCAGAATGTCACGTGCATTCTGACATTCTTTTTTTTTGCATTTTTATTATTGCCTGACTGCGCCGTTTATACCTTATCATAAACAGGTATTGGCTTGATAATTAATCAAGTATGAAAAATGCTAAATTGTCGCGCCAAATCTTTGTTTACAGGTTTGGCACGAATTATGACAATCCAAGTTCATTCAAAATAAAATCTTTTATTAGTTTAACATAAAATCAAGCAAAAAACATGGCACAGGTAAATGTAAAGCCTTTGGCCGACCGAGTACTGGTTGAGCCGGCAGCAGCCGAACAAAAAACAGCAGGTGGTATCATCATACCCGATACTGCAAAGGAAAAACCACAGAAGGGCATAGTTGTAGCCATAGGAAATGGTAAAAAAGATGAGCCGCTTACAGTTAAAGTTGGCGACCAGGTATTGTACGGTAAGTACTCAGGTACCGAGATCACCGTTGAAGGTAAAGATTATCTGATCATGCGCGAAAGCGATATTCTTGCTGTAATTTAATAACAAATTCAAAAAAAACTTCAGAGATGAAAGGTAAAGAAATATTATTTGAAAGCGAAGCCCGCGACCGTATGAAAAAAGGTGTGGATGCTTTGGCAAATGCAGTTAAAGTAACCCTTGGCCCTAAAGGCCGGAATGTAATTATCGAAAAAACTTATGGCTCCCCTCAGATCACCAAGGACGGTGTAACTGTAGCCAAAGAAGTTGAAATGAAAGACCCTGTTGAAAACATGGGTGCCCAAATGGTTAAGGAAGTAGCCTCAAAAACGGCTGATGTTGCCGGCGACGGTACTACAACTGCCACTGTTCTGGCTCAATCCATCATTACCACAGGTTTGAAAAACGTAACCGCCGGTGCCAATCCTATGGATTTGAAACGCGGAATCGAAAAAGCGGTTGCTTTGGTTGTTGCCGATCTGAAAAAACAATCAGTTGAAGTTGGCGACAGCATCGAAAAAATTCAGCAGATTGCTACCGTTTCGGCTAATAACGACCAGACCATTGGTAAACTGTTAGCTGAAGCAATGGAAAAAGTATCCAAAGAAGGAGTTATAACCATTGAAGAAGCTAAAGGAATAGAAACTACCGTAAAGGTTGTTGAAGGTATGCAATTCGATCGTGGATATATTTCACCGTATTTTGTTACCGATGCCGAAAAAATGGAAGTAGTTTTCGAAAATCCCTTAATCCTGATCCACGATAAGAAAATCAGCAGCATGAAGGACTTACTTCCAGTACTGGAAAAAGCAGTTCAAACCGGACGCCCTTTGCTTATCATTGCTGAAGATGTTGACGGAGAAGCACTTGCAACCCTGGTTGTGAATAAGATCCGTGGCTCACTCAAGATTGTTGCAGTAAAAGCTCCAGGCTTTGGTGATCGTCGTAAGGAAATGCTCCAGGACATCGCTATCCTGACAGGCGGAACAGTTATTTCGGAAGAACAGGGATATCGCCTGGAAGATGCCGACCTGAGCTACCTCGGTCAGGCTGAAAAAATCAATATCGATAAAGACAATACCACTATTGTCAGCGGTAAAGGTGCAAAAGAAGGTATTGTTGCCCGTGTAAGCCAGATCAAAGCACAGATCGAAACAACAACTTCCGATTACGATCGCGAAAAACTGCAGGAGCGCCTTGCAAAACTGAGCGGTGGTGTTGCCGTAATTTATGTGGGTGCAGCCAGCGAAATCGAAATGAAGGAAAAGAAAGATCGTTTCGTGGATGCATTACATGCTACCCGTGCAGCTATCGAAGAAGGAACTATTCCCGGCGGTGGTGTTGCTTACATACGCGCTATTTCGGTTCTTGAGAGTGTTAAAACGGAGAATCAGGACGAAGAATTGGGTATCAAGATCGTGAAACGCGCTCTCGAAGAGCCACTTCGCCAGATTGTTGCTAATGCTGGATTAGAAGGATCAATTATCGTTCAGAAAGTGAAAGATGGTAAAAATGATTTTGGTTTCAATGCACGTACCGAAGTTTACGAACACCTCTACACTTCAGGTGTTATCGATCCCACCAAGGTAGCTCGTGTTGCTTTGGAAAATGCAGCCTCCATTGCCGGAATGTTACTCACTACTGAGTGTGTAATCTTCGAAAGCAAAGATGATAAAGAACCAGCTATGCCAAATCCTGGTATGGGCGGTATGGGTGGAATGTACTAAGCGACATCCTTCCTGATTTATATTACTTCAAAGCCCTGCTTCGGCGGGGCTTTGGCGTTTTTACTTATGACTCAGCTGATACTTATGCCGGTTATTTTTTCATTTTGATTAACAGCCTACCCCTCTAATCAAGTTAGAAGAACTATGAGAGATTGGTTCTTCAATACTAATTTCAGAACAAGGATTAACGATTATTTATTTATACTGAATGCCAATAGCTTATGACAAAATTTATAAATTGTTAATCAGTATTCCAGGTTCTGAAATCAAAAAAAATATTTTCTAAAAGGCTTTACTTAATGATGGTCTCTTCCCTTCCAGGTCCGACCGAAAGGATTTTCACGGGTAAGCCGGCATCTTTTTCGATGAAACCGGTATATTCCTTCAGCTTTTCGGGAAGCAGATCGTAATTTGTAATACCATGCAGCGATTGTTCCCATCCGGGGAATGACTGGTATAATGGCTTTACAGGATTGCTCAAAGTTTCGTATGTAAGATCCTGCACCACCTGCCCGTTAACTTCATAGCCTGTACAAATATTGATGGATTCAAAATCGTTCATTACGTCGGCTTTCATCATAACCAGGTCGGTAACACCATTTAACATGATTGCATACCTCAGGGCCGGAAGATCGAGCCAGCCGCAGCGGCGCGGCCGCCCGGTGGTTGATCCAAACTCTTTGCCATGATCGCGAAGGCTTTCGCCGGTTGCATCCATTAATTCCGTTGGGAAAGGACCGCTCCCGACACGGGTGCAATAAGCTTTGAAAATGCCGAAAACCTTTCCGATGGCCGAAGGAGGAACGCCAAGACCTGAACAAACACCAGCCGTAATAGTGTTGGATGAAGTTACATAAGGATACGATCCGAAGTCGACATCGAGCAAACTTCCCTGGGCACCTTCGGCAAGAATGGTTTTGCCTTCAGCCAAAGCTTTATTGATGTATAATTCGCTGTCGATCAGAGGGAAAGACCGAAGTTCGTCGACAGCAGCAAACCAGTTTTTTTCATATTCGTCAAAAGGAAATTTGTCAATAAACTGAATCTTGTGATCGAAATTATAAGATGCCAGAATATTGAGATGCCTTTGCTTCAATTGATTGTACTTCTGAAGAAAATCGGAAGCCAGTATATCGCCGAAACGCAATCCATAACGGGCTGTTTTGTCGGTGTAACACGGGCCGATTCCTTTCAGGGTGGAACCTATTTTTCCTGCCCCCAACGATTGCTCATAGGCAGCATCAAGCAGGCGGTGTGTAGGCAGAATCAGATGTGCGCGTTTTGAAATCCGCAGGTTTACCCTGGGGTCGACGCCTTTAGCCACAAGTTTTACTAATTCCTGCGATAAAATATAAGGGTCGGCGATAACGCCGTTTCCAATAATATTGATTTTTTCAGGATGAAAAATTCCGGAAGGAATAGTATGCAATACATGCTTGTCTCCTTCAATCTGCAGCGTATGGCCTGCATTTGGCCCTCCCTGGAATCGTGCTATTATATCATACTGTGGAGTAAGAACATCCACTATTTTACCCTTTCCTTCATCGCCCCATTGCAGGCCCAGCAAAACATCTATTTTCATCTATACATAAATTTAGCAACCCTGTTGAGGTTGCTGTTGAAGTGATGCAAAGGTAAAATTAATTGTTTACAGTGCCCGAAAAAAAGACAAGCCAGTACAGAGTTTAAATCTAATTTACAGCTTCTGTTTTAACACGTACCCCATAAAGTGTGAGGGCGTGGTGAGAGATTTTTAAACCTAAGGTTTTTTCGACTGAAACTATTATGTCGTGTATGCGCGGATCGCAAAATTCCAGAACCGCACCGTTTTCAATATCAATAAAATGATCGTGTTGCTTAAATTTGAATGATTTTTCAAACTGAGCACAGTTATTCCCAAACTGATGTTTCGTTACCAGGTTGCAACTGAGCAGCAACTCAATGGTATTGTACAAGGTAGCGCGGCTAACCCTGTATTTGTTGTTTTTCATCTGTATGTACAGCGACTCAATGTCGAAGTGGCCTTCGGTAGCGTAAATCTCCTTTAAAATGGTAAACCTTTCGGGAGTTTTACGATGGCCTTGTTTCGCAAGGTATTCGGAAAACAACTTTTTAACACTTTCATAAGTGAGTTTCTTCGATTCAGATATCATGCCATTGAATTTCGTGTAAAATTATGAAATATTCTTATTGCTATTTAGAATAAATAAAAATAGATTGAAATTAAATTTCATAGCTGTTCAGAATTCGAAAAAGTAATCAGAAGCTAATGCCTGCCACAGATTTCGCCGGAGTGAGTAAATTCGATCCGGTCAGTTCTGAGGTTAAAATTAGCGAATGCAATTTCACGTCTGTGAAAATTTGTGAAATCTGTGGCAAAAATTGTGTGTTTTTGGGGTGAATAGCTTTAAAATATCCTTCCCTGAAAGCCTATTTATGTTTTTATAAATTTAAGCATACGCGATGCAGCCGAAACCCCTTCGATTAGTTTTATTTGCTCAATTGTGCGGTTCATGTCAAGTGTATCGTGAACAAAAAAGCTGATATAGGCCTCATACAGTTCACCGGATGTATCGATATGAAAGGACCGTACGTTAAAATGCATTTCGTCGCTGATTACCCTGATAATGTCAGAGATCATGCTTTTCCGGTCAAAACCGCTTATTTTGAGTCCTCCAAGAAAGGTATTCATCTGCTTGTTGTTCCAACTGGCATGAGTTATCCTGTTTGCAGAGCGGGTCATGAACTCAATTGCCTCAGGGCAGTTAGTGCGGTGAACTACTTTATTGGTGCCATCAGGAGGCGTGTATGCAACTATTTCGTCACCGGGTAAAGGGTGGCAACAGGCCGCGAAACCATAGTTGAAATCGTCCAGATCATAATGAACATTTTGCTTTGTCTTCTGCTTAATTGGTGTGATTTGAGGTTCGCTGACGGGTACATTTTCACTTCCCTGACTACGTGAACGTGGTGCAGTTTTTTCTGATTGTATATATGTGGCAATTTGTTCAGGCGAAATTTCTTTCTGATATACTTTATAAAACATATCAACCGGGCTTGTAAACCCCATGTATTCGCTGAAATGGATAGTGTTGTTTTTAGTAACTTTATAATCGTTTTGAATGAAAATTTCCTCAAGTAAAAGCCTTCCTTCGTTTGCCTGAAGTTTATGCTGTTCTTTCAGTGCTTCTTTTATGCTGAACCTGGCGCGGGGAGTGATGGCATAATTGAGCCATTCTTCCTTGGGAAAGCTCTTTTTTGAAGCAATAACTTCAACCTGGTCGCCACTGCGGAGTTTTTGATCAAGCGGAACAAGGTTGCGGTTAACTTTTACACCTATGCAATGATTGCCCAGTTCGGTATGAACAAGGTATGCAAAGTCCAAAACAGTGCTCCCAACCGGCAAAGATTTAAGGTGTCCTTTTGGCGTCCATACAAAAACCTCATCACTGAACAGTGTGAGTTTAATATCGTCGAGGAAATTCAGGGTGTTTGGATCGGGCGATTTCAGAATTTTACGTACTTCATTCAGCCATTCGTCGAGGCCAAATTCCTGTCCTTTGTCCCTGTCAATTTGTTGTTTGTATTTCCAATGCGCGGCATACCCTCTTTCTGCAATTTCATGCATACGGCGGGTGCGTATCTGAACCTCAACCCATTGACCGGTAGGGCTCATTACTGTGGTGTGCAGCGATTCGTATCCATTGGCTTTAGGCGTTGATATCCAGTCGCGTAAGCGATTCTGTTTGGGGTTATAGTTGTCTGTTATTATGGAATAAATTCTCCAGCAATCCATTTTTTCATCCTCCTGGGGTGATTCGATAATAATTCTGACAGCAAATAAATCGTAAACCTCCTCGAAAGGGATTTCCTTGGACTGCATTTTTTTATAAATGGAATATACCGACTTGGCCCTGGTGTCAATTTCGAAAATTATTCCTTGCGCGGCCATTGCCTGCTTTATCGGCAGGATAAATTTTTGAATGAAACTTGTACGCTCGACTTCGGTTTCCTTTAGTTTCATTGAGATGGTGCGGTAAATCTCCGGTTCGTTGTATTTTAGAGCCAGATCTTCGAGTTCGCTTTTAATCACATACAAGCCAAGCCTGTGCGCCAAAGGTGCGTATAGATACAAGGTTTCAGCTGCTATATTCTGCTGTTTCGAAGGGGGCATCGCATCGAGGGTGCGCATGTTATGCAAACGGTCGGCTAACTTGATCAGTATTACACGCACATCATCGCTGAGGGTTAAAAGCATTTTTTTTATACTCTCAACCTGTGCATTCGACTCCAGCCTTTCGTAACCATCCTTTATTTTGGTTAGTCCATCAACAATATAGGCAACTTTATCCCCGAATTTCTGCCTGATCATCTCAATGGTATAATCGGGATTATCTTCAACCACATCGTGAAGCAGAGCACTGATGATGGCTGTTTCGCCTAACCCGATTTCTCCGGCCACTATACGTGCCACTTCAAGCGGATGATATATGTATGGTTCGCCTGTGCGTCTGCGCATCGTAAAATGTGCCTCCGAAGCCATTTTGAAAGCCTTGCGAACCTGGTTGTTCTTTTGGATGCCTTTGTGGGCACTCCATGCCTGCATCAAAGCCTGGTATCGTTTTACAATTTCCCGTTTTTCCTTCTGAGGATAAATGTTATCCATAAGCCAAAATAATTGCTGCTATAAACACTTCAAAAATAGTGTTTTTTTTGACAAGTTTTAAAGCAGGCATTTTGTCAGAAGCAAACTGAAATTATATATGTATTTGATAATCAGATTAATAGTGCTTTGTTCCGGTGAATATAGAGCTGATATCTATCCCATTCTTGTTTTTTTTATACATCTTTAGCTTAAAAAATGCTATATTTAGAATTCATAAATGGTTGAATATCAGTATTATGAAAATGATTATCTTTGAAGAATCCTGGTTACAGAAACGTTTTAACTCCAGATTTCAATCAGTACATTGATATAGCAGTTTCGGTTGTTGAAATAGTTTATTCGCTAAAAAAGAGCACAGTTTCTTTTAGTTAAACGAAGCTTAAATCTTAGCAATAAAATTCGGCAATGTAAAAGCATAATTTGTACTTTTGAAGCGCAGAGCCATGGTCTGAAAGTAACCTCAAGCCGGGACTGAAATGATTGCTAATACTCATGAAGAAATATATTTTACTTTTATTTTTATTTATGTGGTTTGGAAGCCCTTTATGGGCTACCCACCAACGTGCCGGGGAGATTACATTTAAATATATTTCGGGTCTTACCTATGAAATTACTATTGTCACCTACTCATACGAACTTAGTCCAGCCGACAGGTATGAACTTGATATTAACTGGGGCGACAATACAAAATCGACTCTTGCGCGCAACAACGGACCTTATAATGATCCATTCGGATACATGGGCGAAGTAGTGGGTCCGTATATTAAAAAAAACCTATACATAGGTACGCATACATACCCGGGAGCTTCCACATATAAAATCACGCTCGAAGATCCGAACCGGAATTATGGAATAATGAACATTCCAAACTCGGTAGAAGTCCCATTATTTGTTGAAACTGAGCTTATTATAAATCCATTTATAGGGGCAAATTCCTCTCCTCAACTCTTGCTGCCACCCATTGACCAGGGATGCGTCGACCAGCCTTTTTTACATAACCCGGGTGCATACGATCCTGATGGCGACAGCCTTTCGTTCAGCCTGACTACTTGCCGGGGTGCAAATGGAGAATATATACCCGGATTTCAACTCCCGAATCAGGTGGGTTCAAATGTTGGAGGTACTTTCACAATGAATCCGCTTACGGGTGAAATTCTTTGGCAAAACCCTAAAATGCAGGGAGAATATAATATCGCTTTCCTGATCGAAGAATGGCGGCATGGACTTAGGATCGGGTATATCACCAGGGACATGCAGATTACCATCGTCACCTGCGATAATCATGCCCCCGTAATTGAAACCATTAACGACACATGTGTCGAAGCGGGTGATACAATTTCGTTTAAGGTTGTTGCCACGGATGCAGACGCCAACCATATAAAACTTACAGCCGCTGGTGCTCCTTTTCAGATTGCGAATCCTGCAGAATTTATTTCTCCTACTGACTCGCTTAGCCGGAACACGGGTATTTTTAGATGGGAAACCACTTGCGGCCATGTCAGGAAAGCCCCTTACCAGGTTTATTTTAAAGCCACAGATGATGATGAGCCAGTTAACCTTTTCGACCTGAAAAGTATGAATATTACGGTGGTGGGTCCTGCACCTAAAAACTTAACTGCCAAGGCATTAGGAAATACAATTCAATTAAAATGGAATAAAAACCGCTGTACTAATGTTAGTGGTTATAAGATCTACCGGAGGAATGGATTTTATGGATACATTGCAGGTTATTGCGAAACAGGAGTTCCTTCTTATACCGGCTACCAGCTTATTGCTACCTCAAAAACTACCGATACATTGTTTGTTGACGATGAACTTTCCCGTGGTATCGATTATTGTTATATGACAGTGGCAACCTACCCGGATGGTGCTGAGAGTTATGCTTCGAACGAAGCATGCGCCCAACTAAAAAAGGATGCTCCGGTTCTTACAAATGTAAGTATTACGAAAACCGGATCAGCGGATGGAAGTGTATACCTGGCCTGGTCGAAGCCAACCGAATTAGACATGGTTCAGGCGCCAGGCCCTTTTAAATACCTCATTTACAGGTCAGAAGTTCTGAATGGAGTTACGTTTGCACTGATTGACTCGCTTCCTTCGATCAATGATACGATCTATTTTGACGAACCAGTAAATACAAGCGGGCATGGGCTGAGTTACAGAATTGATTTGTATAATGATACTCCCGGAAATCGTTTCTTTATCGGTTCAGCTCAAAAGGCTTCTTCTGTATTTATCACATTCGCCCCCGGCGATAAAAAGGTACGGATCAATATCAATGCGAATGTGCCCTGGACGAACGAAAGTTTTGTGATATTCAGAAAGAATGAAACTACCCTGCTCTTCGATTCTGTTGGTACTTCTATGCTGCCTTATTATGTTGATTTGAACCTCGAAAATAACAAATCGTATTGCTATAAGGTAAAAGCCATTGGGACGTACGGAACCTCCGGAATTATTGACCCGCTTATTAACTATTCGCAGGAGGCATGCAGCATTCCAAACGACAACGAACCGCCTTGCCCGCCAATTTTAAGTGTGCAGGCTGATTGCGCGACCTTTCAGAATGTGCTGACCTGGACAAACCCCGACCCGGATTGTTCATCGGATATTGCAAAATACCTGATTTATTACCAGCCTCCGCAGTCGCCCGATTACGCCCTGCTCGACTCAACCCAGTCTTTAACCTACACGCATACGAACCTGGTTACAATTGCAGGCTGTTACCAACTTGTTGCCGTTGATGCTGTCGGTAACCGCAGTACACTGAGTGATTCAGTCTGCATCGACAGCGATATTTGTGGAACCTACCGCCTTCCTAATATTTTTACTCCCAATGCCGACGAGCGGAACGACTTATTTATCCCTTTCCCATATACTTCGGTCGAAAAAGTTGATATGCAAATAGTGAATCGTTGGGGAAACCTTATTTTCGCAACCCAGGATCCGGATATTAAATGGGACGGAAAAATTCAAGGCTCAAATGAGATGGTGAGTGATGGCGTATATTATTATATATGTGATGTTTACGAAATCACTTTAAACGGAACAGTTAAGCGGACACTAAGAGGAAGTATAACTGTTATCAAATAACGGAGGGAAAATACTTTTTCGTTTATACTTTGATTTGCAGGAGCATTTAAAATGTGTAAAATATTCAAAACAAAAAAAGAGCTACTTTCGGGTAGCTCTTTTTCATTTATTGATAACGCTGTATTAAACAGTAGCCATATGAGCAATCATATCAATCAATTTGCATGAGTAACCCCATTCGTTGTCGTACCACGAAACGAGTTTTACAAAGTTAGGATTCAGCATGATACTGGCTTCGGCATCGAAAATGGAAGTGCGTGCATCGCCGATAAAATCGCTCGAAACAACAGCTTCCTCGGTATAGCCAAGAATTCCTTTAAGTTCGCCTTCGGATGCAGCTTTCAAAGCAGCTTTAATGGCTTCCATGGTAGTAGCTTTCTCAAGACGGCAGGTTAAGTCAACAACCGAAACATCCAGTGTTGGAACGCGGAACGACATGCCTGTAAGTTTGCCTTTCATGGCAGGAATAACTTTAGCAGTAGCTTTAGCTGCACCTGTCGACGAAGGGATAATATTGCCGGCAGCAGCACGGCCGCCACGCCAGTCTTTAGCCGAAGGACCGTCAACGGTTTTTTGTGTAGCAGTGGTAGCATGAACGGTTGTCATCAAACCTTCAACTATTCCGAAGTTGTCGTTAATAACTTTAACAAGCGGAGCCAGGCAGTTGGTTGTGCACGAAGCATTACTTACAAACGGCTGGCCTGCATATTCTTTATGGTTCACACCATAAACGAACATAGGCGTTTCATCTTTTGAAGGACCCGACATAATAACGCGTTTGGCGCCTCCATCTACGTGAGCCTGGCACGATTCCATGGTGAGGAATAAACCGGTACACTCGGCAACATAATCGGCTCCAACGTCCGACCATTTGATTTCGGCAGGATTTTTACAGGCAGTAACACGGATCGTTTTTCCGTTCACAACCAGGTGGCCGTCTTTAACCTCAACCGTACCTTTGAACTGTCCGTGAACAGTATCATACTTCAGCATATAAGCCATGTAATTGGCGTCGATCAGATCGTTGATAGCAACAACGTCGATATCGTCGCGAAGAATTGATGCGCGGAAAACCAGGCGGCCTATGCGGCCAAAACCATTGATCCCAACTTTAATTTTTGTCATAATATATTGATTTTTAAAGGTGTTTTGCTTTTTTGAAATGCGCTGCAAAAGTAATCATAATACTTTAATGATTTATACAAGAAACGCGGAAAAGATTTTAACAAAGCTATGCTCCCGATTCTTTTGGATTGGTAAAATTTTGTAGTTTAATTATCTCCTCACCGGCTTAGAAGTGGTAATTAAGCTATCGAAGTAAGTGGATACCCTGCTTTCAACCATTTTTTGCAATGTGGCGCATTTTATCACAATTCAATATCTTCACAAAGCCATTTCCATGCGGGCACTACCTTTATATCACCAAAAGTATCTTCCTGATCAAATGTTACAATTATTCCTTTTGGTGCATGGGTTGTGTTGATGGCATTTTGTAAACCAGTCAGTTCTCTTTTTAGGTTCTCCGAATTAAGAAGCCAACAAACCTGCACGGCAAAAAGTATATCTTCGTTACGGCGCACCAGGAAGTCACATTCTGATTGATTGTCAGAATAGAACATAATATCAGGAGTGTAGGAACGCAATTTCAGAAAAACAGCATTTTCGAGCATGCGTCCATAATCTTCGCTCATCGAAAGGCTGTTAGCCTTTGCCATACCAGTGTCGATGCAATATACTTTTTTGGGGTTATTCAATTGCTGCTTGATTGAAAACGAAAAACGAGGTATAAAATCAAAAAGGTAACTCTCTTTTAAATAATCGCAATAATCGATTGTTGACCGTACTGATTTGATACTTAATGTATTGGTAATATTATTGAAGCTTATTTCTTTACCGATGTTGCTAACAAGGTTTAAGGCAAGGCGTAGCAACAACGTATCGTTCTTTATATTACGGCGCACAGCTATATCGCGTACAACAATATCACGTAACAATGTTCTTAAGTATTCAGCGTCCGAACTTTGCAGTGCCTCGGGGAAACCACCCTTTTGCAGGTAATCCTGAAAAGTTTGAGGATTAGCCGAAACATTCAGATAGAGCAGGTATTCATTAAAGTTGAAAGGGAAAAGCTCAGTTTGTTTGTACCGCCCGGTAAGTTTGGTGCCAAGCTCACGGCTGAGTATGGAAGCGTTCGATCCAGTTATATAGATATTGTATCCTTTATCGTGTGCCGAGCGGATGTACTTTTCCCATTCGTTCAGGTTTTGTATTTCATCAAATACCATGTATTTGGTATTGAGAGATTCAGCTATTTTTTCAACTTTAAGGAAGTCAGTGTTTTCGAAACCGGTTAATCGTGTGTCTTCGAAATTAAGAACCACTTTGGTTTCAATATCCTTTAATCCCTGCAGTAAAAGTGTGCTTTTCCCGCACCGCCTGATCCCTGATATAACAATTATCAGGTTGCTATTGATGTTTATTTCACATTCCCGTTTTATCCTGCTCTTGTTATCCTGCAGGATTGTGTTTTCGCTTATAATAGTTCTTATTATATCCTCGCTTACCATGACGCAATTTTTCTACAAAAATAATAATTTGTATTGTAAATACAAGATAATTTGTATTTGCAATACAAGATATCTTGTATCGGCAGTGTTGCTGCCTTAAAATAGGGTGTTTTAACTGGTTACATACAGATATTGAGGTAAATGCGCTCAAGTCTATTCAGTCCGGAATTCTAAATCACATGTTACTTTCAACGGGGCTTTCCCATAGATACAGGTGACTTTTAAGCTTATTGAAAACTAATATTGCAACTTGTAAGAAATAAGATGCCGGCACTGTTGCTTATATCGATCGTGTCTGATTAGTGTGTAACCACCGCTTTTATCTTAAATTCCTCGTTTGAAGTTATCACCTTTATAAAGTAAATTCCGGAGGGAAACGAACTAACATCAGCCTGGTACATAGCTGTAGCAGGGTTCACCTCCAGCAGTATTTCACCGAGGCTGTTACTGATTATAATTTTTTTCATCACTTCGTCGCACGAAATTGTAATGGATTCGCTGGTCGGGTTTGGGAAAACCTTGCATCTGCCTGGTGCAGCCACCGGTTTTTGAATAGCAGTAATGGTTTGATCTGAAATTATCATTTTTACAAAAACCGGGCTTGTGTTTTGGTTTAGCACAACATAAAATGGGTAAGTGGTGAGGCCTGCTAGGACAGGGTTTACGCTATAGGTGCCTGCCGGAAGCGAATCAAAGGAAAAACCGCCATTATTGTCAGTTATAGTCCAGCGAATGGGATTGTTCTGATTATCTAATAAAAGCACTTCCTGTTCGGCCGTATTTATTGATTTGCCGTTATTTACCAGCTGGCCGTTTATCACAAAAGTGCCACCAATCAGGATGGAATAGTTTGCCAAATGTATATCATACGGATTCTGAGCCTGGCCAAGATTTATCAAGGTTGCCGTTTGCCAAAATACTGAGTTGATATAAAATGTTGGCAGAAACGAAGGTGCAACCGGACTGTTAACAAAAGGGTAGGCGTGCAGGTAATAGTTGCCCTCGGGAATATTTTGGAAGACAAATTCATTGTTTGTTCCCGGAAAAGTTTTTAATTCGGAAACAGGCATGCCCGAACTGTCAATCATAATAAGGCGAACAACAGCATCGTTGATGGTGTTGCTGCCGGCAAAAACCTTTCCTGTTAATGTAATATTACTGGCTCCCGATGGCACAATAAGGATAGAATCCGTTGTACCGCTGCATCCGTTTACATCTGTAATTACAAGTGATACAGTGTAATTGCCTGGTATTGTATATGAGTGCGATGGATTTTGTACCGTAGCCATGTTGCCGTCGCCAAAACTCCATTCCCATTGTATAACGGGGCTGTTTGATACCGACTGATCCGTAAATTGAACCGCTTGATTTAATTGAGGTGTTGAAAAAGTAAAATGAACTGTTGGCAAAGGGTGAATCGTAACAGGTTTCGTAATGAAATTTATACAACCGAGTGTATCGGTTACCGTAAGGGATACATTATAAATCCCGGGAGCAATATAAATATGATACGCTGAGTTTGAAGCCGATGTTGCACCATCGCCAAAGTCCCATAAATAATTCGCTATACTGGCCGGGTTAACCACAGGTGTGAATAGGGTCGGATTCATCAGGCATCCACCTGAGTATGTAAAATCGACCGGCGGTTTTTCATGTATAACCACCATCTTGATCATGGTGTCGGAACAACCGAAAAAATTTGTAACAACCTGGCTCACCGGGTAAACACCCGGATTACTAAAAAGGTGATAAGGATTTTGAAGCACGCTGGTGTTGTTTATTCCGGAATTAGGATCGCCAAAATTCCAGTCCCAGCTTGCTATGCTTCCGCTTCCATTAATTGTTGATGCATCCGTAAATTGAACCACCTGCTCTTGGCAAATGCCGGAAACAAAAAAATCAGCAACTGGCGCATTGTGAATAGTAACAGCACTAGTAAATGAGTTTTCGCACGAACCGGAGTTTTTAACCGTAAGTGTAACCCAATAAGTGCCAGCTTGTAGATATAAATGCGAAACATATTGATAGTTGGGAAAAGTAATTGTATCTGAAGCAGCCCCATCGCCAAACGACCATATCCATTGGACTATATACCCGGAATTTGAAAAAGAGAGATCAATAAAATTAACCGAATTACCAATGCAAGCAAGTGTATCGTAGGCGAAAAATGCTGTTGGAAGCGGATTAGCAGAAACCGTATGCGATACCGAACTGGGTATGCCCGAAGTATTGACTACAGACAAGGTAACATTATAATATCCTGGTGCTGCATAAGTGTGGACAGGATTTGACATGGTGGAAATGTCTCCATCGCCAAACTGCCAGTACCACGTTGCAATGGAAGGAATGCTGACACCTGTGGGTGTAAACTGGATAGGATTATTTATGCAATTGCCCGACCACGTAAAGTTAATCTGAGCCGAAAGGGGCTTTGCAGAAAATAAGATTACTGCAAAGATTACGGCAAACCAATTAGTTAAAAGGATACTTGATTTCAAAGCTCCTCAGTATTAAAGATTAATATTTGTAATTAGTACGTTCCATTTGATTTTGAAACTACTGTAAAAGTACAATAGAATTGCAGTAAAACCTAAGTGAATTTATTTTTTGGCTTTTACGATCATTAAGCGGGTAAACAGGAAATATTTCCGGATTCAATAAGTCTCAAAATCCAAATTCCAAGTTCCAAATTCCAGGCGGAGGTATAGAGTAAGTCTTGGTTTTAGTGACTTTTGATTTTTAATTTTTGATTTTTGACTTGTGTCTTTTGACTTGTAACTTTTGACATGTGACTTGTGACCAGAAAATCATCCATTTTCATTCAATTAGTGTTAGCACCATTTATTTTCAGCCTCTTTTATGTACCATTCAACATATCTTAAAAAATTGTTCTTTTTTTATACCTTTGCGGCAATGGAACACATCAGGAATTTTTGTATTATAGCGCATATCGACCACGGCAAAAGCACCCTGGCCGACCGCCTGCTCGAAACCACCGGAACCCTTACCGAACGCCAGCTTCAGAACCAGGTGCTCGATGATATGGATATTGAACGCGAACGCGGAATCACCATCAAGAGCCATGCTATCCGGATGGATTATTTAATTAATGGCGTTCAATACGAGTTAAATCTTATCGATACCCCCGGCCATGTTGATTTTTCGTACGAAGTATCGCGTGCTATTGCTGCTTGCGAAGGCGCACTGCTGATTGTGGATGCAACACAGGGCATACAGGCTCAGACCATCTCGAATTTATACCTGGCCCTGGAACATGACTTGGAGATTATCCCGATCATGAATAAAATGGATATGGATTCGGCTATGCCCGAGGAAGTGGAAGATCAGATTGTGGAGCTCATAGGGTGTAAACCCACAGATATTATTCGTGCCAGCGCCCGCACCGGGATGGGAATTCAGGAAATACTGGATGCCATTATCAGTCGTATCCCTTCTCCGAAAGGCGATCCGGAAGCCCCGCTTCAAGCTCTGATTTTTGACTCCTTATTTAATCCGTTTAGAGGGATTGTTGCCTATTTCCGTATTTTTAATGGCCAGATCCGAAAGGGCGACCAGGTGAAATTTGTAAATACAGGGAAAGAGTATAAAGCCGAAGAAATCGGGCTTTTAAAACTGCAGCAAAAGCCAATGGATATGCTTACTACCGGCGACGTTGGTTATATTATTTCCGGTATTAAAACAGCCAAGGAAATAAAGGTCGGCGATACGATCACTCATGTGGACCGCCCTTGTGCTGCTGCCGTTGAAGGATTTGCCAACGTAAAACCCATGGTTTTTGCAGGGCTTTATCCTATTGATGCCGACGATTATGAGGAACTCCGCGTTGCCATCGAAAAACTGCAACTGAACGATGCCTCCCTCAGTTTTGAGCCTGAATCGTCCCTGGCCCTGGGCTTTGGATTCCGTTGCGGATTTCTTGGATTGCTTCACATGGAAATTGTACAGGAACGCCTCGATCGCGAGTTTAACATGGATGTGATTTCCACAGTTCCTAACGTAATGTACAAAGTTATTACAACCAAAGGCGAGGAAATCGAAGTGCATAATCCTTCGGGAATGCCCGATACTACCTGGGTTGACGATATTTATGAACCCTTTATTTCGGCGCAGGTAATCTCGAAATCGGATTACCAGGGTGCCATCATGAAATTGTGCCTCGACAAACGCGGAACATTGAAAAACCAGGTTTACCTGACTCAAAACCGCGTAGAACTCAGTTTCGACCTGCCTTTGGGCGAAATTGTAATCGATTTTTACGATAAACTGAAAAGTATTTCGAAAGGCTATGCATCATTCGATTACCATATTTCCGATTACCGCAAAGCCGACCTTATAAAACTTGATATTCTGCTGAACGGTGACCAGGTTGATGCACTCAGCACGCTGATTCACCGCGACAATGCTTATAGTTTTGGTAAACGCATCTGCGAAAAACTGAAGGAACTGATCCCACGACAGCAATACGAAGTAGCCATTCAGGCTGCCATCGGGGCTAAAATTATTTCGCGCGAAACCATTAAAGCACTCCGTAAAGACGTAATTGCAAAATGTTACGGCGGCGATATTTCGCGTAAGCGTAAATTGTTGGAAAAACAGAAAAAAGGCAAGAAGCGCATGCGCCAGATCGGGAATATTGAAGTTCCGCAAAGTGCATTCTTAGCAGTATTAAAACTGGATTAGTTAGCAATTGCGGCAGCAATCAAATAGAAAAGCCTTGAAACTAAAAAACAGTTTCAAGGCTTTTTTGCTTTATTCAAATTCCGACACTTCGTTTAGGAAGCGTCGTCTCCAGGTTTTATTTGGTCTTATCCGGTGCAACTGGAATGGCAGGCTGTTCTTTATAGTTTTTCAATTCGTCGAGCACTACTTCAATGGCTTTATTAAGCTGATCGTCAATACCGTCATACTCGCGTGAAGGGTCGTTATCAATTTCGATATCAGGCTCCACTCCAACACCTTCGATGATCCATTTGCTCTCGTCGGCCGAGTAACTTGCAAATTCCGGTTTCCGCAGATCCGCTCCGTCAACAAAAGGTAACGAACCCCTGATACCGACCACTCCGCCCCAGCTGCGTTTGCCAATCACTTTCCCTAACTGGTGTTTCTTGAAACCATAAGGAAAAAGGTCGCCGTCAGAAGCCGAATAATTATTTATAAGCAGAACTTTAGGTCCAAGCATCATCTTAGTGGGCGTATGCCCTATCGTTTCGACGTTGCGTGCCATGTTGCTTCGCTGAATTTCCCTGCTCAGGCGTTCGATGATCATAGGCGAAACATTGCCACCACCGTTTCCTCTATCGTCAATGATCAAAGCTTTTTTGGCCAGTTGGGGATAGAAATATTTTACAAATTCGTTCAAACCTTCGGCACCCATATCGGGGATATGAATGTAGCCAACCTGCCCGTTGGTGGCTTTATCCACTTTGCGGATATTGTTCTGAACCCAGGTATAATAGTACAGGTCTGACTCATCGTTAACCGGTACAACCAAAACTTTACGGCCACCTTCAGCAGCAGCGGCATTCAGCGTGAGTTCAACATTTTTGCCTGCCTTGTTGATAAGTGCTGTATAAATATCAGGCATTTCCCTGGTTGACTTTCCATTGACAGATGTGATAAATTCACCTTTAACGGCACCAACACCAATCTCGGTAAGCGGCGAATGCAAATCGGAACTCCAGTTGGCTCCCTGCAGCAGGCTGTCGATGCGAAAATACCCGGAGGCATCCTTACTAAGCCTTGCACCTAATAATCCAAGGCTGATCTTTTCGATTGGTTTGCGCTCACCACCACCAATATAGGCATGACCGATGCTGAGTTCGCCTATCATTTCGCCGATCAGGTAAGTGAGGTCGTTACGGTTATTTACGGAAGGGAGCATGACTGCGTATTTGTCGTGCATGGCTTTCCAGTCAACTCCATGCATATTGGGCACATAGAAGAAATCGCGCATCTGCCGCCAGGCTTCATCGTATATTTGTTTCCATTCCTGTTGGTTGTTAACCCAGACTTTTACATCCGATAAGTCGATATTTTTTTCAGTGTTGATTTTCGATGATGGAAGGTCGATCATCGAAAACTTGTTTCTTTGCCTGACAAGCATTTTCTTGCCATCGGCCGTAATATCGAAACCAAGGTCGGATCCAAGTTCCGTTTCTTTCTTCTGTTTCAGGTCGTAAACCTTTGCCCACATTCCTTTGTCGTTGGAGGTGTTGTAATAAATTTTATCGTCCACCGACCATAAGTTCCAGTAATTACCGGCTTCAACCGGTATTTCGATGATGCGTTGCTGAATTCCTTCGAGGTCGATTTTTACAGCTTTTATTTCAGGTTCTGCGGCTTTCTCTTCCTTTTTGTTTTTCTCGTTTTTGGATGGTTTTTCTTCTTTTTTGTCTTTCGAATCTTTAGGTTCGTCCATTTTTACTTCATCGTTCGATGGGGCAAACGGGGAAGGCGTATATTTAGCCAATGTAACCAGGTAAAGTTTGGTCATATTTTCGTAGGCATAATTCCATTCCACATTGCTGTAAATGGGATCGAAAGTGCGGTCAGAAGTAAATACAAGATACTTTCCATTTCTCGAAAATGTAGGCTGGGCCGACGAAAACCATTGATCGGTAACTTCATATTTTGCTTCGTCGGCGGTGTTGAACAGCATGATTTGCTGCATCCCGTTTTCGAGTGGGCGGCTATAGGTGATCCAGCGGCTGTCGGGCGACCAGTCGAAATCGCCAAATTCCCAGACTTTTGATTTCTCAACCAGAGTAACTTTTTTAGTATCAATATCCACATATTGCAGCCGCAGCATTTTGTCGTTCCACATAATTTTCTTGCTGTCGGGCGACCAATGCATGGTGAATTTATAGGTATCTGCTCCGGAAGTAATCTGAATCGGGGGCTCGCTACCGTCCTGTTTAGAGATGTATATTTCGTATTCGCCACTCGCATCACTTAAAAAGGCTATCCATTTTCCATCCGGCGACCAGAAACCTTCACGATCGTGCGCGTTGCTGCTTGCCGTGAGGTTGCGGGTAATCCCTTCTTTTACCGGGACACTGAAAATATCGCCCCTTCCGGAAACTACAATCCTGTTGCCATCGGGCGATGGGTTTACCGCGCCCAGGAACTTGGTGGCATCCTTGAGTTCGCTGCGCGAAGTGATAAAATCGTCGGCAATCTGAATCGAAACTTTTGTGGAAGTTTGTGTGCGTATATCGAAAATGTAGATGAAACCGCCATTCTCGTATATGATGCGGTTGTCGCCGGCTGAAGGGAATTTGATGTCATATTCAGTATAAGAGGTTACTTTCCGGGTCTGGGTGGTTTTCAGGTTGTAACTGAAGAGGTTCATGGTGCGGTCACGGTCGGAGCAGAAATAAATTTCATCGCCAAACCACATCGGGAAAATATCCTGGGTTTTGTTTTCGGTGATGCTGCGGGTAGTTTTGGTTGCAAAATCGTGTATCCAGATTTCATCAGCCATGCCGCCTTTGTAATATTTCCAGGTGCGGAATTCGCGAAAAACGCGGTTGTAAGCCAATTGCTTTCCGTCTGGCGAATAAGAGCAAAATCCTCCTGCAGGGAGAGGCAATTCCTGCGACATTCCGCCTGTTGCCGGAACGGTAAACAACTGGCCAATAAAATCATTGAATGTTTGCTTGCGCGAACGGTAAATGATATTTTTCCCATCAGGCGTCCAGCCCATAACAATGTTGTTCGGACCCATACGATCGCTGATATCATCACGGCCGAGAGTTGCTGTGGTGGTTAATCTTAAAGGGACACCACCTTGAGCCGGTATAGTGTATATTTCAGTATTCCCATCTTATTGAGCTGTAAAGGCAATCGATTTTCCATCAGGCGAAAAGTGCGAAAACATCTCATAACCTGCATCACTTGTTAGTTTTCGTGCCATTCCGCCTGCGACCGGAACGGTGTATAAATCGCCGGCATAGGAAAAAACGATCTGGTTGCCGTGCACGGTCGGGAAACGCATTAACCGGGCTTCGTCCTGGGCAATAAGTTTGCCTGATAGGCAGGTAAAGAATGATAAAAAGAGAACAATGCTGAAAAGTCGGTTCATTATGGTAGATTTAGGGTCGGGTTAAAGACGGGCAAAGATATGTATAATCCATTATTTACGCTCGGATTAATGATTTCGATTTTTTGCGTTTAAAATTACGTCTCTTTCACTTCGTTTGATTTGAATAAATACCTTTGTACCGCCAATTTAATGGTAATACTAAATCCTTTCTATGCGAAAAATATCAATGGTTGATCTTAAATCACAGTACGACAGGATCAAACCTGAAATTGATACGGCAATCAGTGAAGTGATCAACGCCACTGCTTTTATTAACGGACCTGCGGTTAAAGAGTTTCAGGCTGCGCTCGAAAATTACCTGGGTGTGAAACATGTTATTCCGTGCGCCAACGGCACCGATGCCTTGCAAGTCTGCATGATGGCTCTTGGGCTGAAACCTGGCGATGAGGTAATTGCACCTTCGTTTACTTTTATTGCTACCGCCGAGGTGATTGCAGTACTCGGACTTACACCTGTGTTGGTGGATGTTGAGCTGGATACATTCAATATAAGCCCTGATGCTATCCTGAAAGCGATTACTCCACGCACAAAAGCAATTGTTCCTGTTCATCTTTTTGGACAGACTGCCGATATGGATGCCATTATGGATATTGCCAAACAGTATAATTTGTTTGTTATCGAGGATGCCTGCCAATCCATTGGTTCTGATTATCTGAATTCTGATGATGTCTGGAAAAAATCAGGAACCATAGGGCATGTGGGTTGCACATCATTTTTCCCGTCAAAAAACCTGGGGTGTTATGGCGACGGCGGGGCTATATTTACCAATGACGATTCGCTTGCAGTAAAGATCCGTTCCATTGTAAATCATGGCATGACGGTTCGGTATTATCATGATGAAATAGGTGTAAACAGCCGATTGGACAGCATACAGGCTGCCGTGTTAAAAGTCAAACTCCGCTACCTCGACCAGTATGCCAAAGCACGCCAACAGGTTGCTGCATTTTACGATAAAGCTTTCGGGAATCAACCTGAAATAATTATTCCGGCACATTTTAGCCGTTCAACTCATGTTTTTCATCAATACACCATGCAGGTCAAAGGCGGTGATCGCGGAAAATTCCAGGAATACCTGGCATCGAAAGACATCCCGGCTATGATCTACTATCCTGTCCCAATTCACCTGCAGAAAGCCTATCTGGATTCTCGATACAACGAAGGCGATTTCCCGGTAACCGAACAACTGATAAATACAGTTATCTCTTTGCCCATGCATACCGAAATGGACGAAGAACAACTATCATATATTACTTCATCTGTACTCAGTTTTTTCAAACA
>JBAXBJ010000033.1:0-40541 GCA_037142075.1 Bacteroidota bacterium
GAGGCAGGAACCTGTGGATACGGTATGCCATAGCCAGGTTGAGTTCCCAATACATCGATTTTAAGCTGGATGATACAATCTCTTCACCGTTGGTAGTTTGGACTTTTACCGATTTACTGCTGGTGAAATTGCATGAAACTGCTGAAAAAACAGTCCAGTGTTCATCCAGCTTCTTCAGGTAATCGGCAGCCAGGCCGAGGGTAAGGGCGGGATAATCAGCATCAAAGGATTGTGTGTTTTCGTCGGAGATCCAACTTCTGAAATCATAATGATTAATGCCGGCATAAGCGCTGACGCCCAGTCCATTCATTACCTGGTAGCCAAATTTAATTCCGGTCATACTGTTATGATACGCTGTGCCATAGTTATCATTGTATGATTTAATGTCTTCGGCAGTGTATTTGTAGGAATTTTCACCCTCCCAAACTGTATAATAGTTAGTATGTGAAATTAGTTCCAGTTTATCAAACTGGGTGAATTCGTAAAAAGGAGTTATAAAAAAGGCCCGTTTTTTCGGAGTTGTAGTGCCCATCTCCGGATTGGGGTTCAAGGCCGGGCTTTCGGTGCCGGGCGACTGGGCGTTGCCGTGATTGTAAAGCAGGCAGCCGAGTACGGCGAGTAGTAGTAGCTTTTTTTTCATAGTTTTGTTTGTTTATTAATATTGCATTTTGTGATGTTCAATGTTTGGCTGTAAGTATTTTCTGTAATCCATCATTGGGCTTATTTCTCATGAGCAAATGTACCCGATAATGTTTTTTTTTACTGTCAAAAACGTAAATTAATTTGTCAAAAACGTAAATATGTTTAGCTTCAAAACCATTTCATGCTTAATAAGTGCAAATAAAACATACAATTCATCCCTGAGGCGTTTCTTGAGCATTTGGATAGGAATTTATTTATAATTATTTTTGGTTTTTATACCCGGAGGAATTTTGGATTTCCCCTGAAGATTAGTAACAATCTGACTGACCCGACTACGATATGCTAAGGACCGTTGTTTTACTTGCACCCTTTTTTATAAGCCTTTTCTGGGCTATCACATTGGCAGGCGATAAAAAGAAATACGGTGCGCCACGATTGTTTCTTTCGAAGTTTATGTTTCTGGTAGCTATAATTTTTGCGAGGCATTTTGTGTTTTTCGCCCCATTTCCTGATCTTTTCATCTATTTTGATATACCCTACCAACTATTGGGCCTGACCATTTTCCCGCTTTATCATATCTATTTCCGTTTGCTTATGGTGGATAAGAAATTCCCGCTAAAATCACATCTCTGGTTTCTGATTGTTCCACTTTTTGAAGTGCTATTGTATTGTGTCGCCGTTCTTGTTACATCCCCCGGCGATTACCGCGCCTGGCTTTTAAATCAGACTGGTGAAGCAGGCAGTGCACCTATCCGGTTTTTAAATACTATGCTTGTTGTAATGCATATAACTTTCCTGATTTCTTTGGTACTTACGGTAATAGGCAATCGAAGGCTGATCAAAAAATATGGGGATATGGCTATGCATTTTTATTCGGATGTAACAGATTCGGGACAGAGAAATATTAAAATACTCAATTACTCTATCCTGGTATTGAGCCTGTCCACTTTTGTTTTTGTTGCTTTAGGACGGGTCTTCCTGATGCCGAAAGATTGGCTGATTTATGCAGGGTGGACGATGTTCACAATATTGCTATACTTTATGGGTAATTTGGGCATCAAACAAAAAATGCTGAATCCGGACCTTGAAGAGGATGAACTGATGCCGGACGCGACGCTGCCCTGCGAATTCACAGCTCACAACGGGAACGAACTGATGGATAAAATTATTTTCGAATTTGTCGTTAATAAGTTGTATCTCAATAACAAACTGAATATTTCGGATCTTGTAACGAAAATCGGAACCAACAGATCTTATGTATCTTCGATTATTAACCAGAAGTTTAAACAAAACTTTTGCACTTTTGTAAATAGCTACCGTACTGAAGAACTGCAAAGCGTACTCCGTGAGAATCCTCAAATGGCAAACCATATATTAGCGGAGCGTTGCGGCTTTGGCACCATAAATTCGATGAAGCGCTCCGTATATTTAAAAACGGGTCTGTCGTTTCAGACGTTTAAAAAAAATAATGCTTTTTAGTCCTCAATACCCCGAATCCAGGCTGTCAGCTCGTGTAATCCCGTTGGTTAAATTAAATTCCACCTGAAAATAAAAAGGATTACAAGAAGATGGGGGAGCCTTGTTTTTGTGTTTATCGGGCGGGGAGTGATGATGCGGAAGTAAACGAAAAATGATGCACGAGGCATCATTTAATGGTCAAACGGCAAAAAAATACCGGCAATAAGCCGGTATTTTCAATTGATTCAATATAAGGAAGTACTATTTCTTCGAATCAAATTCGCCGATAAGTGGAATAGCGTCCAACACTTCGGTCCGGATCGAATTCTCGATAAATGATTCAAGCATAGTGAATTGAGCTGCACGCAAAGGCGAAACTTCTTTCGACATTTTCTTGAATGTTTTCTGCTGAAGTTTCAAAAAATCGCTCTGTATCGCAAATGAATTATTGATCAGTTCAGTCGCTTTATCATTTGTAAGTTTGTCGTAGCTATCAGCATAGGCCGAAATATTCGCGATACGTTTTTTACCCATTTCTTTGCGGGCGGCTTCATACTCATCGTAAATTTTCCAAAAAGTAGTTGATTCATTTTCCGACAGTTTCATAAAATCTTTGACCATCTGTTGTTTCGACATGCCAAAAGCGCTTTGTACCAAAGCAATTTCATCCGTGTTCGACTGGGCTTGTGATGCTACTGCAAATGCAAGGCAAATAGCAAAAAGAATGATTTTTTTCATGGAAATCAGGTTTTAATTGGTTAATTATAGAATTAAATTTTCAATGAATAAGGGTTATTTCCTTTTTTAAAGCGCCAAAGATATTAAATATCTGTTTTAGCAAAATGCAATTCACTTAAATTACTTATTGCTAAGTATTTTGGTAATACCTCTTATTATTTAACCTGAATTTTGAAGTATTATCATATATTGTTTTTAACTTTGCTTCTCAATAACAATCCAATCCGAGGGTATCATAAATTCAAAATAATTATAAACCAATCAAAATTAAATAATTATGAAAATTCTTAAAATTGCAAGCTTAGCGGCAATTGTGTTTTTATTAACACAATGTTACCCAGCAGGTCCTGAGTACATTGATGAGCTAGATCTAGTGTATTCAAATTATGACCCTGCTTACACTTTTACAGCAAAGCATACCTATGCTATGCCTGACTCAATTATGAAGATTGATGATGATCTGGTAGGTGGCGGTAATCCTACTTATGTTAAAGAGACTTATGCAGGCCCTATGCTCAGTAAGATCAACCAGAACATGGCCAACAACGGCTGGACGAAGGTAGCTAAAGGTGCACATCCTGATGTTGTACTGGCACCCGTTGCTTATATGCTTACCACTACCTATTATTATGGCGGGTACTGGGGTGGTTGGTATGGTGGTTATTATGGCTGGTACTATCCGTACCCGGTTACTACCAGTTATACAACCGGCAGTTTGGTCGTTACTATGCTCGATCCTAACGATTTAAGTCCTGATGATAAGGCACGGGCTGTTTGGGGTTTTATTGTTAACGGTCTTCTCGACGGCAGTTCAACGGACTTTACTAACCGTTATACCAAAGGCATCAACCAGGCATTTACACAGTCACCTTATTTAAAAATTAATTAATATCCAGCATATGAAAAAGACATTATTTTTAACCATAATGCTGGCAGCCGGAGTATTTATTACACCGTTTGTTTCAGCCCAGAGTTTTACTTCTGTTCAATATACAATGGGTATACCAACAGGAGCCCTTAAAACCCATGTTGATAAAATCAGCTGGCGTGGATTTACTTTCGAATATCAAAAGGAAGTGGCTCCTTCGGTTTCAGTTGGTGTAAATTTTGCCTGGAGTACTTTTTACGAAAGGAAGGATTATGCCAGTTATACGCGCGATAATGCCACGCTGACAGGTGTACAGTATCGTTACGATAACCTTTTCCCTATGCTGGTAAATGCTCATTATACCATTGGAACCGGAACCGTTGTGCCGTATGTTGGGCTTGGCGTTGGTACTATGTATGATTTACGTAACACCGATATGGGAACCTGGACAATTGAAGAAGACAACTGGCATTTCCTGATGAGTCCTGAAGCCGGTTTTATGTTCGATGTTTCGCCGGGTACAAGTTTGAAGTTAAATGCTAAATACGATTACGCTTTTAAAATACAAGATGCTGATGCATTCGGAAACCTGAATATCAGTTTGGGTTTCGTATTTAATAGCTGGTAACCTGCTTTTAATCAATAAAATAATAAATACAAAGCTCTTTTCTTCGTGGGAAGAGCTTTTTTTCTGACCTTCGCTGACAGATCGACCGGTGGTTGTCACAATTATTAAATACTGCAGATCCCCTTTAAACAAGTTTAAGGGTTTTTAGAGATAGGTTTTTAAAAATGATTTAAGAACAAGGATTAACGATTTTTAAATTTTAAATAGTACTGAATACCAATGGAATACGTCATACTTCATAGATCGTTAATCCGTATTTCTTGTTCTTAAATCAAAATAAATCGTACCTTACCAGAGGATGTAAGCAGTTATTATATACTGCCGGTTGGAATACGATTTCGAATCGCTCTGCGACTTGCCTGACGAAACCAGCACATAAAATTGCCGGATTTTAAAATATATTTGTACTTATTAAAAGCCACTACGCCATGAATATTAAAATTTCTTTCCGAAAAGAAATACTACTAAGCATTTTTTTGGTTTTTATCATTTATAGCTTAGTAATAGCGCAACGCCCGAAAGTCGGACTTGTCTTAAGTGGCGGCGGAGCAAAGGGTATTTCGCATATTGGGGTGTTACAGGCTATTGACAGTGCCGGCCTGAAAATTGATTATTTAACAGGTACCAGCATGGGGAGTGTCATCGGCGGGTTATATGCTATTGGTTATTCCGGTAAAGAAATTGAAAAAATAGCGAATAAACTGGATTGGGATGCTATACTAAGCAATAAACCGAATTACACGGATATTAGTATTGATGAAAAGGACGAATACGGAAAGTACTCTGTCGAACTGGGCATCAAAGACTTTAAACCACAGATCGGTACCGGTTTGATTGAATCGGAGGAATTATGGCTTACCCTGAATGATTTATTTTTACCGGTTTATAATATCAAGGATTTCTCAAAGTTTAACATTCCTTTTAAATGCATTGCTACCGATTTGTCGGACGGCAAAGCCGTGGTGCTTTCGAAAGGAGAAATTGTAACTGCTGTGAGGTCGAGTATGGCCATTCCCAGTGTGTTTACAGCTATAGATTATGATTCAACCAAATTGGTCGATGGAGGCATTATCAGGAACTTCCCTGTATCGGACATAAAAAAAATGGGGGCTGATATCGTGATTGGCGTCAACCTTTTTACCGGACTGCCTGATATTTCAAAATTGAATAATGTTCTGGATGTTTTTTACCAGATCACCCAGTACCGGGATGCAGAGGATTTGATTCATGAAAAAAAACTCTGTAATCTTATTATCGAGCCCCCGGTTGAAAAATACAGTGCCGGTAGTTTCGACGCTACAGATTCTATTATGCTCATTGGTAAGCAAATGGGTAACCTCTATTATCCTTATTTCAAACACCTGGCTGATTCATTAAACAATTTATACCCAATCAAATACAGCCCGAATGGGCGTTTGCCAAAAACTGAATCCATCATTATTGACAAAGTAGCATTCGATGGGGTAAAAAATACGAGCATGAGCCTGCTTTCGGATAAAATACAGATCAGGCCCGGCCATTCCTATACGGCAAGCCAGATCAACAAAGGCTTCAGGAAAGCATACTCGAGCCGCTATTATGATAATGTATATTATGAACTGAAACCAACAACTGACGGACATGCAAATATGGTTTGTAAGGTTAAGGAAAGTCTGTTAACACAGGTGAAATTAGGATTATCGTATCATACCTACACCGGAGCAGCCATTTTGGCTAATATTACAATGCGGAATCTTTTGCTCGACAAGTCGCGTACCATGGTCAAAATTGCCGCAGGCGAATACTTCAGATTCCTGGTTGAACACAAGCAGGCATTTGGTCCAAAAGCGACCAATTATATTAACCTTAGTTACCGGGTTGAGAACCTGCCGTTGAACATTTATGATGGGGCACAACAGACTTCGCTGTATCATGTCAACTACAACCAGCTTGACCTTAACTACACGCGGGTTTTCGGTACTAACTGGTGCCTGGCTGCAGGAATCAGGCACCAGAGAAATACATTTTCACCTGAAGTTACTGATAACCTGAAAGTGGACGGGAATATGAATAATTACTATACTTACGTGAAGTCGGAAGCGAAAACAACCGACCGAAGATTATATCCCACCAGCGGATATGAGTTTTCAGCGGTTGCAGGAGTGGTATTTAACAGGAAAGCACAAATCAATATATTTGATAATGAGGGCAATACAATTGATACTTCAGAATTAATAAATGATAAACCTGAATTTTACCGGTTTATGATAAATTACTCCCGATATCACGCACTGAGTGGAAAACTGGTTTTCCTTTACAATTTACAGGCGGGTATGACGGTGAATTCCCAGGGATTTATTTTTGATAATTTCTACCTGGGAGGTGTAGAGGAACTTTCCGAGAGGCAGATGGTATTTGCAGGTCTGAACGAAGGACAGATTACTTCCACTTCTTTGACCTCAGTGCTGCTTGGGATGCAATATAATCTTAGCGGCAGCCTCTTCCTTACGGGCAAGGTTAATACAGCCATGTACAATTTCAGCACACCAACAAATGTTTATGATGAGGATCAGTTGAAATGGATAAACGGCTTTTCGTTGGGGTTGGGTTACAACCTGGGCGTTTTACCTATGGAATTTACGGCCATGTACTCGCCCGAAATTGGAACTATTTACTCACACATTAAAATCGGTTTTATTTTCTAAAACATGAATCTATCGGGCAGGTAACATGATTAACCGGGGACGCAGCTCAAAGGGGAAGTCCGGTATAAAATGCAAAAAACTCCTTAGACTTAAAACGGATTATTTTGTCAGTTCAAAACCTGTTTCGAGGCAACTCGCCGAGTTCGTTCCGACAAATACTTTAAAATCGCCTGGTTCCGCTTTTAATTGAAGATCGCTGTTGTAAAAAGCCAGGTCGGCTGAGGTTAGTGAAAATTTAAGTGTACGGCTTTCGCCTGCCTTCAGGAATACTTTCTGAAAGCCTTTTAATTCCTTTACAGG
Organism: Bacteroidota bacterium; assembly: GCA_037142075.1. Lineage (GTDB taxonomy): Bacteria > Bacteroidota > Bacteroidia > Bacteroidales > UBA4417 > UBA4417. Next base: position 7,319 of record JBAXBJ010000033.1, read on the forward strand.
ACGGGTGATGCTTCCAATCATATCGCGGATATATAACTGAGCCACTTCTGATCCATCGTATTTGCCTGAATTAGTTATGGTTACAGAAATAGTCAGTGTGCCGTTCATAGGTAATTTTTGTTTATCCGATCTCAGATCCGAATAGTCGAAAGTTGTGTAACTCAGTCCATAACCGAACGGATAAAGTGGTGCATTTTCAACATCCAGGTAAAAGCTTTTGTACTTATCGTTTCTGTCACCCACATAAGGGCGACCTGTATTTTTATGGTTGTAGTAAATGGGTATCTGTCCTACGTTAACAGGAAAAGTCATCGTTAACTTGCCTGAAGGATTGTGTTTTCCATACAGTATATCTGCCACAGCGTTGCCGGCTTCGATACCACCGTGCCAGGCTTCGAGTATGGCAGGTACGTTGGCAGCTTCAAATTCCATGGTAATCGGACGTCCGGACATAAGAACCAAAACGATTGGTTTGCCTGTTTTTAAAAGGGTTTTAAGCAATTCGAGCTGGCGGCCGGGCAATCCGATATCGGTTCTGCAAGATGCTTCGCCGCTCAATTCCGCAGGTTCCCCTAATACTGCAACAATAATGTCGGCATTGGATGCAGTATGATACGCTTCGGTTATCATTTCATCGTCGGTACGGGAATCCACGTACTTTTTGCCACTGATTTTTATTAATAAATCCTTGTCAGTAAGCAAGTTGCAGCCCATAGCATAATTAACCTTGGCGTTAGGGCCTAACAATGATTTAATGCCACTAAGCACACTTACGGCATTGGTCAAATCGCCTGCAGCACTCCATGTACCAATCATTTCCCTTTGGTTATTGGCTAAAGGGCCGATGAGGGCAATGGTTTTGGAAGGGTCGAGTGGTAACAGCCGGTTATCGTTTTTTAACAATACTATTGAGTTTTCTGCAATTATACGTGCAGCTTTCCTGTTTTCGGGAGTCAGCATCTCATTTTTTGCCCTGTAATCGCTGGTGTAACGGTACGGATCGTCGAAAAGACCTAATTTATACTTGGCTTCCAGTATCCGGCGGCAGGCATCATCAATGGTTTTTTGAGATACTTTTCCTTCTTTCAGTAACTCTTTGGAATGCAAAAGAAAACCTTCGCTAACCATATCCATGTCGATACCTGCATTTTGCGCAAGAAGAGTAACATCCTTCAGGTTTTTGCCAACACCATGCTCAATCATTTCGAGTATAGCCGTGTAATCCGTTACAACAAAACCTTTAAATCCCCATTGTTTGCGCAGCAGGTCCGTCATCAGCCATTTATTGGCCGTTGCCGGAATGCCGTTAATTTCGTTAAATGAACTCATTGCACTTCCTGCACCTGCTTTAAAAGCAGCCAGGTAAGGAGGCAAATATTCGTTGTACATTCTTACAAGGCTCATATCAACGGTGTTGTAGTCGCGGCCGGCTTCAATAGCACCGTACAATGCAAAATGTTTTACACAAGCCATGATGGTATTATTATTCTTCAAATCTTCGCCCTGGTAACCTTTAACCATAGCCTCACCAACCCTGGAACCAAGCCATGGATCTTCGCCGGCACCTTCAGCAACGCGCCCCCAGCGTGGATCGCGCGAAATATCTACCATGGGGCTGAAAGTCCAGTTCAACCCGTCAGCAGAAGCTTCCTGGGCAGCAATACGGGCACTTTGCTCAATCAGGTCCATGTCCCATGTACAGGATAATGCCAATGGGATAGGAAAAATAGTTTTGTAGCCGTGTATTACATCCAGGCCAAAAATCAGTGGAATTTTCAGCCGGCTTTCTTCGACTGCCACTCTTTGTGTTTCGCGGATCTTTTCAACGGATCGTATGTTCAATACCCCACCCACTTTGCCTTCCTTGATTTTATTCCCGATGTTGGAACTTGCAATTGATCCTGTTGTAAAATCGCCGGAAGCAGGTAAATTCAATTGCCCGATTTTCTCGTCAAGGGTCATTTTTTTCATAAGACCATCAACAAAAGCTTTCATTTTCGGATCAGATACGGGTGATTTTTGCTGTGCAATCAGAGTAAAACTGAATATTAGCAATATGCTCAGCAACAAGACTTTAATAAATTTCATGGTTAGATTATTTATTTTGCAAAGGTTCTGAAAAACAATTTAAAATTAAGGACAAAAATGAAAATTATTCAAATTGAACCTTTCCAATAATGGAAAATGATTTTGAATAACTGGCAGTAACTATTTTATTGACGATATCGTGTCATGTCAAAATCGAACTATCTCTGATTTTTTGTTTGAATTTTATGATTTGTTTAGTGAATCAGGGGGCTGCCAGTAAAAGTTCCAAAACAAGTAGCTAATGCTGAAACAGCCTGCCAAACATCATGCATAAAGTTATTATAGTCTGATTTCAACCATATTAACCTGCTGATTCAACAAAGCTAAAAGCGTTTCAACGGGTATCACAGCTCCACCTTTGCGGTATTTATTTTCCTGGTAATTAAAAGGTAAGGCATTCCCGTTTATGGAAATTGCTTTAGGACTGAAACTACCTTCTTTAATTACATATTTCAAGGTTATCGGATGGCCAAGAAAATCCAAAGAAGCTTTCAAGCCATCCATTGAACGTGGTATTACAGGATCGATAATTATATTGCCGAACTCAATCTGTAAGCCAAGCAAGCGTGACACAATCATACTTACGTAAATGCCCGGCCCGCTTGAATAAACACGCCAGCCGCCTTTCAGTGTCAGATTACCGGTTTTTATCTCATCGTAACGTTCATCGGCTTCATAACGGCTTTTGAAGGTTACATCCGAACTGCTGTAATAGCAATTTGCCTGGCGGATGTCACCACAAGGAACAATATCCCTGTATGCCACCGGAATTGCCTGCCGGAGTGCTTTCACAAAAGCGTCGGCGTTGCCGATACGTGCCTGTGATTCGGCATAACGGATATGCTCGTGCACATACATAAGGCCAATCTCACGTCCAAAGAAAGTACTACTTTCTGCACGCTGAAAAATTTCCTGGATGCCTCCTTTGTATTTGAGAGGGCGGTCCATTAATCTTGCACCATCGGGCCCCTTCAGGTTCTGGTCGATAATTACCTGGTGTTGAAGAGCTTGTTCCTGTGTGAATATTTCACTGATAATACCGCGGTTCATCGGCAATATGCTGTAGTGTATGCCGGTTTTGGAGTCACTTGGGTGAAGCAGAACGCTGATACCGCCATCATCATCAAGCAGTCCGTAGCCTGCAACAATTCCATCTTTAACCAGGTATTTGTTAAAATCTGCCCGTATCTTTTCGCATATTTCTTTTAATTCTTCAGCTTTAGCAGTATTCCCGGCCTGTTCGAGGACGCGTTGATATTGTATAAACGCCTGGTAATTCATTTCAACAGTCCAGCTTGAAATCAACCTTTTTGCCAGTTCTTCACTTACCGGTTGCAGGGAATCATTCCAGTCGCCACCACCGAAGGGAACCAGCGCAGTGCCTTTGATAAATGAAATTACAATCATATGAATCAGCCTGTCAATATGCTCATTGACTGTCTTTTTTTCGACACCTGCATTACTGTTTCCATTATAGAAAGGCAGTACTTCATCCAGGATTTTCAGGTCGCCGGTAACTTTTATATAGTCACTGAGTGCAATAATAACCCAGTAAAAAACATCGCCGTGAGAGTCGCCGGCCCGGATATCTGAATAGCTGTCGAACATCCACCATTGGGGCCAACCGCCGTCAGGATTCTGATTCGAAAATATGGTACACAAAACTTGTTTCGCTTCATCATATTTTTCCATTGTCAATAATAAGTCAATCGGTCCCTGCGATACATCGCGCGTTCCCCATGCTGCCCCGCTGAATTGTTCCAATCCGTAAGGAGTTAAAAAATGTGTAAGTGCATTCATGCCATACCAGGGAAGGATTTCGCTTATGGCGGTTGTATTCTCGTTTTTACCAGTTAGCGAAAGGTTCAAACTCAATTCCTGCCATTGAGATTGCGCATCCAGGCAATCTGTAATCCAATGTTCTTCAGTGTCCTGAAGTTCACATCTGGTTTTATTTGAGCATACTTCCCCAATAAAACTCATAGAGAAATTAGAAGTTTCTTCTGTTTTCAGAACAAATAAAGAACTGTCTTCCATGAAAAAATTACCAGGGTAAAGTGCCCTATCATTAGTAGCTTTGTAATCAACCTGAACGCTGTTGATAAGTATCCTGAACTGTGCCCCCGGAAATTTACCTGTAATCATACTTTCAGTTTTTGGCTTGGCCAAATAATTGAATAAAAGTATGTCAGGTTTGATTTTCCAACCGTTAAGATTATCGAAATCGCATGTAATCAATAATTTAACATTATGCCCGCTGATAACTTTGAAGTCCATGTTTACCCGAGGTTCCGATTTGGATGTCCAGGTACGGACCTGGAAAATATGATCGCCATGTTTGTAAATCCACCGGCAATGGTTTAATCCGATTTCGAAAGCCGAAGGAACTCCTAACAAATACTGTGTGCCATCAATCTCTACAAAAATCCTTTGTCCCGACTCTGGTGTAAGGTTGAACTGGCTGGTACACACAGAAAGCAGAACATTGAAATTGGTATTTCCCTGGGTGAGGTGCGAATTGAAAACTCCAAATGCAAATGAAGTAGTTGAAACGATGTTTTCATCAGGAGCATAGCCAGCCCGGGCTTGCATAATATGGCCATGCGGGCGGTCAGCAAGTATTTCTTTTGCACGCAGCATCACATGGTTGTTCTGATCGCAGAAAAATGATAACAATTGGCCATCTACTTTTTCAGGATGTCGCCTTTCAAGCCCAAAAAACGTATCCAGTTCGGTATAGTTCAGATCATCAACCGGCAGAAAAGAAGATGTATTGAATATGTTTGTAACCGGAAATATCATTTTATCCTTAAGCGGAGACAAAGTTTCGTTACCGAATTCCTGGAAAAGATCGTTTAATTGAATCAAGTCGTCATTTGAAGTTGCCTTTGGGTGATCAGGTAAATAAGTCGCAAGAAAAGAGCTTATATGCTGATTACCGGCAGCCAGACGAAACGGCTTCTCCTGCAAGGCAATAACTGAAGACTCACCGGCATAGTTTCCCCCTAAAGTATTGGCAAGCAAGCCTTCCGGAATTCCGGTTTCACGGTACGTTTTGCCATAAAACTGCATGCCGTCGACGCTTGCTGAACTTGCCGTATTTTTGCATGCCGCCATCAACCAAGGATTGCCGACAGATTCTTTCATGTTTTGCCGGCAGCAAAAAACAGAACCGTATTTTTGATCATCAAGTACCAGCCGTTCCAGATATTGGCTGACGTAATACTCGTTTACAAGGTTGCTGGTTATCTGTTTTAATCCAATATCCTGCAGGTAGATTAAATCAAGTTCAACCGGATCGGAAGATGAATTAGTGAAAGTAACGCTCCACTGCCAACTCAGGCTTTTCTTTGAAAGTTGTAATACACATTCATATTCTATATCATCCCAACTTCCTTTGGCAATGAAATTATCCTCCTTAATCATGAAACTGCTGTTACTTTCAGGACCTAAAAGTGCAATGAATTCAAACGGATTTGTCCTTTTTCTAAGGTACAGGTTTGTTCCCGATTTGGAATATGGGGTAGCAGCTTTGATGCTAATCCTTATAGGATCAACTTCAATATATTTTATAGACCCGTTATCCATGAATTCGAAGGAGAGGCCGGAAGAATTTGTAATTTTCATTTTTTTCTTAGATGAATTTTTACGGCAGTTTATTTCAGTTTTCTCAGATTTTTATTTCCAAGTAATGATTTCATTTGAGTAATTGCAATTTTATTTAGTTGAGATAGTCGTTCACTTTGCAATAATCCCTGATGGATTAGAACTGCATTGACGCTTTCCAAATTTGATAATACAACAAGTTGTTCAATGGAAGCCATATCCCTGATATTACCATCAATAACTGGATTTGCAGTTCGCCATTGCTGAGCAGTCATTCCAAATAGAGCCATATTAAGCATATCTGCTTCATTTGCATAAACCAAACTAATTTGTTGTTTTGATAGTTCTGCTGGAATTAGGTTTTCTTTTATAGCATCCGTGTGGATATGATAATTCACTTTGGCTAGTGTTCGCTGAAGGTTCCAATCAAGTTTCAGCCGGTCGTTTTCGTCCTGCTTAAGACGCTGGTATTCTTTAATCAGGTAAAGTTTAAATCCCGAACTTACCCATGACGCGAATTCAAAAGCAATATCTTTATGAGCAAAGGTTCCACCGTTTTGTCCAGCCTTGGAAATAATGCCCTTTGCATTGGTAGCCACAATCCATTTCGATGGGGAAAGAGTAAATGAATTACTCCCGGCTTCAAATAGAAAGGAGTCGAATTCGACCCCTTTGAAGTCAGGATTATTCAACTGCTCCCAAATTCCAAGAAACTCAATAGTTGTTTTGGAACGCAACCAGTTTTTAACTACATCTTTTGGCTCAGAAGCATTTTTATTTCTGGCAATATCAGTAATTGAAATATATGCTTCATCTCCTATTTTTAAAGTTGCAATCGAGATGCCTTTAACTACAAGTATTTTGTTTTTTGACATATCGTTTAGAAATTGAATCTTTCTTATTTATTTAAATAATCAGTGTGCTTTATCGCGGAGTATAGAATATTTGGGATAGGTGTTCAAATTCTTATTTGCCATTTTCCTGTCGTGCAAAAATAACTTTAAGAATCATTTCACTCCTATGTTTATGACTGTAAATGAAAGCAATACGTTTTTCGTCACGAATCTTTCTGACAGATCCGCCGTCGAGGGTAACAGAACTTATCTTTCGAACTCCAGGACCCTCGAAAACTATTTCTCCGGCCAGGTCACGATCGCCATACAACGTAATTTCTATCTGACTATCAGTCTTTTCAATACAAAGAATATCGGATGTACTGTGTAGTATTTTTAGTCCTTCAGAAATTTCCATATAGACCGGGGTCAATACTCCATATAGCGCAGGCCATAATATTTCATTCTGCAAATATGGAATTGTGATGGTTTCACCACTTTCGGGATGCGTATAAGTGACTTTGCCGGTTTGTTCCTCATTATAGTAATTCGCTACGAAAAGCACAGCAGAACCCTCGCTGGTAAAGCGTTCGCGAACGGCGATATTTTCATTGCCGGCGTGAGCTTGTCGCAGCTTTGCATCTGACCTGTTGAGGATTGCTTCGTAAACCGGTTTCTGTCCTTCGGTGTCGAATCCAATCCATGTTCCAAGGTGAGTTAGTGACCCGCTTCCTAATGTTTTTGTGAAACCACAGGCAGTTCCACGCAGAGTGCGGGCAATAATTTCGGTACCGGCCAATGATTCTTCTGAATAAACAATAAGCGGATTGGCGCATTTAATATCCTGAAGGTCAAAAACGTCAATCAAAGGAGAATCTATTATTTCTTTTCCGGAAGGAGAAACGGAAAGTGCATTTCGAATGATAGTGCATGGTTTTTGCGACATTTCACGATCGGGGAGGTAAGGGAAAATGACCAGGTTACCACCTGATTTGGTGTAATCAACAATGGTTTGCTGATCGGTAGCATTCATTTCATCGGTGCTGAAAGCCCAAACCTGCTTATATCTTTTCATTGTTTCAGCAGAAGCTTTACTCAGGTCCATCATATCGTAATCGATATTGAGGATCTGCAGTACTTTCAATAATCCATCGAAATAAGCAGGCCTGCGGATGGCTGATGCTGTGAATAAAAGTTCACAGGCTCCGTCAACAGGTCTTTCCAACTCCGAAGCATAATACGGCGGATAGAAAAGAACGCAAACTTCAGCCTTACGCTTTGAGTCAACGATAAGGCTTTCAGAAGTTTTAATGATCTTATTCATTCGTTGCACCAACGGGAAAGCACTTGTGCGCTCGCCTTCCGGAGTTAGAGGATTGAACCAGTAAAAAGTCGCGCCGGAATATCCGGTATGCCTTGTATTGCGACCCTGCGAGAACATATAATAGTTCAAGCCGGTAAGGCCATTGGCAACACTTGCTTTGTAGAAAAGCTCCATTTCCCGCGGATTGGTAACCACATGATATTCGCGTGAACCACTTTGGAATTCAGCAGCAAACAGCGGTTTGTTGCCCTGCATAGCATAAGTTATGTCATTTATAATCCGGTCGTCGTGCATGTTGCGGTACGACATGAATTCCGGAATATGATCAACCCCGAAAATTATTTCACTCTTATCGAGAAATAAATCCTCATACATTGTAATGTTTACAGGGAATTCATACCCGCTGCCATAAATCCAGCCCGGAAGATTGTGATACAAAGGAACCGTGACGCCTCTTTCCCTGGCCATACCGGTAAGCATTCTCAGGTAATCGCCATAATATTTCCGCCAGAAATTGTGCCATTCATGATCACGGCCTCGGTCTGCTTTTGAAGCATATGGAAGTCTTCCATCAGGTGGTAGTTCAACATGGGCAAAGTCCTCGTAATCAGTTCCCCAAAGGCTATTGAGTTCTGCTATGTTTGTAAATTTTTTCTTAATAAATGAAATGAATCGATCCTTCACAGCTTCACAATAATCAGCCTGGTGAGCCAGCCACGAGAAAACACCGATCTCATTGCAGATCTGCATCATAATGATCGGGCCGCCTTTGGATAGCTGGCGTTCGCTGATGAAAGGCATGATCTTATCGTACCAGAGAGTTACCTTTTCCAGGTATTTTTCATTAAACAGGCTGATTCCGTCACTTGGAAAGATTTCACCATTGCTGTTACGCATTTTCGTCTGATCGCTGTATTTTTCCATAAACCAGTCGGGCAAACCGGCACCACGATATTCAGCAAGGATAAAAGGACCTGGTTTTACAATGCAATTCAATCCATGAGCCTGGCAGCTTTCAATCCAGCCTTTAAGGTCATGTTCAGGAGTAGAAGTACCATCAAAATCAAAAACACCTTCAACCAATTCGTGAAATGCCCATGGAACATAGGTGCTCACGGTAGTCAGACCAGCTTCTTTGGCTGCATCCAGGTGCTTATCCCAAAGCTGTCGTTTAATACGGAAATAATGGATCTCTCCCGAATTGAGAAATACCTTTTTGTCGTTGAGGTAGAAGTTGTTTTCTTTGATGGTAAATGTCATGGCAATAATCTTTTAGATAGTAAAGTTCCAAGTTCCAAGTTTCTGGTATCTGGTTACTGGTTTCAGTTCCAGGTACCTAAATCCCGACGCAAGGAATTTAATAATCTTCCCAGTGTGGTCTCATAGCATTATTCTCTCCATTTGCACGTTCCAGATTTCGTTGCCTGAGAATATCCTTTATTTCGTGTGAGCGTTTCTCTGTAAGCGAGTATTTAAGTAAAAAGAAAATAGCCAGTAAACTCAATAAGAATGGCAATCCAATTTCGACAACACGCATCATCAGAAGTGTATAAGGTGTTTGCTGGGTTAATGGCATGATATCCTTTTCAATCGTGCCAAGATCCTTATCCAGTGAAACGAGAGATGAACTTGTTTCAATAGCGGCAATACGGGCTCTTACACCGGTTATTTCCGTCATAATTTTAGCATAATGCTTATCAGTTTCTTCTTTTTTAACCATTTTGGGTACCTTGGACTTAGATTCCAGGTGCGAAATAAGCTCAAAGGAATTCAACTTGGCTTTCTCAAATTTAGTCTGTAGCGTGAGTGAAACAGCATCTTTAGCAAGTGTATTTACAACAGAATCTGTTGGCGCCGATCCTAGATTGTCCAAACGTGCCTGAATTCCTTCCAACCCTGTAACTGTTGACTTTGTTACGATTAATGTATTCAGTAAAGCCGATTTCCTGTCGCCCTGGTATTGAGCCATATTCTGATTGGCTTCATTATCCTTTTTGAGAGATTCTTTTTCCAGGAATTTCACATAAATTACTGATTCATCAAGCGCATCTTTTACCTGGTTTTCAGTGGTCTTGAGCAGGTTGACAGTTGAGCCTTTAAAGCCTTCTTCTCCATTCCAGGTTTGAACTTTTGACCTGAGTTCCCTGATATTTCCCTGCAAGCTATCCACTTTTGTCACCTGGGCTTCATCGAACATGGTAAATACAATCAATGCGCCTGCAACAAAACTGGCCAGAGCGGTTCCCATTTTTATGAACCACCAGAAGATGGCGTAGTAGCTTCCTTCGGTACGTTTACCTGTGTTCAGTTCATCCTCATCGCAGATATCGCCCACCATTGAGGAACCTAATGTAAAGAAAAACAACATGCCGGCTGAGAGCAGAATAGTTGGTATTATTATTAAATAGGGGTAGTGCGGGTTGTAACAAACAATTTTGGAGAGTTGAGCAACGCTCATCAGCACCATGGCAATGATTAGAGTACTCCGTTTACCAAGCTTAGGGCTTATCCAGTTGAGTGGAAACACAGCCAGTACACCGGTGATGGCCCAGATCATTCCGTTGAGTCCAAGCATGGTGGCACCAGCAACTTTATCGCCACCAAAAACATAAAAAATAGGAATGTACATTCCGAGCAACTGCACGAAATTAAAGCCCATTGCAAGAGTAAAAACTGTAAGTGTAAGCATTACAAAATTGCGGTTTGACGCAACCATTTTCATGTCTTTCCAGAAAGGAGTTTTTTCCTGCCTGGCAGCTTTTTTAAATCCAGGTTCCTTTAGCTTAAAAAACCACCAGAATGAAAGCGGAATCAGAACGGCTGCAATCATCAGGGAAACATAGCGCATTCCATCGGCTTCATTTCCACCGGGACCTTTGAAAATCTCCATGCTTGCGAGGGCAAAGAGCCAGGGTGTGCCCATAGCAAACAGATTACCGACAAAGCTTTTAGCGCTGAACAGGCGGGTACGGGCGTGGTAATCGGTTGTCATTTCCATGCCTAATGCTCCGTGGGGAATCTCGAAAATATTTACTGCAGTGAAAAAGAGCAGCAGCATAATCATTATATAAACCAGCTGAAAAGCGTGGAAACCCGACTCGGAAGGGAACCAGGTCTGCACCATTTCGCCTTTTGGAATCCACCACATGACCACAAAAGTAACGGCAACCAATATTCCGCCAATAAGCAGGAATGGACGCCGACGGCCCCAGCGGGTACGCGCATTATCCGAAAGATGGCCAATGATTGGATCAGAGAGAGCATCCCACAAACGGGGAACAATCATCATGGCTCCCAGCCAGAAGGCACTCAATCCCAGGCTTATATTGCCCATCAAGCCAACCAGAAGACCTGCTACATTAAAAAGGGCAATTGGAATTATTCCACCGGCTCCATAAGCTGCTAACTGTGTGAAAGGAATGTACCCTTCTGGTTTTGAGTTCTGATCCAAGCTTCTTTCCTGTTCTTTCATTGCAGTACCTTTGAGTTTAAGAAATAAATGCTGTGTAAAACACTGGTTAGTAATAAATAACGACTTCAGCGGGACAGACTTTTAAAGTAATTTCCTTATCCGAAAAGTCATTTATCTGATTTCCGTTCACGGTTATTTTTGTAGGAAGTTTCGTTCCGTTGAAGTTCCTGATTTTTATTCCGTTTGCGGGAAGTTTTACATCGCCTTTAATTGAGATACGATAGTTGTTGTTTTCTTTTTTTATAGAATAGGAAATCTCCCCATAATAGGTGGGCAGATTTTCAACCGACATTCCATTTGGTGCATCAATCCAATCCTGGTATAGTGCTGCAGCCAGGACCAACGATTGATCAAACTCATTTTCATATACAAACATGGAACGAATTGCATTGATAAAATCACTGCCGACCCAGGTATGTGGCATGTCGCCGATATATCCCGGAAAGCGGTCATTTTTCCATATTACTTCGGGCCAATGATTCCAGCCATGAGGACGCTGATCGTTCAGGAAAAATTCAATTAATTCATGTGCTCTTTCCGGTTGATCCAGGCTGATAAATGAACCGATCAGGCGGTTTTCATACGGAGTGTAATTTACCCAGTCGAGTTTGCCGTCTCTCCTGTTTTTGAAAAACTCATAGTATTTATCAAAAGTGTTGTAAACCTGTGGCTTCGGAAGATTTAGCAATTCGTTACATGGTGTTAATGCAATGGTGGTCGATGTCGCATCAAAATCGCCAAGTTCAACACAACCGGGAATGTAATCGATTTCCCTCAGCTTCATTGCGAGATTTAATGAGTTGTAAAGATTCTCGGTAAACGTATCCCGAACCTTCTTTATCCTTTCATAATTCGCTGTTTCTCCCAGTATTTTCTGAATCTCGGTGGCATCTTTCAAGCCTTTCATAATAAAGAAATCATCCCAATATGAATGCATCGGTTTAGCGGAATAACCTTCGTGACTGATGGATTCAGGGACTAAACCATAAAAAGCCCGCAAACTGTCGTTCCCGTTTTTATAGTAATCGGTCGATCGCTCGGCAACAAGTGATTCAATATATTCAACAGCTTTAAGAACATGGCTATTTTTTGATCTCAGGAAAGTTGTGTCGTGGGTGAAGTTAAAGTATTCGCGAAGCAGGTATATCATTTCCCCGTGGCTGTCATTTTCGGGAACAGGGTCAGGACCACGGTGGTCAACAACGCAGGGAACTTTCCCGTTTTCGTACTGATGTGAAGTATACCAGTCGATAAAGTCTTTTACTTCGGTAACAATTCCAGATTTTAAGAGTGCAGAAGAAGTAAGTGCGCCGTCGCGGATCCAGCTTCTTTCGTACGAACGTGAGCCAGGCTGAATGCCGGCATTATCCCTGTTGACCAGAATATATCCCAGGTTGGATTTGTATGTATTAATGATCCTGTCGGCCGATGGAGGCAGGTTAAATTTGATATGTCCAACTTCCGATTTCCAGAAGGCGCTTGATTTGGTAAACTCACCTTCAGTATTGTTGATGCTGAGTTTTCCGTCGGGTGTATTTTTGCCATAAAACGGCACTGCCACAAATAACTCGGTTTGTTCACCGGGTTCCAGGTGTAACTTATATTTTACAACTCCATTTGCCAGGCTGTTTTGATCTAAGGCAGATTTATTCAACGGCATTTTCCCTTTTCGGAGAAGATCAACAATATTTCCTTCATCGGAATTGCTTGCGCCGAAGAAATCATATTTTTTTTCAAAAAGTATAACCTTATCATCAACCGATAAATAATTCCCGGCTTCTTCCTTTATGGATTTGATTTTCCCGGCACCGCCAGTCATATTTAAAAACTGGTAGTAGGGATCAACCTGGTAAGGCCGGATCAGCAGGTAAAACTCAAAATCCTTTGGCTGATCTGAAGTGTTTTTAAATGAGTATCTGACATCGAGTTTAGAATTCTTGTTAGCCTCCCCGGTTACAGTAACGCTGGTTACTAATTTCAGGTCTTTTAACTGCCAGGTAACCGACGGAATAAAATCAAATTCACGCTGATCTTTCGAATTACCAAGTGATTGTGATGCCTTGACGTTGTGCCAGTTATAAACAGAATCATCCATTTTTATCATAGGCTCAATCGAGAAGAGAGCTTTATCAACTTCAACCATTCCGTCTTCGTTGATCATGGCTTCTTTTACATCATTATTTACCCCCGCAATGGTCCAGTAAGAAGCTTGTTCCAGGAAGTACCTCGGGAAATTGCCAACCGGCGAGTTTTTGGCTGAGTAAATCAGGAAATCATTTTTCGACAGAGATTCCTTTATAGTCAGAAACTTTATTTCGCTTATTCCAAAGCCTTCATCTGTATTGCTTTTTAAGAGGCTTATCTTAATAAACTTAGCTTCAGACTCTGCAAGCCTTATAAAACTGACGTCACTCTGATTGGACTGAACAGAATAAACTTTCTCCCATGTTTTTGCATTATTCGATTGAAAGATATCAAAGCTTTTAGCGTAATTATCTTTCAGCCAATTGATCTGTAAACCGCCAAACTCACGGCGGGTTTTGAAATCAATAATGACATCCTGAATTGCAGATTTGTTGCTTTGCCAGTAGGTTTTATCCGAGTTATCGACAATTAATAACGCCGGATGGTTTTTGGATGTGGAAGTAGATGTAACTGATGGCTTTGGATACGATTGCGTTTCGGGCGGAAGCGGTTCAAATTTAAAATCATCAATCCAGATGGTTCCTTTACCTCCGACAAAAGATGCGATTGTAAATTCGATCCTGTCAATTCGCTTCAGATTTTTATCATTGGTAGGTCCCCAGGCAAAACTGATATGCCTTTTCTTAATAGTGATTTTCTTCCATTCAGTCGGGAAATCGTAGTTGCGGTTATCCACCCACCATACATTGTTGCCGGTGCTGTCGATAAATTTTATTTCAAGGTTATTGGCCGGGGATTCAGCTTTAAGATAAAAGGTAAATTCGTAATTTTCCGAAAGGTCAATAGGAAAAAGTTTCTGAATTCCTCCATAACCGGTACCGTGGGTGAAATCATAATCAAAGCGGATTGCATTGCCGGTTAAGCCTTTCTCATTGGACAAGTTAAGGTTAACGCCGTCGGATTTGATGAAATTCCAACCATTCTTGGTTTCGAATTCATCGAGAGTCTTGATTTGAGCATTGATCATATGAGATACGAATATCATCAAGATCAATGCTACCGATCTTTTGCAAATCAGATTACTCATGCCCTGAAATTTTTTATTTTAAATATTCGTATCCAAGTTTCGTCAACCCTTTCTGAATTATCGGATCCTTCATCACATAATCCCAAACCATTCCAGTTCGGAAGTTCTCGATCATAATCAGCATCGGGCCTTCATCTATTCCGATAAAATCGTTGTTAACCCATTTGGCGGTCGGATTGAAGGAGTCGTAATAACCGTATTTCCCCCACAATTGCTTGCCATATTTTGCATTCATAGATTTTATGGTTGGCAAAACAATTTCCGGAGCAAATGGTAAGGATGACATGGGCCCGTATGGAGCGATTGTTCCATCCTCAGCAATCGTATTATCAGCACCGCTGGCTCCTCTTCCGGCATATCCTTCAAACTTCTTATTTCCAACATTATATTTGTCACCTGGGCCATCACAAGCTGTAAATCCCCAGCAAAGCGAATCGTAACCTATCCATTTTTTAGGATTCTCAATGGCATATTCACGCTGAACATACGTTGCACGACGGGAGTTTTCGAAGTAATCGATTCCTTTTTCCTTCATATACTTATCAGCCAGGCCGCGGTAATCGATAAATGCCTGCGAAAACTGGTGGCCAAACAGTGGAGGAAAAGCTACATGCGAAAGGCCTATATAAGGCGTTTTCCACTCATAGGTTGACATCCACGATTCATAACTCTTCTCAACATCTTTCATCCCGGTGCCAGCAGCCAGCACATAAAGGAACAACCCCTCGTTATAACCGCTCCAGCCATGATTAAGCAACCCGTTTTCGGGCGACCAGGCCATGGAAATGCAATTCGGATGTTTAGCTGTTGCCGACATTTGCATGAAACTCCAGTCCATTCTACCTAGTAACATGGCCGAAAGTTCACGTATCTGTTTTTCGGATTCATTGTCTAAGTTGTAATAATTCCTGGCAAACAGTATGCCCATCATCAATATGCCTGTGTCGATGGTTGAAAGTTCGCATTTCCATTCGCGTGTACCCGAATTCATCTTGAGGAAATGGTAATAAAATCCTTTATACCCTGTTGCATTGGCATCCGTACTTTGAACTGAATTGGCAAAAAATTTCAGTATATTGAGTGTAATTTCTGCAGCTTGTTTACGCGAAATCCAGTTTCTTTCGACACCGATGGCGAAACAAGGAATTCCAAAACCGGTTGATGCTATACTGGCAGGTGCCCAACTGGCAGCGCGGTCTTTAACAATTCCCCATTCAGGATGATGCTCGTTTAAGAAGAAAAGAAAAGTTTTGTACTGTATGGAATCGAGCATGGCAACTTCCGATGAAGTTAAAGTGTAATTAATTTTCCCGTGCGATTTGAAGCTATGATTCTGTGCCTGTGCAAAACACGAAACAGCCATAATTAGCAGTGCGATAAACAGTTTGGCAAACATTTTGCGGTTTTTCATTATCATTTTCGTTTTTGCAGATTGAAGGAAATATAATTTCCCAACATGCGGTGAAGGATTTTTTAACCAATTAACCTGGATTTATTCAAAAGCTAAAACCAAGCTATACAAGCACTTATATTGTGATTCTATTTCTCGAAAGAAAACCTATAGGTTTCATTTTTCTTTTTATCTGTTTTATAAATAAAAGCCCTGGTTACACAAACATTTGCTCCCAACGATTCTTCCCTTTTTTCTCCTTTTACTACAACTTTTATAGTATGTTTCCCTGGTTTTAACTCAAATAGATGCCAGATACAAATGTCGAGAGGTTCCTGCTTGCAGTAGTTATAATATGTATCAATGGTTTGATGCAATTTACCATCAACATAAAAATCGGCCTTGCCGCCATACTTGTATAGGTTTCCGTAAAGTGCTATTCCTGAGCCTTCAAATGTGAATTCCAATTCGTCGCCAAATTTACTGGCATACATGGATTGATCAATTGGGGCATGATCTTTTTCCCAATGCGGAACCTGCCATACTTGCCAATTCCCTTTGTAATTCCACCTTTCTTTCGAAAAAGCAGACACTACGGTATCGAACACAACATCAGGGAACGAAACTTCGAGTTTTTTTGGCTTAATGCTTTGAACCGGGATTTTGATTTCTTCGCCTGAAACAGCTCCACCGTTCAACTGAATGAATTTTAAGGCATAATTATATGTGCTTTCCACCATGGTTTTAAAAGTATAAGTGGTGTGCGAGAATGCCGAATCTTCAAATAGCCTGATCTGATTTGTCATTTCTGAGGGTAAATTTTTATACCCTTTTACAACCCCAAGAACAGCCATGGCATTTGCAGGATTGCAATCGGAATCTTGTCCGCAACGTGTCGAAATGTCTATAGTCTTCATCACATCGCCATCGCCATATAACAACCCCATCACTATATAAGCACCATTTAAGGTAGCATCGAAATTGAAATCTATTCCTGCCCCACTTATGTCAATTTCGCTCCATTTGTCATCTAATTCCTTCCAGGCCGCTTTCCAATTATCAGGATATTGTTTATGAAGCAACAATACATCGGTGATGATTTTCGAATAGTTGCTTTCTCTTGGGATGGCTGTGAGGCCTGATTCAACGATCTTCTCAATATTACTTTCGAAAAATGCTGCACTTTCCATAGCCGAAACAAAAGTCCCACCGTAAACGCCATCGCCATAATTCATTATATGACCTATTTTATCGGAAATATTGATTGAATTCTGGATCATTCCGGGGTTCATAAACCCAATAAAATCCGACTCAATCTGGAAGTCGATATCATCGGCCCTGTAATTGTATTCCGGGCTGCCCGATAAAGGCGCGTAAATGCCATTGTAGTAGTTCTTTCGGGCCTGCAAATTTGCGGCCCACATCGTAAAGCCGGCAGTTGCAATCATTTCCTGAACATTTTTAGCCGGCACATCAATCCCATACTTATCCATTGCCATTATAAAAGCAAGCTGCACATAAAGGTCATCCTGTGTATTGCTGCCGGCAAGGTCAGCAGGTGTCCATTTTATAGGTGAGTCATTAATAGCCTTCCGGAAAACATACTCTGTTGGAGCGCCATATGTTACGCCAATCATTTTACCTGCCCAGCCACCGGAAATTTTATCTTTAAGGTCTTTGGCAGTTATAGTTTTAAATTCAGCCGGTTTAGTCTGGCTAAATCCAATATTTATTGAAACAACAAGAATGAAGATTGCCAATGCTAACTTTTCCATTTCCTTTCTTTTTGATCACTGTATTTATCTGTCGAGAACTATTTGATTGATAATTTTATAAGGTGTTTAAAGTTTTTTTTACTTACCAACCAGGCAGAGCAAATAAAAAAAAGTACTACTTTAGGCACTTCAGGCAATCTAGGCACTTTAAGTACTCTAAAACAGTAAAGCTTTTTAGGTTGGAGGTTACTTTATCCTCATTTATTTATAACTGAAACCTAATTTTGTAAGCCCGGTTTTTACCTCCGGTGCCGACATAAATAAATCCCATAAAAGTCCCGTGCGGTAGTTTTCAATCATGCTGATTTCCGGCCCCTGATCGATGGCAAGGAAGGAATCGGCAAACCAGAAGTCGTATAATGCAAACGAGTCAACAAAGCCATATTGTTTCCATGTTTTATCGCCAAGTTTATAATAAAAGAACCGAATCGCCTTCATGGATTCAATGGGTGTATATGGAAGTGCTGAAATAGCCGCAGTCGGGGCAATCACTCCGACATCGTTTGTTGGCGAACTGGCAGTATATCCGCCTGGAATATCGCTGGCTGTGAGACCCCAGCAATCAGCATTGTAACCATAGTATTGCCTTGGATTTGCAACGCAGTAGGAGTAATTGATGAGCGAATGGTTAACGTTCTGCTGCCAGTAATTCGCAAATTCATCGCTGAGTTTGCGGGGATCAAGTCCTAAAAAGGAGTAATGAGTAAAAAACAGCGGTCCGCCATAATCCTGTCCCAGGGGTAGTGTTATGCCATAAAATTGTTTACCGTTTTTTATACCTCCGTTTCGGGCATAACCATTTTTGTATGTATCACGGGTTATGGTATGCTCCGGCGAACTTGCCGCCATAATATACGCGATTAATGTTTCGTTGTAGCCCTGTAATTGCATATTCATGGCCCATCCATAGTTTGGTGACCAATGCCAGTAAAGTACATTCTGGTTTTGTGTATACCAGTCGTATTCAATAGCATTACACAAAGTGTTAATTTTGTCGATCAGCGTTTTTTCCGCCGGATCCGATGCATTCAGGTACTGGCGCATGGTAATAAGCCCTTCGGCCATGAATGATGTTTCAACCAGGTCGCCTCCATTGTCCTGGGTAGTAAAAGGTACTACCTTACCGGTAGAACCATTCATCCAATGTGGCCATGCGCCATGAAAGCGGTCGCAAGTCGAAAGGAAATTCAATATTTTGGATAAACGGGCGATACCGTCAGCCCGGGAAATAAATCCCCGCTCCATTCCTACAATCAGCGCCATGATCCCGAATCCTGATCCTCCGGTAGTTACAATATCGCCCGATGAATTGCGTTCGCGGGCCATTCCGCAGGAAGGATGTGCAAAGTCGTAAAAATATTTAAAGGTCTGTTGCTGAATGAGAGTAAGAAGCTGATTGTCTGTTATCCGCGGAAACTTATCAGTTGTATCTATACTTGTAATAAGGCTGAAATTATGTTCTGAATCTATTAAGGTCTGCTGCTTTGAAACAAGGGTATAAAGAATAACTAAAGAGTATTTGGAAGCATAATCCAGTGGCGTGGACGGTATTATTACAATAACGCTGTCGCTCCTTTCATATGAAACAGAATATGGGTGGGCTGAGGAAGTACCATTTAACTGGATGCTCTTGTTCACTGAATTTCTGTCAACCGGTGCGGAAAACTGAAGCTTAACAGTTGGAGTAGGGTTAAGGTTATTGAACGATGAACCTCCCACCTTATCATTGACCTGAATCTGAACGAAGCTAAATTGCTCAGGTACAGCGGTTTCTTTTTTACATGAAACTGCTATCAGCAGAATAAGGAAACAGAAAAGCAGTTTCAGTATCTTCATCGCTTTCGATAATACTTGCGTAAATAAAATAAGGGAAGAAAAAGGAGCCCCGATTAAATGGGCCCCTTTAAACCAAACCAAACCTGATCTTTATATCTGGTCCATTAATTCTTCTGCATTAAAAAGGCCTGATGTAGGCAGATCAGTTAAAATTTACTGACCTTATTAAACCGGCAACTGAATAAGCAGAAGATTTGAAAGACAATACTTTACAATGACAAAAAGGGAGTTAATCCGGTATATAACTCCCTTTTACTAAAAAATTAACGGCCAGCTACTCCAAGATTGTATAAAGCTGTAATATCAGCCTGCGAAAGTACACTGTTGAATACCCTGACATCGTCAATCTTGGCTGTTGCCATTGGATACCAGCTTCCTCTTGCACCAGCAGCACTGAATCCTATATCAGATGCTGCAAGGCTTCCAAAAACGGCTTGGCAAGGAGTTCTCATTACAAGTGAAGGAGTTGTTCCACGTAATGTATATGCACCACAGTCAACTGCATTTCCATAAAGCATGAACTTATGAGTTGCACCGTCCCAGGTCATTACAAAATGTGACCATTTTCCTGCACCTTTAAACCATTTACCTGAGCCATCACCTGTGTTTAACTGAGCCAGGTTATCCTGTCCACTTTGCGAGCCATCAGGCAACGTTGTGTTCAAATAATTTTTAAGTTCGAGTGTATCTGAAGCAGCAGGATGTCTTGCTGTTTCTGCCAGAGCCATTACATTGCCCCAGATATCGGCAACATTGGTTGGGATGATACCGAAGAAACTGGTAAAAGCACCTGTGCCCCCTTTTGTTCCTTTAGCATATACCCACATACTAACAGAGAAGTTGGAAAGTGAATTTGCTCCGCCAATATTAGGAATGGATGGGTAAACAAGCGTTCCTGCCGTAAGATCCAGAGCTTTGCCTATCTGTCCTGTTGTGAAAGCATAACCGCCGTATTTATTTGAAGGAGCGGTTGAGGAAATAGCTTCGTTGTAAGTGTCATCGAAAGTCCAGTGGGCTTTGAGGTAAGTTGCTGCAACCTGATCCGAATTGTCATATCCATTTATCTGGGGAAGACTTTCAGTTTTTTTACAGGAATTCAGTGTAATCATTCCAAGCACAAGTGCTATGGACATTAATGACATTGCAATTTTCATTGTTTTTTTCATAAGGCATTAATTTTAAGGTTGATTTATTTGGATTAAGGGTTGATAGAGAATTTATTTAAAGTTTGTATTATTAGGGATAGTTCATGTATTGAAACTATATCTCATATGTTTAATAACCAGGGTTTTGAATAAGCTTACCACCGCTTAATTGTATTTGTGAATTAGGAACCGGTAACAACTCATGTTTGCCTGCAACAAAATGTTTCCCTGAAGCATTAAGCACCTGGGCGGCTCTTCCCTGCCTGACCAAATCCCAAAACCTGTCGTGTTCCAATGCCAGTTCTACCCTCCGCTCTTTCCAAATGGCATCGATGGTTGCCGGTAAACCAGGCAATCCGGCACGTGAGCGGACAGCATTCAAAGGGGTATTTGCATCAGCACCTATGTGTGAGGCAGCTTCGGCATTCATAAGGAGGACATCGGCATAGCGCAATATTTTGATATTTTTAGGTCGATCCTTATCATCGGCATTAGCAAATGTTTCTTTCGTTGCACTTGTATATGCCTTGTAGTTGTAGTATAGGTTTTGCACAGAATCGGAACTTGGAACCCGGAATCCGTCCCAAAGGGTTGTGCCTTTGTGAGTTCCTGAGTTATCAATCATGATAATGGTTGCAGCTTTACGCAAATCACCAGGTTCATAAGCATTGATAAGACTGGTGGTGGGATTGCAGAAACCCCAGCCCAGGTCGTTCCAGCCACCCAGCCCCCCGACTCTTACACCCTGACAAGCAGTATAATTACTTACACCCAGGTTACTGTTATTGTAACTGCCTGTTTCAATTTCAAATATTGATTCAGCACAATTGTCGCCTTTTTGTCTCCACAGCGTAGCATAATCAACCAGACTGTATTGGTTCGAATGCATAACATCTGAGGTCAGATCGAACACTTTCTGCCAGTTTTGAAGATACATGTATACTTTAGCCAGCAAGGATTCAGCCGCTCCTTTGTTGGCATGACCCATGGCATAAGCGGAGCGGAGCGGCAGGTTATTGACTGCGAACTGCAAATCAGCAATTATGGTATCGTAAACGATTTGCTTGCTTGCACGAGTCTGGAAAGCAGGATCATTATTTGCGTCCGTCTGATCTTTTGGAACGCGAAGCACCAAAGGCACATCACCGTACATCCTTACCAGGTTAAAATAGAGGTATCCTCTTAAAAACCTGACTTCGGCTATTAAATGGGTTTTGGTTGTATTGTCGATACTGGCAGTACTCAGGGCGAGCAAGGCCTGGTTAACAGTCCCGATTGAATTGTAATGACCGCTCCAGAGCGTTTCAGCAAACTTATTGGTTGCGGTCAGGTTAAAATCATCAATATCGCCAACCGGGACCTTCTGGTCATCCGCAGTACTGCCTTTGTCGGCATCGTCGGATGCAATATTGGTTACCGAAAGAAATGCAAATCCGTGTACATCGCCGGAGCCCCAGGAGTCGCCCTGAAGAAGACTGTTATATGAACCGGTAACCAGTTTTGTAGCCAGGTCCGGATCGGATGAAGTGGTAGCACCTCCCTGAACAGGAACATCCAGAAACGATTTTGAACAGGAAGCAAGTACAACTGTAATCAGGAAAAATGAGAAATATATCTTTTTCATAACTAAGCCGGTTTAAGGTTAAAAATTCAAATTTAATCCCAAAGCAATGGTACGAGTGGTAGGATAGGAACTTAGCTCGATTCCCGAATCAAGCGGGCTACCTGAAAGTTCAGCTGTAAAGCCTGAATATTTTTTCAGAGTATACAAGTTCTGGGCTGTAATGAATACGCGTAAACTCTTAATTTTGAGCTTAGTGAGCACGGCACTCGAAAGCGAATAGCCTGCCGTTAAGTTGTTGATCCTGACAAAACTTCCCGATTCAATAAAGTAATCGGATGCAAGCAGGTTACCGGTATTGGCAGCAGGCTCGGTCTGGCTTGGATTAGAGGCTCCGTTCCAGCGACTATAGACAAGGGCTGATTCAATATTGTCTTTACCGTTAATACGGATAGCCCGTTTCCCGTTGTAAACCTGGTTTCCAACATTTCCGTAAATATCAAGGCCAAGATCCCAGTTTTTATATGTAACGCTCGAATTCAATCCAAAGTATGCCTTGGGCTGATATGAACCTGCATAATCACGGTCTTTGTCGTCAATTTTTCCATCGTTGTTTTTATCCCAGTATTTAAACCCACCTGCCTGGGCAGTTGGCTGAATGATGGTTCCGTTACTGTCCTTGTAATCCTGTACTTCCTGGTCGGACTGGAACACTCCCAATACCTTAAGAACATAGAAATTACCTATAGGATGATCATTGGTAGTATAAGTGGTAAACCCTTGCGCTGCACCTATATTTCCACCCCAGATTGGTTCTCCACCGTTAAGCCCAACAACTGTATTTTTGTTCAAAGTGATATTTCCGCTTACGGAATACGAAAAATTCGCATTGACCTGGGTTTTCCAGTTGAGCATCATTTCTACACCTTTATTCTCAATGGATGCGGCATTGGTAAGTATCTGATGATCTGCGTCTCCCACGGTCGAAGGAATATTCACGAAGATTAAAGCGTTATCAACAACCTTGTCGTAATAATTAAACTCCCCAGTCAGCCGATTGTTCAACACCCCGAATTCGATAGCGAAATCATATTCTGAAGTGCTTTCCCATTTGATATTCGGATCCTTAATCTGATTGATCTGGCTTCCGTTAGTAGCCCCGGTAGTGCTTCCGCTGAATGGATAAGCAAGGTTTGGGACAATAGTACTAATGAAAGCATCCGTCGAAATCTGGTCGTTCCCCACAACTCCCCAACTTCCACGTACTCGCAGCATATCAAATATATGCTGTGACGCCATGAAGCTTTCCTTATTAATGTTCCATGCAAGTCCGACCGATGGAAATGTTCCCCACCGGTTCTGCTCAGGGAAACGCGAACTGCCGTCGCGCCTTACTGTAGCAGTAAGCAGGTACCTGTCGTTGAAGTTATAATTTAACCGGGCCATGTATGAATTCCTGGTCCATTTATCACCTTTGCCATCGTTTTGCGAGCTACTGGCTAAGCCATTATACAGGTACCAGAGGTTTGGATCAGCCGGAACTTCTTTGCGCGTTCCGTAAAGCCATGTTTCCTGAAATTTCTCAGCGGTTGTGCCTGCCATGAATTTAAAATCATGCTTTCCAAAAACCTTTGAATAGGTAACGTAATTATCCCAAACCCATTTGAAATTATTCACATTTTTATTAAACAAAGCACTGTTCAAATTCATCTGGTTACCACCTGCAATATCGAAGGTGGTTTCATCATTTATGAATTTATAATCGTAAAGGCGGGCTTGTTTAAACAAAAGATCCGCTCCCAGACCAGAGTGAAAGCTAAAGTCCTTAAAGGGAGTTATATCGAGGTAAGCAGCTCCCTGCATCCTGTTGGTTCCAACCCTAACTTTATTATTCTGAAGGTCAAGCAGCGGATTGCCAACCTGTCCGTTAAATGCCGAGACATTACCGTATTTATCACCAACCTTGGCATTTATGATCGGGGCAGCCCTGTAAGCATCGCTGTATGCTCCTCCGATATTACCGTTTTCATCAATATCCAGGTTGTTGAAGCCGTTTTCATTTACAGCGTTGGCAAACGATGCCTGAATCCCTGCTTTAATATACTTTGAAATCTTAAAATCCATATTCGACCTGAGAGTAAACCTTTTAAACTGGTTTTCAAGCACTATACCCTCATCATTCAGGTAACTTCCGCTAAAAAAATAGGTCGTATTCTCATTTCCTCCCGAAACGGAAAGATTATGGTTTTGTTCAAACGCATTGCGCAAAATCGTTTTATACCAATCCGTATTTGCAGTAGCGCCGGATAATACTTCTCCTGTAGCTGCCTGGTAATAATTTTTATATTCATCAGCATTGGCCATCTTCACAAGGTTAGATGCAGTCCTGCTCCCAAAGGAAGCGTTATAGGTAATATTGAGTTTTCCACTGGTGCTGCTTCCTTTTTTTGTAGTAATAATAACTACACCATTGGCACCCCTTGATCCGTAAATAGCTGAAGATGAAGCATCTTTAAGGATGTTCATATCTACAATATCGGCGGTGTTAACATTGGTAATATCATCAGTTAATACGCCATCAACAACATAGAGTACATGAGTACCACCTAACAAAGTACTCGTTCCTCTTATCCTTAACTGGGGAGCTGAGCCAGGACTGCCTGAACTAATAATTTGTACTCCCGAAACTTTTCCCTGCATTGCCTGGGTAGCAGTCAGTACAGGCTGTTTTGATAGCTCAGTACCTTTCAGGTTTACAGTTGCCCCGGTAACATCACTTCGTTTCTGGGTACCGTAGCCAACCACCACAACCTGCTCGAGCATGGTTTTCTTTGTAATGAGCTGTATATTAATTACAGTCTGGCTTTCAACAGCTATCTCTTTGTCATTGTATCCTATAAACGATACAAGGAACACTGCAGAAGACCCGCTTACCTGAACCGTATATTTACCGTTAATATCGGAGGTTGTCCCGCTGGTGGTTCCTTTTATTTGTATCGTGGCACCTGGCAAGGTTTCTTTGGTTTCAGAATCTGTTACCGTACCCGTTATACTGCGTGACTGGGTGTATGCCGATGTCCATGTGATTAAAGAAATAAATAAAAGGAATACTTTTATTGCTGAGATCAACCGGTTTATTCGTAGAGATTGTTTCATAACAGAGTTAATTAATTTCTATGAAGGTTGTAACTTTATGCTGATACAAATTTAATCACATTTCAGGCAAATTCAGAAGTTGCCAATCCGGTTCCGCAAACGTTTGAGGAGAAATTGATTCTGCAAATAAAACTGTTATTTTACAAAGTCCTGAAAAAATTGCTGCATCATGATTACTACATGGATTTGAGGCATGGTTCCGGTACCTATACATCAGTACATCAGATGAGACATTCAGATGGTTATTTGATTGATATACTGATACATGTTAATTCAATTAAATGATTTTATTTTTTTTTAGAAACAGTCGATGATGAAGTAAAAAACAAATGGTTTTAAATAATTGTCATAAAGTTACGATGAAAAATAGATGTTTTTCAGATTGCATGTTAAATTTATTTATTTTTCCTGTATAAAATTATAAAAACGGATATGCAATGGTAAAGATTCTGTAATGTAAACGGGATAAATCTCCGCATTCATTGAGTCCGAAATTCCAGGAAGTTTCACTGATCAGGACTTGGTTTTTGTAATTTGGGTTTTGGGACTTTGATAAAAGAATATTTTTATCCTACCCGAAATATAAAACACTAATAGCATTTCCTCAATATCCATTCAGAGACATTCCAATTACCGATTGAAAAACCTGTTTTACAATTATTGAGCCCTTTAGTATAATTCAAACATGTGTGACTTGTCTAAAACTGCATTATATATTCAACCAGGTTTTCATCAGAGTTGAGCGAAAGCCTTTTCCGAAGCCTGTATCTCCGGATTTCGACACCACGAACTGAGATATTTAACAAGGGTGCAATTTCTTTGGAAGAAAGGTTCAACTTAAGGTAAGCGCATAATTTAAGATCACTTTGGGTAAGATCAGGAAAGGATTGTTTTAGCCGTTTAAAGAAGTTTTCATGTGCCTGGTCGAATAAAGCTTCAAATATTTCCCAGTCGTTGTCGTTCGAAATATTCTTGTCGATGAGTGTTGTTAAACGTTGCAGGTATCTTGCCGGAAAACGGGGACCCAGTTCTTCCTTTTGTTTTTCCAACTCATCTTTAATTTCGATCAGTACCTCGTTTTTCTTAATAATCGACAAAGTTGAATCGGCAAGTTGAATGTTTTTATGTGATATTTCAGACTGAAGCTTGTCATTATGAAGTTTCATGATCTCTTTTTCCGAATATTCTTTCTCCGCTTTTCGCTTCTCTTCCGCAATCAGATACAGTCGGTCATGATGCTTTGCCAGCCGCTTACGATATAAATACTGGCTCACCAGGATTCCTCCCAGTCCGATAAGGATATAAAGGATAGTTGCCAGCAAAGAGGCATACCAGGCAGGTTTAACTTTAAATGTTAGGGTAACTGGTTTCGCAACCGCTCCGTTTGAGGTTAATGTTCGTACCTTGAAAGTATATTTGCCTACAGGCAACCTTGTGTAATTAACTTCTGCTATGTCGGACCATTTGCTCCATTCACTATCAATGCCCTCGAGCTTAAATTGATAGAGTTTTCGGGAACATGGGTTTTTAAGAGTTGAAAATGAGATTGTTATGTTGTTATATGCATTTTTTACAGAAACTGAACTGCCGGACGGCTCAATATGTAACCGGTTTCCGGCTGCATCCCAGCAAACAAAATCTCTGATAAGTAATAGTGATTTATTGGTATTCGCTGCGGATGCAACATTTTTCTTAAATATGGCAAAACCATTGTCAAGGCAGATCAAATGCAGGTTCTCTGTAAGCGGCACAATGTTTTCATAACCATCAACTAAACTTAAGTTATACTGATTAAGAATGAGCCGGTAAAACATTTCAGGCATGTTTCCCTTCCATTCGAAAAGTGCTGCTTCAGATTTGGTGGTAAACCAATAATTATTTTCATCAATGACAGTGATCGAAGTTGTCGACTCAAAACCATCCAGTTTGGTATTGATATCAGTGTAGGGAATTATCTTGTGTTTTATATCATCCCAGGTATAAAGCATTTCACCATTCGAAAATACTACCCGGTTCGCTATTTTAAAAACTCTTATATTGCTGTTTGCAGGCAGTCCATCTTTATTTGTAAAGGTTTGTTGTTCAGTGACTTTGTCGAGTGAATCGGACAGGCGAACCCGGTATAAGCCTTTAACAGAATGACCTATCCATATATTACCAAGGTGATCAGCTTCAATAAACCGGGCCGGCTCCAGGAAGCCCCTGACCTGGTGGCTATATACCCATGAGTTTCCCGCCTTTTTGTAAATTACCAGGCTGGTATACGAACTTTGAATCAGGTACTCAACTCCTTTGATCCGTATTTTCTGTATCATATAACCTCCCCTGACATCGGAGATTTTACGTAAAATATTATTTTCGATTACAAAAGTTCCGTCAGTGTGTCCGCAAAATAATGTGCCGTCAATATCTTTAAGTTGCCAAACCTGGCCCTGTGAATTTTGCAGGAATCCATGAAAGAAAAACTGGTCTCCTTCTTTTAAATAAGTAAAAATACCCCGGTTGGTGCCAATATACAAAGTGTTTCCTTTGAGCATAGCCGTATAAACTGCCCCCAGGGCTTCGTTGCGTCCGGGATAAATATCAACAGGGTTGTTGAATGAGATATTATCAATTCCGTTGTCGAGGCCTACCCAGATGCTTTGGTTGTTATCGTTGCAAAGTGAAAGCACCGTGTTATTTTGCAGATCATTTTCGGTGTATAAATGATTCAAAACGTTGCCGGCTTTGTCGAGAATGAAAACACCCTTTACGATGGTTCCAAACACCAGTTTATCTCCAAACACAATTCCATTATTGATCTGGTACTCTTTTAATAAAAGATTTGCCGCCACATTCCATGGGATAATCGTTTTACCGTTATACAGGTATAAGCCATCCGAGGATGTTCCGATCAGAAAGGAATCAGCTCCAAACGGAAGTATCGTTTTTACTTCGGTATTTATTAAAATGTTATTGCTGTCAATATTTACAAGTTTATCATTGATTACCTCATAAAGATTTCCTTTTACAGCCTGCACAAAAAGGCGGTTCCCGGCTTTGAGCAGAAATACTATCGATCCTGGAAGCTCAATTGTTTTTATTGTCTTGCGATCGTAAACAAATAGTGAGAAAAATCCTTGAAAGTAGACTTTATTGTGAAATTGGACGATCTTCCAGATTTCCTGGTTATGCAGGTTAAATTTTTTTAAAAGCGGCACAAGTGAAGTATACTTCAATCCTTTGGATTGATTTTTATTCCAGTAGCCAAATTCTTCATTTGATCCTGTGTATATTCGTTCGTCAGGACTTATTGATACGGAGCGAACAATAGTGCGTGCCGGCATGGGAAACACTTTCCACCGTACGCCGTCGTATTTAATAAGACCGTCGTTATTAGCTGCATAAACAAAACCTTGTTTATCCATATCAATTGACCAGTTCTGGCTTCCGGCAGCGTATTGGTTTCGGCTGTAGTGTGTTACGAGGCAGGAGGATTGCGCTACAGAGATTTCTGCAAATACAAAAACAGCGATAACAGTGAACAGAAATGCAAATATTTTCCTCATTGCAGGTAGAGCATAAGTTAAGTTTCAGACGTGATGCGATAAAATTACATTATTTCCGGCTTTTATTGAGTGATCTGTTCAAAAAAACGAATTTGGGTCAATTCTGAAGTAAGGTAATGATTGTTTGGTAATATTTCTTTTTCTGCAATTGTAGTTGAATTATACGATACCTTTAAATAAAAAAGAGGCTACCAAACGGCAGCCTCCTTTTTCCTGGAATCAAGCAGAATTTTTAATTAATTCTGCTCATTTTCGTACTCTGAAATTTATTTGACCAGCGATTCCTTAATTGCAGCCTGGGCAGCAGCCAAACGTGCGATTGGAACGCGGAATGGCGAACAGCTTACATAATTCATTCCTACTGAATGGCAGAACTCAACAGAGGATGGTTCGCCCCCATGCTCGCCACAAATACCAACTTTAAGTTTCGGACGGGTAGTACGACCTCTTTCTGTTGCCATTTTAACGAGTTGTCCTACACCTTCCTGATCCAGAACCTGGAAAGGGTCGTGTTTGAGGATACCTTTTTTCAGGTAAACCGGTAGAAATTTACCAGCGTCATCGCGTGAATATCCGAAAGTCATCTGTGTAAGGTCGTTGGTACCGAACGAGAAAAACTCGGCGGATTCAGCGATCTTATCAGCAACCAAAGCAGCGCGGGGAACTTCAATCATGGTTCCAACCATATAGTCCATACGGTCGCCACGTTCAGCAAAAACAGCTTCAACGGTTTCGCGGACAATCTTTTCCTGCATCTGCATTTCGGTAAGGGTACCTGTAAGCGGGATCATGATTTCAGGAAATGTTTTGATGCCTTTCTTCTTCAGATTCATGGCAGCTTCGATGATAGCGCGTGCCTGCATTTCTGAAATTTCGGGATAAGTGTTGCCTAAGCGGCATCCGCGGTGGCCAAGCATAGGGTTGAATTCGTGGAGTGAATCCACTTTTTCTTTAACAGCCTTGAGCGTAATACCCATTTCATCAGCCATTTCCTGCTGGTTTTCTTCTTCGTGAGGAACAAATTCGTGCAAAGGAGGATCGAGCAGGCGAACCGTTACAGGAAGGCCTTCCATAGCTTCGAAAATACCCTCAAAGTCTTCGCGTTGCATAGGTAAAAGTTTTGCAAGAGCTAAACGGCGGCCTGCCTCATCATCGGCAAGAATCATTTCGCGCATGGCTTTTATTTTTACACCTTCGAAGAACATATGCTCGGTACGGCAGAGTCCGATACCTTGCGCACCGAATTTGCGTGCAACCTGCGCATCATGAGGAGTATCGGCATTGGTGCGGACAAGCATACGCGAATGTTTGTCGGCCATTTCCATCAGTTTGCCAAAATCGCCGCTTAAGGCTGCCTCGGTTGTTCCGATTTTTCCTTCGTAAACTTCTCCGGTAGAACCGTTGAGTGAAAGCCAGTCGCCTTCTTTAAATTTAGCACCGCCAACTTCTAAAGTGCGGGTTTTATAGTCAATCTTAAGGCTGCCTGCTCCTGATACACAGCATTTGCCCATTCCGCGGGCAACTACTGCAGCGTGAGAAGTCATACCGCCACGGGCAGTAAGAATTCCTTCGGCTACAACCATTCCCTTGAGGTCTTCAGGAGAAGTTTCAACGCGGACCAGAACGATTTTGTGGCCATTTTTTGCCCATGCTTCAGCATCGTCAGCAAAGAAAACAATTTGTCCGGTAGCTGCTCCCGGTGAAGCAGGCAAGCCCTGAGCCAGTACCCTGGCATTTTTCATAGCTGCTTTTTCGAAAACAGGATGAAGAAGTTCATCTAATTTACTCGGCTCAACGCGTAAAATGGCTGTTTTTTCGTCAAGGAGTTTTTCTTCAAACATATCAACAGCCATTTTTACCATGGCAGCACCTGTACGTTTTCCGCTACGGGTTTGCAGCATCCAGAGTTTTCCATCCTGAATGGTAAACTCAACGTCCTGCATGTCTTTATAATGTTCTTCGAGTTTGGTCTCGATTTCCATCAATTCTTTGAAAATTACAGGCATCGTTTCCTCTAAGGAAGGGAAATTGTTCTTCCGATCCTCTTCGCTTACGGTGGCTAACTTAGCCCAGCGTCTTGAACCTTCGATGGTGATCTGCTGAGGTGTGCGGATACCGGCAACAACGTCTTCGCCCTGAGCATTGATCAGGTATTCGCCGTTAAAAAGGTCTTCACCGGTACTGGCATCGCGGGTAAAAGCAACGCCTGTAGCTGAGTTATCGCCCATATTTCCGAAAACCATTGCCTGAATATTAACAGCGGTTCCCCACTCTTCAGGTATATTGTTGAGTTCGCGGTAGTATATAGCTCTTTCGTTCATCCAGCTATCGAAAACCGAGCAGATGGCACCCCATAGTTGTTCCCATGGATCGCTTGGGAAATCGTGGCCGGTAACTTTTTTAACGGCCTTTTTGAAACGGGAAACCATTTCTTTCAGGTCGTCGGGCGAAAATTCGTTATCTAGTTTTACCCCTTTTTCTTCTTTTAATTCGTCAATAATTTCTTCGAACGGATCGTGATCTTCTTTCGAAGCCGGTTTCATGCCTAACACTACATCGCCGTACATTTGTACGAACCTGCGGTACGAATCCCAAACGAAACGCTCATTTCCGGTCTTTTTAACCAGGCCTGCAACGGCTTCGTCGTTCAATCCCAGGTTTAATATGGTGTCCATCATACCTGGCATGGAAGCACGCGATCCTGAACGGACCGAAACAAGGCAGGGATTTGCACTGTTTGTAAATTCCGATCCCATGTGTTTTTCGATATAAGCGATGCCGGCTTCAACTTCGTCTTTTATCATTGCCAATACTTTTTCACGGCCCTCTTTGTTGTAAACCGTGCACATTTCGGTAGTGATGGTGAACCCGGGAGGCACTGGCACGCCAATAAGGTTCATTTCGCAGAGGTTAGCACCTTTGCCACCAAGCAGGTTTTTCATCGAAGCGTCACCTTCGGCCATTTTATTGCCAAAAGTATAAACGCTTTTTAGTTTTGAATTAGTCATAACAGATTGCTGTTTTTGTATTTATGTGTTAATAGTTATAATTCAGGTATTCTTGTTTTCGCGGGTGCAAAAGTACAAAACTTTACTAAGTTTATATTTAAGTGTCCATTAAAGTTTTCACCAATTGAACAAGGATCTGTTAAAAAATGCTAAGTTTGCTATCGTAATCTCTACTCTCTCAATTGTATCTAATTATTAATTATATGAAAAAGTTCGTGTTTTCTGCTTTTCTGGTATTGGCAACAACTATTGCCTGGACTCAAACATCAGTTTATCATCCTTTCCCGGAAGCAAATGCATACTGGAGCGAACACGTTTCAGGAGTTCCTTTTGAAATATGTGATAAAAGCCAATACATTCTGACGGGGGATACTGCAATTAATGGTGTTCCGTATCAAAAACTCAGATACTATGTAAAACGATATTATCTTCACCAAAATATGTGTTTGTATTATGGCTCATACCGCATTTATGATTTTTACAAAGGAGCTATAAGAAACGATATTCCAGGTAAGAGACTCTGGTTTGTGGAGGCAAACCATTCAAACGAAAAAGTGTTATATGATTTTGATCTTAATTTAAATGATACTTTGCCTCCTTCGTTTATTAATGATCCAAATTTTTCTCCTGGTACTTATAATATCGTAAAATCTGTTGATTCAGTTTTAGTTGGAGCAGTATATCATTCGAGGTATGGATTAGCTATTTCAAATCACCCGGGGAATATTTATGTTTATCTTATTGAAGGAGTAGGCAGTACATTTGGCCTGTTTGGCTCTTATGGATATCTCAACCCTGCATTTGAAATTCATTCATTTCTTGAATGCCTGTCAGTAAACGGGCTAGCTGTTTATGCGGATGCATCAGTTTCATGCCCATCAATTATTACAGGGGTAGTTGATATAAATAAAGATGAGATTTTTTCTGTTTCTCCAAATCCTATGCAGGAGTTTGCTTCAATCAGGCTGCCAGCTAAGTTGAAACAAGCCGATCTGACCATATATGATTTTTCAGGAAAAAAAGTAGCTTTTTACAAGAGCATTACGGACAACCAAATGTTGCACAGGGACGGCTTACGCAAAGGGATTTACATATGCCATTTCGAGTTTGGGAACGGTAAATCAGTAAACAGCAAATTAATTATAAATTAGGGCTAAGATTCAAAGCAAATCTTAATAATGAACAAATAAATATAACTGGGGTATGCACATGTTACACGCTAATATTAGGTATGGCGCTGACATACAGC